>VRUI01000002.1 GCA_019456225.1 Planctomycetota bacterium | reverse complement strand
CCTAAGTAATCCCTTTCATAGTTATCTACGTGGCTGCCGCCTCCCTAGTGCATTTTGCGACCAGTTCATACAAATTGGGATGCCCAAGCCATCGGAGGCGACAGCGATTTTTCGATTTATTCAGTTCCTTTGGTTTAAGCTCTTGTTAAAGCGAATAAAGGGATCACCGCCCCGGCGACGTTAAACCTGTAACGCCACAAAGCCGAGACGGTAACCTGTATGGTCTAAGTAATCCCTTTAAAATATAAATTCACATTTAATCTAACAAGGCAGGCAGGGGTCGAACCTGCGCAGCTCATACCAAGGCACGCACCTGTGTATATCCACAGCTTTTCAATTAGTCACACCGGGCTTAAGGGTGATATAACCCTGAGCCGACTGGCTTATGGCATATAACCACTTACTAGTACGTTTACCATTCCGTCACTGCCTCGGCTGAGAGCCGCGGCACTATTAACAGCTCTCAGCCACACCAAATTTCTAAATCAAAACGCGCACAATCTCCGCAAAAAAACACGTAACGCTAAACGCTGGAAAGCCCATAAAGACATGAACCGCCGTTATACGTCTGGACAAGGGCAACAAAGCACCAGTAACGCATACAACGGTATATTAAGAGTTGATTTCTCACAACCTACTGCAAATTTACCATAATCTCTTATTGTTGTCAATAAAAATTTGACAATCCGGCCATAATAGCTCATAATACCATTTATGAAGGATTCAATAGCACATTTGCCCCAGCGTAAACGTGGCGAGATTGCCCGTATCACAGGCATCATTCGCCAGACGGTCCCCCAGGCCGAGATGATCATCCTCTTCGGCTCTTATGCAAGAGGCGATTGGGTAGAAGATGTCACCGTAGAAGGCAACACAACTTATGAATACTCCTCCGATTTCGACATCCTGGCAATAGTAAAATCCAAGGCACTAGCCGACAACCTCGATCTCTGGTACCAACTCGAAGACGAAGCCGGAAAACTCCCCGTACAAACCCCCGTCAAAATAATCGCACATGAAATAAATTTCGTAAACAATAAACTAAAAAAGGGCCAGTACTTCTTCAGCGACATCAAAAAAGAAGGAATAATCCTATACGACTCAAAAAAGTTCGAGCTTGCAGAACCAAAAGAACTAACCCCCAAAGAAAGACTAGGGCAGGCAAAAGCAGATTTCAAACAATGGTTTGAAAGTGCAAACGATTTTGTTGATATTTTTGAGTACACTTTTAATAAAAAGAAATACAAAAAAGCAGCCTTTATGTTACATCAGGCCGCAGAGGCTTTTTATGGCACAGTGTTATTAGTCTACACAAATTACAAACCCAAGACCCACGACCTCGATACTCTCCGCAGATTAGCAGCCAATCACGACCCAGCCTTTTTCACAGTATTCCCGCTCCGCACCGAGCAGGAAAGAAAGCGTTTTGATTTACTAAGACAAGCCTACGTAGGAGCGCGCTACCACGATAACTACGTAATAACCCCCCAGGAACTAAAATACCTCGCCCGATGCATAGAACTACTAAAAGACCAAACAGAAACAAGCTGCGAAAATAAAATAGAAAGTTTCTTTGGGCAAATTCAATAGTTATTTTTTTTATACCACGCAAAATCGCAACTAAAGACATCAAAAACCGCGATTCCCTAGAAAAAGGTGTCCGACCTCTTTAACTTCCTCGCTTTAATTTCCCCTCACCTCTTCCCCCTGATCCCCCACGCCAAGTTGTCCAAACCTTTATCCTCATCAACGTTTGCATCGAAACTTACCAAACCAATCTCCTTAAGAAACAACAACTCATCCGGGAGCTTATCTACGCCCGGAAGCAAAACAGGTATCACGGGCTTGCCCTTCTCTACACACTGGCTAATAAACGTTCTCAATTCAAGAGCCTCCCATTTCCCCAGGCCCATTTTGCCGACAATCACAGCCGCACATCCGACCTTCGGGATCGCCTTTTGAATCAAATCCTGAAACCACCGACCAGGCGGAATCTGCTCCATATCCAACCACGGGTTCAAGCCCCGACTTCTCAACTGCTTTGCAAGAGCTTCGACAAGCGACTTGTCTTTGCTATTATAAGCCATAAATACGTCGAAATCATGCGTAGCAATTTTCCCTTCGATAACCGATCTCGCCGCCGACCGAATCCGCCCTGAATCCGCCTGACGATCCATCTCGTCCAATTTCGATCCAAAATCAATCTGCTCCTTGGGATCCACTATTGATATCGTCGCTCCGCACGGACACTTGAACTCTTTTTTATCTTTATCCTGCAGCACCTTCACATAACCATCCGGCAGGGGCATCCTACATTCAGGGTTAGGGCACACAAAGATTCGCTGCTTAAGCACTGTCCCTTCCAGTGCTCGCTTGTTAAGGTGGGCCTCGACAAATTTCTCGAATTGGACCTTGACATCATCTTTTCCGCCGTCGTAAAACAGCGATAGCTTCCCCGAACCCTCATTTACCCCACCCGTCAGGGCCAGGCCGTACTTGCCCCCCTCCTGCGACCCAAAGAATGCTGTATTCCGCCACATATCGTCGGAACTCAGCGTAAACATTTGACTATGCGCCAATCGCACAACAAGCGATGCATAGATATTCAAAACCGGCCCTTCAAAATTGAAGACGGCTTCTACTACTGTCATTTCAGGAGTATGTGGGTATTCTCTTGTTAGGTGGGAGGGAAACACGAGGTAATTACCGTCAGCAGTCTCTTCCCGCAGAACAACCTCGTGCTTGATAAGCTCTTCGACTGCGGCAAGCAGGAGAAGTTGCCCTTGCTTTTTGTCGATTTTGTCCGCAATGGAATTGTCCCACGGGTTCGTAAACTCGTCATTCGACACTTCATTTTCCAAAATCCAGCCTTTTCCCTCCTCATTTTTCTCGGCAGCGTTAAAGAGCGCATAAACGTAGGAATCCAGCAGTTCCGGCTTCAGCAATATATATTTACCGAAAGACAGGTTTTGTATCAAGCCATGTCGATTAAGCTGATCAACGCAAATCTCGAATTGGCTGCGCAGCCGAGGTGTCTCCGGATCGACATCTTTCATGCGAAGGAATGTTTCATACAAATCCTCCAAAGTTGACAATTGCCCGCAATCCCTCTCGTCAACGAGAAACGATTTGATACGTTGAAAAAGTTGCGTTGAAGAAACCCCCAGGAGCGAATCCCAGTCGATGGCCTCGCTAATGGCTTCTCTAAGGTTTTCTATATTCTTGCCTTTTGAGGCACTTGTTGAGATGTATTTCTGAAAGCCGAGCTCCTTAACGATCTGGTCGATTGCATCAGGAGATACGGCCACTGCTCCACAATCATCGCGGGCTGCAACAAGGAATTTTACCGGCTTGAATGGTTGCTTATCGTTGAAAGAATAGGCATATTCTAGGGCTTTGCCCCAGTACCTTACCGCTGCGAATGGACCATCGTCGTACCCTCCATCAATCACAATGATGGCCAGAGTTGTCTCGTTAAGGTGTAGTTGATGGATAACTTTGAATACAGGCTGACCTCCCATATCCCAAAGAAACGCCTCCCGTGTCTCACTACTGCCATTCTTTAACTTAACTTTCGTTTTACCAAAGACTTTAACTTCACGGCCGTGTGTTGATTCCGTTGCCTTAAACTTGTTTCCGAGAAGGACCCATGCCAAGCCGGATTTCCCTACTCCTGTGTCACCCAGAAGGACAATCTTGGCATTTTTGTATTGGACCTTAGCGGCTGCAGCGTCCAGTTCAAGAATTGCCTTAATGTCGATGTCCCATATCCGAATATGTTCATCCTCAGCGGCGGGGGCTGCAAGAACAGACGATTTTGGGTTAAATGCGAGTCCTTGCCAAATGTTAAACTCTACTTGCTTTTCCTCGATAACACGAAGCATTTCCCATGTGCCGGTACGCCACAAACGGATTGTCCCGTCGAGCGATACGGAAGCCATAAGCTTGCTATCCGAGGAAAACGACAGTCCTCGGACTTTATCAGAATGTCCTTCAAGGACATGAACCTGTCGACCTGTTTCTGGATTCCAAATACGGATTGTCGCATCCGCACATGCCGATGCCAGCCAACGGCCGTTGGATGACCACGCTATGCCTCCCCGAAACTGTTGTCCAAGCTCGAGAGACCTCTGTAGTTTGCCATCATTGATGTCCCAGAGCTTTATAGTATCTTCGTCTGAGCAGGAGGCAAGGACGTCACCACTTGGGGACCATACGAGGGAGTGTATTCCACCATCATGGCTGTCTAGAGTTGATTCAATTCTCATCTTCTCTGTATTCCAAAGATGGATACGCGGATCTTTGGTGCCACCCGAGGCAAGGAGGTTTGGGTTGTTCGGAGAAAATGCAACAGAATAAACATCGCCCAAGTGTCCTTCCATTGCGCCGATGAAAGTGTTATTGTCCATGTTCCAGAGATACACTTTTTTGTCCCAACAGGCGGCCGCGAGCAGTTTGCCGTCTGATGACCAACTCGCACATGTTACACGATTTGATGGTTCATCGAGAGTCTTACTGACTTTGCCAGTATCTGCATTCCAAAGCCTGATGGTTTCGTCTCCTGATGGCGATGCAAGCGTTTTGCCGTCGGGAGACCATGCCATTTGTGTGACGTAGGCGGTATGACCAGATAGAGTGTGGCGGCACTTTAGGCCATCTGCTGATGGTAAAATTAAGGGGACAGGTAAAATTAAGGGGGGAGACACCTTTTTCAGGGGTACACATGAAGTAGCATTCTGCACTCCCGGCCGTTTAACTAATTGCTCTTTTTTCGTATCCAATAGACAACTCCTATATCCTAATATTTAGGTAAATTAAGTGGTCAGACACCTTTTTGGGGGTCAATTCATTAAAAGCCTCATTTTACAACCCAATTAACCAATTCCCAAAAATTAAAAATCCCAAAAAGACGCGGACTGCACAAATCGACCTTGCGGGCCCACTCCGACGTTTCCAACAATAACAGAATACTATAAAAAGTAAAGAATAAAACCCAAAAATCCACGTAACCCCGAAAGGAGTCTACCCGGCAGTAGTGACGGGCAGGAAAGAAAGCGTTTTGATTTACTAAGACAAGCCTACGTAGGAGCACGCTACCACGATAATTATGTAATAACTCCCCAGGAACTAAAATACCTGGCCCGCAGCATCCCTTCGTTTTTATATCTGATTTAGAAATTTTAACAAGTTTTCTGGGCGGTATTTTTTATTTAACTTGAAGTATCGCATTACAGAAGGATGCAGTGATTCGTCAGTATTGGTGGCCCCTATTGTTCGTAGCTTTTTGCCGGTTAAGTAGTATTTTGGTGTAAAGGAATTGTGCCGTTTTGTTTTAGAATCTTTGGTAATCGATGCCAGATATTGTTTATGAAAGGCAAGTCCGCTTTCGCTTGCTTTAGAAACGATCCATTTTAATGCAATATCTGAAAGACCGCATTCTCTGTATCCGCCTCCGACATCGCTATGAACTCCGACAAACCATGCCTGCTCGGAATCCCTGCTATTGCCGCCTGTATTCCAGATACACGGAGCAAATGGTTTTCGCTTTTCGTCTATAGCAAGTCCCTGATAGGCATATTTTACTATTCGGCTAATCGACGTATCATGGAAGGCGTACTTTTTCTTATTCAACCTGTCAAATATTTCAAAAGGTATTCCCAGGGCACCGACGGTATCCCACACACCCATAAATTCTACTTTTACCTTTTGTGCGTTCTCTGTGCGAAACGCCTTGGCTTTTTCATGATCGGGCCCTTGACTGGAACGATAGATACTATAGGCTTCGGGGATTTTGTCGGCTTTTGTTTTTTTAAGGAGCCAGCAATTGCGGATCAAACCTGTTAGACTTCTTACCGTATAAGCGCCCCTGCTGAAACCTAAGAAAAACAGCTTGTCACCCCTTGCATAGTTATGGACAAGAAAACGATAGGCATCCTGAATGTTTTTATCGATACCCTTTCCCAAAGTACCGCCTTTTACTTTGTCGGTTACATTGCCTGTACCGACACCCCAGTCATAGAAAACAACTTGCTCAACATCATTGTCATCTTTCGCTTTGAGGGCACGGACGATCTTAACAACATTAGTTACATCTCTTTCCTGAGGGGTATTCCATGTGCCGTCACAGCATATTATAATTCGCTTGGACATATCAATTTCCTTTCGAAAGCGGCGTACGGCAACAAGCCGGATAACCTGACAATATAATTAGTTTTTAACAAAATGAAAAAGGAGTGCCGCTAAGGCAATCTTGCTATGCTTTTGGACAAAATACAGCTAACGCCCGCAGCACCCCTTTGTTTTACATTACTACCATCTCTGTGGATTTCAGCCTTTTGCCATCATATCTTGCTTTGTCAAGTTACTCGCTATTCTTTTCCGAACAACAATGCATCAAATGCTGTTCCACCAACGGGGATTTTGCGAATAAGAGCTCGCAAGGCCAAGATATATCTATCTTTTGCTTTTTCTTTGTCAGGCTCTGGTCTGTCGATCAAGCCTTTTAGATACATAACTTCAAGCATCGCCTCGAGATGATCTTGGTCGCTCTCTTGGCAATCTGTGAGAACAAGCAGATCACTGGACTTAATATGTTCCTCCGCAAGCGTCTTATTTGGATCAAGGAACCTATCTGATCGTGGAAGATAGAAAGCTTTGAAGGTTTCAATTATGTCTTTCTGATCTGGGTCTGAATGTAAGAAGGCACCTCGGATTACGTTCAAAGTTACAGCAACTGTGTAGCTTATGGGGATACTTAAAGGGGCCGTCCAATCTTTATAGAAGTTCTTACAGATGAGACAATAATTAAAGTCAACCTTTTCACAATACTTACTCATGAAATCATCTCCATACTATTTCATATGCTATCTGTTTTATGCTCAAAACCCGGTTGCCAGGCGTCTTTTTTATACTGGACGCCTCGCACCGGTCAACTTCTTTTTACATTACTACCATTTCTGTGTTTGATGCTTCTCCTTCGCCTGCCTTGATTATTGCTATGGTATCGGCTTTAATAGATTATTTGATATATTTGCCACATATGCCTTATACAATATATCTAGCTTGTTCTTTTCTTCTGGAGTTATGCCGCTTTGCTCTATCTTCTTCTTTGTTTCATCTGCTTTATTTCGCCAGATCAGGTCATCGTATGTTTCCAACATCTCAATGACGTTAGCAAGAGATTTAGTTTGGTTTTCCTTAATATTAAAGAATCGCTCCAGCAATTCAGCAGATGCCAGCGTCGGAGTAAATTTCTCATACTCCTGACCTCGCGCAGTTCCATCCAAAGCTAACACAACATAAGGGATGGGCCCGTCATATTTTTCGGAATTGTCACCTTTTTTTACAAGCCACTCTTTCGGACCGAGTTCGTAATCTTTAAGTATTTGTGTTTCAGTATTATTAGGTAAAACTACTGCATATCCCGACCTGCTGACAGGCATGCCTGGTTCAAATAGACGTATTTCCTCAGTCTGATTAAAAAAGGGTTCACCGTCAAATATTGCTTCACCCAAATTGCCAATGAATCGTGTAATCATGCTGCCTGCGATCAAATATGAACTTGCTGTTGCGAATATTGGTATACCGGCTGCCTCTGCAAATACATTTGCCAAATTATCATAGAACTGTTTGTTAAATTTGTCGAAGGTTAGTTCTATATCCAGGATGATTTTGTCTGTAACTTCTGCTTTCTTGTAATATACTAGTTGTTGTCCCAGGTCCTTCGCCGAGACGGAATCTATGTCCTGATTTATGCCTACATTTTTTTTGAGATGATTAACAGCTCTTGGTGCTTTTTTATATACAGTTCCGGATTTAATAGCAGTTGTAACTAACAAGTCATTTTTTTTATCTTGAAACCATCCCGGCTCTTCCGGGTATGCGCCGGTATAAACATGACGTATCTCAATTCCCAAAGGTTTTCCGAGTCCGATTCTTTCGAAAGGAATCGGTTTATTAATAGATTCTTTTGTCATCAAACCATTGGTAAAATTGATTGTCGGATTCTTATCGGCTTTCAAATCATTTTCGAATTTCATGAAATCACCGGTAGCTGCTTTTGCGATTATTTCGTCGTTTGAAACAAGTGCGTTTCCCAAAACATTATATATAGCCATTTTCAATATCCTTTCTAAAGCGGCGTCCGGCAACGAGCCAGATCGCCTAACATTAATTACATTTCAATGCCTGGGGCACAGCGAACTGCGCCCCCGGCGGTTACTCTGGTTTTTACATTACTACTATCTCTGTGTTGGACGACTGTCCTTCGCCTGCCTTGTTTACTGCTATTACCCTGTATTCCAGTTCCATTGATCTTGGCTGGTCTACCAGCGTAACTTCTGTCAGCAGCGCGGTTGCCACGTCTGCCCACGGGCCGTCGGATCTTTCTCTTCTCATAACCTTGCCTTAATTAATGTTCTCCTTCAAATTAAAAAATCAAACTCCATTTATCCGCACACGGTGTGCGGGTTTTTCTTATATATATCTGTTGCTATTCCAACTCCTCAATCGCAAGGTCAATAATCTCATTGATCCCCTTAGGAAAACCAATACCATGTTTGTGCTCGTCATCCATGTACACAAGCGCATGGTTTTCATGTCCTTCAATCCAAACGTGGTACTTGGAGAGCCATAGGTCTAGGTGATGCTCCATCTGCTTAATCTTCGTTGAAACATCATCTATATTGCTGATCGAAAGTCTGCCAGCTTTCAAAGCATTATTTCGTTTACACCACTCCTTCATCTGCTGGTTGACTCTGAACATTGATGTTTTTGTGATGCCTCTTATGACTTCATGTAGGTCTTTCTCTTCTTCTGTAAAACTATCGAATGCTTTCGAAAAGATTTTTTCGTAGCCTATCATACCGTCTGTATCTCCTAGATTTCGATTTCGCAGTCGACCCAGCAGGCGCTGAGCAAGACGATTTTGTGTTGCAAAGATTTCCCATGACTCATTAAGAAGATTCTGCAGTTGGACAAGTTCCGCATGGTAGTGTTGCTTTTTGCCTCTAGCCGACCGTACTAAATCCACAATGGTCTTACCCAAAAATCCTCCTACTGCAGCCAAAGTCGCCAACGCATACCTACCAAACCAGTCTGGGAAGTTTTCTATACTCATAGCTGTAGTACTCCTTGTTCCTAAAAATAAATGTTATACTTCGTCATCCCCGCTCCGTTGCGGGGTGTTTTAGGTTCTATTAATTCTCCATATTCTAAACCCCCGCCTCGGGGGATGGAGTTAAGTTATAGTTTGCTTATCTCTATTCTTCATCATCCCTTTCATTGGCCCCTGTCCACCTATCAGTTATGGTTTTAATGCTATTGGCTTCTAATAATTTATTAGTCCATCCACTGACAAAAGATATATCTGAAGAATCCGGTAACTGGTCAGGTGAAAGTTCTTTTATTTTGATTCTACTTGGTAATGCAGCAGCTTCACCCACAAACACAGCTTCTCTGCGGGTCAATGAAGAAAGGATTCTTGTTAATCCGGCCAAGCTGTCCGGTAAAAATCTGCCCACATGTTCTTGATCTTGAGAATTAGTGAGTCGCAACACTATCCAAGAGTTACATTGTGACAATACGGTGCTTTCAACATCTGATGGTCTTTGTGAGATAAGCATCAAGCCTATTCCATACTTCCGGCCTTCCTTTGCAATTCTTCTTATAGACTCTTGTGCCTCTTTATATTGGGCTTCTCCATGATTAGGGACGTATCTATGTGCTTCTTCACAGGCTATTAAAACTGGATCTTTTCTTCTCTCTTCCGGTGTTTGCCACAATTTATATTGGAACAATAATCTTGATATAAGGGCTGTAAGAGGGCCAGAGATTTCGTTTGGAAGACCTGAAATGTCAATAATTCGTATTCCTTTATCCAGCCCTTCACTTTTTCCAACAAATTGAGTCAAAACTGTTTCGATGCTGAGCGAGCTGTCGTTAAATTCATCCATTATGAAATTAAGTTGCGGATTTGACCTCAATACTCTTAGCTTTCTAAGAACTGCTTCAACCTTCTGTCTAACAGAATCAGATGGGGTCCTGTTTTCTTGTTTATCTTTTTTCCTGCCTTGAACCATATTAATATGTTTTTCTAGTTCTTCCAACTTGAATGGAATAGGTTTATCTCTGTCAAAATTTGATCTATCATCTTCATGTTTGCCATCAACTAAATCTGCAACTTGCTCTCCGTTTGGATTGTCCATAGATTTAACAATACCAGCCTCAACCATACGTGCATAAGAAAGTGCTTCATAAACGATATTGTTTTGAGATGTTGCCTCATGTTCAGTTTTACCAATTACCATAGCCCGAAACTCATCACCAGACATTAACCAATACGGCAATTTCAAATTAATAAAAGTTTCGCCACTTATTGACGCTTCCGAATATGCACGATAAATAATAGCTTTGTCTTTGAAAGCCTTGGCATATTCACCATGTGGATCGATAAGGATTATTCTTGGCGATAGCGATTTGCTCTCCTCAAATTTGTATTCAAGAATAGCGTGTAATATAGCTGCGACTGTTGCAGATTTCCCTGAACCTGTCGAACCAAGTATCGCACAATGATTCCCAAAAAGTTTATCAATATTTGCACGACAAGTCGCCTTATTTGATCCTATATAAGTACCAATCGGAATCATTGGGTCAATGCCATTTTCAGCCTTTTTTTCAGCGGCAAGATATATCCGTTCTAATTCCTCTCGGGTTGTTAAGCAGGCATATTGCAAGGGGAGTGGGTATGTCTCTACCCCACGATTAAAATCTAATTCGCCGTTTGCTTCACTCCAGATAGCTTCCCCGAAAAGGTCTGCTTCAAGAATGCGCGAATCATCAGAAGGCATTATTTTCGTGTTATCTTGTAAATCAAGTTCAGAACTCATTCTTAACATTTTTACGAAACCGAAAATTATCTTTCTGCCAAAATGAATTTTTATGACACTTGCCATCTGGCCAATGGAATAGACTTTTCCTTCGATTGTTCTATTCAAGTTTCCCAGATTACTGTCCAACTCAATTTTGATAGAGTTTCCATTCACTTCTAATATCTTCCCTATTCTTAAATCGGCATGCTCTTTAAAAATTTTCATGAAACTTCTCCTCCTTTGAGAAAGTTGGTTAAGCCATTAAAAGTCCACCACGATAAATCGTCTATACTCTCTTTGTTGATTATTTGAGTTGACCCGTGATAAATCCCTTTGTTTGTAGCGATAAATATTTTTTTAGACAACTCTTTATTGTTAAGCCATGTCAAGAGAGTCTTGTTAATGTTTTGGTCATCTTCAGTTTTCAAAAATACAATCAAGGTGGTCTTATTATTCGGCTTATTTATTGCAAAATCTATTTCGCTGTTTATATGGTCATCCCCAAAGCTATACCCAGAGGTCACCAGAATATTATCATTCGTTAGATTCAACCTTCCCCTGAATCTAGAAAAAAGTGCAGCGAAAGGATCTTTTTGTGTTTCAATGTATTTTGTTGCTTGTGGGTATATAAGAACATTCTTAACGTCACTAAAATATTTCACACCATACCTACTCCTAATTATGCCATCTTCTTTATCATTATACCAGTCAACTGAACCGTGGAGTTTACAAACACTAACTGCATTGGAGTCTTTAAATTGCATTTCAGGATCCCAGAAACCCATTGCACCCCCTGCGAATCCGTCGCACACCTTTTGTTTTTGCAGAATTAGTGCATCTTCAAGAAGTGTATCATAGTTGGTCGTAAAGAATGCTATCGAAGAACGTAATATTTGGTTAGATTTAAATGACAGCAGTGCTTTTATGAACTTGCGATGATGCTCTATGGATACAAGCGGATTATTGATTGATCCAATTTCTTCACATTGACTACCATTCACTTCAACGTATCCATATCTCATAATATTTGCTATATGACCAACCAATGTTTTGTGCAATCCCAATAAAACATCTTTTGCATAATCAGTTCCCCCGAAATTAACTTTTTTGTCTTTTGACCTTTCAGAAAGAGCTACTAAATCTCCGAGGTGGCTTAGCACATGTTCGATATGATGGTTTTCCGATAAATCCGCTTCAACAGCATTGTAAAGTTCACCAAAGCCATTCTCGCCATTCAGCAATGCTTTTACTCTTTTTGTCAAAGGAGCCATAATTGGAACTTTTGATTCATAGCTTATGCCTGCACCAAATAACCAGTTCTGATTATCACAGGCCAAATGTTTGTATAGCTCTTCAACTATTTCTTTAAAACCATCCATATCAAACCTCAAATTAAATCATAGGTATTTAGTTCAACTAACCTTAAATAGCGATTATTCTCATAACTCCATTAAAATACACGGTTTATATTACACTTATCGCCTTAAGAGGCGATCTTAGGCCGTTTCAAATGCCGCATTTCACGCTTTAAATGAAGCATTCGACACTTCAAACACGTCATTCAACGCTTCGAATCCGCAATTCCATGCTTCGAATGCGGCATTCAATGCTTCGAATGAGCCATTCCAAGCTTCAAAAACCTCATTCGACCCTTAAAATAAGCCGTTTAAAGCCCGCAATCGCCCAACTCAGGCAGACAATTACTCGATACAAACTATTTTTTTTTCTTAGCCGCTTTCTTCTTGGCAACTTTCTTTTTTCCTTTTCGTTTTGTATCTTGTGGTTTTTCTACTTTAGGGAAAATCACCGGCAAATCTTCTGTCTTCCTCGCGTTGAGAATAAACAGTTCGTTTCCTTTGCCATCCTCCGTTGGTCCGACCGTGACTGCATGACATGGTCTTGAATACTCCTTTCCCCGAACATTTTCCACGTGAATCATGGAGGTTACATATCTCGAACTCTGCTTGTCGAAAGAGTGAGAATAAAATTCTCTCTTCGGCGATTCTAATTTGTCTGGAAATGTTACATTATATTGATTCTCGCTTGAGAATTCATTTACACATATTATGTAGTCAGCCAGCGCTGCAAGGCCAAAAGATAATTTTTCATCAGAACCACGCCCCTGCACATCAACAAAAATTGAAATAACATCTTTGGATTTGAACAAATCCACTAACGCCGGGACAAAAAGCTCGGAACTGCCTAACAGTGGGAACCGATTCTGGAGATGAGCTGTTGATAAAAACAGTACCCGGCCAAATCGCTGTCTATTTGACCCCGAAGGTGTCAATAGCCGATCAACTGTATATATGAATTCCTCGGGTGTTACACAACCCGGTCTAAAACCCGCTACCATCAACTTTCTACAATCTTTGTTCTGTGAATCCTTGGCACCAATTTCTGCACAGTATGAGTGAAATTGAACCTTCTTGCCTCTGTTTAACTCTTCATGTTCGTGCAGATTAAAGTAGGGACATTTTTTTTCTCTTGGATGCTTATTATTAGATGAATGCCATTGAATATAATTTCCATTATCAAGAGTGTTCAATTCGGCTGGGATTTCCACGCCAGTAAAAAGATGCGTATTGATTGCCGTTGCGGCAGCGGCGATTTGAATGTCTGCCTCTTCATCCAGAAGAATCAGAAGCACATCATCATCGGCCACTATCTTCTTGTTATCTATTCGCCACATTCCTCCCATCAGGAGATTTAGGCCAAGCGGCAGTTTATGTCCTCCACGCTCACCGGAAATAACTATACACGAATCGGAATCAATACATCCTTTTTCAATTTTTTGCTTCTTGGCACTTCCCCCCAGAAAAATGGAATCCAGGTGTGT
This sequence comes from Planctomycetota bacterium, assembly GCA_019456225.1. Classification (GTDB taxonomy): domain Bacteria; phylum Planctomycetota; class Phycisphaerae; order Sedimentisphaerales; family Anaerohalosphaeraceae; genus VRUI01. The sequence continues at coordinate 160,481 of VRUI01000002.1, read as the reverse complement.
CACTCCGGTATTGACGAGACGTGGTTCCTTGACACTTTCTCTTGCTCGTGACAGATACCTGTGGATCGAGGGATAAACTACTATCCCCGTGCTATCATTTACATCAAAACTTGGCATAGGGTTATCGGCAGGACATATCTTATAAAAATGATCGCCATATACCTGCTTGCCATAATGCCTCTTCTTAACTTTTATAGATTTGGTTTGATATCCATGCCTGGACTTCTCACCCATCTCAATTACAACGTCGGCAAGAAATTCACAATCACTGATCAGCTGTCTGACTTTCTCCGAACCATCAGTACCATAATCTTCAAGCAGGAATATGGATAGCAAAGTCTTTTTGTCCTTGTACTTTTTAAAAATCTTCCAGAGTTCCTGTCTATTAAGATGTGTTGCCTGGGACATGTTTAGAGAATCTAAAAATAGCACTTGCGTATTATTATTCAGCTTGTTGTTAATAAGGTCGAAAAAACTAGAAAAAAAAGTATCCTGTTTCGGTCCTTCGGTAACGATTTTTTCGTAGTCCTTTCCTATGCTTTCTATGTAGATGGGCATAGTTTTCAGATCCTTCTCCTGGCAGAATTTAAATGAAGTTGCCGTATTCTCGATAGCTTTTTTTTCCTCGTTTGAGCACCAGTATTCGCAATTAATATTTGCTTTTGCCATTTGCACCATCATCTGTGTCGCCAATGTAGTCTTGCCCGTCCCCATAGCTCCTTTAACCAATACAATCCGTGGAACAACATTGCCTTCAGTAGGTTTCTCAAAACCTCTATTCTCGGGATCAGGGAAAAGTAATTCAGCCAGCCCCGGAATACCTATTGGCATTCTTGCCGATTCCATTTCACATCCCGTTTTTGCTATAATTACAGGTTTGATAATCTTATTATTATTTTCATCATCTGATTTCTCAAATCCAATAAAACGAAAATTATCAATCTTATATCCCACTTTTCCTAAATTATATTCAGTCTCTAGGATAAATTTAGTGCCATTCTCGAATGAGATCCAATATATATTATCAGGCTGACCTTCAGTGTATTTTTCAATAGTCATCATTGGTGAATATTCCTGAATATTGCATTTCTCACCTATCTTGTTTGTTAAATACATGATAGTTTCATTAGGCGTCTCTATAGTGAATCCCCCAAGTCCAAGAATATTTATAGTTACTTCTTTAAGATAATCACCAATTACTGTAAACTGGTTGTTATCTAACCATTTTTTATCTGCGTATAGAATATTCAGTTGTTCTTTCCTTGCTTTCTTTGCCATAATCAAAACCTTTCAACTTTTAGTTTTCTCTGTGCCCCTCTTTTTCCTCTGTGGCAAATCTTTTATTCTTTTTTAAAAAACCGTGTTAATCCGCGAAATCCGTGGTTAAACCATTTCTTTTTAATAATCAACATCATCGTCATTATTTTTAATATTTATTTCAATAACCAGTGGGAAATGGTCACTATAGGTAGATCTCCACTGCGCCAGATCACTTTCAGGAAAGATTTTTTCCGCATTCTTTTGGCTCTTTTGTGTCAAATGTTGGGCAGCGCTATTGTTGACGAGTATATGGTCAATAATACTTGATAAATTCGAGTCCATCCTGGTTGCTTCTGTCGTAACGGCAACAAGGTCTGTATATTTTTTCCACTCCATATATCTGTAGAGCAGGTCTGTGTATTTTGGCTTTCCAGTGTCATTCTTGGCAAATGGATTATCATTAAAATCACCGAGAATTATTCTATCTGATTCTTTAATTTGCTTACTCTTTAGCAATGCATTCATGTTTTGTTCAATGATTATCATAGCAGTTATGTGATTTTCATCATTATTTTGGCCAGAGGTCAGATGCACATTTGTAATCAGGAAATCGTTTGTATACTCAGAGCCTTTTATTGCTTCAAAATAGCCGATGAGGGGTTTCCTGTCGAATAATCGTTTCTTTCCGACATATTCGTTTGGAAACTCCATGCTAAACATCTTCATGGCATGGACTTTCGCGTTATTCCAGATAAATGCATTACTCATATTGTGTATGGAATCTAGATGGTCCATATTGCACCTTGTCGAGTCGATGTAATAAGACCAGTCATCTCCCAACTCATTTACAATGGTTTCTAAGGGGTCGGAAATATAGATGCCAAATCTCTTTCCAGTGATGGCTACTTCCTGGACGGCTATTAAATCAGCTTTAATATCATTCTTAATAAAAGTGGCAATTTTCTTTAATTGTTCAGGGGATCGCTTCGGAAGATTACCGCTGCCGATCCCTCCCAAACCACGGCCCGAACTGCCTAGGTGCTCAATGTTCCATGTCGCTACTCTTATCTTTTCGGAGGCCTGACATGTAATAGCAAGGGTAATAACGCAAACCACAAATAATACTTTCTTGTACATTGTATTTTCCTTTCAAATTAAAGTTCTATTTTTGCCTCTTTTTCCTCTGTGGCAAGCCTTTACAATCTTTCAAAAAATCCGTGTTAATCCGTGAAATCCGTGGCTAAACTCTTTTTCAATAATCAATAATCATTTAGAAAGCTCTCTGGAGGTTTTGCCGGTGTGTTTTATCCGAATCGATGGGTTGCAGGCAGTGGCTTGTGCTAAATACAGCTTCTTTTCCGGTAAATACTGGCACAGTCAATGCCTTTTATAGCCTGACGGGATTTACACTCTAAGCTTCCATTTCGGGGTATGATACGAGGAATATGTGAAAAAGTCAAACTAATTCTTGAATAATCCCTAATCAGGTCCGCAATTGCTCAATGTAAACCCGCAATGCCACAATGCATCTATTAAGAGTCACTTGCAAAAAAGATTTACACCACCATCTTTTAGAATATGAATGCCAATTCTGAATCCATCAATATACTCGCCTTGCGGCATAAGGACGCCAATTTGAAGTTGACTTTCATCATCATCCAAAACATATCCAGCTAAGTCAGAATTGGAGCAACGAATAAATGAGGCGTCAGGTGTATAAAGTTCGGCCTGCGTTTTAAGTGCAGCCGCTTCTTGTCTTTCGACCTCGAAGACAGTTCTTCCATCTATTTCACAAACAGTCATCTTGTCTGGATGCCGTAATTTTACTCCCGCTTTTATACCATCGTCTGTTGGGTATATCTGCGAACCTTTTACTTTTGCCAAATACGTACCGTCACTGTGATAAATCGGTATTTCAATATTAAATCCAACGTTCACCTCTCTGACGACTTCAATCAAAGGTGTTTTATCATACTGCATAATAATTGGGACATTTGTAAATATATTCGCTGCAAGCTCAATTACCGGTGCTTCTTGAAATACCAACATACCTTCATTTTTTTCACACATAATTATTTCTTTTCAATTTTTAACTTTTCTCTGTGCCACTCTTTTGCCTCTGTGGCAAATCTTTTATTCTTTTTAAAAATCCGCGTTAATCCGCGAAATCCGCGGATAAACAATAATCAATTATCATTCATCAATAATAAATCACAAACATGACGCCTCCCGACCGGATTTCTTAATAGAAAAATCGGAATTTTGCTAAGAAAGCGGGAAATATTCTCATTGGCGGGGTTTTCAGGTGTATTGTCACACAGACTGCGGGTTTGCAGGTGTTGGTCTGCGTAATGTACAGTTTCGTTTCGGGTAAACATCGACACAGGCATTTCCTCTGATGGCCTAACGGGATTTACACCCTAAGCTTCCATTTCGAGGCATGATACGAGGGATACACACAGAAGTCAAACTAATTCTTGAATCTTTTCCAACATGGAATGTTGAATAAAGGAGTAAAAAGAGAATATCCAACACCCAACACGGAATATCGAACAAGGAATTAAAAGCGAATAGATCAAGCTGTTTTTTATTGGTTATTGAGTGTTCGTTATCGGTTATTCAAAAGGTCGGATTCTTTGATCTTCATAGGCTCAGGTCGCCTGCCTCTGGCCCACTTGATCTTCGCCTTAGCAATTTGTTGATCGATGTATTTAGCCGAATAATCTGCCTTGAGGTCATCTTTGATCCAGACTTTTATTCCGTCTTTGACCTTATCAAAACTGCTCAGCTCGGCCTCTTCAACCTTGAAGACCTTGATCACATGGCACCCGTAGGGCATTTCGATCACATCGCTTACCTCACCGGCCTTAAGCGAAAATGCGGCTTCTTCGATTTTTGACAGCGGATTATTAGTATTTTTATAAATGAAACCAAGGTCACCGCCTTTTTTCCTGGATACATTATCCTGCGAATATTTCTTCGCCATTTTTCCAAAGTCTATGCCCCTTTTGGCCATCGCAACAATTTTGTTCATAGCATATTTCACATTGCTCTTGCTGGAATCATCATTTCCGGGATACTTGATCATAATATGGCTCGCTCTGACCCTGGCCGGTTTAGTAAACTCACCCTTATTGCCATTATAGTAAATCTTAGCATTAAGATCACTTACCAGAAAGGCCTTAGATCCGGCTTCTTTTTCGATAAGCTTGTCGAATCTCAAACCCATCGCAAAACGATCCCTCAACTCGGTGGGCGTTGTATTTTGAGTTGAATTTGCCCTGGAATAGAAATTCTGAACAGATATATTCATGTTTTTGGCGACCCGGGCGATCTCTTCATCAACTTCCTTGACAGTAACCTTGATCTTTTTAGATTTAATACGTTTATCTATCACGATCTTTTTAATCATTTCGTCGATTGCACGCAGCATCATATTATGCCGCATAGCGTATGAAAGCGGACGACCAAGGGAATCCATAGCCATCTTAATATCTTTTTCGATCTTTGCGTTGACCTGCAACTGTGTAATCTTAATCCCATTTACCGTCACTAGCACAGGGTCGCGAGTATCGCTGTTTCTAGCTGCCCCGGCACTGGATATCAACAAGCAAACCACAAAACCGGCAAAAACAGACTTCAATTTAAAAAATTTCATTAAACAAACCTCATAAAGTTATTAATACAAACTGACCGAAAATGCCTCGTCCGTCATATCATAGCGAAGGCTGACATGTCGTTTCCATCATTATACAATAGACAATAGGCATTTCTTCTGGTATCCTTCGGCAAAAGGATGCACATTCGCTGAATTATTACAGATTATACTCAAAAATGCCGCTAATGGTCGAGTAAATTAATATTTTTCACAATAATAAGCTCAAATTGCAGGAAAAATAATGAATTTCCCGGAAAAAACAACAGTAAAAGAGTATACAATAACGATCATACCAAGGTATTGCGAAACCGACCAGGCCGGTGTCGTCCACCATACTGTCTATCCGATCTGGTTTGAGATGGGAAGAACAGAGCTCCTTCGAGCAAATGGCGTCGCATACAAAAAACTCGAACAGGCCGGCATTTACTTCGTCGTCGCCGATCTCTCAGTAAAATACCGCCGTCCGGCCTTCTATGACGAACAGCTCCACCTCACAACAACAGCCTCAAACGTAACCGCCGCCCGCGTCGAACACACCTACCAGCTAATAAACCCGGAAACCGGTATTATTTTGGCAGAAGGATCCAGCATACTGGCATGCGTCGACGAAAACGGAAAACCAAAGCGAATCCCCGGATTCATGTACACGCAGTAACAAAAACACGCCTACTTTCATCTTTTTAATGTTTTTTATAAAATAACCGATAAATATCCTGGTTCTTTCGTATATAAAGAATGTCCGGAGTTGTAATGAGTTCAGAGAGTAGGGTCGGCCGCGGGCACGCTGTTATTAATTTGTCAGTTATTGAAAGTTATGCGATGAGTAGTCATTTTAAAGATCAGATCCACAGGTTAACGGCAATAATAAATTCTGCTGTGGGTCGAAAAAAGACCGACGCTATACAATCAGAGACCTCAATCCCGCAAACCGAAAAAAAAAGCCGCCAGGATATAGAATATCAGCGCCTCGGCGAAATGATATTAAAAATGCAGGACGAACGTCTCGATCAAAGATATATATCAAGACTCGGAAAATGGCTATCATGCGACGAACAGGCATTGAGATATTACGTTGAGTTTAATCAACTATCAGCAATGCTCCGCATGTTCTATAGTAATAAACAAAAGATGACAGAAGAATTCTTCCTGGCCAGAAACTAATAATAACACCCTCGCCCGCAAGGGTGAAACCTATAATAATCTGCACTAATCAAAATGTAGTATTTCGGTTAAATTACCGCTGATTTGTGGCGGTGAGAGTGGCATTCAATGTTTACTGCTACTGGTAGTGATGCTATGTGGCACGGGGCTGTTTCTACTTTTACTGCCAGGGCTGTTGTGTCTCCTCCCAAACCCTGGGGGCCTATGTTCAGGGCGTTTATTGCCGCTAGCAGGTCATATTCCATCTGGGCGTAGTAGGGGGCGTTGTTTGGAATATCTATGTTTCTTAGCAGAGCCTTTTTGCTTATCAGGCAGCATTGCTCGAAGTCACCGCCTATGCCTACTCCTACAATGAATGGCGGGCAGGCGTTTGCTCCGGCTTGTTTTACTACCTCCACTATCCAGTCCATTATGGTCTGCTTGTCTTCGGTTGGGTTGAACATTTTAAACTGGCTCTTATTTTCGCAGCCGCCGCCTTTGGTCATTATGGAGATGGAGATCTTTTCGCCGGGTACTATTGTATGGTGGATTATTGCCGGGGTGTTTGTGCCGGTATTTTTTCTTTCGTTCAGCGGTTCGGCTACTACACTTTTTCGCAGCTTGCCGATGTCATAGGCTTGCTCGACTGCTTTGTTGATGGCGTCTGTGATAGTGGCATCGGGGTTTTCCGGCGGAGGTGTGATAGTTGCCCTCGCGCCTTGTTCGACAAATGCGACGGTTAGGCCGGTATCCTGGCATAGTGGGATGTGGTCCTGTTTTGCGGTCTGTGCATTTTCCATCAGTTGCTGGAGGATGCCGGCGGCACGGTCGTTAGTCTCGCTAGCAGCAGCGTGCTCAATAGCTGCGAAGACATCGGCAGGAAGTTCGTAGCAGCACTCAATACAGAGCTGCTGGACTGTTGTTACTATGTCCTGATACTCTATCTGTCGCATTGTTACAGTTCCTGTATTTTCTATCCTTGCCGGGCTATGGCACACATAAGAGCTAATCGCTTATTCAACTTTTGCTTCGTAGGATTTGTATTTTGTATTTTTTACGTCGTCGTTGAATCGGATGGCTATTACGTTTTCACCGGGTTCGAGGTCCTCTATTATTATTGTAAATTCTTCCTTTGTTGTATCGTAGATCAGGTCGTCGGGGATCGTCGATTTCCAGTCTTCATTGCTGTTTACTGTGTAGCTTAGATTTCCGACCACCGAGAGTGCGTCTTTTAGGGTTAGCTTCAGTGTTGCCGTTGTGCCCTTTACCGTTACGGTATGTGAATCTACCGCCGGCGGGGTGTTGTCGACAATGATCTGGTCACTGATCCTTGAGCTTGTCAGGGCCGTTGACGTCGTATTACTTCGGGCGTCGTCGACGGTAATGCGTACTTCGTATCTGCCGTCTTCAACAGTGTTGGTTTTCCAGTCGAATTTGGTTTGTGTGAGTTTGTCCTTGAGTAATATCCAGCGGGTGTTGCTGATTTTTCTAAACTCAATCTTATAACTCAGCGTGTCCCTGTTGGCGTCGACTGCACTGAAGCTTATCTGTTTTGTCGCCGGTTGTTTCGAATCCTTCGAGCGTGATGTCCTAACCGCTGTTACTTTTGGCGCGAGGTTGTCGATGACGTGAGGGACGGCGATACGGTCGATGAGAGGGGTTTTTTTGTTGTCATCTGTCGATAGTGTGAGCCTGTACTGGCAGTATCGGCCGATGGGGCATTCGAGCTGGGTTGCATCTATTACGGGGGTGTCTTCTGTCCAGTCGGAGAATGTCGGGTCGTTTGGTTCGTCTACATTTCCGCTTCTGGCCGCTAGCAGGATTTTACAGCCTTCGGGCAGTTCCGCATCGATCTGGAGTTTGCCCCAGCGTGCCGGTTGTCCGGCGTCGACGAGATCGGAAGTGTATGTGCCTTCCGTCTGGAACTTATCTGATAGGGTCACAAGTTTTGCCGGGTTCGAGGTTCCTATGAGAATGTCGTCGCCGTCGAAGGCAAGGGCGGTTATCTGCGATGCTGTTTCGTCTTCATAGGCTATTGTTTTTTGTTCGGTCTGTGTGTTGATGGTGACCAGTTCGGCTTTGTTGCCGGTGCCCAGGATGATCTGCCCGTCCTTCATCAGCATGTTGAAGAAAACGACCTTGTCGTTAAAGACGTTTGTAACGAATCCACGTGGGTCTATCCTGTATATATGGCTTGCCGATTTTGGCATATCTCCGCGAGCAGATTGTTGGGGCGGATTGGACGATGACTGGGATTGTGATTTTCCAGTGTTGGCGACTTCCAGTTTTGTGTCGCTGGTTTTTTTGGATTTCGAGGCCTTTTTGGTGTCTGGTCTTCCGGGTTTGTCGCCGGTAGATATTCCGGCCGAGCGTGTCTGTCTGCCAACGGATTTTGCTGAAGTTGCTGTCGCGTAGATATTGCCCTTATCGTCGATAGTCAGATCGGTGATCTCGTCCTGACTGCTGTCGTAGAGTACTGTTGCTGATTGGTCGAAGGGGTGTATTTTGTAGACAATGCCTCTTTTGTCGGAGCCTGCATAGATAAAATTGTTTGAATCGATGGCCAGGGCGAGTATGTTGTTGTCAGTGCTGTCGTAGACGAGTTTTGGGTGTTTGCCGTTAGGATCAAGGCGGTAGATCTGTCCGTTGGGGCCTGTGCCCAGGAAGATATTGCCTGCTTTGTCGACGGTTATTTCGAGTATGTAGCTGACTTCTTCGGAGGTGAAGATCGTCTCGACATTTCCGTTGTCAAAGCGGATAAGTTCGCATTTATCGCCGCTGACTCCTGCAATAAGGCGGCCTGCACTATCAATAGCTATTGCGAAGATATGGAGGTTAAGGAAAGGTTCTACGTCTGTATCGTTTGGGTCAGCGACTGTATTGTTCGGGTCGGCGGATTCTTCCGCATCATCTGCGTCTGCGTCCTTGGAATCGTCTGTTGATTTTTTTTCGGCGTCCTTATCGGCGTCCTTATCGGCGGTTGCGGGGTAGATTTTCTCAGCTTTTCCGTCGGCGTATTTGATAATGTCGCCGTTGGGGCTTGTCGCAATATATATGTTGCCTTTGGAGTCTTTGACGATGGCATTTACTATCCAGGCGTCTTTCAGGAGGTCGCCGAGGTCGATGTCGGTGGCTTGTGCGGCGAGGGATATTGTTCCGCGTGATCCGATTACCGTGTTTTCAGTTTCACCCTTCAGGAATGCCGAAGCACTTGAATGGGTGACTGTTTTGCTGTTGACAGCCGAGCAGATGGGTGTAATTATTAAAATCGCAGTTAATGCTATCATTGCTGAAGCAGTCCTGTGGTTGAACTGATTTATCTTCATTTAGCTATTCCTCTTGGCATATTAAAATACGTTTGTTTTTCCGGGGTACCCCGGATATCGTTATCGGCTAGTTTTGGCGGGTTCTTAAAGCATACCTGCCGGATAATTATATGAAGACACAGGGTCTTTGTAAAATCAATTATCCGAGCTAAACTGCCATATCGGTCAGTTTGAAAATGCCTAATGTCTAATGTTTAATGATAAATGGAGGATTTAGCCTTGTGCTTGAGGCTGATTTATTTGGAGATGTCAATGGCGTAACTCTCTGTACTGTAAGGTTTTAGGTTGGTTTTGCCGGTTGATTTTAGAGTTGTTCTTTGATTGCATAGATCGGCAGAACTATTATCAGTAAAAGCTCGAAACGTACTTGCAAAATCGGCAAAATAATACGACAATAATGCTCAAACTGACTTGTTGGCCAATTTGAAGTCTTTGGTTATTAATCTTTAGGCAATGATAGGCTTTGCGGCTGAGACTATTTTTACGGTTATGAAAATACATTATAAAAATTCCGGTTTTGAGAAGTACCTCGTTTCGGTTAACCTTATTGCGGCAACTGTCGCGGTCGCTACGTTTGTATCGTTGTACGGTTTTGATAAACCGCTGCTGCCGATCTGGATCTTGCATCTGGTCCAGTTTGCGATGCTGGCGATATTTGTCGGTGAAAAAGTGATTCGGTTTTTCAATGCCGTCTCAAAACGCGAATATTTGCGGGTTAACTGGTTTGAGGTTCCGCTTTTGGCTGTTTTTATGCTGAGTTTTTTCGCGTCTGGCCACTGGTTTTCTTTTCTGGACCCTGCTGCGGGCAGGATGCTTTCGCTGGGCGTCTATCTTATTCTACAGGTTGTTGCCAAGGCTTGCCACGGCTGTGTCGAACTTGCCGCATCTGGTGAGAATCCTGCCAAGGCGCTTATCGGTATTTTCCTGACTTTGATCGTTGTCGGGGCGTCTCTGCTTTGTCTTCCCAAGTCTTACGTCAATGAACCGACCAGTCCTGTCGATGCTCTTTTTACCGCTACCAGCGCTACCTGCGTTACGGGGCTTATTGTCGAAGATACCGGCAGTCACTTTTCGTTTATGGGCCAGGTGGTGATCCTTGCGCTAATTCAGCTTGGCGGTTTGGGAATCGTTATATTCGGTGCGGTGTTGGCGCTGCTTCTTGGGCAGGCACTTAGCGTTCGGGAATCTGTGGCGATGCAGGATCTGCTCAGCGCTCAGACGCTTGGTCGTATCGGAAATATTATCGGTTTTATTTTCGTTACTACGATCCTGCTTGAGGCTTTTGGCGCTCTTGGTTTAATGGGTATGTGGCCGGCTGATTACCTTGTTGCCGACAAATGGTTTCATAGTATCTTCCACTCTATCAGTGCTTTTTGCAATGCGGGATTTAGTCTTCATAAGGACAGCCTTGTAGGGTTTGGCGGCAAATGGCAGGTATATGGAGTGATCTCGACTCTGATAATCCTTGGCGGGCTTGGCTTTGGGGTGCTTTACAATATCGCCGTCGTTACGGTCGATTGGGTCAAAAGGCATTGCCGCAAGAGGGGTGACTTCCATGACATTATTACAAAGCAGGCTCCCAGGAAGATTAGCTTACAGACCAAACTGGTTCTGTCGACCAGTGCGATACTTATCGTTCTCGGAGCGGTGGTGCTGCTTTTACTGGAGAATAATTCGATCGGGTCGCATAAAAGCCAGGCCGGCGGCGGGCAAAGAGTTCTTTCGGCAGTTTTTCAGTCGGTGACGACAAGGACCGCCGGCTTTAACAGCGTAGATATTTCCCGGATGTCACCGGCGAGCAAGCAGTTGATGATGGCCATGATGTTTATAGGCGGTTCGCCCGGTTCGACTGCAGGCGGCATCAAGACGGTGACGCTTGCGGTCATACTTATGGTAGCCTATGCGACGCTTAGAAAACGCAGCGAGGTCGATGTATTCAAGCGGTCGGTCAGTGTCGCCGTCGCAGGCAGAGCGATAACGGTGGTACTGCTTTTTGCGTTGGTGTTTCTTATCATGTCGTTTGCGCTTTCGATTACGGAACGTGCAAGCGGTTTTATGATGAGCGATATAATGTTCGAGACGATGTCTGCGCTGGGGACGGTTGGTCTAAGCTGCGGCATTACCGCTGAATTGACAACGGCGGGCAAACTGCTTATTATCGCGACAATGCTGATAGGAAGGCTTGGACCGCTTACGCTGCTTGCCGCGATGACGTTTAATCTGAAACCGGCAGGTTACAGCTATCCGGAAGAACCGATCATTGTCGGATAGAAGTGTAAGGCGAAAAGCGTAAGGCGAAAAATGATGCCGGCGTCATGTCGGCGGTACAATTTTAGGAAACTATATTATGAAACGTTTTGCTGTTATTGGATTGGGACGGTTTGGTAAAAAGCTGGCTATTGCTCTTGCTATGAGCGGTGCAGAAGTTATCGCAATCGACAGGGACCGAAGTGTTATCGATGAATTGCGCGACCAGGTTACGCTTGCTGTCAAGCTTGACAGTACCGACGAGGATGCTCTTCGCGCACAGGGTGTCGATAAGTGCGACGCGGCGATCATGGGTATGGGTCAGGGGGGCAGGACGTTCGAGTCGGCGATAATGACGGTTGTCTGTCTTAAGTCACTTGGGGTTAAGAATATATATGCCCGGGCCCAGAGCATTACATCCGGCGAAGTATTCAAGGCGGTCGGCGCCACCGAAGTTGTTTATCCGGAGATCGAGACGGCACAACGTTGGGCGTATAAACTTATCGCTCCCCATATCAGTGAAAAGATCGATTTTGCACCGGGCTACAGCCTTGCAAAGGTCAAGGCACCAAAGAGCTTCGAGGGCAAAACTGTTATGGATCTTCAACTGAGGCAAAAGTATAAGGTCAATCTCGTGGCGATCAAACGGCACCAGGAAGAAGGTAAAAAGGCTAACAAAGAAGATATCATCAATGTTCCGATGCCGAGTACCGAGATCATGGAAGGCGATATGCTGATGGTCGCAGGCAGCGATAAGGACCTTGCGCAGCTGCCGCAAGAGTAAGGCGCCCAGCGGATATATTATGAGTGATAAGGTTATTTATGTTTCCGATCTTGACGGCACGCTTTTGCGTAACGACGGTACGATCTCCGCTTATTCCAGGCAAAAGCTCGTCGAGCTTATAGAGGCGGGAGTCAACATTACCGTTGCCAGTGCCCGGAGCATCCCTTCGCTGAAACATGTTCTCCACGACATCCCGTTTCGCCTTCCGGTTATCGAGATAAATGGCGCGTTCATTACGGATTTCGCCAGCAGCAAACACCTGGTGATCAATGATATGAGCAACGATATTCTGGAAGAGGTTTTCAGGAATATCACAGCATTTAACTGCCTGCCGTTTATCTCGGCATTCGATGGCCAGCAAGACCGCCTGTATTATCAGTCGATGCCAAACGACGGAATGGAGTGGTATTTGCAGGATCGCATAAACTGCAAAGACGATCGCCTTACGCAGATCGATAACCTTCGCGAAACTTTTTTCGATTATGTCGTCGCTTTTACAGTCATCAATACCAAACGTCAACTGGTGAACCTGGCAAAAAAGATGGAAGACGATTTTGCAGATCGCCTGGAGATGCACTTCTTCGAAAATCCCTATTCGCCGCCGTGGTACTGGCTGACCATACACGATCGCAAGTCATGCAAGTCCCATGCGACAAAAGAACTGCTGGAGATGACCGGATTTACGATGGAACAGATGGTCGTCTTCGGTGACAATCTCAACGATGTCAATATGTTCAAAATGGCCCACAAAGCCGTCGCGGTAAAAAATGCCAGCGACGAAATAAGACACCTGGCAAATGAAGTGATCGGAACCAACGAACAAGACAGTGTTATAAAGTACATCCTCAAACAAACCGGAATGCCGGAATAACCGGTAAAACTTCCTTTATCAAATAGGCCGGCTTTAGCTTAGAATGTTTATATGACTAAGAAATATCGCAAGAAACCGTTAAAAATGTTTTTTCGACTTATGAACCTGTTCTTTTCAAGGGGCAATCAGAGCGATGCACTTGTCCGCAAGAGTTATGACAGGCTCAGTGTTGATTATGATGATAGCTGGACCAATCACATGAGAGACCTTACAGAGGTTCTTATTGATAGAATGGACATCAAGCCAGGGCAGTCGGCTTTGGACCTTACTTGTGGCACCGGCTTTGCGACAGGTTTTATCGCTGCCCGGACCGGGCAAAAGGTCATTGGCGTAGACATCTCTGAAGGGATGCTCGCCCAGGGGCGTGAAAACCATTCAGGAGCCTGCGAATTTATACAGGCAGATATTCTCGAATACCTCAAATCCCTTGAAGACAACAGCTTTGATATTATTACATGCTGCTGGGGGCTTGGTTATTCAAAGCCTTTTTCAGTATTGCGTCAGATAAGGCGTGTGCTTAGAAAACCAGGCAAGGTTGGGATTATCGACAATACGATCTTCTCTTTGCGAGAGGTTATGTATTGCTCGCTGCTAACGTTCATGGAACAGCCTGACAAGCTTGAAAATCTCATGAAGTTTCGATTCCTTATGTCAAGTCGCCAGTTGGGATTGTGGTTTCGCTCCGCGTTACTAAAGCCGAAAAGTCTCTGGGCCGGCAGTAAGTCTTATCAGGTCGACAGCGGCAAACTTGCGATTGAGAGGCTTAGAGCAACAGGTGGTGCCGCTGGGTTTGAGTATGCTTCAAAGGATGCTGATGCCGATGAGATTTTTGAAAGGTTCGCCGAAATAGTTGAGCAAAAGTATATGAAGGATGAAAAGGTGACGGTTACGCACAGATTTCTCGGAGGCATTGCCGTTAAATGATTATTGCTTTAACTCGACTGATGCGTTTGTATTACTCGCTGCCTTTGTCTTTGGGGATGGTGGTTATTGTCGCGTATATTGTCGGTGGTGATTTGGCCTCTGTTGGTTATTCTCTTGTAAAGGCTTTTTTGGCGTTATGCTGCTGCATATCCGCTGGGTATGTGCTTAATGATGTTTGCGATATAGCGATCGACGCGATTAACTGTCCCAATCGAATGATGCCTGCCGGCCGAGTTAGCCCAGGAGCAGCTCTTATATGCTCAGCCTCTCTTTTTGCTGCAGGACTGACAATGGCGAGTTTTTGCCGATGGCAGTTTTTTCTGGCACTGTCCATGATATCAGCCGGTCTCATCGCCTATGACCTCTATTCAAAGAGGATTGGCTTTTTAAAAGATATCCTCGTAGCCGCACTTGTTACCTCAATCTATCCGCTTGCCTTTACGCTTGCAAAACCGGTTGAAACATCTGTACTGAAATCGCTTTACATTTTCCCCGTATGGCTGTTCCTGTCGGCTTTGAGCTATGAGATGTTAAAGGACATCAGAGATATAAAGGGGGACACCTATGGCAATCAAAAGCCGCAAAGCACATACTGCCAAAGCAAGCAGTTTAAGGTTTCTGCACGAATTATTGCTGTAGCGGCAAGTTTTATTACAGTCCTGCCATTTGCACTTGGATATTGCAGATCGATATACCTGGGCTGTTCAGTTGCTGCGATTGTGCTTGCTTTGTTTTCGCTTAAGTTTCCACCGGGCAGGGCAATTCGATTTATTTATGCGGAGGTTTTTCTGATTGCCGGCGGTTCGATGGTGGATTTGATGGTTTTCTCCGGGCAAATAAATTAGCAAAAACCACCGGCAGTTTATCTTTTCTCTTAAACTCTTCGCACAGTTGTTCGCTTCTCTCAACGCAAATTGGCAATTCGCCTTCTTTATGCATTACACCCGACTTATCGCAAAGTTCTTTCATCAAACACCCGCAGCGCGGCATATCAAACCACTTAGACATTCTTATCCAAATATCGTATAGAGGCTCCTCAAGAACATTGCCAAGCTTAAGCGGCGTAAGATCGCACGGGCACACATTGCCGACAGCATCTACAAATAGATGATGAAACCCCGCACCGCAGCCGAATGTTTCGTCCGATTCAAGATGAGCAAAACTTGTGACAGACGCCCCCTTGCCCCGGCGGTTCCATCGCTTGTGAAACGCAGCAATTTGCTTTGATTCATCAGCTGTAAGTATCTCTTCGTCACGCTCGGATAAACTGCCGGTGGGGATTGGCTCAAGTATCCTGAATTCATGTACGCCGGCAACATTGGCAAATTCTGCCAACCGCTCAAGCATTCCGCTGTCAAGCTTATCTCGGCTTGCAATGGTTGAAATAGCAGTATACAAGCCTGCATCGAGCGATAGGCGTATAGCATTGATCGCTGTTTCAAAACTGCCAGAAACCCCTCTGATTCGGTCATGCTCTTCGGGATCATCCGATTCAATGCCGATCGTCATGCAGTCAAGCCCGGCATCGAAAAGCTTCTTTGCTGTTTCTGCTGTCAGGTTATACCCGGTGCTGAACATAACGCTCGCGGTATCATTTCCAACAGATTCAACAAGCTCAACGATATCATCTCTCACAAGAGGCTCGCCGCCGGTGAAACCAATGGTTATCGTGCCGATAGATTTGATTTGCTCAATTACTTCGATTGCCTTCTGAGTATCAAGACTTCCCTTAACGTGCTTGCCGTAACTGCAATGCGGACACTTGTAAGGACATTGATCCGTAACTGCAAAATACGTCGAAAAAGGAACACGCCAGCCGTTAAAAATAGTCTCAAACAGTTTATCAAACGCGCCTGACGGATATGCAGGAAAAAAGGAATTGACATAGATCTTCCCATTAAGATGATGCGGATTCTCATAACGCAGCAGCTTAGCCATATAAACCAAATGCCGAAAAGGAAGCCTCCACAAACACCTGCCGAAAACAGGAACCAGTCTAAGATAATTCGCCAGTTTCATCGCTTTTTGTTTCTATGGCAGTTTCATTTGTATTGATCACTTTACACATATACACCGACGTACACAAGGCCCCGGCCGCAAAGCCGACAATTGCTCCTACAACTTCGCATCCCACCACGATAGCCGACCAGAGCCCGTCCCAATGTTCGGTCAATGGTTTTTCAGAAGTCATTACAAGTATACACGACAATATTGCATGTATAAAAGTAGTGCAGACCACCCCGCATCCCACAGCCGCCAGCGTCGGCAGCACCCACCTGACAAACGCATTGTGCTTACTCGCAGATATTCTCACAAGAAATTTAAGGTACAGCTTCGATAACACGAACCCGCTTCCACTCCCTAAGACGGCACCGACTAACGCATTTACTGTCCAGCCACTTGTTTCAGCATACATAAGCCCTGCCCACCCGCCAAATCCGCAACCGATGACAGTTACAAAAATAACAACAAATTTCTCAAACTTCCTGTAAATAGTTCCAGTTTCATGTTTATCCATTACTATCTCCAATCTTTTGTGTTTTGTTATATAGTTTTATCAACCCACTGCTGATCCAACCGAGTCCTATACCGCAGAGTACGCCAAACGGTATTCCGCATAACATAAACATTGGATTAGACTCAACGTAAGCTGTCATAAGGAATGCATGCGTAAATGACGAAGCGATTATTCCTGTAATTGCTCCAGTGACCGTTGCGAATCCAACGATGCTTACTTTCTCAGTTTTTTCAGAGTATCTTTTAGCTAATGTCATTGCAAAAGCAAGACCTGCTAACAATCCCGTGATGCTTCCTATCAAATAGCTGACAGAATTGCCGTCACGGTTGATGTCGTAAAAAGCCTCTTCTGCAACATTTGAGAAATAAGAGCCAAGTATTGCTGAGGCTATGGTAGTCAACAATATAAAAAGCCAATAGCGTACAACTCTAGTTCCGGCTTTGAAAATAACAATTGCTGAAGTTATCAGAAAAATAATCGCTATAATATAATAAAAGTGTTTGTTTACAGTTGGGTAGGTTCTTTTTTCATTAAGACTCCAACGAAGATGGCTCAAATGTTTTTTTCTAACCTTTTCAGATTCCTTGTTGGCGTATATTACCTTTACAGTAACTTGTCCATCTGCTATTTCAGGTCCGCCAACTTGGTTCCAGCCTGGCTTGCTTGAAAACATCAAGACCATATCATCGGGAATTTCTTCGAATAACCCTAAAGCGTTTTTGTTAAGAGCATACCTGATGCCTTCTTTCATATCCTTTTTGTATTTGAATTCATTGTGTTCTGTTTCAAATCTTGCAAGGATGTCACACCAATTTTCAGTCAGAGGGAGCTTGCCATCATTCTTTTCTGCATACTCAAAAAATACATCAGAATATTTATATCGCCAATCCATTGAAAACATATCTGACAATGCAATGCTTATTGCTGGGAGTACGAGGGCACAAGCAGACATCAAAATCAGCGGCATAATGATAGCTGCTTTAATATATCCATCATCAATTATTTCACCTTTGCTCTTTTTCCTTTGGTGAACTATGCCCTTGATAAATACTGAGATAGATAGCACTAACACTGCAATTATAACCATAAATGCTATAGGGCCAAGCATGAAAGAAAACGGCAAGGCTAGAAAGCTAGCTAGCATAATTTTATACATATTGCCGAATGACACAGTCTCAATCTGCGATAAGCAACCATGTTTTGTGTATTCAGCTAGACCGCCAAGATCATTTTTGTCAGGGTTATCCATTGTCTTCCCAGGGCATTGAATATATCTCATGCATTCATTGCTAATAGATTATCCAAATTAGCGATACCGGTCAAGCAGTAATACCCTTATAATAAGAGATGCCAATTTTGCAGCAATTACGACAGGACCAACAGTGTACGTCTTCAGCAAAAAGAGAAAAAAGCCCCAAAACCCAAAAGTGCAAATGTGCGCGCTATGTCGATGAGCGACATTCTGGGTCAATATATACTATAGGCCCGGTAGGTGGCGTTAAGGCTGCCAAATATTTATGAATTTTCAGGCTCAACCATTTTTATTACCCACAAGCGCATAAAAGCTTGAAATTTAAACCGTGGCGTGTTATTAAGTAACACCAGATAGAATCAATTAATTTTAAGGAGAAAGCGTGTATGTTATCTGCACTTGAAAAGTATGATCCACAGATTTATGAATTATTAAATCAGGAAAAGGCCCGCCAAAGCGGCTCGATCCGTCTTATTGCTTCAGAAAACTACGTTTCAAAGGCTGTTTTGCAGGCAACCGGAAGCTGTATGACGAACAAATACGCAGAAGGTTATCCCGGAAAACGTTATTACGAGGGCCAGCAGGTAACCGACCTCATCGAAACCATCACATGCCAGCGGGCTAAAAAGATTTTTAATGCCGACCACGCAAACGTCCAGTCATACTCAGGATCTGTAGCAAATATCGCAGCCTATTCAGCTCTTATCGAGCCTGGCGATACTATTATGGGGCTCTCACTGACTTACGGAGGCCACCTTACCCATGGATGGAAGGCCAGCTTCACAAGCAAGGTCTACAACTCAGTCCAGTACGAAGTCGACCCCGATACAGGCAGATTTGACTTCAATAAGATTGAAGAGCTTGCCAAAAAGCACCGCCCCAAAATGATCGTCTCGGGCGCAACAGCATATTGTCGAGAGATTGATTTCGCGAAATTTGGCGAGATAGCTAAAAGTGTCGGAGCATATCACCTAAGCGATATCGCCCACATCTCCGGCCTCGTGATCGCCGGCATACATCAAAGTCCCGTTCCGCATTCGGACATCGTATCTACTACAACGCATAAAACTCTTCGCGGTCCTCGAGGCGGAATGCTTCTCTGCAAAAAAGAGCACGCAAAGGCTCTCGACGTGGCCGTATTCCCGGGACTCCAGGGCGGACCGCACATGCATACAATGACCGCCATCGCAGTCGCACTAGCCGAAGCAGACACCGACGAGTTCATCAATTACGCAAAGCAGATCGTAATAAATGCCAAAAGACTCGCCGAAAAACTGATGGAACATGGTTTCGACCTTGTCTCTGGAGGCACTGACAACCATCTAATGCTTATTGACCTCAGAAGCAAAAATATTCCGGGCAAAATATATGCAAAGGCCCTCGGAAGAGCCGGTATAGTAACAAATTACAACACAATCCCAAATGACCCTGCACCGCCGTTTAACCCCAGTGGTCTAAGGATTGGAACTCCAGCAATAACCACACGCGGAATGAAAGAAGAGCAGATGGATCAGATCGCCGCTGTCTTTAAGAGGGTTGCTGAAAACATCCAAAATGAAGCGGTTCTCGAGGAAATACGAAAGGAAATGCTCCTTCTCTGCTCACACTTCCCGGTTCCGGACCATTTCATTATTCCGCCGAAGAAAAACGTCATATAATCTTTAAAGCTGAATCAAACAACTGTTGAGAGAATTCAATGAGTGCTAAAAAAATAAAAACCGCTGTTCTTGGGCTTTCAAACAATGGAGTCCAGCTCCTTGAAGCTGCAGAGGCGACCGGTCTCTATGATATCGTCGCCGTTGCCGACAGGGATATGGAGCTTGCCGAAAGATCCGCGCTGCTTTATCAGTGCCCGGCCTTTGACGATTACCGTCAGTTGGTCCTGCTAAAAAAACCACAGGTACTTCTCGCCGCCGCTCCTCTCCACACCAGCGAAGAGTTTATCAGGCTGGCGATCAAAGAAGGAATTCATGTAATAAGGCTCGTCCCGCCCGGCCTCGATTTTGAATCGACCGCAGATTTTATTCGCATGGCAAGAAGAAACAATGTCAGGTATTTCGTAGCCAACTTCTGGCGCCCCGAACCAGGATTTGCCAGGCTCAGAGAACACCTCAAAGCCACTCCGATAGACAAATTCCGCCTTATTCAAGCCGTCTGCAATTTCCCCGGTGAGATCGACAACATACACAGCCGATGGCTAAGCGACCCAAAACTTACCGGCGGAGGAGTCCTGCTTAGAAACTGTTACGAGATGATCGACCTGATAGTATCAAATTTCGGCGTCCCCGAGCAGGTCTATTCAATTAATACAAACCACGCACCCGACCGTCAGCAGCGGCTTTCGATAACAGAAGACACTGCTATTGTAACCATGAAATTCTCAGACACTCTCCTCGGAAACCTTCTGGCAAGCAGAATCTTCGGCCCTCCGGTCGAGGTACTAAGACTCCACACCGCAGAAAACGTGCTCGCCGTAAAAGCAGACTCTTTCATTATCCTCGATAACAACGGAAGCATTATTGAGGAAACAAAGTTTCAGGTAAGCAAAACAGACTGCATGAAGGAAACACTAAGCTCTTTCGCCGAATCAATACTATCGCCAAAAAACCACCCGCTAACCGACGCAGAAGACGCCTACATAAACACAATGGCAGTAATAGAATCAGCATACCTCTCTGCAAGAACAGCAGCCCCCGAAGAACCGCAAAGAATACTGAACATGGTAAAAACAAAGTAACCGCCCCCCGTACCGCCGGCTTCCAGCCGACAGCATTATGTCAAACCTGACCAGGAACATCCACCTATTGCTATTGCTTAATTTTCAATATCAGTGCCCGGTTTTTTAACATCTCCGGCACATAGAGCAGTCCCTTCTTGCGATCAAGTGCAAAATCGGCCGCACTTTCAATTTCCTTCAATTCTGTGACAGTTTTGCGATCCGCCGAGATCGAATAAAGCATATTGCCCTTCCAGTCAGAAACGATAAACGATCCGTCATCAAGCACCTCGATACAGTCCAGAGAAAGAAATTTATCGGCAAGACCGAACGGCACCGGATCAGTTATTCCTTCCGGGTCAATCTCATAAATCTCGTGCAGATCCCAGCTGACCGCGTAAACCTCATCACCTGCGCAGGTGATTCCATTAACACCTTCCAGAACACATACTTTGCTCACATTCTCAGAACTGTCTATGCGAAAGATATTCCCCGTTTTAGTATCGGTAACCCAGATATTTTCTCCATCGGTCGCAAGGTCATTAAGCTTAACAGCTCCAGGAACAACAATGACCCCAACCTTACCAGGTTCGTTAAAGGGGCAAAACTTAAGAGTATCATTATCATTGAAATAAAGAACTTCATTCAATATGCACATCCCCTTAGGCCCATTAATTGACATCGCTTCTGTACTGTCCAGCCAGCGAAGTTCTTTAATTTCCCCGTCAGCCGACAACCGCGAAATAAACCCGTTGCCGTCGTTATCCCAATATCCCTTTTTGTCGGTAACGACATTAGAAACAAAGATGTCACCGCTGCCGGGATCAATAACCAGGCACTCGGGAAGATCGAGCCCTTCGATAAACTTCACCACCTCAACAGAGACAGAGGCAGAAGGAGAAGGAGAAGCATTATTTTCTTTACGCTTACATCCGCAAAACATAAAACCAAAACAAATTACAAAAACTAATAATAAAATACGATTCATAATTTAATCCTTATAAAAAAACTCGAAGTTCAGAAATCAGCGACAGTTATCTTAAAATAAAATAGCCTCGGCCGCAAGGCCGAATCCTTAAATAATAAATAATAAATATTTAAACCGACCAAAGGTCGGTTTAAATCTCCCACTCTGAAGATTTCCTTATAAATTTGTGTTGCAGGATCAGCCCTATTAATGTCGGTGTCAGCAGTGCCACCGGCAGGAACCACTGGTCGTTGAAGATGAGGTTTTTTATCAAGGTCTGTTCCCCTGCCTCTATTGCTTCTGGCGTAAGACTGGAAAGTTGATACAGATTTAAAAGCGCAAGTATCCCCGACATCATAATAGTGCTTCCGCCGAGACTGGTAAACAGCATCACGGCGATCTTAAAGACGATAAACGAGATCATCCCGCCCGCAACGGCGCCCGTAGCGGCGCCGGCCCACATATACAGCTGCGGAAGTTCGCACGCATACCATATCGCACCGGTCAAAATTCCGCCGGCGATAGCGCCCAGCATGCAGATACAATATTTCATAAGCGGCACAGAAAGTATCGCGAGAATGGCAAGCCCAAATACACCTCCCCACATCTCACTGCCCATACCTCTTCCAAGCGACATTCCTGCAAACATGCCGATCAATCCAAAGCAGATAACCGTAAGCGACTTGAAGATCCGCCAGCCGTAAAGCAGGTACACCACCCCAAACGAGATAGCAAGTACCGCGTGAAACCAGCTTAGCGTATTGATCTGATCCCAGATGAAATCGACCGGAACCCAGTCAACATCATTTTCAACCGCCGTAGTCAAACCCGGCGTTTCCGCTTCAGCGAGAATATTAAATAAGTTCATTTTTTTTCTCCGTCTTCATTTTTTCATGATCGGATTTGCAACGTCTCTTCGGACAAAGAAGCAAACCGCTCATGCTTCCAAAAATTATCATACATATTATTATCGTCTGAAAAAAAATCGGTTTTTGATAAATGCCGCTGAAAGGCATCGAACCTTTCTGCAAGAGCAAAACGATCATTCCGGCAAAGACAAAAAACGTACCCAGCATAGAAGAGCCGACACCCGAAACGATCCGGGCAAAAAATATCCCGGACGAAAGCACCGCCAAACCTGCTGCCGACGAAATAATTATTGAACCCGCCGAAAGCTCTATTATATGTTTCCCGACCATACCACACATGAAAAACAGAACATCTGCGAGCGAAGAAAACGTATCAGCCGCCGCAAATTTTTCTACTCCCTCTGCTAGTTCAGGCAGCGAAGGCATGTCCCAGTCGCTCGAAGCGTTCATCCCCGGCAAAGCCGAGATAAACAGCCCGGAAAAAACAACGATCAAGGCAGCGACAAAAACAAGCGATCTTTTACGAAAAACCATTACAAGTAACGCACCTGCGACAGCCGCAATACAAAAAGCTTTCATCTGAAACTGCTCCGGCGTAAAACATACGCAGACCAGCCCGGCAAACGCCCCCGAAAGGACAGCCGAAAGAAAATGCCATCTCATCCCGCCAAGCCAAACACAAAGCCCGGCTGCGATAAGTACAATACCAACGGCGATCATAGCCCCAAAAGAAAGGCTAACCGACAATAGCTCAATTTTATACAAAGCATGAAACATAGAAAGACTTCACCGTGTGGTGGGCCATGCCCACGCTGTAACTATTAAACGACACATAAACTCCTCAGACCGATCGATCAGCTTGAGTTAAGTACGAGGCACTTTTAAGATTTATCGGCTTAAAAAGGCAAATACCGTTAATATTGCAGATGTTCAATAATAACATATTTCGCATACTATATAATATAGTATAGTCCGCTAGGGACGCCAAATTTGCCCGAAACCCACAATATATCCAGTTGAAACAGATACACAACATATACTATGTGACGGATCAGCTATAAAAGCAATTCTAAGGGCAATAATAGTGTTTATACGAGACAAAACAGATATTTTAAATCACGCGATCTAAAAAGCGGTGTAGTAACGGTGTAGTTTTTCGCGGACATACCTGTATAGTACTCCGGGATTTACTCAAATCTGATAAAGAAATTCATGCTTTCAATTACCGCCCCGGTTTGCTATAATACCTGATTGTAAATTGTATTGGATAACTATTTTAATATAGTCTCGGCCATCAGGCCGAATCCTCAAATAATCAATAATAAATAATCACTAATCAATTTCAAATTGGTCTATAGACCAATTTGAGGCAAGTACCAGAGGTGTTAAGTTTTGGCTTTACCGGTAGTTACAATAGTTGGCCGTCCCAATGTGGGTAAAAGCAGTCTGCTCAATGTCATAAGCGGAAAGATGATCAGCATCGTCGAACCGACTGCAGGAGTTACGCGCGACCGGGTATCTGCGATCGTTGATGTTGACGACCGGTTTTTTGAGCTTATAGACACCGGAGGCTATGGCATTGTCGACGTCGAGGACCTAACCGGCCACGTCGAACACCAGATCCACCTGGCCATAGAAGCATCTGACGTGGTCCTTTTCGTCGTGGATATTCGCGACGGCATTATGCCTCTGGACGTGGAGATGGCCCGCAAACTCCGCAAAGCCGACCTCAACGTCATCCTTGTCGCAAATAAAGCAGACACTGCGACACTGATGGGCGGCGGTGGTGAGTTTGTCCGCCTTGGATTCGGCGATCCGGTCTGCGTATCGGCTGCCAACATAGTCAACAAAGCTGTCCTGCTTGAAAAAGTTATCGAGGCTATCGAACATCTCCCACACGAGACTCCCGAAAAAGCGGCGATGAAGATCGCTATCGTTGGGAAACGCAACGCAGGCAAAAGCACTTTCGTTAATTCGATAGTCGGCGAAGATAGAGTCATCGCCAGCGAAGTTGCCGGAACCACCCGCGATGCTGTTGATGTACACTTTGAGCGTGACGGTCAAAAGTTTTTGGTGATCGATACTGCCGGTGTTCGCAAAAAAAGCAAGATGTCAAGCGACATTGAGTACTATGGTTACACACGTGCGTTGCGGAGTATTAATCGCGCAGACGTTGTGTTGTTTATGCTGGATGCGACTTCGAAAATTGCGCAAGCTGACAAGAAACTTGCCCACTCGATCTGTGACGAATACAAAGCCTGTATAATCGTCGTTAACAAGTGGGACCTTGCAGTTGATTTCGCCGACACTGACGACTATGCAGATTATATTACAGAGATGCTTCCCGCTTTGCGGTTTACACCGATTGCGTTTACTACGGCTACCGATGGTAAAAATATTCAGAGCGTTCTTGACCTTGCTACCGAAATTTACAAGCAGGCCTCAGCCGATATTCCTACCGCACTGATTAATAAATCAATCGAAAAAATCAACTTAAGGCGGATTCCCGGAACGAAGAAAAAGAGGGGAATGCCAAGAATTCTTTACGGTACACAAGTTGCCAAACTTCCGATCAGCATTCTTTTGTTTGTTAATCATCCCCATCTGTTTGATGACAACTATATGCGATACGCTACAAACCAATTCCGAGATATGATCGGGATAGAAGAAGTGCCGATACGCCTGATGCTCAGAGCAAGAGGCGGTGATAGAAGTAAGAGATAATTGTATAATGCCTAATGCACCCGCAAGCCTTCGGCTTGAAGGTGCCACCCTGAAACTGTTTCTGTTTGAGGAAATCATATGGATACCTTATTGCTTATCGTTGTTTGCGGCGGCGGCTTTCTTGTTGCTTATCATACTTACGGACGGTTTCTTGCCCGTAAGATATTTAAGCTGGACCCCAATGCGAATGTTCCGAGTCGTCGGTTTAATGACGGAGTCGATTATGTGCCGTCGAAAAAAGGAATCATCTTCGGGCACCATTTTACCTCCATCGCGGGGACCGGGCCTATCGTCGGACCGGCTATCGGGATAATCTGGGGCTGGCTGCCGGCGCTGCTTTGGGTGATGCTCGGAAGTATCTTTATGGGAGCCGTCCACGACTTCGGTTCACTTGTCATCTCGATGCGTAATGACGGCAAAAGCATCTCGGAGGTCGCAGCAAAATATATCAGCCCACGTGTGAGGTTCATCTTCTTTATTGTCGTATTTTTTGCCCTGCTGATCGTTATCGCGATCTTTGGAATGGTTATAGCGATCGTCTTTGCCAGGTTTCCAAGTTCAGTATTGCCCGTCTGGCTGCAGATACCTATCGCTCTTGCATTGGGATTCGCCATCTATAAAAAAGGTGCAAGTGTATTGCTTTCTACCATGGTCGCCGTCATCGCAATGTACGTCTGTGTGCTGCTTGGCGCAATGTTCCCTGATGTCTGTACAATAGGCAAGATCGGCGGGATACCGCCAACGGGAGTGTGGACGATATTACTTTTGATCTACGCGTGGATTGCCTCGACGCTTCCGGTTACTACACTGCTTCAGCCGCGTGACTATATCAATGCCTGGCAGCTTTTCATAATGATGGGATTGCTTGTTACCGGTGCGATCGTTACTTCTCTGAACGGTTCGCTGGAACTTGTTGCTCCGGTTGTTCGTGACAGGGCCGGGACCGATATTCCGTCTATCTGGCCGATGATGTTTGTCACTATCGCCTGCGGTGCGATAAGCGGATTCCATTCTTTGGTTGCATCGGGCACAAGTCCAAAACAAATCTCTAATGAAAGCGATGTGCAGTTCATCGGATACGGTTCGATGCTGCTGGAAGGATTTCTCGCGGTGCTTGTTATCATCTGTGTAGGTGCCGGAATCGGCATTGCTTACAAAGTCAAAGGCAATACCCTGACCGGAGTTGAGGCATGGCAGCAGCATTACGCCTCATGGGCAGGTGCAGCTGGCCTCGGAACCAAACTAGACGCCGTTGTTGTAGGTGCCGCTAATATGCTTGGCGGACTTGGAATACCGGTTGTCGCCGGCACGACATTGATGGGAGTTTTCATCGCCTCGTTCGCCGGAACCACTTTGGACACTACTGTTCGCATTCAGCGATACGTTGTCGGTGAGATCGCCAACGATCTGAAAATCCCGTTTATGACAAACCGCTGGGCGGCGACAACGTTTGCGGTAATAACGGCAGCGGCGCTTGCATTCGCAACAGGCGCAGGCGGAGAGGGTGCATTAAAACTCTGGCCGCTGTTTGGTGCGGTCAATCAGCTTTTGGCGTCACTGGCACTTCTTGTGATTACAATGTATCTGAAAAAGAAGGGCGGACTGAAATTTATTTTCACCGCGATCCCATGCATCGTCATGCTGATAATAACATGCTGGGCTATGGTAGTTAATGAGCAGAAGTTTATTGCGATGAGTCAAAGTTCCGACAAGAGTTTTGATGGGTGGCTGCTTGCGATCATAGGCGGCGGTATTTTTCTGCTGGCGATATGGATGGTTATCGAAACGGCGATAGTGTTTATTAAAGGAAGCACTAATGAATACGGTCGCTCAATTTGAATAACCAATATCCAACAAGGAATATCGAAATATGAAGGAAAAGGCCAATGTGTTTTTCATTGGTTATTGGTTATTCCTTGTTCGTTATTGGATATTCAAATAACATTCAGATGAAGCACACCCTATGGCTTAGCACCTTTACAAATATGGAAGTTTTGTTTAATCTGTTGGGGTCTGGGGTAGTTTTACCAGTTTGAATTTTGCTTCTCTTGGCTCATCCTTGGCAAGTCTAATACGTCCATTAGCAACATCGTCAAGTGAAAAGTTAAATTTCACAGCGCGTGTTATAATGCCATCGTTTTTTTCATCTCCGTCGAGGGCTACGATAAAAATATGGACTTGCTGACTTTTATAGGTTTCCAGAGCATCGGCGGTGGCTTTTAAGACGAGCGCTCTTACAATATCCGATTTATTTTGCACCTCAATTTTATACTTTCCTCTTAGATTTTCACTCATTGAGTAACCGATCCGGGTGGGTTGGACCGGGCTGTCTGGCAGATCGACAGAAGGCAGTACTATTCTGACTTGCTCGCCAACTCTTCTGTCGTTTGGAGCAAGTTCTACGAAGGGTTTTCGTATTACATAGTCTTTCATTGCCGCGGTGATATCTCTGTCGGAAAGGACAACAGTCGCATCGCCGGTATATCCGTCCCTGGCATAAATATGAACAATGGATGGTTCAATGTTTTCAGCCTTGATCTCTGCTCCGTTTTCATCGACGCATTTAATATTCAGCGGTACTTTTACGAGCTTTTCGACTCTTACCGTTACAAATTCAACGCTGCTTGTAAGGATATCTAGTTCGAGTTTTCTTCTTTTGCTGTGGTCGCCAAGGAACTCCAGTACGTCCAGTGTGTATGGAGAGGCCTTTTTTTCGTTTTCAGGATTGAATTTAAATTCAAGGTCTTCCTGTCCGGCGTCGATGCGGTTGATAAGGTCGGTTATCTTGTCTGGCGTCCCTTTGAATTGAAGGTTCATTTCAAAGGGTGCCTGTGGGTCTAGAGTGACAAAGATATCTGAATTTGTATTTTTCGAGAGAACCAGCGTTGCCGAACGGGTGATGGTGCTTTCCAGTTCGTTAAACGCCCACGCCCAGACAAGAAATGTCAGGAAGACGACTATCGCGTATTTTTTGATTCTTTCGCCCATGATTTTGATCTAGTCCTGGCTGGTTGGTTTATTCTTGCTGATTGATTGTGACTTTTTAGTTTCCTGTATTCTTTCAACAATCGGTGTCGTCTCGACGACAGCCGATGTAAGATGCGTTCTAAGCTGCGACTCGGATATGTTCCGGATAAGGTTTCCGTTAATCGCAAGTGAGATAATACCTGTTTCTTCACTGACGACGATGACCATTGCATCGGAGCTTGAGGTTACACCTATTGCTGCCCGGTGCCTGGAACCGAGTTCCTGCCCGTCGACTGCGCTTGCCTCGGCTAGCGGGAGTTGGACACGTGCAGCGACCATGCGGTCCCCCTGTATGACCACTGCCATGTCGTGCAGGGCGGTTCCCGGATAGAAAATTGTTTTCATCAGATCCGCGGTAACCTTCGAATCGATCTTGACGCCGGTCTCGATGAACTCGGCAAGCCCAACTTGCTGCTGGATAACAAGAATGGCCCCGGTTCTTGTAGCTGCCAGTTGGGTGACTGCATTGATGATCTCTTCGACGGTCCGGGAAAGCTGCTGGGGGGAACTTACAAGGAAACCGGCTTGCCCGATACTCATCAAGGCTCTGCGGATCTCGGGTTGGAAGGCAATTCCAACGAGAAAAATAGCACCAATCGCAAAACCCTTGTAAAGATATTCGATCCTGACAAGCTGAAACTGCTTGACGACGAGATTGAGGATGAGGATACCGATGACGATAATGAAGATCACGCCCTTGAAGAGCCTTTCTCCGCGGGTACCTTCCAGGAAACTGACCGCCCAGTACACAACGATACCTATCAGAAGAAGTTCGAAGAGTACGATGAGCATTTCGTCCGGTGAGTTTTTTACTCTGAGAATGTATTCAAAAATCGCGTTCAACGATTCCAGCTCCAGTTAAAATCCGTTTAATGTCATAAGCAAAGCAGGTAACTTATACCTCTCGCAGCATGACCTGGGAGAATGTTGTGAAAAATATTATTAAAATACCCTGATATTCAGGGTGCTTTTCGGTCAGCATTGTTATTGCTCAAAAAAGCAATTTCCGTACAATTGCTATAGCCTTATATTCGTCAAACAGATCAATAATCGCGAATAAGATGCCTGCTGAGCTTTGAGCGCTTGTCCATGAGCCAAAGAGCATCCCAGTCGTCAGCTAACTGGCCGAAGCCGCTGTGGACAATCAGTCGATGCCTTCTTGATCTTTCGGCTTTTGTATCGGTCATGGAACCGCCGCAACCGGTGACGGTTAGGACGCAAACAACTAGACAAATTGACAATAAAAGCGAACGTAACGAGTTCAGATTCTTAAAATATTTCATATTCTTTCCTGTCCAATAATTATAAACGTACTTTTCCCCGCCCCAGAATACAGAGACAAAGTCAGTTCAGTTGAGACACTACATAAATATTAACATTTCCGGCACCTGATGTCAATATAAATCCTTTTTCACACAGTTAAATTTATTAGCAGTAAGGATTTAAATA
Source organism: Planctomycetota bacterium (assembly GCA_019456225.1). Classification (GTDB taxonomy): domain Bacteria; phylum Planctomycetota; class Phycisphaerae; order Sedimentisphaerales; family Anaerohalosphaeraceae; genus VRUI01. The sequence goes on along the minus strand of VRUI01000002.1, from coordinate 130,749 downwards.
GTGTCCTTTTGATTATATTCGGCTTATAAACGGCTTGAACAATAGATTATTTAGAAAGTCAGAAGTGGGAAACAGAATTTAAAGTGTATTATTCGGGGAAAAAGACTGAAATTAAAGGTTGACAGTCGGCACTTTTAGTCTAGAATTGTTTTTTAAGCTATTAAAAGGGTTTATTACCGGAACTGCTATGAAAACAAGCCGCATCAGCAGAATTGTGCAGTTATTGACATTGCTTCAATCTGGCGAGAGTCATTCTGTTGAAGACCTGGTCGGTCTTCTTGAGGTGAGCCGCAGGACGCTTTTTCGTGACCTTAACGAACTTGAGTCCATAGGCGTACCTTATTACTTTGACAACCAGGCAGGTGGATATCGTCTTGACCCGGATTTCTTTCTTCCGTCGATCAATCTGAATCTGCAGGAGGCGTTAAGTATTCTTATGCTTATTCGCAAGGGGTCGACTCACCTTCCCAAAACGTTCAAAAAATCGGCCATAATGGGAGGTATTAAGATAGAAAACAACCTTCCAGGAGAAATCCGCAGGTATTGTAACGCTACCCTGGAGAAAATCTCAATCCGGCATGATCGGCATACCCCTGTTGGAAGCGGTGAGAAAACCTTCTGGATACTGCAGCGAGCCATCGGCAGGAAGTTCAGGGTAAAGATCGTTTACCACTCGTTTTACGATGGCGGCGATATAGAGACGGTGATCGATCCTTACCACATAGCTTTTAAGAGTCGCGGCTGGTATGTCATCGGTAAGTCTTCCATTCATAACGAGATACGTACTTTTAAGATCAACCGCATCAGGGAGATCACGGTCATGGATAAGTGCTATATTCCATCCGGTGACTTTGACATCGATGATCACTATGGCAATGCCTGGTCGATGATCAAGCAGGGGGATATTTGCAATGTCAAACTCAGGTTCAGTCGGATGGTTGCCAAAAATGTCGCCGAGGTTCTCTGGCACAAGACGCAGAAGACTCACTTTAATGGTGACGGATCGCTTACCGCCGAATTTCGCGTTGACGGAATCGGCGAGATCAGCTGGTGGATACTGGGCTATGGAGACCAGGTAGAAGTGGTCGCTCCGAGGGAACTTCGAAAGAAAATTGCATCAATCGCAAAAAAAACTGCAAAAATTAATAGCTAAAAAAACTTGAGATTTAGCAATTGGCTATAGGTTTTTCCATACTGGTAACAATGCTTTCAAATGGAATATGCCGCAGGTCGAATGCTTGCATAGTATCGATCTGAAAAATCATTCCCGCAAAAATCAACTGTAATAATGTTGTTATCCATATTTCTAAATTAGTTAGAGAATCTCATTTACAGTTAACGTCCTATAACCACAAGGTTTTATAATAACGCCCCCGAAGCAAAATAAACGCAAATATTATTGGCCGGTCCTATAAGAAAAATTAAAGATTAAAATATGATGAGCCGATTACTCATGAATACACGCAACAGTTCGTTGCAGTTTAAGTATAATCCTACTAAAATTTAACAAGGATATTTATGTCTTTGGATAGAATTATTGTTGTCGGAAATCAGCAGAAAACACAGCAACTGTTTCGGCATTATACCTCGAATCTTTTTTCTGCGGATAACCTTGAAGATACATGGGAAGTGATCAATTCCGTCGGTCCGGATATGATCGTCATAGACGAGTGGCTCTTTGGCGAAAATACGGCCAGGTTTATAAAGAAGGTCAACTCGAAATTCGCCAACCTTGCGGTGCTGGCAGTACTAAAAGATGAAGATGACGCAAAAGTTAAGTCGTTGATCTCTTGCGGGGCGTATGATTGTATCAATGGCGAATCCGACCACGGCCGGCTTGGACGTATTATTGATAAGGTGAAATATTCCAACGCCAATCGGTGCGAAGAAAAAGTTTTCTTTGCCGATGATTGCCCGGCTTCTGTGTCTATCGTAGGGAAGAGCCCTTCGATCACCAATAGCCTCAAAATGATCAAGATCGTTGCCAAGAGTGCGTGTAACCCTGTTCTTGTTATTGGTGAAACGGGTACGGGCAAAGAACTTGCCGCTAAGGCGGTTCATATATTAAGGCATGGCAGTAGCTCGAAGTTTGTCGCCGTAAACTGTGCGGCGCTTACGGCGAATTTGCTTGAAAGCGAACTTTTTGGGCATGTCAAGGGGTCTTTTACTTCTGCAGACAGTGAAAAGACGGGTCTCTTTGAGATCGCAGAGAATGGAACCCTCTTCCTTGATGAGATCAGTGAGATGCCGCTTGATCTACAGGCGAAACTGCTGAGAGTGATTCAGGAGCAGACGTTTAGAAAGGTCGGCGGGACCAAAGAAATCAAGAGTAATGCTACTATTATTGCGTCAAGTAACCGTAATCTTCTTAGAGAAGTTGATGAAGGTAAGTTCCGTAAGGACCTTTATTACCGGCTTTCGGTTTTTCCGATAACTCTTGCTCCGCTTCGTCATCCCGAACGCAAAGAAGACATCCCTCTTCTTGCCGAGTATTTTCTGAGGACATCGGTCGTTGCACCGGATAAGACTCCGAAGATCAGATCGCTGACGAAGCTTGCGATGGAAACTTTGAAGAAACATGACTGGCCGGGTAATGTTCGCGAACTTTGCAATGTTATCGACAGGGCGATACTTATGGAGACTACCGACAAGATCGGGTGCAATAACCTGATGCTTACCGATGATCTTCTTATGGAGAATCCCGGGTCTTCTGCTATATGCAGTTTTAAGGACTTCTCGCTTGAAAATGCCGAAAAAGAACTTATCGGCAGGGCACTTCAGGAATCTAACGGCCAAAAAACAAGAGCTGCGGCACTGCTTGGTATCACCCGGGCAACGCTGTATGCCAAAGTCAAACAGTATAACATTCCAACTGCCAATCAAAAAGTCGCAGTCTCAGCCTCAGCCTAAACAAATGTCTAAAGTTTAATGATAAATGTTGGGTGTGCTGCTGCGCGCCTGCTGTTGGGATGATCGCGGTGGGTCAGTCAAATCGGGGAGCTTGCCGATGTGTTATGTTTTTGCGCAACAGCAGCGTGGAACGCAAGCGACATGCTATATTGCGATTATTATAGGTTTCCCTAATCGTAAAGCGGCCTGACGCTTAGGGCTTCTGTATGTCTAAAGTATGTATGGAAATCTTACACATTTTAGGTCAATCTTTTATACGGGTGTTTTGCAAAACATGCGTTTATTGGCTGTAAACGTAAATGTTTTATTTAACCTGCCGGAAAACACGATTTTGGCACAAATATTGCTCTTTTATTTTTGGTGACAGATTATATGTGCGTATATTGCGCGAAAATTGAATAATATTGATGGCAGATTAATGGCAGATAAACCGAATGAAAATTTTGATGAAGCTCCGAAAAACCCCAATGCGGAAGATGTCTTTGCCGGTGATTTGAATCTTACTCCTTCTACGGAAGATATTTTTGCGGGCGGTAAAGAGCTTGACAGGGTCCTTGAAGGTCAGCCTGGCGGCGGTGTCTTGCCGGATCACTCTGTGACATACCAGGTTCAGGGTCCTGCAGCTTCGGCTGGAGGTGACAAGAAGTTGTCGTTAACACATGTAATGCTTGGTTTGCTTACTGTTGCCGTGCTTGGTTTAATGCTTCGTCCGGCAGTTGTTAAGTTTCCGGCGGGTTATTTTTCGTCAGAACAGCCGCTTGGGCCAAACAGTATCGACCAGAAACTTGATGGTTCTGGTAAAGCTGGGACCGTCAATGGTGTTGCTAAGATCGATCCCGAGTCAGTGACATCAAAAAATGCTGCTGAGGAGCAGTTTCAGTTTGACAGTCCGTTGTCGTGGAATCTGGCACATAGCTTTTTTACTAAGAAGGAGTACAGAAAGGCTCATTATATTTATAAGAAATTGACAGAGAACCTTGCGATCGACGATTCTCAGCGTGACATGCTGAAAGACGTTTTAAATCTTCAAATGGCGCTTTGTTTGTATATTGATGGTCGTTCGGAAAATCTTTCTTCTCTTTTGACGGTTGTTCTCGACAGCAGGTCGCCTGCGGTTAGGGCACTGGCAAATTATTACCTTGCTTTCATTGATTTTCGGGGTAAACGGTATCTTTCAGCAAGAAGCAGGGCTTACCGTGCTTTAGCAACGCTGGAAATCATTAAAGACTATTTCCCTGAATCGATGGAAGCTGACAGCTATTTCCTTATGGCCAACTCAATAACATGCGAGGTTATGAGGCTTAATAACAGTGATTTGACGTTGCCGGGTAAATTCTGGTCGGATACACTCGTTCCGTATTTTCTACCTGAAATGAATGCCCGTGAACTTACAGTTTTCCTTAACCGGGGAGTAAATAGTCTTGATAATGCCGTACTGGAGCCGATTGTTGAAAACCGCAAGGGCATAACAGTCGGTGAGAAGTATTCGGTGATAGCCAACAAATCAGCAGTTGATGAAGTTATCGCGAAATTTGCCTCGATATCGAAAGATGAGGTCATATGGTCCGGTAATAGTCTGTCACACAAGCAATTTCCAGTTACTATGGTCATGTCGAAGACTTCAGGGATGAAGATTCCAGAGATTGCCCTCGGAAGCCTTGGGCTTATTGCCAGATTCGATGGTACAGCGATCCGTGTGTGTAACTCAGATATGGAATCATCGCTTGAAAAACAAAAAGAATTGCTTACCAATGAAGTGATCTCTGTCTGGCAGAGATTTTTGCTGCGATATCGCGGAGACCATCGCATTGCAAACGCCCATTTCTCCCTTGCAATGATGCGTGAACTTTCGGAGATGCACGATGTTGCTTTGACCGAGTATAAAATCATTCTGAGCCGGCATTCCAAGAATTCGCTTGCCCCTTTCGCGTTGCTGAACTCGAGCAAGATCAAAACAAACCAGAAGAACTATCCCGCTGCCCAAAGGTATCTAAAACAGCTGGTCCTTGAATACCCCAGCGCAAGGATCGCCGACGAAGCATATCTTTACCTGGCAAAGGCGAATTTGTCGATCAAGCTGTATCCCGAAGCTTTCAGTTTGTTTAAAAAAGTGTTCCATGTCAATCTTACCATTGCAGCCAAAGCAGAAGCTGCTTTTGGAGCCGCTGTCAGTAAGTTCTATTTGAGAGACTATAAGTCATCAGAAGAGTGGTTTGACAAATGTTTCAAGGTTTTAACCGATCCGCCAAGCATTGATGTTTATAAGGCTTATTACTTTATGGCGAAGACCAAGTTTAACCTTGGCAAATACACAGAAGCGGTTTCGGCATATAAATATGCCCTTGCCGGCGATCTTACAAAAGAAGAGTTTAGCAGGATAGTGATAGAGATAACAGAAACGCTGATCGAAAAGGGCGACATTGTAGAAGCGGCCAATCTGATCGAAAATATTCCGGAAATGTCACTGCCGCCAAAGCAGCAATGCGAAGTTGTGATAGCAAAGTCGCGTATATATAATGCAATGAACCTTCCCGGTGACGGGATTTCGATACTCAAGCAGAAGATCGCATATATGGCCAACTTTCAGCTGCGGTCGACGCTGATGCTGGAACTTGGAAGATGTTATGTGGCAGCCGATGAGCTTGAGAAGGCATATGACGAGATTGCCATTGCGATTACCGACATGCCGCCAGGCGAGCTTTTACTTACAGCTAATAACGAGTTTGCAGAGATTTGCATGGAATTGGGCAAAGAGCAGCAGGCGGTGGAAGTCTGCCTGGGAGTACTAAATTCTCCAAACACAAAAGATATCAGGTATCAAACATGCCGGATACTTGGAAGAGCATATAAGAAACAGAAAAAATATGAAAAAGCCGCCGAGGCTTTTGCGGGGATATTTGATAAATATGAGATTTCCAAAAATGAATAAAACTCAAAAAATCTACATTGTGCTGACGGTCTTTGTTATGTTATCGTCTTATACGGCTTCCGGTGATATTCTCGATAGCTATATTGGTAAGTTAATGGCAAAATCGGACTTTGGCGAAGATAAACTACTGGCATTGCTCGATAAATCTAAGAGTAAGGTTAAACCCTCTTCTGAAAAGAACGACAATAATAAGGCCCAGCCGACGAAGGTTACCGGTTCCAGTCAGGCCGTTAAGGTCAAAGACGCTTCCGGTCAGAAACAAGCGTCTGATATTGAAAAAGCCGGTTCTGCGACTCTTGATAAGACTAGACAACTGCGTGAGAAACTAAAGAATTCGTCGATTACGTCCCTTTCTGGCGTGGGCAGTTCAAGCATTGACTCACAGTTAAAGGATGTCCTTTTGCAGTTGAAATCACTGAGTTTTTCAGAAGAATCCAAAACTACTCAGCAAGAAACCGTACCTTTGGTGGAAGCCAAAAAGGATGTTATTAAATCGGACTTAAAAGCAGATAGCGTAAAAACTGTCGAAAGCGTCTCTTTATCGAAAGAAAAGCAGCCGAGAGTTGTACTTCCAGAAAACACTTCTGATATTGTCGATATGTTTGAGCTTGCAGAATCCCTCTTTCATATTGGTGATAAAGTTAAGGCTTTGAAATATTACCGCAAAGCATTTGAAACGAGCCTTCCTGTCACCAAAAACGCAAATCCTAAAAGGGCGTGGATACTTTTTCAGATCGGCAACTGTCTATATAACGTCGATAACCTCGAAGCGATCAAGATTTACGATCAGCTGATAGTTGAGCATCCAGGTTCTGACTGGACAAATTGTGCCAGAACAAAGAAGCAGGTTCTCAAATGGCTCCTGGTTGAAAAGCCAATGACACTGATAATGACCGAGGTAAAATGAGAGACAATCGCCAGGACAATGTGATCCATATCGTTCTTGTTATGGACGACAAACCCGAGAGGGCATTGCTTGAGTGCCTTGCCGAACGGGGTATCAGTGCGACAGTTGCTAAGAATAAGAAGTCGGCACGCAAACTTCTCGACCAGGGTAAATTTAATGTCATTTTTGTCAGCAGCAGTTTCGAATGGCTTTGCCAGGCTAAACAACCCGGTCCTGTATTGAGCGATATAACCTGCGATCATCCCGAGATGCCGGTTGTCATGCTTGGCGAGGAAGATTCGGCACATGCGGGCACTTGTGCTATTCGCGCCGGTTTTGCGGACTATCTGGCAAAACCCGTCGACAAGGACGTACTGGTTAAGATCATCAACAAATACATGCCTAATCACGACGCACCGGCAATAGCATCGATGCATCATCAGTTTAAAACACTCTACCATATAGTCGGAGTAGGCAGTGAACTTGCCAGGACTGTTGAGCTTGCAAAAAAGATCGCGGCCACATCAACACCGGTTCTAATCTCCGGTGAAAGCGGAACGGGCAAGGAGCTTATTGCCCATCTCATACATAACCAGAGCAAACGAGTAAACGGGCCTTATATTCGTGTCAACTGCGCTTCGCTGAGCGAAACTCTTATGGAAAGCGAGTTGTTCGGCCATGAAAAGGGTGCATTTACCGGCGCCGGCGGACTTCGAAAAGGCAGATTTGAAAGGGCCCATGGCGGCACATTACTGCTTGATGAGATAACAGAAACCCCGTCGGCTTTTCAGTCGCAGCTATTGCGTGCACTGGAAGAGCAGGACATTGAACGGGTCGGCGGTAATGAAACTATAAATGTCAACGTAAGGGTGATAAGCACGACCAACCGGAATATTCTAAGCGAAGTGCATAAGGGTAATTTCCGGGCGGATCTGTATTACCGGCTTGCCGGTATCCGGCTGGTTGTTCCGCCGCTAAAAGACAGGTTCGAAGATATCGTGCCGCTGGTATGGCATTTTGTAAACCAGCTTTCTCCGGAAGCAAACCGTTCGATCGAGCGACTGGACCCTCTGATGATCGACGTGTTCTGCAAGTACAACTGGCCGGGCAATGTAAGGCAGCTTAGAAATGTTGTCAGGACTTCATTGATTCTCGGCAGCGGTCCTGTTCTTACTCTTGCCGATGTTTCCTGGCTGCTGGACGAACTGAATGTTGGGCCTAAAAATGAGTCATCAAAATTAAGCGAATTTCTTGGTTCAATGTCTCTTGCCGAGATAGAAAAACACGCGATTATGGCCACTCTTAAACAAACAGACGGAAATCGACTAAAAGCTGCGAAAGTCCTTGGGATAAGTGACCGAACTATCAGAGAGAAGATCAAGCAATATCGTAAGAGCGATTTATTGATGACGGCAAGGTAAACAATTAGTAAAAACGGGAAATACTCATGGCAGACGAAGAAAAAAAAGAAGAGCCAAAAGAAGAGTCAAAAGACGAAGAGTCAACGTCCGGTAAAAAGGGCGGTCTTGTCGGATGGATAATAACATTCGTAGTGGCAATTGTTTGTGCCGGGGGCGGTTACGGTCTTTCGGGTTTATTTGCTAAAGCTGCTCCGCCGAAAGTTGATAAGGAAGCTGAGGAGAAGAAAGCCGAAACCGAAGCTTATCTGTCTGACAGTCCCAAAGGAGCAAAACCCTGGACGTTTCCACTTGAGGCTATTACATCTAACCTTAATGAGCGTGGATCGACACGCATGATCCAGATAACCGTGGTTTTAGAACTTTCTGCCGATATGGATGATGAGAAGGGGAAAAAGTTTCTTACAGATAAGGTTATCCGTCTACGAGATTGGCTGGGTACCTATCTTGCAGGTTTGAAGCTTGAGCAGGTAAGCGGCAGTATGAATCAGACTCGTATGAAAAGTGATATCCGAGAAAATTTCAACGAAATACTTTTCCCAGACACAAAACCTCTTATCCAGCGAGTTATGCTGAAGGACTTTATTATTCAATGACCGAAGCTGACGATAACATTAGATTAACCAGAAATAAGCTGAGAGAGATTCTTGCCGCAGCCAGGGACAATGGTCCGGTTGACGACAGTGACGTTGAAGCAATCGACTATGACTGGAAGCGTCCGCATCAGTTCAGTGAGACTCATCGTGTGATGCTGTCACAATTTTGTACTCAGTTTTCCGCTGACCTTGCCGAGGAGTTTTCCGAGATGTGCAACGAGCCGTCCAGCGTGATCATTCCTCCAGTTAAGGAGTTTTACTGCGAGGGCATAAGGAAAGAGCTTTGTGAAGATAAGAAAAACTTTTATATGGTTTTTACCGACGGGAGTAATCGTGAGATCGGTGTTTTGATATTACCTTATTTGTCCGCGATTCAGTGGACGTCGAAGATGCTTGGTGATATAAACGAGGAAGTTGCTGAAGAGTATGAAATGTCGAATCTCGAAGAGTTACTGCTCGTTGATCTTTGCGAAAATCTTTTGAGCAGGTTTTCGGAATTACTCATCAAGCAGGAACTTTCAGGTGTTCGCAGTTTGTCAGTTATTTCCGACCGAGACTGGCCAATAGAGTGCATGGACTATGAAGAGTTTACACTGTTGCAATTACAGGTTAAGCAAAGCGAAAGCACAGTCGAAGCCTCACTGGTTGTTTTGTCGAGTCAGTTTGGTCCGATGCTGGAAATACCTTTTCCAGACGAAAAGCAGTCGAAGACCCAGCAAGTCAAGGACGCGGTGATTTCCAATCTTAATGAAATACCCATCGAAGTCGATGTTCTTCTGGGAAAAGCGACCGTAGCGATATCTAATCTTATGAATCTGTCTGTAGGAGATGTGATCGTCCTCGACAGAAAGGCCAGCGAACCGGTTGAAGCGATCATCGAAGATAAGGTGTTTTTTCACGGTTTTCCGGCAAAGACTTTGAACAGGTATGCGCTGGCAGTATCGGATATGGTGAAACCTGGCAATGAATTAAATAATTAGCAAAAGTTTTAATTAACAGGATATGAAAAATGGCACAAGCAGTCGAAGAACAAGAAGCTACGCAGGAAGAAAAAACGACCGAGGCACAGAATGTTGAGATGACCGAAGCGGTTGATTCGGGAGCGGATTCCGGTGACGGTAATCTTGATCTTCTACTCGATATTACGATGTCTGTAAACGTTACCCTTGGCAAAACGCAGGTGCCGATTCGCAGGCTTCTTCAGCTTGGTCCCGGGTCCGTTTTGCAGATGGATAAGCTTGTCGACGAACCGGCAGAAGTTTATGTGCAGGGTGATAAATTTGCGACCGGAAGTATTGTGGTCGTTGACGGTCACTTTGCAATTCGTATCACGGAAGTTCTTGGGATGAAATCAAATAGCGATTAGCGATTAGACTATGAGTACACAAACTACTAATAACGATAAATCGATTTCAGGTATTCTTGCCCGGCATAGCAGTATTAGCTTTGCTGTAGGTATTGCTGCGGTTCTGGCGATGTTGATCATCCCGCTGCCGACGTTTATACTTGACTTGCTTTTGTCGTGCAGTATCGCTCTTGCTATCAGTATTTTGATAATTACGCTTTCGGCAAAGAACGCGTTGGAGTTGTCTACGTTTCCATCTCTATTGCTGTTTGTGACACTTTTTCGACTTTCTCTTAACGTCGCTTCAACGAGGCTTATTCTGCTTAATGCTAATGCCGGCGACATGATCGAGACATTTGGCAATCTCGTTATCGGCGGAAACCTTATAGTCGGTCTTGTTATGTTCCTTATTCTTGTGGTGATCCAGTTCATCGTTATCACCAAGGGTTCCGAGCGTATCAGTGAGGTAAACGCCAGGTTTACTCTTGACGCGATGCCGGGTAAGCAGATGGCTATCGACGCTGATCTTAACGCCGGCGCCATTACGGATGCAGAAGCCAAGCAACGGCGAAAAGACATCTCAAAGGAAAGTGAATTTTACGGAGCGATGGATGGTGCCAGTAAGTTCATTCGCGGTGATGCTATCGCCGGTTTGATCATTACGTGCGTAAACCTTATCGGCGGTATCGTTATAGGTTCAATGGACGGTATGGGTGTTGCAGACGCTGCCCAGACATATTCAAGGCTGTCGATCGGTGACGGTCTTGTCAGTCAGATCCCTTCTGTTATTATCGCGATAAGCTCCGGTTTTCTGGTGACGAAAACAACCTCCAACCAGAGCGTAAGCCATGACATGACCAGGCAGCTTTTGCGTAACTCTCAGCCTTTGATGATAGCGGCTGTTCTGATCTGCCTGATGGGGCTTGTTCCCGGTCTGCCGAAAATACCGTTCTTCCTAATCGGTGCCGGATGTGCGATCATCTCACGTTCTATGGTAAAAGCAAAAAATGAGCAGCGCAGGAAAACGGTCGAGTCCAAGGATACAACGAAAAGCGATGATGGTGACAAGGCTCCGGTTGAAGAACTTCTAAATGTCGATATGATCTCTGTGCAGGTCGGCGTAAGGCTTATCGAGATGGTCGATCCCAGAAAGAAGAGTAATGTGTTCGAGCGTATCGGGGCACTTAGAAAGAAGTTTGCAAAAGAGCTTGGTATTATAATGCCGCTTGTTCGTCTTTGCGACAATATTAACCTTGAGCCCAACGTCTACCAGATCAGGCTTTTCGATCATACCATCGCCGAAGGCCGGCTTGAACCGGATAAATTCCTTGCGATGGATTCGGGAACCGTTCACTCACCCATACAGGGGATACCCACGACGGAACCGGTTTATGGATTGCCGGCGCTTTGGGTTACTAAAGAGGAAAAGGAAAACGCATCGCTTTGCGGGTATACCGTCATCGACCCGGAGTCTGTGCTGATAACTCACTTGTCAGAGACTCTTGCTCAGTATGCTCATGAGATGCTTACACGTGAAGATGTTCAGGCACTGGTCAATCGTCTTAGAAAGGATCAGCCATCGCTGGTTGGGGAAGTTGTCGGAGATCTTGTTTCACTCGGTCTTTTGCAGCGAGTGTTGCAAAATCTCCTTAAAGACAGGATCCCGGTTAGAAACTTTGCGCAGATACTTGAGTCACTCGGTGAGAACGCGGCCAAGACTAAGAGTCCGACGCTGCTTACCGAGCTTACCCGGAAAAAACTAAGCAGGACGATCACAGAAAGATATAAAGAACCGAATACAGAGAAGATAATGGCGATCACGCTGGATCCGGCATTAGAGCACTATATGTTGAACTCGCTCCAGAAGCAAGGCGACGAACTTACCCTTGCAATACCACCGGACCAGGCAATGGCAATCAACAATAAACTCGCTGACGCATGGAGATCGGCGATGGAAAAGGCTTATGAAAATGTTGTTTTGATATGCGACTCGAGGCAGAGAGCGGCCCTTGCCGCAATGACCGAAAGATCGCTGTCGAGACTTCCGGTGCTGGCGTATGATGAGATATCACTTGGCACAGAGATAGAACCAGTTGAGACGGTTTCAATAGAAATGACGGGACAGATGACAGAACAGTCGTCGGCACAGACGCCGGCACTTGTCGGTGGATAACTCAAATTAGCCGATCGGCCAGTTTGAGATTGATTATTTATGAATGATTATTGGTGGATTCGACCTTTTGGCCGAGGCTTTTATATTAGGAAACAGAGATGAAGCAGTATATTAGTTCTATTGCGGGAATATTTTCAATAGCGGCGTTATTTTTAGTAGCCATTATGGGCGTGATCAATGGAGTTGAGCCAATTACGTGCAGCTATAGGGCAATATGTGGAGCCGTATTTGTATATTGCATGATGACAATAGCTTTGCGTATTGTCGCAAGGATCGTTCTTACTGCGATGGTTGACAGTAAGATAAGTGAAGATGAAAATGCCGAAGAACAATAGTAGTTTAGTAATTAGCGATTAGCATTAAGCGGGTGTTATCGGTGACAGTTGAAACAGACAATTCGGTCGAGCAAGCGAATCAGCAGTGTCTCAAGGGACTTGCTGCCAAAGCCTATGCCTCCGGTCAAAAAAAGCACGACCCGGACAAAATGGTTATAGAGTATTTGCCGATGGTCGGAAGGATCGTCGACCAGGTCACTACTTACATAAAACCTCCGCTTACAAAGGAAGATCTTGTCTCGGCAGGGAGTGTCGGACTGGTAAAAGCGGCTCGTGATTTCGATCCGACGAGAAATGCCGAGTTTAAGACATACGCTTATATAAGGGTTAAAGGTGCAATTATCGACGAGCTTAGAAGCTGGTCGTTTGCGCCTGCAAACCTTTCCAAACAGATTCAGCAGGCAGAAGAGATATCCCGGGAAAATATTGAAAAGACCGGATTCATCATCGAAGACGAAAAACTTGCCGGCAAAATGGATATTACCGTAGATAAGCTCTACAAAATATTCGAGAATGCAAGGTCCAGGCATTTTATGTCCATCCATGGTCTTAATGACGATGAGCCTGCACTGGGTGATGTTCTTATTGCCCATAAGACCGACACCCCGGAATCGGCTATCGAAAAAAGAGAACTTGCCTCCATGCTCGCAGAATGCATAACGAACTTGCCTGAGAAACAAAGGCAGGTGATAATACTGTATTATCATCAGGAACTGACAATGAAAGAGGCTTCCCTTGCACTGGAGGTTACCGAGTCGAGAGTGAGCCAGCTTCATGCAAGTGCGATCTTTTCACTGTCAAGCCAGCTAAAGGAATACGATGATGGTCGATAGAGATATCAATATCAACCCGATAGATACCCTGCACCATATTCAAGGACTAAGCAATCTCAGTAACAGCATCGAAAGAAGAAAAGAAAAAAAAGACGAAAACAAAAGAAAAGACCGTCATGACGTCAAGCAGAGCGGTGGCATTGACGAAAAACTCGAAGAAGAACTTGAGATCGAAGAAAAAGAAGTTCTTGCTGACAAAGATATGGATCATATAGATTTTCGTGCCTGAGCAGGAATCGTGCGTTGGCAGCACGAATAATATAGAAAGGATATAATAATAAATGAGTACCGCATTTTTGTCGCCTATAATAAAGAGCAGCAAAGTTAATGTCGAAGGTGTTTTTCAGCTTCCGATAGGGTCACTGGCGATTGGCAGTGTTCCGGCAGACGAGGGAAAACCTCCGTCAGAAGACGCACAGGCCAGTGCAAGAGTGATAGAAACCACTGCCGAGTATGCAACGATCGAAGTGGTTTGTCCGTGCGGAACAGTAAGTCAGATAAAATGTAATTATAATTAACTCAAAAACTAAACGAATTATTTATTGGAAAATACAATGAACCATATTAAAAAAACATTTCTGGTTTTAACCTTGGTAATTATAGTGTTGAGCGGATGTAATATGAATGTTCCTGAAGAGATAGCCCACGCGACGTTCACCGGAATAAAGAAAAAGCCGGATTCCCAGGAGCATGTCCCAACTGACAGCAGGAAAAGATTTATATCAAACACTGGCGATAATAGTAATCTTGGAGATGTTCGCAACTGGACCGAGAAGTACAAAGAATTTAAATCGAAGAACGAACTTCTGGAAAAACTTAACGCTGAACTGACAACTGATAATGAAAGGCTTGTTAAAAGATTCGATGCGATGAGCGCAAATCTTAAAATAACCGAAAAGGAACTTTCAGACGCCAACGAATTGCTTATCGAAATGAGAAAAGAACTTGACGGTTGGAAAGCCAACGTCCTCGGCTTCCGCGAGGAGATCAACGAAGTTCACAAAGAGCAGCTTAAGGCTCTGGTAAGAATACTAAAACTCCTCGGAGCTGAATAAACCTATCCTGGGGAGAAGTGAAATAGTTATTAGTTTTTAGTCTTTAGTTTGTTTTTGGCAATTGTAACCGTGTTTGTTACGGGAAAAAGAAAATGATAAAGAATATTATATTGCTTCTGGCATTAGCACTGCTGCCGATCTCAGGATGCTTATTTGAGACGAAAAAAGACGACTCTATAAACCCGCTGAGATTTTACAGGTACCCAGATTACAACCTCAAGTCGATCGGCAGGGTGGTAATGCTTGAGATGGAGAATCTTTCGGCGAACCAGGAGCTAGGCAAAGAACTGACCATGGCACTTTCGGAAGAAATACAGAAAAAACAGATATTCGGGCTCGATACCCTGTATATTAAAGACCCGAAATGGAAAAGCTTAAACCTTTCTACAGATTCAGATATTTCGATGAAGCAACTTGGCGACATTCAAACAAGATTCGGCGCCGCCGCCGTCCTTTACGGGGAGATAGTACGTTACCGTCCCTTCCCGCGATATTCAATTGGCCTTAAACTAGAACTTGTTGACTGTACGACTGGTCAGCTTCTCTGGGCGATTGACCAGGTGTGGGACAGCACAGATGCGAAAACAGAAGAAAGAATCAAGTCGTTCTTCAGTACTCAGATGAGATCCGGATATAAACCGATGGAGTGGGAAATAGTTATGTATAGTCCGAGAATATATAATAAATTTATTACTTATGAGATTTCTCAGACACTTGAGTAGGGATATTTACGAAGAAAACTACGATTTTCAGTAGTAATAGCAGAGCTTTAATGAAAAATTGAAAATTCCAGTAAAATTATTAAAGTTTTTCAGATGCGATGCGATAATATTAATAGTGAGTAAGATAACTTTATGGTGTACTTTCGTACTTGTGGACTTGATAGTTTTAAATTAGATGATGCAACTAAAACTGCGAGGGTCGCGTTTATGTAAAAGGATGTAATGATGAATATTGAAAATGCTAATATTTACAATGTCCAAAGACTTGCCAGAGATTTTACATCTAAAATGACGAACAGGCAGCGTGGTAAAGTAGTTCAGGCCGGCGGAATTTCCGTAGGTGAGCCAAGTATCGATTTTATTAGGGCTGCACTTGCCGCACAAGGAATTAATCAGGCAGCTGTAGACAAAGCACAGCAGCTTATGGCGTCCGGCCAGCTCGATACCCCGGAAAACATTCAGCAAGCCGCAGACAATATCGTGGAATTTGGAATTTAGTAACAGTTTTAAATATAACGGCAATGCCAGCCAGGGAAGGCTGTACCGTCTATAATATAATGGATTGATCTTAAATGGCGAGGAATACGGTTTGCCGTCCGCTTTCAATATTTGTCCTCGCCTTTTTTATTTTCTCTTTTTTTAGAAGCGTATTGTATGAAGATGTGTGTTAAATGTCCTCGCTGTAATGATCGGATATTACTGTCTTCAGATGCTGCTGACCGGAGAATAACCTGCCCGAAATGCCTGATACTGTTCAAGGTTCCGGCGATGGAAGAGCTTGGCGAAGCTCTAAGTGCCATCGATGGGATCGGCGGAGGCGTATTTGTTGATGGAAAAGGCAACTGTTTCGGCTAAAAGCCCTGTAAAACTGATTCGAAGCGTTTTTCAGGGCTTTTTTTGTGCGCATACGGAACGTGCGTTGGTCGGAGAGTTTACTGTGGGCATTGGTTATGACTAATGATAAGAATTGCTGAAAAACATGGATTTCAGACGGAGACACTGGGTGAGGTATGTCAAAGAAACGATAGTCAGTTGCCAAATTCGTGTTTTGACTATTATTTTGGCAGAAACAGCCTCAAAATGAAGCTGGAGAGCTTGAGTTTTTGAGGTCAATCTGGTATCCTATTGGAAAAGAGGCTTAGCGGCGTAGCTGAGCTGAAATATATAAGGTTATATGGGAAATCTCATTTTAAGGGGTTTTACGGTGAAAACTTTCAAACACAGCGTCACACTTGTCTTTTTAGTTCTATTTTCAACAGCCAATCTGAGTTTTGCGAACAATCTGCTTAAAAACTATCGTTTCCAGGAGGTCGAAAACGGTCTGCCTAAGGTTGGGGCGGCATCGACGTGGGGCGGGAAGGCGAAGTTTGAGATGTCTAAAGATGGCTTTCATGACAAAAGCAGTCTTATGATATCATCGAAGACTGGCGGCAATGCTTCGTGGGGGCAGAAGATCATACTTAAGCCTTATCATAAATACAAGCTCTGGGGCTTTATTAAGACAGAAAATCTTAAAGATGAAGGGTGGGGTGCGGTTCTAAGTGTTCATGGGACGAATTTTAAGACTCGCTCGATAAAAGGAACGCAGGACTGGCAGCATGTTCAGTGTGTTTTTGAAAGTACCGGCGGCGAAGTGATGATCAATTGTTTGTTTGGCGGCTGGGGAGATGCGACTGGTAAGGCGTGGTTTGATAGCATCGAAGTGGAGAGCCTTGGGCCGGTCAAGTATGAGCCGAAGTTTTCGAAAGAGGCAGCGAAGAAACTTATCGATCAGGGTGTCGACAAACTTATCTTTGTCAAGCGCATGAAGTATACGTCGAATCACTATTATACGGATTATATCAACAGCAGTTTCGACCCGTTTGGCAATATCTGCACGCTTGACCTTAAGACCGGCAAAATTAAAGATGTCGTCAAGGGGCTTGAGGGTGGCGTGTTTGGAAGGTTTGATCTTTCGTTTGATGCTAAGAAAATCGTGTTCTGCTGGAAGGGCGCGAATAATATTGGCTACAGGTTGTACGAATGCAATGTTGACGGCAGCGGTTTGAAGCAGCTGACTTTCCCGCAGGAAGATGAGGCGGAACTAGTTAAGAAATATCAGCGGGGTTATCATCATGGTACCGATGACATGGACCCTTGTTATCTGCCTGACGGCGGGATATGTTTTATCTCGACGCGGTGTCAGTATGGTATTCTCTGTGACAGCCCGGACATCTTTACGACGACGGTATTGTATCGCATTGATGGCGATGGCAGCAATATGGAGAAACTTACGAACAGTTCGGTCAGTGAAGCTACGCCGAGTGTTTTGAATGACGGGCGGATCATGTATACACGCTGGGAGTATTATGACAAGGGTGCTGTAAGTGTTAAGTGTCTTTGGGCGATGCATCCGGATGGGTATGCGTCAGCGGAGATCTATGGTAACGATATTTCGCTGCCTCCGACGATAACGCAGGGCAGAGCGATACCTGGCGAGAATAATCTTTTCGTCGCAATGGGTGTGCCTCACTACCCGCAGAACTCTATCGGAACGGTCATTAAGATCGACACTACGAAAAACATTCGCACTACTGAGCCGATGGAGTTTGTTACGGATGATATTGTTATTCCGGGCGAAGGAGGCTTTCATTTCAGGGATGTGGACAATCGCGGCAAGCGTGTTTTCAAGGATCCTTATCCGCTGTCTAAAGATGAGTTTCTTGTAAGTATGAATCCCAATGGCGAAAGCTATCGTAACAAGATCGACTGGCAACTATATCTTCTCAGTGACAATGGCGATGCGGAGCTGATCTATCAGGCTGGCAATATTGGGTGCTTTATGCCGATGCCGTTGAAGCCGAGAGTTAAGCCTCCTGTTCTTGCAAGTGCAAAAAATGAACTGCTAGCCAAGAAGGACCAGGCGGCTTGTATTGTCACCGACGTTTATCACGGCCTTGACGATGTTGAGCGGGGCACTATCAAGTATATCCGTATTAACGAGCAGATGCCGCGACCATGGGCGACGAGACGCCGCTGGGGTGGTGACGAGTACGATCAGCAGCATGCGGTTATTACAAAGGATACGGCACTTGGGCTGAAAGTTCAGCATGGTATCGTGCCGGTTTATGACGATGGTTCGGCGTACTTTATTGTACCTGCTGACAGGAATATTTCGTTCCAGGTTTTGGACGAGAATTACATGGAGGTTCAGCGTGAGAGGACTTATGTAAACTATCGGCCTGGTGAGGTGCGAAGCTGTATCGGCTGTCATGAGATGCCGGATAATCTGCCGAAGAAGCGACAAATGAATGTTGTAATGGCACTTAAAAGGGCGCCATCGATGCCGGGGCCTCAGCCGGGCGAAAAGACTGGTCAACGGCCAATTCATTATGCTACGGATGTCCAGCCGGTTCTTGACAAGCACTGCATCAAGTGCCATAGCGGCGATAAGCCAAAGGCTGGCCTTGTTTTGACTGGTGAAGAGACACAATTTTTTAGCGTGTCGTATGAAAAGCTGATACCGGAAAGACGCGGCGGTAAGGGCAGAAGAAGTTACGATCTGGTCGGACCGACTATCGGTGAGAATCATCCGAAGACGGGCAATGTTCATTACTTGCCTCCGAGATCGCTTGGGTCACATGCAAGTGTACTTGTGGCGATGTTGAATCCTGGCAAGGTTAAGCTTAAGGATAAGACGTTGGCAGAACATGCGGAAAGACTTGCTAAGCAGCACAAAGACATTAAGATCTCGCAGGAAGATATGATTCGGATAACAACATGGGTTGACAGCAATGCCCAGTACTATGGATCGTACTGGGGTAGGAGAAATACGAAGCACAAGGACCACCCAAACTATAGGCCGGTACCTACATTTGAGACGGCGCTTAGCTATACGTCACCGGTACCGGAAGAGAAGAGATAGACGAACTGCCGGCATTGTTACATACTGTTGGCATCTTGCCAACAGTAGCCCGAAGCGCGAGCGCAGGGATAATCGCTGCGCTGAAAGCACACAAAAAACGTGACAGTTAGGTAGGATTATTATGACAAAAGTATGTAAGCGTTATTTCGTATGGTTGTTTGTGATTTTTCTTCTCTGGGTGCCAGGAATCCTTGCCGATTTCCCCGACCAGTACAATGTTAACTAAAGGCTGTTAACTAAAGGCTCCTGTTAACTAAAGGCTCCGGGAGCCTTTTTCGGGGGTTTAGGTAAAATAGCATCCTGCAATCCCGTCCCTTTAATTAACTGCCCTATTTTACAACCCAATTGACAATCTCCCATTTCCCAAAAACACATTAATAAATCATCAATCTGGAACATCCCGGCTTCACGTCGGGAATCAATTATAAATCGAAATCCCCCTGTCATCCTGAGCGAAGGACCAAAGGCCCGAAGTCGAAGGAGGAACCCGGGACACAGCATGTAATAGTATCCGCCAAAGGCGGTTTCCAAACCACTTAACCCCCTACCCCCGCGGTAGGGGGTAAGGGCCCAAAGGGCCCGCACAAACCGCCCCACTGCTTCGAACGAATTTTTCTTCAATGCTTGTCCTGAGCGCAGTCGAATGGATCATCCTCAAGCAGACCGCAATCAAGCATACGCCGCTCAAGCCCCTGCCGTTTACGTTCTGTAACCCCAAAATTAATCATACAAGAATTCCAATTCATTTAGCCCCGGATTCACCAATCCGGGGTCAAGCACTCCAAAGGAGTGCGCCAAATCCCAAAAATTCACACTGACACCTTTAATTTCCTCCTATGGAAAGCAGATTGACCATTCATCCCAAGGAGCTCCATTACTCAACATGCCATTTTCAACTTTTGTCCTGATGTCATCAGAATAAATATCTGCACTCCACCTTCTCATACTGGTGCCTTGTCCTGAGCCACTAATATACGTGATTCTATAATAGTCCGCCAAGCTCCTATACTCATGATTTTCCCACGCAAGGCTCTTGGATAGATATGAAATGAATGTTCCAACTGGCGTGAAATGACTTTCCTGGTTCAAACTATTTTTGCTATGCTCTATGTATCCCGTCGAAGCTGATCCCAAAGTTCCATAAATTGGAGCCATTCTTTCCCAATCCTTAGATTGTTTTGGCCCATAAAATGTCATTTTGAATAAAACCCAAGCTGCTAGGTCTGCCACACAAACAAGGTCAAGTGCTTTTCTAGGATGATCAACGAACTTTTGATCTTTTTCGAGCAGCTTATTTTCAATATTTTCCAAAGGAGTTGATTTTTTCCCTTTCCAATTATGAGAATGTGCTAGCAAGCCATACACAATTGGGGAATGAAGTTCTTTATACGGAGAACCTTTTCGAGCTGGAAATAAATTCTTTATTTCGACACAGTTTTCGATGGCTTCTGTAATATGCGAAGCTTTCAGTGTTACTTTGCATTCAAAGGCTGCCGCTACCCCAGCAGCTAAATAAACTTTTTTATCCAGTAACTTTTTTGGATAGGAAGACTTTAATACCAGCACATCAATTTGCGGGCTAGTCTTTCCTTCATGGCTAATGATTCTTCCTTTTGTCACAATCTGATATGTTGGCGGCAACCAATCTCTTAATAAAGCCGCCCAATTTTCTTCACCTTGATCTCCAGCTGTTCCAGGGTCTTCAGTGGCACGCTTTTGAATGCGATTATATTCGGAAGCCATCTCCACACTAATTTGAGACATAAAATCAAATAGATCATGTTTTTTTTCTTGATCTGGCAATTTCTATATCTCCTTTTAGGCCTAACAATATTTATCCACCTATGGCAGACTCGGCCAAGCTCTTTAATTAAATAACTCAGCATGTCTTAATAATCAACCAATCATACAAGGCTATGTTATATTCTCGCGTGTAAGATTAGCAGTATTAAGCACAATATCAAAAACCTGACGCACCTGTTGTTCAATTTGAGAATTGTCAAAATTTGAAAAAACAATCTCCGGCAAGATTAAATCATCTTGCGTGAAAGGAATAGAATAATCTATAGGTTCTAATTCACTAAACACACGACGCCCAATACGAACATTTTTTACTCCAAGAAGAGTAAATATAACGAATACCGGTGGGGTAATCCCTATACTTTGTTGTATGTCTAAATATTTTTTCATTGCATTTATTATCATGCGTTCACAATCTAGGTTTATTATCTTATTTATTTTACCTTCCGCGCTAGGATTATATTCCATATAAACTGCTTCGATTATGCCATTACGAAAAATTTGGGTGTACGAATGAGTTGGCTTTGAATCGCTACTATTAAAATACCCCTTATGTGTAACATAACCATCAAAGTTATATCTGCCATCGTGAACTTTATACTGGATATTAGGCAAATTGTTATGATCTTTGCTAAATTGAGACAAGTCATAATTGCCAGTCGGCCTAAAAGAGCCAAAAGGAATTAAATGTAGGACGTACTTTGGTCCTTCTAACAAAGGAACAGGGGGTTGACCGGATTTGATTTTAAAAAGTCTGTCGTAACAGAATTCCTTTGCTTTCTTTGTGATTTCATCCGCAAGACCAAATATAACACGTAAATCCTCAACGTTTAAGGGGTATTTTCCAGATGAATTTCGGCCATAAAACTTACGATGTCCATCAATTATTACCATATGGGGAGGGTTGTAACTTCTGGGAATTCGGATAACAAGTGCGTATTTATCATCACTTAATATGATAGGTTCTATATGTATACCATATGCTCTCGGTTCTAAACCATCACGGATAAGATTTTCAAGTTTCTGCTTTTCTGTGTCAGCGTTTTCTAATGTGATACCACATAGTTCAGAGGCGATACCTTTTCCTTCTTTCATGCCATAAATAATATGACCGCCTTGAGTATTTGCAAAGGAACTAATATCATTCAAGAATTCCTTTTTATCGCGTGGTCTTTCTATATTAAGAGCCTGTTTGTAATCTATGGTTATTCCTTCAGGCACTCTATTGTCAATGAGACTTTGGAGGTTGCGTTTCGTATTGTACTCAAGAAGCATCGCCAAAACTTTCTATAATATCTTTACAGAATAATTAAAGGGGCACGGTATTTTATGTAAATCCATTCACAAACCCAATTTCTTCTTTGTCATTTTTTTCGTACACTTTTCATAAGAGCAGCACAATCAGCATCAGTTTTTGGTATTTCCATCTTTTTCATCTCTTCTAGGGAATTATGTTCGAAAACCGGGTAAACCGGTTCTGCCTTCGTTAAATTGGGCACGATCATCCCTCTAGGATCAACAACACCACCCTGTAAAACACCAAACACCTTGCCCGTAGTCAATGAAAATACAGGACCTCCGCTATTACCACCGGTTGCTGTGAGATTTAGCTGAAAACCTTTTAAGTGTTTTTTCGGAACATCCGGTCCGGGGATTATAGAACTTATTATCCCTTTCGTGAATGAACTTGTAGCCGTTCCTATTTGGTCGTGTAGATAATTTCCTAAAGGAAAACCACATGTCGCAATTTCATCGCCTTCACATATATTACCATAATCCTCAATTTCCAAAAAAGGAAAACCTCTAGGAAATGCAGCATGTGGACTAACCCTGATAAGAGCTACATCAAAGTCTGTTTTTGCTGAGCATATGCTAACTTGAGTAGGAACAGAATAGATATGGTCAGGCTTTGGCTGAAGATTGGTTCCGTAAAAAATTACATGTGGAGTGTGGCGTACGGCAAGATTACCAGTCTGCTTAACCCTGTCAATTTGTTGCATTATAGGCAGGGGCATGAAACCAGAAAGGACATGTCTACAAGTTACTATGATTCCTATGCTGTCAACACAAAACCCAGAACCTACAATCTTAAATGGACAACTGCCATCGTTTCTTTCGGTCATTATAGCCAAAGCAACGGTTGCAGATTTGACTGATTTGAAAACTGATCGCCTGTCAGACATATTATATTTCCCTTATGAAAATTAAAGAGGGAGGCAACCCCTTTATCTGTGAATAAATTCACAAACCCTATTTTAAAACCACTTTTTTTAAACAACATCGGCTCCGCCGATTCCACAGCTAACAGCTAATGGCTAAATCCCAAATCTCTCTATCACAAATTCAAAATCCAATAAAAACCAACGGCCAACAGCCGCTTCCCACCACCTTGTCACTTTCCCACCTGTTACTTTTCACCTCTCCAAACTACCCGCCAATCCCCAAAAAGTAAAGAGCAAAAACCCTAAATAAAATAAAAGGTATAACTGAAGACCCGCGGGGTAGTTTCCGGGGGTTTAGGTAAAATAGCATGCTGTAATCCCGTCCATTTAATTAACTGCCCTTTTTTACAACCCAATTGACAAACTCCCAAATTTGAGCGAAGCGAAATCCGACAAATCTTTATGGCGGACTAATTGCTGTTCGCTGTTCGCTACTTGCTGATCGCTAAAAATATATTACCAGAAAACAATAAAAAATAAAGAAAAAAACCCCAAAAAAAAATTAGTGCAAATTAGCCCCGATGTACATCGGGATTAGTGGTTCACCTTACCATCCATCCTATATCTATACTTTCTTTTTTGGATTGCCGATTAACCAGCCATTTGGCGTCAATACTACCGGCAGATCACGTTTTATTTGTTTTGGCTGACCTTTATAGTAGATTATATTTAAATGCACCTGGATAGAACCTATAGTCAGCTTTCCATCTTTGACGCCTCCCCCGTCTGGATTGCCGAGCAGCAGGAATTTGACCTCTTTTACTTTTTGATCTTTCGTCTGCGAAATCGCCTCACGTAATGATACTTGTTTCAATAAACCCTCAGCCATTTCTTCTGTCATATATTTTGACGCAGCTTTTTTGTCTTCCTTGTTGACCGCATCGATAAACCCCTTGATCACCGGCTCTAATCCCTTTTTAATGACCGCCAACTGTGCCCACATATCTGTCATGCGATCGAATTTTTTGAAGTTCTGCTTAGCTCTTGTAAGTGCTATGATCAGCTTTTCATCTTTCGCTGCTTTGAGCAGAGCATCTGTTTTAGCTTTGTACTCAGCAACTATTTTGTCGAGTGCTTGGTTAGAAGGTTTTTCGGCAATCATCGATTCCAGGGCGATATGATTGGCAGAAAGTGCGATCCCATAAAGCACAACCGCTGAATTATCTCCGCTGAACTTTCCTTTAGAAGCTCTGTCTAATATATAATTTATAGCCGAAACAGTCGCCTTATGCACCAATCTAAACGGAACATCCGGGTACTCCTCCGGATTATCGTTTATTCGATCATAAAGCTGACGTGCCGAATCAAATCTGTTAGCGCCGTTTGGACAATGGCAGGCTATCGCAGCGAGCAATTCATTTCTAAGCGATGCAGGAAGCGCGTAATCGGGATATTTGGTCCATATGCTCTTGGCACATAATTCATCTATCTTGTGCGTCGGCTTGAATATGCTCTCGGTCATTTCTTCATAGTCAGGCAAAGGCGGTTTCGGGGCTTTGAGTTTGGCGAGTTTTTCGGGCATCTTCACTTTGTGGGCATTGAGCACTTTTACAAGCTCTTTGGCAAATACAACCGAAGCGGGTATATCGCTTGCGGCGAGTTTGCCGACCTGGTCGGCGATTTCCTTCATCGCCCTGGTTTGCTGAAAGGGTTTGACGGTCAGTGGCTTTGGCGGCGGGGATTCGGCGACGCAAATACCGCATGCACAAATAATAAAGACTCCGCAAAATACTGCCATTGGGGTTTTGTTGTTCATACCACATCCCTTAGTATCAAAATTATAATATTAACTAAAGGCTCTATTAACTAAAGGCTCCGGGAGCCTTTTTCGGGGGTTTAGGTAAAATAGTATCCTGCAATCCAGTCCATTTAATTAACTGCCCTTTTTTACAACCCAATTGACAATCTCCCAAATCCCTAAATCTGGAACATCCCGGCTTCACGTCGGGAATAAATCGTAACGCCCGCCAACCTCTTAAAATAAAACCAGCCCCGCCAAAGGCGGTTCAACCAGCTAATCGCTAATTGCTAATTGCTGATCGCTAAAAAAATATTACCAGAAAACAACAAAAAGTAAAGAAAAAATCCCCAAAAAAAAATTAGTGCAAATTAGTGTCAATTAGTGGTTCAAGTTTTTGCTTTTAACTATCTTTTGCTTTTAGTTTTTAATCCGTGCAATCCGCGAAATCCGCGGATAAATTCTCTCTTTTCCTCGGTGGCCCTCTGTGCTCTCTGTGGCAAAGTTTTTAAATAAAAATGCCTCGGCCAAAGGCCGTTTCCTCAATTAGTAATTAGTAATTGCTGTCAACCCCCACTTGCCACCTTCCAATAAAATCGCCTCGGCCTCCGGCCGATTCCTCAATTCGTAATTCGTAATTAGTAATTGCTGTCAACCCCCACTTGCCACCTTCCAACTTGTCACTAGAACGCGCTATGTCGACGAGCGACATTTTGGGTATACATATACTATAGCCCCCGTAACACCACCACACTCCTCACTACTTTTTTTCCGCTGCCCGCTGCCCGCCGAACGCCGCGCGAGAATACCCCATAAAAAATTAGTGTAAATTAGCCCCGATGTACATCGGGATTAGTGGTTCACCTTTCACACGTTCTTTTTCACACGTTCAATTTCACACGATTTCTTTCACACCAGAAATGTCCGCAGAGCGGACATTTCCCCTTTGTTGAATTTATTTATCCCCTGAATAACCACTCAAAAAACGTTCAAAAACGCGCCATTTTTCTTCATTAATTTCAAAATATCTGCATTTTTCTCGTTTTCTGTCAATTAATTGCAAAAAAAATTCAAAAAAAACGCCCAAAACCATAGGTGGGAAATGTCGACAATATCCTGTATGCCCGGTATAAATAAAACAAGCAAATATAGACATTAAAAATTCCTGCAAAACGAAAACCGCTGCAGAACGATACAATTTGGTAAAATCTTCCTTCGGGTGGGGAATTATTATCCATTCTGCTTTAAATTATGCGCGCATCTGGTGTCCTGTTGAAATTGTGTATTAAATTTAAGTCTTTGTGTTTAAAAGGTTTACATTGATTGCTTGTGCCTGCTGATAAACAGGTGGCACAAAAATTGCATACTGAAATCTCAGGTGTAAGTATTAATGCGCTTAAATCGTTTATATGGAGTTAGAAAATGGCAATAGGATCAGCACGGTCATCTAGCAATTTGCAGCTTGATTATATGAACCTGCTCGTTACACAGCTGCAGAATCAGAACCCGCTTGAACCAATGAGCAATGGAGATATGGCCGCCCAGCTTGCGCAGTTTTCTCAGCTCGAACAGTTGGAAAGGCTTAACCAGAGTTTTGACCAGGTGCTCGAAAACACTCAGCGAAGCTTTGCCAATGACATAATCGGTAAAAAAGTCTCGTTTATTGATATGGATTCGACCAACTCCGATGGTGTTCCCGGTGTGGTCAGAAGTGGTCAGGTACTCAAAATGGATATGCTTGGAGACACGGAGATGCTGAGAGTTGCTGAGGTTGACCCGGCAAATCTTATGATAACAGAATATACTATAGATGCAGAAAAAGTTACAAGCGTTATGGACCCTTTCAATAATCCGTAGATCAAAACTAAATAATAGAAATCAAAAGCAAATTATGCAAAACGTTTATATATTGAAGGAGATAATCAATGGGCAGTGCATTATCCTCAGGAGTTACCGGGCTTCAGGCTCACCAGCAGATGCTGGAAGTTGCAGGCAATAACCTTGCAAACGTAAATACAACCGGTTTTAAAGGTTCGAGTATTGGCTTTTCGGAGCTGTTAAGTGAAAATATAAGCAAAGGTGCTTCGCCGACAGCTACGCTTGGTGGTACAAACCCACAGCAACTCGGAAGCGGCGTGGGAATTTCCTCGATAACACGTAACATGGCTCAAGGCGGCTTTGAAAATACGGGTGCGGCCCTTGATATGGCGATTTCGGGTGAAGGGTATTTTGTTCTCAACACCGGAAGCGAAAACCAGTTCACCCGTGTAGGCTCTTTTGCTGTTGACGCCAATTCGATGTTAGTAGACCCTGCAACAGGTTACAGGGTTCAGAGGATCGGATCAGAAGGCGAGGCAGACGGATTCCAGGTATTGGGCGACCCCAATATTAATATTCCGTTTGATGCGGCGATGCAGGCAAGGGCGACGACCACATTCAATCTGTCCGGTAATCTTAGAGCCGACGGCGGATCTCCAACGACAGCAACTTTGACCTCTGGTACTGTTTACGTGCTTGCCTCCGATGGTCTCACAAATGCGTTAAGCACAACACGACTTGATGCATTAGACCAGTATTCCGGAGCATTCAATGCCGCAGATGTAATCGCAATAACCGGCACAGAACATGATGGTACCGCAGTGAGCTACAACTGGACTGTTCCTGCTGCCACCTCAACTCTTGGCGATCTTGTTACAGCAATTAATTCCGCAGCCGGTTTTGATTCTGCATCTGCGACAGGCGCGACAGCAAGCCTGGTAAACGGTCAGATTCGTCTCATTGACAAAACAACCGGATACAGCTTACTCGATATGAATCTTTCATTTACCGGCGGTGGCAGTGCGGCACTTGAAACTCCAGGTTATTTTCAGATGCTTGAAGCGGGCGGAGAGGACACCCAACTGACCTCGATTGACGTGTTTGACGCGATGGGCGGAAAACATACTCTTTCCGGAGCTTTCGTGAAAGATGACAGCCCGTCTAATACCTGGGATTTTGTTTTGACAAAGTTGACAGGTGGTATAAGTCAACTTGTTGACAGAAGAGTTACCGGCATCACGTTTCGAGCTTCAGATGGAGCATTCCAGTCATTAACCGATACTGCAGCGGCTTTCGATATTAGATTTAGCAATGACCCTTCAACGACGCAGAATATATCGATGACAACCGGTACGGTTGGAATGTTCGATGGATTGACGCAGTTTAAAACAGGCGAGGGCATTTCATCGACAGCAGCATCGACAGGTCAGGATGGATTTACAGCAGGTCAGCTTGCAAGTATTTCGGCGACCGATGGGAAAATAATGGGAACATTCTCCAACGGTGCCAAGAAAATTATCGCAACGATTCAGTTGTCTGTATTCCAGAACGCGGCAGGCCTTGAAAGTGTCGGTAAGGGATATTTCGTCGCTTCGGCAAACTCAGGAGATCCGGTTGCCCTAACATCCGGCAGCGGTAGTGCCGGAAGGATCGAAGGACAGAGACTGGAAAAATCAAATGTACAGGTCGCCGAAGAATTCGTAACAATGATCCAGGCACAAAACGGATTCCAGGCGAATGCTAGAACAATTCGTGTTGCAAATGAGGTTCTTAGAGAACTGACTAATCTTATTAGATAATATGTAAAGTTAATATGATCGAATATATTACAAGTAATTTTATTGATTTTTCAGTAAAAACGCTAAGTACGAGCGAAAAGCTCAGGGGCTTTAGTCGTCTTCACGGCAAAAGGGGTATGGCCGACATTCGTATTTTTGTCGCCGGGCTTATTCTCGTTGGTGTTTTGCTCGTTGCCCTGATGCTTTATAGAAAAAGCCGCAAATGGAAGGAAGAGGAGATAAGCAAGGATCTCTTTGATAAGAGTCTTGAAAGACTCGCTCTAAATGCGGAGGAAAGTCAATTGCTGCTGGATATCGCAAAGGGCAGCAAACTGAAAAAGATCGATTCGATCTTTACCGTTTCTAGAGCTTTTGACCAGGGTTCATCTATCGTTATGAAGAGAAGTTTTTCAAAGGGAAAAACACTGGTAGAACGAAAACATCTCAACCAGCAGATAATCTCCCTGAAGGAAAAACTTGGATTTAAAGAAAAAGCTGCTGTTCATTCACCCGATGAGTACAGTTTCAGGCACAAAGGCCTAAGCAGCAGGCAGATTCCCGTCGGAAGAAACGTACTTATCTCTCGTACTCACAGTAAGGATGCCTACCCGGTGACGGCTGTTGTCGCCGAGAACAGTCATTTCGAACTGAAACTGAAAACCGAAGACGAATTCCCGGGGAAACCAGGCGAGATATGGCGTGTACTTTACCAACTCGGTGCGGTACTCTGGAAATTCGACACGCTGATCGTAAGTTGCGAGAACAGGGAACTGATCCTCAGTCATACTGATAATATCAGGTTTATTAATAGAAGGAAATTCGTACATGCACCGGTAAGCATGCACGGTTACGTTGCGCGTTTTCAATGTGGAAAAACTGTCGAAGATGCTGTAAATGATATTCTTCCGCAGTTCATTGCCGCCAGGATAACTGAACTTAGCGGTCCCGGTTTGAAGATCATCGCTCCATTGAAAGTCAGAACGGGCGAACGAATACTCGTAATATTTGAGCTGTCACCGAACAGGATCATACAAAATGCCGCCGAAGTAAGACGATGTGAAAATGATAAAGATGGATATGTTATTGTCGCCGAAATGATCGATATTAGCGAAGCTTGTATTAATGAGCTTATTAAAGCTACAAACGATGCGGTCAGAGGAATCGTCGCAAAAGAAGAAGAGCTGGAGATGCAGAAACAGATAGAGGAACAAGAACAGCATGAGCTGTTGCAAAATTAAAAAAACCGTTGCATTGGAAAGTTATATAAATGCTTGAAGTAAGCTCAAATTTAAAATCCAGCACTTCCGCTTTAATGCAGGAGTACCATGCGATCACCCATAACATCGCAAACGCAAACACTGCGGGTTTTAAGAGAAGAGCGAGTTCATTCTCCAATAAACTCGCAGAGCAGACTGCTATACTTGGTTCCGGGAGTGATTCAGGCGGTGTAATACAATTTAAGTCAGTAATTGACTTTTCACAAGGGAATCTGGATCACACAGAAAGACCGCTGGACCTGGCGATCAAAGGCGAGGCATTTTTTGTTATAGAAAGTCCGGACAAAACTGAATATACGCGGAACGGGCAGTTCGGCCGCAATAGTAACGGTCAGATCATAGACTATCAGGGTCGATTGATAGCAGGTAAGAACGGTCCGATCACGATCCCTGCCGAAATCAGTGACTCCCAACTGGTGATAGCCGGAGACGGTAGCGTAATGGCGGCAGGTGCGAACATTGGTAAAATACGCATGGTAGAATTCGGCGCAGACATGGCAAAGTTAAAGCCTGCCGGAGATAACTGTTTTGTTGCACCGAATGATGTGATGCCCGTTGCGGCAGTCAAATCAAGCGTAGAACAGGGTTATCGTGAGTCCTCGAATGTAGATAGCGTAAGAGAGACGATCAACCTCATTACGGTGAGCAGGATGTATGAAGCGAGTATGAAGGTGATGACTAAACAAAGTGATAGCACAAAAGTGATACTCAACGTGGCGATGGGATGATTTGCCTTCGTCTAAAATGAATAATAAATAAAAATCTAAAGTTTAATTAAATATCAGGAGCAGCAATGTTAAGAGCATTTTCAACAGCAGCGACGGGCATGAATGCGCAGCAGAAGATGGTTGATACAATCGCCAATAATCTCGCAAATATCAATACCAACGGTTATAAAAGAAGGCAGGCGATATTCGAGGACCTTCTCTATATAAAGCTTAAACAAGCCGGAAGGGAAGTGGCAAGCGGCGTTATCGCACCGGCTGAGGTTGAGATCGGCAGCGGTGTGAAGTTTGCCGCGACGGCAAAGGTCTTTACACCGGGAGAAATGGAAAACACCGGTAGAAAAACAGATATGGCGATTATGGGCGATGGTTTCTTTGAGGTTATGCTTCCAAGCGGCGAATCGAGATATACTCGCGATGGGGCTTTCTTCAAAAATGCTAACGGTGAATTGGTTACCGCGGCGGGATATGCTATTCAACCGGCGATAACGATACCCCAGGATGCAACATCCTTTGGCGTTGGTTCGGATGGAACCGTAACGGCAATGGTAAACGAAACTCAAAGCAATCTTGGGCAAATTCAACTGGTGAAATTTCCAAACGCCGAAGGCCTTAGTGCAGAGGGTGGAAACCTTTACTCAGAAACCGAATCAAGTGGAGCCGCTCTTATCGGAATTGCCGGCGAAAACGGTTATGGAACGATACAGGGTGGTATGCTCGAAAAGTCAAATGTCCAGATGGTATCGGAACTGGTAAATCTTATTACCGCACAGAGAGCATACGAAATTAATTCGCGAGCAATCAAAACAGGCGACGGAATGCTGCAGACTGCAAACCAGTTAATCAGGTAAGATAAAATGAAAACAAAAATTGTAATATTAACTTTGATTGCGGCGGCGTGCCTTGTGACACAGGCGGCAAGTGCCGGTGCGATTAAATTGTATCTTCCAAGGGAAATTAATATAACCGGCGATTCCATGCTGCTCGGTGATGTGGCGATAATACGGGGAAAGCCGGAAGATGTCGCGAAAGCTTCCGCTATTACATTGGGGAAATTCTCCGTTGCCGGCCAGAAGATAACGGTAACTCGCAGAACAATTCTAAGCAGACTTGCCGCATACAGGATCGCCTCAAAGAATGTCAGTTTCAGCGGAGCAAAAGACATCAAAGTAGGTCGCAGGGAACTAATAATATCGGCAAAGGATATCGCTGCCAGGGCGAGCGAGTTCCTCAAGAAAAATAAAACCGATACGTCGATTGCCTCTTATGAACTTATCAGAAACTGTAGAAACGTCGTCCTTGCCTCACAGAAAGGCGAAATAACATTTGTTCCCCGCCTGAGCAAAAGGATTTCAACCTCGCAGGTTGTCGTAGATGTAGACGTTATGCTAGGCGGTAAAAAGACAGGTACCAGTCAAGTTGCATACAGGCCTATGTATAACCGCCGCCTTATCGTCGCCAAAGCAGATATACCTGCAGGGGCCATTCTAAGCTCCAGCAACATAAAGATCGAAACGATAGCAAGCAAGTATCCCGAGCCAAAGGGATGGAAGCTGCCTGTCGGGCTTATCGTCAAAAGAAAAATAAAGAGCGGTCAGCAAATCCGTAATTCATTACTGACAAAAGCCAAGCCGGAAATACTAGTCAAACGAAATTCTAAAGTGGTTATAAAGATCGATACGGCGGCGATTAAATTGACTGTCAACGGAAAGGCTTTAGGCGAAGGTGCGTTTGGTGAGTTGATAAAGGTAAGGAATATTGATTCAAAAAGGATCATAACCTGCAAGGTAAATCATGACGGAACTGTTTCACCGGCAATTTAGTTTTTATGATAAATCGAAATGAGATTTTGATCAGCTTCTGGAAAGGAAAAATCATGAACAGAAAAAGAACAGTTGTAATAATAATATTTGTGCTGACAGTGATCGTAAACGTTCAGTTTGTCGGTGCAGGCTCGATATTCGCCAAAAGAGACAAGAATGCGAAGGATATTACCGGTGATGACACCGCAAAAAAAGTCGGCGATATCCTCACTATCGTTATAAGCGAAGTGACCGAGATCGAAAATAAACTTAAAAGAAAGCTTGAAAAATCAACCAGCCACAGCGCCGCATGGGACGGAAAACTCGGCATTAAGCATTCTCTGATTCCAATTAATATGAATTTGCCATCCCTTGGTATTTCTGACGGCACAAGTTCTAAAAAAAAGCTCGACGGGAAATCGGAAACAAAAGACGAACGTGAAATTAAGGACAAAGTGAGTGTAATAGTGGAAGATGTCCACCCCAACGGAAATCTCGTAGTGATCGGAAAGATTCAGCGAAGTGTAGGCGGTGACAAACAGATTATAAACATCAGCGGAATAGTAAGGCCAAGCGATATAAAATATGACAACACAATTAAAAGTGAGCAGGTTGCCAACTTCTATTTGGTGATCGCTAACGAGGGCGTAAGTGAAACGTACAGCAAGGTCGGCTGGATCGGGAAAATACTCGATTTTATCTGGCCATTCTAACCGGTTGATATAAGACATTCTAAAATGTATTAAGTTATAAAATATTATTTGGAAATGATAAAGTGAAGATAAACAATAAATATAAAGTTGCGGCCCTGTTTTTCGTGGCGGTTTTGACGGTTCAAATAACCTCTGCCGAGGGGGTTAAAGAAAAAACAACCAGGATTAAAGATATAACAACTGTAAAAGGAATCCGAGGAAACCCGCTTACCGGTATAGGCCTGGTGGTTGGTCTAAATGGAACCGGCGACAAAAGCAAGCTGTCTTCGCGAATGATCACCAACATCCTGAGACGTTCGAACCTGACTGTAGATCCGTCGGACCTTTCTACCGGAAGCGTCGCGGTGGTAATGGTAACTGCCGAACTCGGGCCATTCGACATACTGGGGACTAAGATAGACGTCGATGTTTCAACCTTTCAGGACGCAAGCAGCCTTCAGGGCGGAATGTTGTTGAGCACCGTGCTTAAAGGTGCCGACGGGCAGTCGTATGCACTGGCCAGCGGCGCTCTTTTTCTCGGTGGTTTCTCTGCGAGTGGAAGTGCCGCCTCTACCACTAAAAACCATACGACATCGGGAAGAATACCCGGAGGTGCTCACGTTGAAAAAGAAGAACTCGCCACATTCATTGAAAATCTCGGCGGCAAAAACTTTATAACGCTTAACCTTCGCAATAAGGACTTTTCGACAGCAGTTAATATCAAGAAGGCAATCAACGAGAAATATTCCGGCAGTGCGACCGCAAAAAATGCCGGTACTGTAGTGGTAAAGCTTCCCGATGAGATGGATGAAGATGATGTTCCGGCTTTTATAAACACTATCACATTGCTGAGGGTCGAAGTCGATATGCCGGCGATAGTGGTCATCAATGAAAAAACCGGAACGATCATCGTCGGTGAAAATGTGGGTATTAGTGCCTGTGGGATATCACAGGGCAGCCTTATAGTTAAGGTCAAAGAATCGGCATTTGTGTCCCAGCCTCGATCACCGTTCTCAGATTCCGGCGAAACAGTCACCGTACCTGACACAGCACTTGACGTTATCGAAGAGGAAGGATACTTGATACCGATCGACAAAGTTGTTACCGTTTCAGAACTGGCAAAAGCTCTAAATTCGATAGGTGCCTCGCCAAGAGATCTAATAGCGATCTTTAGCGCATTAAAATTAGGCGGCTATCTCCAGGCAGAACTTAAAATGATGTAGGAATAATATGGAAGCTGTAAACCTGTTTAAAAATGCTCCCGTCCAGACTGGCGATGCCAAAAGAGCGTCCGAGATGGCCAAAGGGGTCGATGGCGCAGACAACGCGAAAAAGATGAAAGTCGCCAAAGACTTTGAATCTATTCTCATCGGTCAGCTTATGAATCAGATGAAAGAGACGATCGGGGAATCGAGCTTTGCTGAGGATGGTTCTTCGAAGCAGATACAGGATATGTTCTGGAGTTTCCTGGCTGACGAGGTTGGCAGTAAGGGCGGCTTTGGTTTATGGAAAAATATTTATAAGTCAATGTCTCCCGATCAGCAGGAAACAAAGTCCGTCGAAGGGGCAGATGAAGCTATTATGAAGATAGATCAGACTGCCTGAGAAAGAAATGAATAATGATTATTGTATAATGTATAATGAACGATTTGCCCTTACGGGCGAAGCTATTTTATTTAAAAAGCTACACTATACAAAGTCTTTAATTTTAAATGAAACAATTTTAAAGAGCCGAAAATGAAAACCTTGAGTTTAGAGTTCGACAATTATATTGATCCGCTTATCGACGTACTCGAAAGAGATATTGAGCATATAGACTCTACCCTGGAGATGCTTGATCAGTTGCGGGGTATGATCATTAAACGTGACGACAAAAGCCTGAATCTGCTTCTTGAAAAGGCCAGGATCAAAACCGAAAAATATGCCAGCGTCGAAAACCGAAGACAGGCGATAAGAAAAGAGCTTGCGCGGATATGGGGATGCGAAATGAAGGAGATGACGCTTACTAAGTTGATACAAATCCTTGAGCCCGAGCGCAGCGAGCAGATCCGGGAGACAAAAGAAAAACTCGAACGCCTACTGGCACGATTTAAGACCGAACACCTCAGCACGTTTATGCTACTTTCCGAGTGCAGCCGATTTAACGAAGTAATGCTATCGGCACTTTTAAACGGTAGACGGGACGAGGCGACATATAATCGTCAGGGTTCTATGAAATGGCAAAAGAAACAAAGTATTGTGAACCTCCAACTATAGCGGGATCAGAAAATGAGTGACTTTTCAATAGGCATAAGCGGAATACAAGCCGCCCACAATGCGATGACCACGATAGGTAACAATATAGCAAATATTGCGACCGAAGGTTACCATCGTCAGAGGGTCAATCTACGAGCAAATGACCCTGAATACGCTTATGGGATATCTATTGGTCAGGGTGTCATTACTCTTGAACCGACTCGAATGATCGACCGGTTCATTGAATTGGCTATACTAAAACAAGAGGCCGCCGGCGAGCAGTACTCCAGAGAGTTGTCCGTGCTTAAGTCTATCGAAAACATACTAGGCGACATGAACGGCACAGGACTGAGTACCACTATTACCGATTTTTATAATTCCTTGAAGCAGCTTTCGTCAGATCCTCAAAATGATATCGAACAAGGTACCGTTTCAAACCAGGCCACTGTTCTGGCAAGTCAGTTTAACACTATTGGAAGATTTCTCGAAGAAACTGCAGAGCAGATACATCTCGAAGCCGTTAACCTGGCTGGCGAGATCAACACCCTCTCTGCAAGCGTTGCCGAGATGAACATTAAGCTGCAGGCCCTCGATATTCAGGGAGTCGAAGGAAGTAACCTCCGCGACCATCGAGACCAGGCCATCACCGAGATATCCAGACTTATCGGGGTAACCACACAGCAGGAAGGTACCGGTGCTATAGTTAACGTATTCATCGGTGGTATCCCAATAGTAATGGGTACTAACTCAACAAGCATTGAAATTAGCCCGGTCACATCTGGTACACTGGGTATTTCGCCAGTGGATGTCAAAATCTACAACACAGAAGCGCGGGGTGGAAAACTCGGCGGACTCATCGGTGTAAAAAACGAATACCTAGGTACATTAAAACAAGAGTTCGACGCACTTGCTCTTGATATAATAACAACAATAAACAAATATCACGTACAAGGCGTACCGAGTTACAACAAAGATACCGAAACCGGGGGTTCGTTTACATCCCTTGATGGCTGGGTCATGGCAAGCGATAACTTATCGGAAATCGTGCCTGCAATATCTGACGGAACTATTAACGTACGAGTTACAAATACAACAACCGGCGTGATAACAAGATACTCAATAAACATAGTTGCGGCAACGGATACAATGACATCTATAGCCGCACAATTTGATTCTATCAATGGCCTTTCATCTTCAATCAATAATTCATCTTTGCACATAGAAGCAGATTCTAATTACAAATTCGACTTTATTCCAAGTCCTCTCCCGGCATCAGAGCCAACGATATTAAGTTACAATTTGTTAGGGACATCAGTTCCCTCGTTCGGTGGAACGTACACCGGCACATCCAACCAAAACTTTACAATGACGACAACAAATGTTACTGGTTTTGAAACAGTTGGGACAGATGCATTTGATGTAGAGGTAAGAGATCAGTCCGGAACACTGGTAGATACGATAAATGTCCCCATAGGGTATACACCCGGTGACGCGCTTACAACTGTTGATGGCATGGAGATAAGTTTCGCCGCAGGTACTGTCGCAAACGCCGAAATAATTACGGTCAAGAGCCCGATTGTGTCCGGGGTTTATTTGGGAGATGCCGATGAAACATATACTTGTACTGTAAATGGGACAGGCGTGGTAGGTGTTACAGGCGGGCTTTCACTTACGATAAGAAACTCGGCTAACCAACTCGTAAACACTGTAAACATTGGTTCCGGTTACAGTGCGGCGAGTACCTTTGTTGTTGATTCCAGCCAGGGAATAAAACTTCAAATGGATGCCGGATCACTGGTCAACGGACAAACATTCCAGATAGAAGCCCTGGCAGACTCAGATACTTCCGATTTTCTGGCGGTGTCGGGAATAAACAGTTTCTTCAAAGGTTATGATGCTACGTCGATAGCTCTGAGTGAAAGGATCGGCGATAGTGCGGCACAGATATCCGTATCCATGGGCATAGAAATGACCGACAACGAAAATATAAAGAGAATTTCTCAGCTTTCCGAAAAACCAATGGCAAGTCTTGGAACTCTGACACATGAAGGGTATTACAGAAAAATCACAACCGGTTTGGCACAAGATATAAGAGTGAAAACAATTAACCAGGAAAACTCCGAAAACGTAAAAATTGAACTGAAAAACCAGAGGGACGAAGTAAGCGGAGTCGATATAAACAACGAAGCTGCTGAACTGATGATATACGAACAGATGTTTCAATCAATGGCCAAGTACATGAATATGATCAAAGACAGCATGCAGGAAATAATGAACATTCTTTAATAAGGCGATAACATGAGTTTTTCATTTGACGGAATTTACAGATCGACAAGTTATGCCCTGGAAAAACAGGCGACTGCCATGGCATTGCTGCAGGAACAGGTTTCCACAGGCAGCCAGATCAACAGGGCATCGGACAACCCTTCAGATGCTAACCGTGTAATGGCACTGAACTCCAACAATTCTAAGCTGGAATACTTTATCGGTGAAATAGACGATTTTTCCGGTCGACTCGACGTGGTAAGTGACCTTTTTAGCATGATGTCCGGGCAACTTACCAAATTTGAGGCAGATCTTACCGCAGCCCTTTCAATGGGAGATTACAACAAAGCCGCCCTGGCACTTGGTATCGATGATTTGCTGGAGTCTCTCGTATCATTGGCAAATACCGAACATAAGGGTCAAAGATTTTTTGGAGGAGCCGACAGTGCATCGACACCATATATTGTAGAAAGATCAGGCAGTAGTATTACAAAGGTGACTTACAACGGCAGCTATGAAGACAGGAAGATCGAAGTTGCTCCCAACGTTGAAATCTCGTCGGTCTTTATTGGAGATAAAATGTTCAGGGAAAACAGTCGCCAATCTGTAGAATTTATCACAAACGCGACAGGAGCAGCTGTCGGGACAGGAACTTCAAGTATTGAAGGATATTTTGACCTTGATGTGACAACATCGGGACCAAATTACGTCCTTTCGATAGATGGTGGTCTGTCTACTGTAACCGTTCCAATTGGCGGAGACGCTAATACAGCTGTAACGGATTCGCGTACTGGAAAAGTGTTATTTGTAGATACCACCGGACTTACGGATACTGGTACAGTAACTGCAAATGTTCCGGGTACTCACGATGTATTTAATCTGCTCATTAGCATCCGTGATCTGCTTGGTTCGCCAACTGACGTTAAAGAGGAACTAAGCGCTGTCGCCAGCTCATTATACACTGTGCACAAGAAGGTCGTATCAGGTTTTTCCATCATCGGCGGCAGATCGTCGACACTTGGAATCATGCGTGACGGATACGAAAATATCCAGTTCAGTTCAAAAGAAGAGATCTCCCGACTTCAGGACGCAGACATCGCACAGATCGCCGTTGATCTTACACGCAGAGAAACTCTTTACCAGATGTCGATGGCAATCGCAGGAAAGCTATTGTCAACTTCACTGATGGATTTCCTGTAATGACAGTTCGGATGATTTTTATACACCTTGCCGCCGGTAACACCTTTATTTCATGCGGTGGCGGTAAATAACAATTCCGGCACAGTATTTGCAAGAAAGAATATAAATTGATGAAATTAAAAAACCAGGAGACATTAAATGTCAACCAAAACTCAGTCAGAGACATATACTAAAGGACTTGCCCTTGCCGAACAGGGAGATCATCAGGAATCACTGGTCTATATGCAACGCCATCTGGAAGATTACCCTGATGACGCCGAGGCTCTAAGCGATACCGGCGCTGTTCTCTATTGCCTTGGGCAAACTGATCAGGCTGTCGAGCACTTTAAGAAAGCCGTCATCGCCGACAATAATTACGGCCAATCATATTGGAACCTCGCTGAGGCATATCTGACGGACGGTAAAATG
Organism: Planctomycetota bacterium; assembly: GCA_019456225.1. Taxonomy (GTDB): domain Bacteria; phylum Planctomycetota; class Phycisphaerae; order Sedimentisphaerales; family Anaerohalosphaeraceae; genus VRUI01. The sequence goes on along the minus strand of VRUI01000002.1, from coordinate 91,683 downwards.
CAACAGGCTGCCGAACTCTTCGGCGATTTGGAGCGGCTTGGAATTCTAAGCCCCGATCTAACCATTAGAACTGCCAATCATTTCCTTGAACAATCAGACAAGGCTTCGGCGGTTGAGATGATACTGAAATCGATTGAGTTATCGGATAGCGAAGAATTGCTAAACTCAATGATAGAAGTTGTTAAAAGCAAAAGACCGAAAATAGCTTTCTTTGGAAGCGACGAAACCGATGCTTTCTACAAATTCGCTTCTGAAAGATTCATGACCGAGCCTTTTGCATCAAAAACCTCAGACGAACTGGCGGATATGGTCAACTGGTGCGACATAGCATGGTTCGACGGTTGCGGCGAAAATCTCCAGAGAGTATTATCGCTGCCGAAGGTGTGCAAAATAGTAGTAAGGTTAAACTCATCCGAAGAAGAGACGCTTAATTCGGAAAGTATCGACAAAATCGACAATCTGCTGAAAAACTCGCAAAACAGTGATAACCGGTTCCTTAACGACATTCTGATTGAACTGGAAAAGACAATACCTACTGTGAAATAAACTGTATTATAAACGGAACGTATTAGATGTTTGAAGATGATAAAACCAAGCTTGGTGTCATAAAGAATTATGACCTTTCCCGGGACAATCTTATAGACGAAGTACTGGATGTCAGTGAACTTGGCGATTGCTATGCCTCTGTAGGACAGTTTGCCCAAGCACAAGAATGCTACGACCGCGCTGCTGTAATTGATCCCGACCATGCCGACCCATATGTCGGTATCGGAATGATCGCACTTCAAAAGGGACGCCTCGCAGAATCCATTAACGCATTTAAGGTTGCCAAAAGACTCGATGAAAATTGTGCAAAAGCTCATTGCGGTTTGGGTATAGCCTACCAGCAGAGCGGTCAATTTAGCGATGCTTTTGATCACTTCCTCAAATGCCTCAAACTCGACACTGACAATCTAACTGCCTTGCTCGGTCTGTTCCAGACATCCTGCCTTATGGGGTCTTTTTCAAAAGTCATCCACTACCTTGAAGTCTATCTTGACATGCACGCCGACGACACATCGGTAATGTTCTGTCTGGCAACGCTATACATGAAAGACTCGAGTTTTTTCCAGTCAAAAAAAATCCTGCTCGACATTCTCATGATAGAGCCGCAAAATAAGGATTCTGCAAATCTCCTCGAAGAAGTCGACTATCTTATCGCTCAAAACAAAGCAGCAAACGGGGTTAATCATGGATAACACGACTAATGCCTCAAACTCAACGACTCAGTCGCCCCCTCCTCAGAGCAGTGATGAGAAACTTGTCGCCGGTCTTGAAGATATCCTTAAAAAACAACTCCGGCTTATGCGAACTTCACGCGACAAAGCAGCCTTCGATCTAGCTGGCCAGACTACTGATTTTGTTAATATTATAGGACAAAAAGAAATTCTAAAAGACGATAAATTCGTCACTCAGCGACAAAATATTCAAAGACTTTACAAAGAACTTACACTGGCAACTGCCGAAAGAAAACTGTTAGTATCATCGGAACTGAAAAAAATCCGGAAAGGAAAAAAATCTGTAGGAGCATATAAAAACGAAATTATGCCCACGCATTCTAATTTACTGTAGGAGTGCGTGATTAATTATCGGTCTGCGGAAAAACCTATGTTTTCCGCCTGCAATTTACTTAAGGTTTAGCCCGTTGATTCGATAAGAAATAGTAAGTAAGTCCTCAAATAAACGGATTTGTAACAGTTTAGAATTTATTAATTACGAGACCAAAAATGCAATTACCCGGCATATCAACCGGAATAGATACCGCTACTATAGTTCAGCAGCTTATGACTGTCAGTAAGCAGAGACTGTATACATATAAAGTCCAAAAAAACCGGTATCAAGAGAGAAACACCGCTCTTGAAGAGTTGAGAGGTAAACTTAGTTCATTCTATGATTCACTGTCATCTCTATCCAATTTTGATAACCTCACTGCTTTTAAGGCCACCTCAAGCGACAAAGACATTCTCACCGCGACAGCTGCATCGACCGGTGTTTTTGAAGGCAATCACGAGATCGAGGTGAACCAACTGGCAAACTCAGAACGCTTGGTTCATTCAGGATTCCTACTCAAAGAATCACTCGTTGGTTCCGGCAAATTCATCTATTCGTACAACCATGAGGAAAGAATCATAAACACTGACGCGTCAACGACACTCGAAGACCTCGCAGGCCTGATTAACAATGACACAAACAACCCTGGCGTAACTGCAACTCTGCTTGAGTACGACAATGGTAACGAAGGAGTCTTCCATCTCGTCCTCAGCGGCAACGATGCCGGCTCCGACTACCAGATCACAATAAACTCCAGTACAACACAAGTACTTGCAGCAAACGCAAAACTGGAAAAGGATTCTGAAGACGCATCTCTGGCAACGAAGTTAGTTGATCTCGACGGATTCACCACTGGAACCTACACAGGCTCGGAAGTTATCGAGATCACAGGCAATAACTACTTAGGCAACGCGATCGCCCAGAAGGATCTTAACTTTACGGTAGACATGACTGTCGGTCACCTTATCGACCGTATCAATGACGCCTATGATGGATTCGCAAAGGCCAAGTTTGAGGATGGAAGGATTACCCTGACCGATGATGTCAGTGGTTATGAGAATACAACAATCTCACTAGCCTTGACCGGAGTGGATGTCGGCGATCCGATTTCGCTTAGCTTGCCTACTTTCAGTATTGCAGCCGGTGATGGCGGAACAAAAGGCGGGGATTATGCAGATGATGTTACTAATACTAATATTAGTCCCGCAGACTTCCTCGAAACCCAGGCCGCTCAGGACAGTCTGATCAAAGTAGACGGCTACCCAGCCTCGGAAGTACAAACACTATCTGCAACTACATCACCAACTTTGGGAACATTTACCCTTACATATGGCGGTGAGGAAACGGCTAATATTAACTATGACGCGACGGCCCAGGACATACAGGATGCTCTGGAATTGCTTACGAACGTAAGCGCCGACGACATAACCGTTGCGGGTACTCTTGACGCAGGCGATGTGACATTTACGTTTGCATCTTCGATAGGCGATGCGTCAATGATCTCGATAGATCCCAGCGGTCTTACGCCTGCGACTGCTTCAAATTATTCCGTAGAAGAAACCGCAAAAGCCTTCATAAGCAGAAGTTCAAATTCACTTACAAACGTCCTGCCCGGCGTATCGATGGAACTTTACGACGTTGGAACGGTACAGATCAGCCTGAACAAAGACACAAATAAATTAAAAGCAAAGCTCAGAGGTCTTGTAAATACCTACAACTCAACAGTATCCTTTATTAAGGAAAAAACAGCATACGATAAAGAAACAAACACTGCAGGCGTCCTGATCTTAAGCTACACAGCAAGAGTAATCCAATCCATTATGAGGACCGGTATGAGAACTCCCGCTTCGGGATTTGTTGAAGGCGAGGAAGAGTATCTATACGCCTGGGAGATCGGCCTGGATTTCAGCGATGATCAAGAAAAGCTAGGAACCATTTCGCTTGACGAAGCGAAGCTCGACGAAGCTATCGATAATGATTATGAGGCAGTCGCAGCACTTTTAGGTGCCTTCAATACTGGAAGAAGCAGCGGAACCGACAAGGAAACTATCAACTTCAAAGATTCCAGTAAATTTACCCAGGCTGGGAACTATGACGTAGAAGTTACTACTGGAGCAGACGGTAATATTTCATCTGCAAAGATTAAGCTCTCAACAGAAACAGAATGGCGAGACCAGACCGACTGGAATATTCTAACCGGTATTATTATTATGAAGGATCGGCTTGACGAAGAAAGCGAATGGTACCCCGAACGTGACTTGCAAATATCCATTGATGTGGGTTCAACTTCCCCGAGCCAGACTTATACAGCAACCATCCATGTTCAACAGGGATTTGCTGGTGCTCTCCATGAACGCCTCGACGATGTCCTCGACTCATCCAACGGATACCTTTCCATTGATACTAAAAGCGGTGACAAAGCCATGGAAGAACTTGACAAGAGGATTGAACAGGAAGAGAAAAGACTTGACAGGAAAGAACAGCGACTGACCGCAAAGTTTGCCCGTCTTGAAAAAACCATGACATTACTACAGCAGCAATTATCCGCACTGAGTATGCTCCAGATCCAGCGCTAATTGCTAAGCCAGACTCTCTCTGACAATACACTTGCAATCCACCGAAGCAAGCAACCCTTTTAACTGTAGGATATACTTTTCATCGTTATCGTTGCTGCCGGTAGCAAATCCCGCAACACTAACAAAACCGGCTAGCTTGCCGTAAAAGTTTGAATCTTCAATCCGCGGCGCATAGATTATAATGCAATCGTAATCGCCGCCGACCTTGTTTATCTTGGCGGCAAGATCGTTGCCTATAGTCTTGCTCTCGTTGCAAACAGCCCAGACCGAAAGATTTTCTATGCAGGAGTCAACCGGTTCTGCCCCGGAATCAGGGGCGATATCAAATACTTTATAAACAGCATCTCTAGCTGTATCGGCATCGATCAGTAAACATTTTTTTTCGCGATCCGTCAGTTCTACGGCGATCTTAACAGCTGTAGTTACCGGCAGCAGTTCAACGCTCTCGGAGCATAGAAGCGCTGTCACAGGTCCGTTTTGACACTCTGCCATGATCAACTCTGCAATATCAGCATACATATCTTCACCCTCAGTGACTTCGTTAGCAATATCTTTGTTTTTCGATTCAATGTTATAATCTGAATTGTCTGCAAAATCATCGGCAATGTCAAGCCTTCTTCCGTTTCCGACCTGGCTGGAAACGTCAACGAAATCCGGGTTAAGCAATTCAAACTCGTTTTCCTCGCTATCGACTGTTTCTGTTTGGTTATTGTCATTGCCGGCGGCACCGACAGCAATGCCGCTGTCAGCATGCATATTTTTCTTGTTAACAACTGAACCGCTTGAAAACGCAAGTACAATTGCCGGCAAAAATACCACAGCCCAAAGTCCTAGCGCAAGCATTATGCCTACCTCCACGGCCCCATCTCCTACAACGCTGCCGCTGACCCCCTTTGCCGCATGGGATTTTAATATCACAAGTGCCCCGCATCCAACGATCAGGACATTTATTACCGCGTCAAACCGGAGGAATTTTCCCGTAGTTGCCATGGAAATGTAAAACTTCGCCTCCGCCTGGATCTTGCCTTTAATTTCCGCTGCCTGTGACTCGTTTATGACCGAAGCATTAAGATCTGCTTCGGCACTGATGTATTTAAAGGGCAAAGTGTCGGTCGTATATTTTGATGTCTTTTTAATCACGACGTTGGTCGCCATAAATATCATAACGACCCCGGCCAGAATCGCAACCGGTATAACGACCGCATAAAGGGAAAGATTCTCCAGCATCAAAAGTGAACCGGTTTTTTCGATAAGACTTCCAGCCGATTGATGAATAATTATCGACTTTGCAGAAGCAACGGCAAACCCAAGCCGCATCAAAGTGATCGATATGACAAACGAGGCAAACCCTGAAAGCTCTGACAGATTTTTTGCCATGATCGAAAGTGTCAGGATTGCTGCCGACAAACAGACCGTAAGTATCCATCCAGCGTCAAGCAACCCCAAAAAACTCTCCGGGATCGGAACAGCGATCGCCGCAATGATCACCAGTGAACTGACTCCAAATAAAACCAGTCCGCGTGCAAGCAGACAAGGCTCCATGGCACGGCGTGCCTCAGTCTCAACAGTCGAATCACTTTTATAGGTTACGATTTCTGACATAATAAATAATTATTAATACGCATTCCGTAGTGCGAGCTTGAAGCCCGCGAAAAAAAACATCCGCCGAAGGCGGTTTCATTCATTATACATTATCCAATAATCATTATACATTTGCTTGTGCCATACGTTTTTTCTGCCTGAGTCTGTAGATCATTGCAAGTATCTCGGCGACTGCGACAAACAGGCTTTCCGGGACCGGTTCATCGATCTTGACAGTCTTAAAGATAGTCCTTGCCAGTTTAGGCTTGCGAACGATGGGCACGCCATAAGCTCTTGCGATCTCTTTGATCTTTTCACACATATGGTCGCCGCCCTTAGCTTTGACAACCGGCGCGTCCGACACCGCCGAGTCATACCTTATAGCTACCGCGACATGAGTCGGGTTAACCAGTATCACATCTGCCTTTGGCACCTCTTTAAGCATGCGTTTAGTCGCTATCGCAATCTGTTTTTGGCGGAGTTTGCTCTTAACTTCAGGAGACCCGTCGGTTTCCTTATGCTCTTCCTTAAGCTCCTGCTTGGTCATCTTCATATCTTTCATATATTTCCATTTCTGATAAGCAACATCGATCAATGCTACTGAGATCAGCGCTATGCAGATACGAAGTACAACGCCTGCAACAGGCTCTGCGATCGCACCTGGCATATCAGCCGGCCATAACCATTGTAGTTCCATGAACGATGGGAGCTTATCGCGGAAATATAAATAGACTATCACCGATATAATAATGATCTTCACTACCGACAGAAAGAGATTCATAACAGAGCTTAGAGAAAATAAATTCTTAACACCCTTTATAGGCGATATGGCACTTAGTTTCCACTTAAGAGGATTCATTGACCAGGTTATGCCGCCGACAAAAATTGAACTGGCGATGCCTGCCACTGTTAGTGCGATAAAAAACGGAGCTGCTATTAACGTCATCTCGATCATCTTCGAAGAAAAAAAACCGACAAAAGCGTCCGGCCCGGACATGAATTCATTGTTGATTGCCATACTTTCGGAGATCTGCGTTCTGAACCACCTGAAGACTTTGGGCCCCATTACCGTGCATACGACAAGAAGTGTAGCAAGCGAGATCACCGAGGGCAGCTCCTGGCTTTGCGGAACCTTTCCCTTTTTACGCGTTTTGCGTATCCGTCGCGGTGACGGTTTTTCGGTACGTTCGCCGGCAGGTTTCTCAGCCATTTAATATTCTACTTTCTTGTCGCATTTTATTATATTATTTACGACTTACAAAATCAACTCAACGGCAAAAGCTTACTAAGAAGCTTAGCAAACTGGACCGTATAGCTGTTTATAAACGGTACCAAATAAGTTATCATTATAAGTCCAAGCCCAATCCTGATCGGAAAGCTCAGAAAGAAAATATTCATTTCCGGTGCGATCCTCGCAAGCACTCCAAGCACAACAGTCATAACCATAAACACTCCCATGATCGGAACTGCAAGTTTAAGAGCCATTACAAGCATCATTGAACCTGCTGAAACTATCCCCTTTACAAGCATCGCCACTTCCGGAATGCTTCCCGGTGCAAAAACTTCGAAACTTCTTGCTATCGTCTTTAAAAAAAGGTGATGAGCGTCTACCGATAGCAGCAGCATAATAAATAATATCTCCATCATCATGCCGATCGGCTGGGCTCTTTCGCCGGTAAACGGGTCCATCACCTCGGCCATTGCCATACCCATTTGCCGCTCGGCTATCCTGCCGCTCATTTTCACAGCAGAGTACAGCAACGTTGTCGAAAGTCCCAAAGCGATGCCGTACACCGCTTCATTGGCGAGCAAAAGGAAAACCGAAATGATCGAATTTACAGACTCTGCAGCCGGAGTTATCATGGCAAAAAATATACTTGTCAAAAACGCCACAGCAACTCTAATTCGCATTGGGATCGCCACCCAACTGAAAATCGGAGCAGATATCATAAACGCCGACACCCTGGTTAGGACCATCACAAAGGCAAGGATTCTTCCTTCAAAGAATTCCATAGTTACGAACCGTAATTCTGAATGTAGGAAAAAATCTCATTAGTAAACCTCAAGACAACCTCAAGCATCCACCCGCCGAATATTACCGCGGTAATCCCAACGGCAAAGAGCTTTGGGACCATAGACAACGTCATGTCTTTAAGTGATGTGACTGCCTGAAACAGAGAAACCAGAAGACCGACAATAATACAAACAATAAGTATCGGAGCGGCGACCAGAAAAGCCGTCTCAAGAGTATGACGACCTATAAACAATACCCAATTAGCATCCAAAACAGTATCTCCTACTATCCAAAACTCAAACTCAAACTCTTAGCAAGCAGCGACCAACCGTCAACAAGAATAAACAAAATCAGCTTGAACGGCAGCGATACCATAACCGGCGGAAGCATCATCATTCCGGCACTTAAAAGAATACTCGCAGTAACAAGATCGATCAGCAAAAACGGAATAAACAAAAGGCACCCCATCTCAAAAGCCGTCCGAAACTCACTGATAATAAATGCCGGTATCGTCACATAAAGCGGAACCATTTCCGGGCTTTCGGGCTTTTCGATTCTGGACATCTGAACAAAGAGGTTAAGATCCGCTGGTCGTCGAAGAACCTGTTTGAGCATGAAGCCTTTGATACTTTCACCCGTCACCGCAAGTGCCGCATTAAAATCGACCTCATCTGCAAGATACGGGCCGATAGCCTTCTCGTTGATCTCGGAAAAAGTCGGCGCCATCGTAAACAGCGTAAGAAACATCGCAAGCCCGATGATTGCCGTCGTCGGAGGAATGGTCTGCGTACCAAGCGCACGCCTGGCAAATGACAATACGATAATGATACGAGTAAACGAAGTCATCATGATCAAAAGGCTTGGGATTATCGCAAGAGCGGTAAAAACAATAACCAATTTGATAGGCCCGGACCATTCCGGTTTTTGGTCGCCCGTCTCTTCAGGTGTCGTCGCCTTGCCGATCACATCAAGAATTTCTCCAACACCCGGCATCGACCTGGCTTTCTCTTTGCCGGCATCCTCTTCGCCTATGGCAGAAACCAAACCTGCCGGAAGAACCAGCCAGAAACAAACCATGATTACTAGTATATTTTTAATCGACATGGCGTCCTCAAATAATATCTTGATCGCCATCTTTGGCGTCAAGTGTTTCGGTTACATCGGCAAGCATAGAAATATTTTCTGAGGTGCTTCCGACAAGGAACTTCTTTTTGCCGACTTCGACAAGATGTATCGTCTTATTAGGGCCCAGATGGATCGTCTCGCGAATATTGATATCCTGACCGGACGTCGGGCGGAGTTTTGGCATGAGCTTCTTAGAGAGATAGAGTGCGATTCCACCGAGAACAACAATGAAAAAGATAGACGTTATCAAAGTACTAAAGAAATTGCTATCGTCGCCGGGGACATTGAATTGACCATTGGGGTCAGTTACGCCAAAACAAAGCACCGGCCACGCCGTTATCAAACCACCCAGAACAAGAGTATTTTTTACTTTAAGCATTCTTCAAATTTCCCAGTTATTAATTATTAAAACTGAACCAAACCAGTCTTAATGAATGCAAATAGCATACCCAAAACCCAAAATACCCATAAGAATTGAATAATCCCCCAAAAAGCGCAGAATCCCACCTGAAAACCAAAAAACAACGTATAATATCTTTACACAAACCAGGACCAAAAGCTCCAAGTATACCAGCCGAGGCACGGATTTACAGCTTGTCAACTCCCAAGAACGGCTATAATAATCTGACTCTCTTCAGCCGGACCGTTGCTTTTCCACCGCCCCCCTGCGCCGGCCCCCCAACTGTGAATATTCCAGCGAATTTCTTTAGGCAAAGACTCCCTGAGTAAATTAGCTGCCGCCTGTGCCCGTTCCGCCGAAACCACACACTGGTTTCTAAGAGATTCCTCATCCGGCGCCAAACCCACTACATACATAGTTAAGCTCTCTCTGCCTATACTTTGCTGCAGATTAAGTGAAAAATTCTCCAGATACTTAACCGCAGATTTATTCAAAACCGTATCGCCTTTCTTAAACTTAATACTCGTAGCCCAAAAATCCGGAGATTTACCAATAATCTCAGCCGGAGTAATCGTCATACGCTTCTCAAGTTCATCAAATATCCGCCGAACTGTCTCCTCGGTCATATCCAACGCCGCCTCTTCAGTAAATTCCTCATCCTTATTGACCTTATGCAAAGTAGCGGGATCGCCGGCATCCATCGTAGGCTTTTTGCCGTAACCGATCCCGTCGAGTCCGAAATTCGTAAGTGATTTAATAAATGCATTCCTGCCCTTCTCAAGCTTAGCTTTGTTGACCTGTTCTGATGCCATGGATAATAGAAGAACAAAAAACGTAAGCAGCAAAGTGATCATATCCGAAAACGTAACGATGTACGCTGGAACTTTCATTTTTTCTTCTTTTGGCGGTTCTATTTTATTACTCATTCATAAATACCTTCCTCAAGCAGAGTAATAACAACCTGACGTTCAGTGACATCATCTTTTCTGCCAAGCATTGAAGAGCCGGTTATACTAAAACGGTCGGCATCGACATTAGATTTGACAAAATAATTCATTAGTGCCCAGGCTCTAAGGACGCTCTTTTTGTCGGATATATGAGGTTTTTTCGGATCAAACTCACATATCACAACCCGGCTGGGCTTGGCTTTCAAAAATGTCACCATATAATCCAGTACTACTCTATTTTTCTGATAAATCGCACTGCCATTACCGGCAAAAATATCCTTCGACCTGATCGAGAAAACTTTCTGTTGCTTATAGTCCGTAAGTCGTTTCATTTCAGCCAATTTACCAAGCGCTATATCGTCGGGTGTAGGTATACGGCTACCTTCTGGAATCTCTTCGATTACCTTGATGGCATCAGATCGTGCCAACGAACTCTTCCTATTCCCCACCTGAGCGGCAGAATCCGGTCTACCAAGCCCGAAAGCTTTCTGGACATTATCTAATGAACTCGAATCAAAACTTGAAAAACTCAAAAGAAGAACAAAAAAAGTAAGAAGAAGAGTCATGCAGTCACTGAAAGTAACCATCCACTCGGGGGCACCGACACTTTCCTCCGGTTCAACTTTTTTTTTGTTCCGTGCCATTGGGCAACTCAATAATAAAACTAATAACAAAATCCAAAGATGGAACATCCGCCTTTGGAGGACTATAGACTAAATATTGACCTTAATTTCCTCACGCTTACAAGACGAAACAAATGCCTGCATTTTTTCTCTGACAATTGTAGGGCTGTCGCCTTTGACAATAGCGCAGATACCCTCGATGGTCATCTCCATCGCAAGCGATTCGTTCTTGGAGTACTGACCAAGCTTGCCGGCAAGCGGAATAAAAATCAGGTTAGCGAAAACCGCGCCATAAAACGTTGTAATCAAAGCAATTGCCATACCGGCACCAAGCGAATCAGGGTCTGAAAGGCTCTGAAGCATCTTAACGAGACCGATCAGCGTACCGATCATACCAAAGGCCGGAGCAGACGCTCCCATAAATTCCAGTATCTTCTTACCGTCGGCATGACGTTGCTGCATATAGATCGTCTCCATGTTCATCAGGTCGCGAATATCATCTTCCTCCTGTCCGTCAACAAGCGCCTGCAAACCTTTACTAAGAAACTTGTTATCAACATTACGCATCTCCTGCTCAAGAGCAAGAGCACCATCCCTTCGGTTGATCGCAGCATAATTAACCATCTGCTGGATAAGCTCACTCAGAGTCGTCGCTTTATTGACAAATGTGTTTTTCACAATACCAAAAATGCTCAAAAACTGATTCAGAGAAAAGTGGATCAAAACAGTACAAAGCATGCCCCCAAGAACGATCAGCAATGATGGTACATGCATGAACATCCTTGCCCCGCCGCCGGTTGCGATAGCCCCGATAATAATTCCAAAGCCTGCCAATATACCAATAATTGTGGCAATATCCATCGTGAAAAACTTTCCAGAAATCTGAATTAGATATTATTTTTAGTAAAAAATAGCCTCAGTCCAGTGGACCGTATCATTCATTATTCATTATAAAATATGGTACATCCGCCCGCGGCGGAGACACTTTACTTTCTATGGCTTAACCTCTTCGATCCAACGGAGCTTGTCGCTTATCGTAGCGGCCAGTTCCGGTTCTTTCTTATTGATCTCAGCAAGCATGTTGGCGGACGTACGTTCAGTCATGTAATAAGCGAGCTTAACTACAGAATCCAACTGTTTTTGCTTGATCAGATTAATCATTATTTCGGCCGACTGCTGGGCCTTCATCTTGTCGTATATCGAAGCATTTTTTTGAAGATTAGTTCTCTCAATTTCTTCGATTATTAGCAGCCTCTCGTCAAGGACCGTCTGCTGTTGCTTGATCGAAGAAACCGTCACTGCCAGCTTTACCCGAAGTTCCTCCAACGCCTTTATATTCTTATGCAATTCGTCAATTGCCATCTGAACTCGAGCTTCTTTTTCGTCAAGCATCTTTTCTTTAATCGTAAACTCTGTAAGTTTCGAACGCATCTCAAAGATCAGGCTGTTCAATTGTTTTATTGTAAGCGATTTGTCAAAATTTGCCTGCTTTGCCTGAAAATTGTTTGCCGTCGCAGCTCCGCCCATCCATGTCTGATCGATCGCATCAGGACTTCCGTCAGGAGATTTGACAACCTGTGCGTCTTCGGGTGTTTTACCGTCGGCGACAGCCTCTTTGGGTTTCCTGGTAAACAAACCCACCGTAAATGACAACGCAAAAAAGATAAGTCCGACACCTGCAATGATAATTATTTGTTTTTTATTCACAATTATACTCCAATCGTAACGATTTTAAGCGGACTTTAAACACTCATAGCCGCACGTCTGCCGAACTTGTTATTCGTATACTCGTCAAACTCCTTCTGCTCTTTCTGTGCTGACTCAGCCCAGAAAACTTCCCTTGCCTTGGCCCGCAGTTTGCCAAGAGACTTGATCGATTGACGTTTTTTAAGTATCTCATTCATTTTTTCCTTTCGCTGTTTATCGACATCGGAAAGTTCCGATCTAAGCGAATTTATCTCGATTTCACTGTATTCGGAATACTTCATAAAAAGCTGCTGGGCCGACAACCGTTCTACAGGCTCCTTACTACTTAGCTCTTCAAGAGCCGTATGAATCCGTGCACGTATAACCATTATCTCTTGCCTGAGCACAACCATACGTTCACTCAACGACATAAGCTCACTTCTTAATGCCCGTTCTTCTTTTTCCCGGATGTCCAGAACCCGTTGCAGTCGCCAAACAAAACGCGCCATAAATAAAATCCTTTAATCAGCAAAACCTTTACTCTTGTAACCTGTAACTTCTAAATACTACACTCTCGTCGCTGCTGTTGCTATATTACCTGAAATAATAGAGTCCCACTGACTGGCAATCTCTATAAGCCGGCTAGACGTCTCATTAAAATCTGAACGCTCGCGGACAGACTGAATAAGAAACGCGTTGATTTGATCTATCAAGGCGATAGCTCCGTCAATACGCCGGTTACTGCCGGCGACATAAGCACCGATGTTGATAAGATCTTCGGCGTCTGCATAGATAGAGTATATTTCCTTTAGTTTTCTTGCAGCTGCCATATGCTCGCGAGAAACAACAACACCCATAAGTCTGCTGATACTCTGCAAAATATCTACCGCCGGATAATGCCCCTTTTCGGCAAGCTTTCTCGAGAGAACAAAATGACCGTCTAGCAGTGACCTGGCAGAATCGGCAACCGGGTCGTTCATGTCGTCGCCTTCGGTCAAGACCGTAAGGATACCAGTAATACTTCCCTTATCGCTACAGCCAAGCCGCTCTATCAAATGCGGCATCAATGTAAATACACTCGGACAATATCCCTTGCTTGCCGGAGGCTCACCGGCTGCAAGACCGATTTCACGTTGGGCCTGTGCAAAACGCGTCAGCGAATCCATCATAAACAGAACATCTTTGCCCTGGTCGCGGAAATACTCGGCAATAGTAACAGCTACGAAAGCCGCCCTAACCCTCTGCACCGGGGCGGTATCGGATGTCGAAACTATTATAATGCTCTTGGCAAGCCCTTCCGGGCCAAGATCTTCTTCTATAAACTCGCGAACTTCACGTCCGCGCTCACCGACCAGCGCAAGAATATTGATCTCTGCTTCGCTGGAGTTTGCTATCTCACCGAGGATAACGCTTTTACCAACACCGCTGCCGGCAAATATCCCAACTCTCTGGCCGCGTCCGCATGTAAGCATACCATCGATCGAACGTATACCAAGAGAGAGAGGTTCTGTGATCATCTTACGTGTAAGCGGTGGAACACTCATATTGTCAACCGGCCTGCTGTCATCACCGATCAATGGACCCTTTCCATCGATGGGGCGACCAAGACCGTCGATTACTCTGCCAAGAATACCATTGCCTACAGTCAAATTACGGTGTTTTGCACGGCTTGTAACAATATTGTCCTGCCGAACACCGCTAATACCTTCAAGCGGCAAAAGTATAAGATTGCCGTTCCTGAAACCAATAACCTCGGCAAGGATTCTGCGACCGTCGTCAAGATGAATACCGCAAAGCTCGCCAAGACCGATATTTGGCCCGTTACTCTCAAGAATGAGCCCCGCGACTTTGGTGATAGCCCCCTTACACGTCAAAGGGTTTATATCCGCAAGACGCGAGTGAAGACTATCAAAGTCAACTAAATTATCAATGTTGTCATTTTCCACTGCTATATTCCTAAAACCGTACTGTCTGCCCTTGTTGGGTAAATCATTGTCCGTCACTCGCCGAGCGATTTGCCAATGCTGTTCAATTGATCATCGATAAAATACTCGACAACACCCTTTGACGTTGCCACAAAACAGTGAGCTGGCAGAATAGAACTGTCTGCTTCAAATTTTACATTTTCAAAATTACTGCTTCCTGATTTCATTATCTCTTCAACCGTAACATAATCTGCAGGGTTAAGTCGCACCATTGCCCCATCTCTGGATGGAGACGCCTGCAAAGCCTTTTCGATCATCGCGGCAATATCATACTTACCTTCCTCGATCTCGCTAACAATTATCTTTCTGGCGATCTCAACTGCCAGTAAAGCTATTTGCTTCTGATTTTCGGTTACCACACGCTTGCGCAGATCATCGATCTCTGTCACCGCCTCCTCGACTGCCGATATAAGCTGGGCGATACGCTTCTTCTCTGCTTCGATCTTTTGCATCTCAGTATCAAACATAGCTTTCGCCTGCTCGGCAGCGGCCTGCTGAACCGGTTCAGTGTTACCTCCGGCGCCGCAAACCTGGGCAGAAGAAATTGGCCTGTCCAAAACTATTGAAACCGTATTTAACATTATATTTCCCAATTATAAATCGTATCGCCGGCATCTTGCCGGTGCTTTCGGCCCGTCTTTTATTTCTCGATCCTCAAAGTACCGGCCTCGTTAGCCTCGCGAAGCGGGCGAACGATCTCTTCTCTCGCCTCGGTAACTTCTTCTTCCATCGGTTCCTGCATAAGCGAGATTTCTTCGTCAAGCATCTCGACAGCACGTTCGGAAATATTCGAACGTAACTTTGTCGTAATTTCCGAATCGGCCTCGAACAGGGCAATTGCCATCTTGCCTGCTTCCACATTTCGCAGACATTCCTGAAGCGACCTGTCGGCGATAGAAGTAATATCTTCCCAGGTAATCATCAGGGTACGAACCATCGAACCGATCTCGTCATCCTTTTCGGTTATCGCTTCAAGCAGTTCATCACGCATTTGCGTTTTCATGCCGCCAAGCACGACGGCAAGCCGCCGAAGAGTCTGCTCCTTTCCTTCCGGGAGAACTTCACCTTTATACTTTGCAAGCCGCTCGTCAACCATCTCGGCGATACGCCTTTTCATTTCTGGACGAAGAGTCTCAAGGTTTGTCATCCTGAAAACCGCCTGCGACCTGGTTTCTTCGTCAAGAAGCTCAAGTACATCCTGGCTTTTCTGTGTCGATAACTCGCCGATAACCGTAGCTATTGTCTGAGGATGCTGACCTTTAAGAGCAAGGACAAGTTCGTCGGTCGTTGCAGAACGAATATCGATAAACGGATCCTTCTGCTGAGTAGTATTTAATATTTGAGTCTTGAGCTCTTCGGCCTTACTGGAACCAAGTACAGACGAAAGCATCTCATTGAGGAACTTACGTATACTAAATCGCTGCGACTGTCTCTTATGCAGAATATCAAGAAACTCACGCGCAACTTTATCTTCTTCCTTAGTGTCCCGTTGACCGGACGCGTCAACTTGTGCCAGCAGCAATGCGATCTCCTGAACCTCTTCAGGAGGACGGCCCTTAAGCAATTCAATAGCCGTAACTCCGTCAAGCCCCATGATCAACGTTGCTGCCTTGCGTAATCCAACTAACTTAGCCACTAAATAACCCTTAAAACAATAAACAACTTACTACTTACGACTTACGATTTAACCTTTTTCCTCGATCCAACTGGTAAACAATTCTTTAACTTGCTCAGGATCGCTCCTGTAAGCGAGCGAAATCTGTTCTCTCATATCGCCGGCCGGAAGTGCCGCTACAGCATTTTCACCGCCGCTTCCGAGTTGGGCAACTGCGCCGCCCTTACCCGGTTTGACTTTGCCGCTAAAAATCTTAAGCGCCAGCAAAGCACAGATCGCCATGATCCCAAGTGATCCCTGCTTAACCATACCAATATACGCAACATGCCAAGGTGCTTTAACCGGCTCAGGTATCGCAGCGCGATAAAATGGAACATCTATAACCGTAAGATTTTCCTTTGTAAGTATATCTTTGCCAAGTGCATTGAAGATAAGCGCTTCAACGTCCTCAACAGCCATTCTATTAGTAACTGCTGGAGCTGGAGTCGTCGTCTCGCCCTCAGCAGTTTCAGCTTCCGGTGGAGTATCAGTAAGGTCAACAGTACAGGCAACAGAGACCGAAATGATTTTACCCGCCATCTTTACGGTCCTCTTAACGGTCTTCGGTATTAGGTATGTTGTCGTGATCTTCTCAGTACCTTCTTCGTCAGGCTTTAGCGGATTACCGTCTGTATCGTTACCGCTGGCTGTTAACTTGGTCATCGTTTCAATCCCCTCGTCGCTCGCGACACCCTTGTCGTAGGTAATAATCTCTGTCTCTTCGCTGTCCATATCGACAACAGCACTTACAACGATCGAAGAACGCCCAGGCCCAAGCGATATATCGAGCATACGCTGAGCATTCGCGGCAAGCCTCTGCTCGGTACGTTCCTTATAATCCATAAAGGAATTTGCACTGCCGGATATCCCGTTTTCATTGACATTGCTAAGCAAGTGCCCCTGGCTGTCTACAACAATAACCCCATTGGCAACAAGTCCCTCGACACCGCCTGCCACCATATGAGTGATCGCGGCGACGGTAGACTGACTGATATTGAATCCCGGCTGGACATACAATATGACAGAGGCAGTAGAATTCTGATCTGAACTCGTAAAAGGATTCTGTTCAGGCTGAACAATATGAACGCGAGCGCTTGTAATAGTATCGAATGCCTGAATGGATTTGGCAAGTTCACCCTCTTGGGCACGCTTAAAATTAACATTGTTTATAAAAGGACTCGAACCAAACTTGTTCTCACTAAAAAGCGAGTAATCTGAGCTGTCACCGCTCGGCAATCCGGCTCCTGCACAATCATTACGAAGCTGATAAACATGTTCTTTAGGAACATAGATACTCCCGGAACCGCGAAGCACATATGGAATCCCCTTCTCAGCGACCTTTTCGGTGACTTTACTGGCATCTTCCGGACTTAAGCCAGTATATAAAGGACGCATATCCGGTTTGGACGCCCACTTTGTCAAAAATACCGCCGTAATACCGCCGGCGACGAGTATCGCCATAAGCATAGCCCGCTGAACGAGGCTAAGCTTCTGCCAGACTACCGAAATGTTCTCAAGATAATTCATAAATACTACTCCGCCGTAAAGCCGTTATGTGTTAAACCTGTCACCTGTCACTTTTTACTTGTAACTAAATTTGCATTCGCATAGTTTCTTTATAAGCTTCGATGATCTTATTACGAACACCGACCATCAGCTTAAAGCTCATGTCGCTCTTGGCAACCGCGGCAACCACAGAATTAATATCCTGGCTCTTACCGGCAAGCAGGTCCTTAACCGCCGATGCCTCGGCATCCTGCAAACTGTTAACATTAGACAACTGCTTTTGGACGATCTTGCCAAAGTCGGCGCCGCCTGCACCCTTTTGAGCACTAGCTGCACCACCGGTACCGATATTCGGTCTGATCGCCCCGGCATTAGGATTAAATTGCACCATCTTGATAACCTCGTTTCGTAATTTCAAAATGAACCGTTAGCTGTGCTTTAGCACACGCCTAAGATCGGTTTAATTTATTTTAATAATTCCAGGCTCGTATTAGCCATAGCTTGATATCGTTTTAGAACTGCCGCGTTTGCCTGGTAAGCACGACTGGCAAGATTCAAATTTATCAATTCGATAGGAATATCAACATTAGGCATTAACAGGTAACCATTGGCGTCAGCCTGCGGATGCCCGGGAGAAAGAATTCTCGCAAAATCGCTCATATCTTCCGAGATATCATCAACTTCAACACCGGAAATACCGTCATCGTCAGTTGACTTAAGTATCGCTTCAAGTCTCCGGTACGGCATCCCGCCACCGGCATTGGTAGTACGAGCGTTAGCCACATTAGAAGAAATCGCTTCGATACTCCGATTTTGAGCCTTAAGCCCCGATATCGCAATATCAATAGGGCTGGTAATTTTACTTATATCCATAATAGTCTCGGCCTCAAGGCCGAATCCTTAATTCGTAATTCGTAATTTATAATTCTCTAACTGACCGCAGGTCAGTTAGAGCTAAGGTACTCTCATCGCCAGTTCATACTGCTGGTATTTCTTAGCAAGTATTCGGACAAATGCCTTATGCCGGATGGTATTCTTGACAAGTTCACCAACCTCGGCATGGATATTAACGTCATTACCCTGTGCATTTATTGGTGTATTCTTGGGCTGAAACAACTCAGCCTCGATATCGCTCGGGTTAAAATCCTCACTGCTGTCAATGAGTTTGGCAAAAGCCTCTTCGAACTTGATATCGAATTTGCGATAACCTTTCGTATTCATATTCGCCATATTATTGGCGATCACCGACTGCCGCGTCGACTCTGCATTGATCCCGGCCTGAAGGTAATTAAGCAATTTCATATCTGACATTTTATATTCCTGATTAATAGCGCATAAGACTTTTCAAAGGACTGAATGCAATAACTATGCCAAAACCTGTAAATAAGACAGATACAAAAAATATATCCTTATATGAGTAGTTAAATGCTATTTTCATTGGTCAATTCCTTAAACTCTCTATCTAAAAGCGTCAGATAATTAGACACCATGCTAATTTTTCACACATAATTACCAAACCACCCATAATGTGCTCTCAAATCTCAAAAAAGCGGAAATTAAATCCAATTCTTGCGGTATTATCTTCCAGATAATGCTTATATCGCTGAAATATAAACTCTATCGCAAAACGGTAATTTGCTTTAACTCCTTAATACATAAGTACATAACGCAGATTTGCAGAGTGTTGCAATTGCTGTTGGCACGATAATTGCAATCTGTATACACGAACTGATATAAATACGGAGCAAGTAAATGGACAATTTGATAGCCAATGTTGCAGAGACATTCATACCGCCAAGGGCCGATGCCCCATCCCAAAAGAGCAATCCTGCCCCCGCCAGGCAGCGGGAGGATTTTCCCCCCGGTGACAATACCCCGGCAGAAAGACCGGAAAGAACAGCTAAAACCCCCTCAAAAGCAGATACGGGAGATCAGGTTACCTCCGATAGCAAGGGCGACAAGAAGGATTTTAACGAAGTGCTTGCCAAAAAAATGTCAAAGAAAGAAAACAAACCGGATAAAAAAGAACCAGGGCCGCAGGGTTGCGAAATTTCCGATACAGAACTAATTCCGCCCGGTATCCTGATTGCTGAGACCAAAATCCCGGAAAAAATTGTAAATAAAGGGATATCACCTCTGATTAATATAAACAGGGCAAAACAGCATGCTCGGGCCAAAACAGAAAAGCCTGGCGTAATAGATGCATTGATCAAAAAGTCCGTCACAAAGAATCAGCCCAAAGAAACCTCCGCCGAAAAAGTAGTTACCCCCGTCGACAAAATAACCGTTACTCCCAAAGGTGCAAAAACTGAGACTACTGGTATCCCGATCAAAACTCTTGTTGACGAATCAAAGTTGAATAAGCCTGCAAATAATCTGACACAACCAACAGAAAAAGTTCAGATAAAAGCAGCTCAACCAGAAACAGTTAAACCAGAAATAGTACAACCAAAAACAGTCCAACCAAAAACAGCTCAACCAGAAACAGTCCAACCAAAAACAGCACAACCAGAAACAGTCCAACCAAAAACAGCACAACCAGTATCAAAAACGCTGCAAAACAACGAAAATCAGCTTACTGCCGACAATAAAATTAATCTCTCCCAGGCAGAACACACCAATATTAACACCCAGTCCTCCAAGGCTGACCAGAAACCAGCAATCGTGCAATCGGAAAATATTTCGCAAGCTGATTTTCAAAATAAATTCGATAAAAGCATTTCAAAAGCAAAAGGCGGCATTACATCAAAAGCGAGCATAACTTCTACTCCTGAAACAAACACCGAGACGAGTAAAAACACAGTTTTAACTCCCACCGGAACTGCCAATAAGGACGCCGGCAAAACCCTAACAAATGAATCTGTATCGGAAACAGGATCCGATACGCTCATCCAGATTTCACCAGACTCAGATAATAAAACCGTAACCGGCAATACTGCCAGACTCGATTTTAAACCCCAGCCGGCAAACAACATAGTAAATCAGGTCACCGGGCAGATCCGTTCATCGATGGCAAGAGGCCGCGAGCAAATATCAATTGCCCTCGACCCGCCAGAACTTGGAAGGGTTATGATAAGGTTCCAGCAGAGAAATGGTGAGATCGTCGGAATTGTCGAAGCCGAGAAAGCAAGAACCCACCAGGAAATAGCTGATGAAATGCCCGTAATCATAAAATCACTCAACGATAGCGGCATCTTAGTAAAACGAGTAGAAGTAGTCCTCACTGAGCAAAATACACAGGACGCACTTGGCAATAATTCCGCAAATGAGAACAATAATACCGGACGTCAAGGGTTCAGCGGCAGTTCCGATAATCCGGAAAACGAAGGGTCGAGCACTGGCAGCCGAAACTTTTCGCGCCAGTATAATCCGGCAAATAACACTGATAACTACATAAATACGGTCTCCGATGATGCGATAAACATGTACGCCTGATTTCAAATACAAACATCTTAAAAATGCATCTAAAGTCGACCTTCCATAAAGTCGAACGATTTTGTAAGCGTCTTTTTAGATCCGGCTTTTAAAGCGGATTTTAATTTGGCAGGTAAATTTGTAACGCAATCAACAATATGTAAACAGGAGTAAATTATGGCTAAGTCACTATTATTAGTGGACGACTCGGCAACAATGCGTAAGATAATTCTTCGAACCTTACGGATGGCTGGTTTGGATATCGATTCTTTTGAAGAGGCCGGCGACGGAAATGAAGCACTTGAAAAACTAAAGGACAAACCCGTTGACATCATTCTCTGCGATATCAACATGCCTGGAATGGGCGGCCTGGAAATGGTTAAGGAAGTCCGAAAGATGGATTCATGTGCTGATACAAAGATCGTTATGATCTCTACCGAAAGTGCGGAAGAGCTCATCGAAGGCGTTCTGGCCGACGGTGCAAACGGGTATGTAACAAAACCCTTTACACCTGAAAGCATACAGGAAAACCTCTCGCCATTTATGAACTGATCTGTATTTTAGCTTTACTGGCAGCAGAGAATACCTGAATACAACAGAAAACTTTTGTGTCTAATGCCATTAATAGAGATATTTATTTTGAGCATGGGAATTCCCGGAAAGTGCATGATAAAATGATTACTGAGATTTGTTTTGAAGATGTTCTGCTCGAAAGCGCGAAAGAAGTTTTTGAGACTATGATTTATATGTCGGTAGAGCAATGCCCGGATTGCATCACTGTCGAAGGCGAAACGCTTTTAGGTTCCATTACATTTACCGGCAGCATTGAAGGATGTATGGCTATCTGCTGTGACAAGGATTGTGCAAAAACCATCGCATGCAATATGTTGGCGATGGAAGGCGATGATGGTATTAGCCAGGACGAAATTCGAGATGCGGTAGGCGAGATAGCAAATATGCTGTTAGGAAGCCTTAAAGCAAGCCTGCTTAAAAAGAATGTCGGCAATCTCGATGTCTCCATACCATGCGTAGTAAGCGGAAGAGAACTTACAAGCAGCCTTGGAGAAGGATCAGTCGAGATTATAATGCCTATATACATCGACGAATCAGTAGCTGAACTAATATTACAATATCGCATTGCAAAATGATCAATATGGAACATCTGCCAGTAGTGGCGGAATAAATCAAAATGCCTGATACCATAGCAGAGCTTGAGAAAAGTACCATAGAACACACAGCCGGTGCATTTGATGCATTTTGCGAAGACATCGCAGGTATGTTTGGTGTAGGAGTTGAAGGCACCGCCTCCGACCAGCAGATCGTAACGATGAAAGAGCTCAAAAGCGATTTCAAAAAAGTAACTGCTGTATTCATTATAGAGAGCAAAGGGGTTATTAACGGCGATTTCTACATCCTTTTCGATCAGGATGCACTCTTCACGATAGCGGGCACTTTCGTAATGCTGCCCGAAAAGATTATCGTGCAGAACAGAAGGACGGGAAAAGAAAAAGAGGCAAACGAAATCGCTGACGCCGTCGGCGAAGTAGGCAACCTGCTTGTAGGATCATGGGACAAGTACTTCAGAGAAGAAATGGAAGGTCACGTCCACCTCTTGCAGACGGGTACATTCATAGGCAAGCCCTGGCTAAAACCGGAAGAAAATATCGGTCTTTCAAAAGAAAGTGAACTAGTCGCCGTCAAATATGAAATGACCATTGAACCATTTGATTCCGTCCTCTGCATGGCGGCATTCCCAAAATCAGTATTTGAGCCAGAACCGTCAGAAGAAGAAAAAACAGAGGAAACTGACGAAGAAGCTTCGCAAGAAGAAGAACCCAAAGCTGAAGAAACTGCAACCGAAACAGAAGCAAAAGAAGAAGTTGTCACTGAAAAAACCGATGCAGCCGAAGAGGAAGCAAAAACAGAGCCACCAGCCGACCAGCCTACAGAGTCGACAGAAAAAACAGATGAAGAACCAGTAGCCGAAGAAAAAGCGACAGAAGAACCGGCAAAAGAAGAAGAAAAAGCAGCCGAAGAACCTGCCGAAAAAGCTGATGACTCCGAAGAGCCGGTACCCGACGCCGAACCAGCTGCCGACGAAACGGAACCTGAAACAGAAGAAGAAAAAGAAGAACAGCCATTCGAAACAGTATCCGAAACAGAAACTGTCGACGAAGATCGTCCCGTATCAAAGGTCATCGAGCAGATGACACACTCGCCGGCTGTCCTGCCAGGTGAGATCACAGAAAATTTTCTTACAGATATCCAGGCTCAAAACGTCATGCGAACAGACATCGCATGGGCAACACAGGACGACACAGTAGAAGCCGTTTTAACAAAAATGCAGCAGCAAAACACAGGCTATGCGCTAATAGGAAAACCAGACGCAATACAAGGTATAGTATCAAAATCTGACATACAGGGAGCGCTGAGCCCGTATTTACAGTCGATATTTTCAAAGTGGAAAAGAGAGCTTGACACTGCGACCTTGCAGATCAAAGTGCGATGGATAATGAGCCGGCCGGTTCACACTTTGCGGCCGGACGCTACGCTTGCCGTCGTGATGGAAACGATGTGCAAACATTCGGTCAGGGCCTTGCCCGTTGCTGATGAAAACGGGGCTTGCGGGATCGTTACTGTTTACACGATCTTTAATGCTCTAAACGCCGCCAGGGCCGATCAGGCAGACCAACAGGGCCAGAACACAGATGTGCCCGCACTGAGTTAATAAACTTTAACTCCTTATCCGGCAAGTGCTTATCAATTCCTTATTGTAATTTTCAATTCGTTTAACTTGACAACTTTTGCGCCGTAAAGTAAACTCTCACCTGTCAATATTATTTCGGAAAGGTTGTGTTTTTTATGGCGCAGGAAGAACAGGTTCTTGTAGTTGAGCGGAAGGTTATTGAAGAACTGGGGATGTTTCACGGCTTGCAGTTTGATGTTGCCCCTTACCTGGAAAAACTTTTTACACCCGGAATTATGAGTTTTATGCCGAGGTCGAAAGCCGAGGTCAACCCCGATTACAAACAGCTAATCCCTTACGTGATAATAGGTTATGACGGGAAATTCCTCAACTATGTCCGGGGTAAACGAGCTGGCGAAAAACGTCTTATTGGGAACAGATCAATGGGGATAGGTGGCCATATTAATCCTGTTGATGACCATCGACTCTTTAATGTTGAAAAAAACTACCAAACTGATCCACGTGCGATGTACCTTACGGCAGCTGCACGTGAGGTTATTGAGGAAGTGAATATCAAAGATCGACATACTGACCAAATAGTCGCACTTTTAAACGACGACACCAACGAAGTCGGACAGGTTCACCTTGGCGTCGTCCATTACTGGAAGCTTGAAAGCGAAGGTGTTACAAAGCGCGAGCAGATGATAACACAAATGAACTTTATGACCCCTGCCCAACTGCGAGACGTACGCGAAAGCCTGGAAACATGGTCACAGTTATGCCTCGACGGTATCGAAAACTTTAAACAGGAGCCCGAAGCGCAAGCGCAGGGATAAAACCGTTTAAGAAAGATTTACGACAGAAATTTCACTTTAAATTCAGGAGATTTGAAATGGGAAAGCTTGATATTCACATGTGTCCGGAAACCGGGATCTGTTCGGTATTTAAAGAAGATGGAACGAAGATAGATATGATGCCCGGAGAGGTAGCCGACCTGAAAGAGGCCGCAGGCGACGCGGAAAAAATAAAGGAGATAATCTCACAAGTCGATAAGTCATTTACGGAAGATCTCGGCGAAGAGGAAATAAACCAGCTGACAGATGAGCTGAAATAGTTTTCTTTAGTGATCCCAATGTGAAATCTTGACTTCGCTTTACTCAGCCGGCAAGATGTCGGCAGTATGATTTAAGGAATGTTTATGCGTTTTCTTTCTGGGTTGTTTTTTTTATTTCTTTCCGCTTTGTTTTCCGGGTGTGTTTCTATTCCTGTTGAACGGGTAAGTGAAGAGATCGAGGCGGCCGAGCTTTCGGGGCATGTTGCGTTTCTTGCCCAGCGCGGGCTTAAAGGCCGCAAGGCGGGCAGCTGGGAGTCGAATACAGTTCGTAAATATCTGGTTGATCGGTTTTCCGTTTATGGTCTTTTGCCATGGGGTGACTGCAAGGGTTTTGAGCAGAAGTTTGGTTTGGGGACCAATGTCGTAGGACTATTGCCGGGGAGCGAACTTTCCGATGAGATAGTAATACTCAGCGCACATTATGATCATATCGGCAGGACGAAGGATGGATTATGTCTCGGCGCCGGCGATAATGCGTCCGGAGTTGCCGCGGTGCTCGAGATAGCTGAACGGCTTTCGCAAAGCGCCGAACCTTTAAAACGGACGGTTTGTTTTGCTCTTTTCGATACCGAGGAAGTCGGAATGGTTGGCTCGATGCTGTTTTCCTTGCGGGATGATTTCAGTGATGCCAATGTAGTGGCCGCAGTTACGGTCGATATGCTCGGCAGGGAACTCTTTGATGTTGTCGACGGTTCTCTTTGTATGGTAGGCGCCGAGAGGTATCCTGCCCTGCGACAGACTACGGCAAAAACGGCAGCTAAAAACGGGGTTAAGTTATTACCGCTGGGCTCGGAGTTTGTCGGGCCGCGAGGTGATCATGTATCTTTCAGTGATACCGTAGATTTGAGCCTGTTTTTTACGTGTGGCCTGTTTCCGGATTATCACAAACCTTCCGATACCCCCGATAAGCTGGACTATAAAAAGATGGCAGGTTCGACAGAGACGATATACGAAACCGTTGTCGCCCTTGCCGGCGCCGATAAAATCGAAACCTCGCAAAACGCAGCCGGGGGCTATTACGATGAACTGGTATCGCTAAACTATATATTCGATAAGCTGTATCTGAACTACGAAGAAGCCGGATTAAGCAAAGAGGACAATAAGAAGCTTCTGGCCATCGCTGAAAAAATAAGAAAGACATCTACAGATCGCGTTTACGCCAGGGCGGAGCGAAGAAAGTTCGTAAGGGACGTGCTGGAGGGGATATTGCCGGTGATAGCAATCTCGGACGAGGGGCTTAAAGAAAACGGCAAATGGATGCTCATGCTTAACGAAATATTTCTGATATATACGGACGATCTTATTGCCGAGTATAAAAAGATCATCAAAGAAGTGTCTCAAAACAGGCTGTCTGTAATGTTGTTCGGCAGAGAGTTCTGGTTTAAAAAGTACAGGTTCGATGATGAGGACATCAGCCTTATCATCGGCGAAGACGGTGTTTATGATCTGGACCTGGTTTTTGTGAGATTCAATTTGAATTTTAACATCGGCGGTTTGTTTAGCCGCAAACGTCCGTTTCATCCATTCATTGATGTATGGTTGTATGGATGCACAGGTACAAAGGATGAGATCATTGATTATTGTCTGGTGAAATGGGGTGCGCCTAAACCGGATCAAGCTAAAGTATATAATGAAAACTGGCAGAAAGTTATTGCCAGGATCGACGGCCGTCAGGTTTCTGAAAGTTACGAGGAAAGACTCGACAGGAGATTTAAGCAAGGAGGGTTTAAGGGCAAGGAGCAATGGATGCTTGCTATGCTTGAAAGCGGTAACGATGAGTTGTTGAAAGAGGTGATTAGTAATGCGCCGGTTCGTGATACTCAAAAGGTCAATGACAAGATTGCAGAGATCATTACGAATAAAGAACTGCGTGCTGATATTCGAAGGAATGCAATAATGGCTAGCTCTGACAAAGTAAGCTTGGCGGCAGTTGTTGATGTGCTTGATGATGAGACTGTTTATAAGCCTGATAGACGACTCAGGTCAATGCGAGAATCTTTCCCTCTAAAAGACCACCCGTTTTTGATGATGGAGGATAAAGAGGAGAAAAAATCCGAAGCGGAAGATAAGGACAAGAAAAAAACAGCAAAAAATGAAGAGGAGATCGCCAGGCTAAAAGAAAAGCATAAGCAGGAGATAATAAAGCAGTTCAAAAAGAAGAACAAAGGCCTAAAAGCTGAGCATATTATGTTTGATGAAGAGGCAGCGATCGGGGCGATCGCGGGCAAGCACCTGAGGGTGATTACACGGAAGGATTTTAAGAAGGACAAAGATGCGTGGAAGAAGTGGATTTCGGAAAATGAGATTAAATGCCGATGCCGAGAGAAAAAGAAGATTAAGGTTTAGCTTGCAAGACATTTGTTGATTATGCTGATTATCTTTGCGGCGGTTTTTTCTTTTTTTATATTATGTAGTTTAAGCCATTCGGTGTTTTGGGTTTTTATATAGATCGTCGATTTTTCAGCGGCGATAGCTGTTGGGGCGTTGGCTATTATCATGTCGAGATTTTTTTGTTTTAGTTTTGCTTCGGCGTTTTGTTTTAGAGACTTGTCTTCCAGTGCGAATCCTGCGATGAATTGACTTTTGGTTTTATTGCGTCCGGTCCATTTAAGAATGTCTTGTGTGGGTTTAAGTTTTATGGTTAGCACGGCATCAGACTTTTTGATCTTTGTTCTGGAAGTCTTCTCGGGTTTGTAGTCCGAGACGGCTGCCGACATTATCAGGCAGTCCGATTGCCGAAAGTGATCCTTGACCGCTTTAAACATTTCGGCGGAGGTTTCTACTTCGACAATTTTTGCGGCGGCTGGTTTTCTAAGGGCCGTCGGTGCGGTGATTAGTGTGACGGCGTGACCTGCTTTGATCGCTGCGCGAGCCAGGGCGTATCCCATTTTGCCGGTACTTGCGTTTGAGATGAAACGTACCGGGTCGATGTATTCCCTGGTTCCGCCGGCAGTTATGAGTATATTCACAATTACCCTTTACCGCTTACTTAATTTCTTTCGCTATCTGTTCTATTTTTTTCAGAATGTCGGCCGGCTCTGCCATTCTTCCTATTGCTTCTGCGCCGCAGGCGAGCCTGCCTGTTTCCGGGCCTATTGTATGAAAGCCGAATCCTTTTAGTGTTTCAAGGTTTTTCTGGACTGCTGGGTTTTCCCACATATTGTTGTTCATTGCAGGTGCGATCAAGACCGGTTTGTTCCAGCATCCGCAGAGGGTGGTGCTTAGCAGATCGTCGCAGATTCCGTTTGCTGCTTTGCCGATGATGTCGGCTGTCGCCGGTGCGATGACGATGATGTCGGCATTCTGGGCCATTGAGATATGGCTGATCTCAGCGTTATAACCGGCAGAGGGTTTTTCCCACATGCCGGTCAACACCGGATGCGATGTTATGGCCGCGAAGGATTTTGGCCTTATTAGTTTTGTGGCGCTATGTGTTAAGATGCAATTGACCTTTGCACCTGCTGAAGTAAGTTTGCTAGCCAGGTCGACTGCTTTGTAGGCGGCTATCCCGCCCGTTACGCCAAGTAATATATTAAGATCGCTTAACATTGTGGCTATCTTGTTTGCTTAGAGTTTGAATGCAGGTTTATCGCTTTTTTTGGTATCGGTGTCTATTGCGATCTTGTCAAACTTGATCTCTTCGATGACGATCTCCATCATAGTTTTACCTTCGGTATCATCGATAAGAGGGCGTGCGCCTTCCATAAGTTCGAGCATGCGTTTTTGAATAAGCGACGAAAGCTTAAACTTTCCGCCGACCTTATTGACTATCTCTGTGTCTTTCAAATCTTCTATCATGTGTTTTCTCCGGTCTTTCCCTGTATAATTTCAATTACTTCATTTATCGCTGTTTCAAGGTCGTCATTAATGACCATGTGGTCATAATGCTGCCATGCTTTTGCAGTTTCTTCGCCGGCTCCCTGGAGCCTTTTCTTTCTCGATTCGTCGTTTTCGCCTCTTTGTCTGCCATCCAATCTTTTTTTGAGGTCGCTGGTGTGCGGCGGTACGATGAAGATCAATTGTACATCTTTGTAAACCTTCTTGACGGCGAGTCCGCCTTGTACGTCTATTTCCAGCAGTACGGTTTCGCCCTCTTCAAGTGCGTCTTCGATCGGCTGCCATGGTGTGCCGTAATGGTTTCCAAAGACCTCGGCGTATTCGAGGAAGCGATCTTCTACTATGCCCTTATTGAATTCTTCGGTCGTGATGAACTGGTAATGCTCTCCATCGACTTCGTTTTCGCCCTTGGTTCTTGTTGTTACGGAGGTGCAGAGGTAGGCGTCGAGTCTTTTTACTACTTCCGAAGAGATAGTACTTTTGCCAACCCCGGAAGGGCCGCTTATTACTATAAGTTTTCCGTTATTATCTTTCATGGTTATGAAATTAAACCTTATTCAACATTTTGAACTTGTTCTTTAATTCTGTCGATAATACACTTCATATCTATAACCAGGTTGCTAATGCTGGCGTTCAATGCCTTGCTGCCTATCGTATTTGTTTCTCGCAGCATTTCCTGGCTGATGAAATCCAGCCGTCTGCCAACATTTTCGTTGCCTTTGCAGGCTTTTTCAAACTGCTTAAGGTGGGAATTGAGACGGGTTGTCTCTTCGGCGATGTCGCTTCTTTCGGCGAATATCGCTACTTCCCGTGCAAGCAGATCGGAATCAATTTTCAGCTTTGCGTTTGCAAGCAACTCGTCGACTCGCTTTTTTAATTTTTCATGATATAGTTCTACCGTATCTGTACTATTGCTATGTACTTGATCGGTCTTTTCCTTCAAAATTCGGCAGTTTGCCAGGAGGTCGTCTGCCAGATCGATGCCTTCCTGGGCTCTCATCTCTTTAAGTTTGTCTATCGCCTTCGATGTCAGGTCGAGTATTACTGTCTTGAGCTTCTCAGCCACTTCTTCTGATGGTGTAATTTCCTGTACTGCACCGGGCAAAGTCAGAAGGACTGCGAGATCGATATTTTCTTGAAGACCGGTTTCAGTTGCGATATCCTTCAGGTTGTCTATATATCCCTTAAGCGTATTTTTGTCTATCTCGACATCGGCTTGCGATGAGATGTTATGCATACGCAGAGAATAATTGACAGTTCCCCTGGATAACTCATTTCGGATCATTTTTTCGATCGGGTCATTGAGAAACGCTGCTTTTTCGGGCAGACGTACGTAGGCCTTCAAATGACGGTTGTTTACCGTGCGTATCTCAACGGAGTAGACCGTACCGTCTACCTCGGCGGTGATCTCACCAAATCCTGTCATACTGCTTATCATATAATGCCCGCTTATTCTGTTGTTTCGCCAGGTTTTTCGTCTGTAGTATCAGGGATAACTGGAGTTTTCTCGTCGCTGCCGCCAGTGCCGCCTGCCGGTGCTCCTGTTTTTGCATCCGGACCGGGGCCTTTCAGGTCTTCATCGACAGATAGTTTTCCGAATTTGACGAGGATAATTGCCAGAAAAAAGAACAAAAATACCAGTCCGATGGTTACCCAGGTCAGGAAGTCGCCGGTTTTTGTACCGAGAAGGCCGCCACCGCCGCCTGCTCCGCCAAAAGCACCGCCAAGACCGCCGCCTTTTCCCTTTTGGATCAGAATAATTCCGATCAGTAATAACGCACTGAGCAACCAAACGACAGCGATAAAATTGATCAATATATTGGCCAGTGGAAGATTTATCATTTTTTAACCTCTCTTAACTTTTGCAGTTCTAGATTATAAATTATCTAATAACAGATTTACTTTTCGTCGCTATTATACCTATGCGACGGTATTAATCATAGCAGAAAAATCATCGACTTTCAGACCGGCTCCGCCAACGAGCAAGCCGTCTACGTCAGGGTTGGCCATCAGTTCTGCAGTATTTCCGGGTTTTGCCGACCCGCCGTACTGAATTCGTGTGTTTTCGGCGACTGTCGCGTCGTATATCTCGGCCAGGAGCTTTCTGATCATCGCGTGAACTTCCTGTGCCTGTCCGGCCGTTGCTGTCTTGCCGGTTCCGATGGCCCATACTGGTTCGTAGGCAATGGTTACGTTTGCCATTTCTTCGGCCGATACGCCTGCCAGGCATTTTTTGGTCTGGTCTGTAACTACTTCGTCAGTCTTTTCGGCTTCTCGTTCTTCAAGGAGTTCGCCAACGCAAAGGATGGGCTTGATGCCTGCTGCCAGTGCCGCTTTGAGCTTTGTGTTGATCAATTCGTCGCATTCGCCGATTACGTGGCGTCTTTCTGAATGACCGCAAAGGACGTATGTACAGCAAACGTCTTTGAGCATTTCGCAGCTGATTTCGCCGGTGAATGCACCGTTGCCTTCAAAATAGACGTCCTGGGCGCCAATTGCAATACCAGAATCGCCGAGTGCTTTTGCCACTGACTGGAGGTATACGAACGGGGGGCATACTGCCACGTCAACAGTTGTTACTGATTTCAGGTTTTCGGCGAGTCCGGATGCAAGTGCAGTGCTGGACTGGCTGTCGGTGTTCATTTTCCAGTTGCCGGCTATAAACGGCTTTCTCATTTATTACTCCTGGTTTAGGTTTAAATTTTATCGTACAGCCGGCATCTTGCCGGCATTGTTTATTATCACTGCGATTCAGGCTTTTGTTTATATCAACGTCATATTTCTAGGAAAACTACCTAGCACTGACAGCTGGAGGCAGTGTTTTTTTGCTTCTATTAGGGCCATAATTACATTTTCCTCTGTTCGGTGGCCCATGAAGTCTACGAAGAAGCAGTATTCCCATTCTCTCTTTTTGCTTGGTCTGGACTCGATATTTGCAAGGTTCAGACCGTTTCCACGGAATACTTCAAGAACGTCGACGAGAGCGCCTGCTTTATGCGAGGTGCTGAACAGGACAGCTGTTTTGTCGTCACCGGTTGGTTTTGCGTCGGTTTTGCCGATTACCAGGAAACGTGTAATATTGTTTGTGATGTCCTCGATGTTTTCGCAGATCTTTTTCAGGCCATATAGTTCGGCCGCGACGGATGATCCGATGGCGGCGGTGTTTGGCTTTTTGGCGGCCATTTGGGCCGCTCTTGCCGATGATGTTGATGGGATCGTCTTGGTTTCCTTGAATGTCGCGCTGAGCCAGTTTCTGCACTGAGCGAAAATTTCGGGTTTTGAATAAACTTCTTCGATCTCGTCGATGCTGCAGTTGGCCAGCAGGTTGTGATGGATCGACATGTAAACTTCGGCGCAGATCATTACGTCGGTGTCAACGAATGCGTCGAGGCTTTCGTTAACGCTTCCGCCCGCTGAGTTTTCTATTGGTACGATCCCGAAGTCGCTGTGTTCCTTGGAGATTTCATCGAAGATTGCGCGAATGTCGGTTACCGCTTCGTATTCTACGCTCTGGCCGAATTTCAGCAGGGCTGCCGAATGACTGAAGCTGCCCTCCGGACCGAGAAACGCTATACGCAGAGGTCGTTCCAGAAAGAAAGATCCGCTCATAAGTTCCCGCCAGATCGCCAGGAGAGTTTTGTCGGGCAGAGGACCATTGTTGGCCGCGGAGATCTTTTCCAGAACCGCTTTTTCGCGATGGGGGGCATAGATCTCCGTATCGGTCCGGCTCTTTAGCTTGCCGACCTCGACAACAATGCGCGCACGGTCATTTAGAAGCTCTACGAGCCTGGAATCGATCTGGTCAATCTGATTTCTTAGTTCATCTAGTGACATATTGCTCTATGTTTAGTAATGCGCAAACTTTCTCTGAAAATACAAAAGCCTATTTATATAACATAAAAACTGCCTTGGGTCAATCAAAATACGCTTAGAAATTTGGGGTTAGCGTCCAGATGGGGAAAATAGGGCTTTTCTAAGCGGTTTTTTACTATATAATAATATAAAACGCAGTTTAAACGGGCAGATTTATGAGATATGTGATTTTTGAGACAAAATTTGGTTTTTTTGGGATTCTAGGCGATCAGGGCGGTATTTTGCGGACTTCTTTGCCGGTTGCTGACCGCCAGTCAGCCGAAAGCGACCTGCTGGACGGGCTTAAAGGGGTAAAATTTGACGCAGGATTGCTGCCGAACCTCCAAAAGCAGATAAAATCATATTTCACAGGCACTTACATCGATTTTGGCGATGATATTCCGCTTTTGACAGGCGGTTTATCGCAATTTTCACAAGATATTCTAAAAGCCTGCCTGAAAATCTCATACGCTCGCAGAGTCTCTTATGGCGAACTGGCAAAAATGGCAAACCACTCAAAAGCGGCAAGGGCGGTTGGCAATGTGATGGGCAATAATCCGATCCCGCTGATAATCCCATGCCACCGGGTAGTCAAAAGCGATGGAGCGACAGGCGGTTTCCAGAGAAATCGACCAGGTGGGCAAGATCTGAAAAAAAGGATGCTTGATCTGGAAAAAGCACATATTTCGCGAATACCGTATTTGTGAATCCAAAATTGGTTGACCAAAGTTGTCCGTTTTTTACCGGTTTTGATTCGCACGAAATTTGTGTATCCAGAAAATCTACAAAATTTTCTGTCGCTTTTTTATTTTTTAATTGAATTCATTAAGGTATAGGATTATAGTAGGCCTATATAGATTATGGTTCTTTAATAAATGGTGTAGATGGAACTGTTCAATTGATGTTCTTCGTTTCTGAGAAATTGGAGCGAAGACAATAATTCATTTTTGAAAGGAGTTTATTATGAAAATTTGTAAAAAATCTTTGTTTGTTGTTCTGGCGATCGTAATTGTCGGAGCATTTGTTTGCATCAATGGCTGTGACAAAAAAGATAGCGGTACCGTCCGCGTAGCAAAGGCCGGCAGTGTTGATCTTTGTATTAAATGCGGTCAGATAAAGGGTACTGATTCGTGCTGTAAGCCGGACCAGGCTAAATGCACCGGGTGCGGGCTGGCAAAGGGTTCGCCCGGCTGCTGCAATATACCTAAGGATGCTACAGCGGCAGCACTTTGCACAAAATGCGGTCAGTTAAAGGGCAGCGATTCCTGCTGCAAACCAGGTGCGGTCAAATGCGACAAATGCGGGCTGGCTAAAGGTTCACCGGGTTGCTGCAAATTACCCAAATAATTAATGTCCGTTACATAATGGCACCCGGTACGATTTCTAATAGCTATCGGGTGCCTTTTTCTATATCGGGCTTTTTGGGTAAAAACCAAGGTATGAAAACAGCAAGCCTACGATGATGATTATTATGGTTTCTACCTTCATAAAGATCGCACTGTTTATCATTGTTTTGGTCAGGGAGATTATGTGTTTTGGCAGGATGAGGATTACCACCCCCTTTATCAGGGCTATCCAGCCAATAATTGTGATGATCACCGAGAAATCCCAGGTCCATGTGTTATGGAATCTGACGATCAGAAAGCCGACGACGAGAGCCATGATCCCGCCCATATACAGGATAGCCGAGTTTTCCATGAATTCAGAAAACATCTTTTTGTAGAAGTCCGAGTTGACAAGAATGCCAATACCGATAGCCAGGTATACGATTGAAAAGATCTGA
Organism: Planctomycetota bacterium; assembly: GCA_019456225.1. GTDB lineage: Bacteria > Planctomycetota > Phycisphaerae > Sedimentisphaerales > Anaerohalosphaeraceae > VRUI01. The sequence continues at coordinate 57,310 of VRUI01000002.1, read as the reverse complement.
AAGATTTGAGAGTCCGACATTTTTTTCTCCTTAATTTAATTCCAAAATTTTAATTTGAAACGCAACTTTTTTTAAAAATAGCCTCGCCCCATAAGGGCGAATCCTTCATTATACATTATACATTATACAATAATCATTATTCATTTCAAACTGACCTGCAGGTCAGTTTGAGCTACCTTCTGCGTTTTCTGCTTCTGAAGCCTTTGTTTCTTCCTTTGCCCCTGCCGTAACCTCTGCCTCGATTGCCATACTCTTCTCTCGTAGAGACAAGCGGCTTGGAAAGCCCCAGGCTCAGCTGCCTCGCCGGAACATTCACCGAAAGTATCCTAACCTTCATCTCGTTGCCAAGGTGAACGCTTTTACCGGAATGCAATCCGATAACAGCCTGTTTCCGCCTGTCATATTTCCATTCGTCAAGCCCCAGGTCGGCAAGCTCGATCAAACCCTCGACCCCGTACTTCATACACTGAACAAAAATACCAAACCCGGTAATCCCCGAAACCACACAGTCGATCTCCTCGCCGACTTTCTCACTGAACAATTCGAGAACAAGAACATTCTTAAGTTCTCTCTCGGCATTGATAGCATTCTGCTCGGTCAAGCTGATATGGTTACCGATCTCGGCAAGAGTAACTTCCGGCAAAACCTCTTCCAGCCCGATCATATTAAGTTTGTGCTCCAGGTAACAATCAAGCAGCCGATGCAAAAGCAGATCAGCATACCGCCGTATCGGACTGGTAAAATGAGCATAGTGAACCGAAGCCAGCGCAAAATGTCCGATATGCAGTGGAGCATACTCGGCCTTTTGAAGGCTTCGCAAAATATGAAGGTTAATAGCATACGATGACCCTGTCCCCTTTACCGATTCCAGCAGATCCTGTATTGCCGCCCGGTCAAGCTGCCGCGGCAGTTTGATTCCGCAAATCTTAACGAAACTGCCAAGATCCTTCATCTTCGACGAGTCCGGCTCAGGGTGAATTCGCCGAATAAACGGAATATTAAACCTGTCCATAAGCGATGCCACCGCTTCGTTAGCCTCAACCATGAACATCTCGATTATCGTATGCGGATAACTGTTCTCCGCCGGGTTAGCATCGATGACCTTACCGTTTTCATCCATAACAAGCTCGGTCTCCGGCAGATCAAGATGAAGCATACCGTTTTTCGTCCGGCGTTTCTCGATCGCCCGTGCCAGGTCATCCATGTCCTTAAGCAGCGCCACAACCTCGCCGGTGACACCTTTGGCGTGTCCCTTGATTATCTCGTCGGCCTGCGTATAAGTAAGCCGCGCCCGCGATTTGATAATACTGTTGGCATAGTTCCTGTCAAGGACATTGCCTCGCTTGTCATAAGTTATATAAGCACTTTTCGCGAACCGCTTCTGATCCGGTTGAAGCGAGCATATCCCGTTACTGAGTATTTCCGGAAGCATAGGGATAACTTTGCCCGGCAGATAAACGCTGTTGCCGCGATTCTGAGCTTCGATATCAAGCGGCGAATCCATCTTCACAAAAGTACTGACGTCGGCGATATGAACGCCCAGAACCCAGTTGCCGTCGGGATTCTTACGCAGGCTTATAGCGTCATCAAAATCTTTGGCGTCTGGTGGGTCGATAGTAATCAAAACATCATCGGTGATATCATCACGCTTGCTGACGTCAACCGAATCAAAGTGCCCAGCCGCATCCCGGGCCTGCTGAAGACATTCTTCGCCGAACTCCCCGGGCAGAGAATATTGTATCCTTATCGCTTCGATCTCCGTATCGTAAGCACCCGCTCGACCCAGTACTTCCGTAATAACTCCACGCGCAAGCGAAGTCTCAGTCGGGTACCGAATGATCTCAACGCAAACCTTGTCATCGGCTTTGGCACCCTTCACCGTAACATCGTCAACCGCGATAGGATTTATAAAAGCTTTGCCATCCGGTTGAACAACCCATTGCGACCCAACCTTGCCCAGGTTGCCCACAAGTTTCGTATTCCCTCGTGTGATGATCTCAACGATAACACCGTTGTATCTCATCTCTCCTTTTCTATACCCCTTTCTCATTGGCCTTGCCGCAACCATGTCTCCGCTCATAGCATCGCCGCAATCGGAAGGACCAATAAAAAGATCGCCGTGAGCATTTAGATCGGTAGGGATGACAAACCCGAAACCTTTGGGGTTTGCCCTGAAAGTGCCGACGACCGTACTGCGCATATCCGGCAGGTCGATCTGGTTTCCCCTGCCAAGATCGATCTTACCCTGCTTAGCCAGCTCCGCCACAGCCGCCTCAAAATCCGGCAAGTCTCTCTCTCTGACATTAAGAAGACCGGCAAGAGCGACACTCTTGATCGGAAGCTGCTCACGCCGGGAAAGAAACTTAAGTATCTGTTGTTTAAAAACATCTTCCATAATAATGCTCGTAGGGTGGGCCGTGCCCACGCTGATTTTCAGCCGTCAAATCAATTCGTTAATTGCCGTCGCCAAACGTTCAATTCCAATCTTAATCATCTCCTCATCTGCACAAGAAAAATTAAGCCGCAAAGTATTTGTCGCGGCATTATTAACATAAAAAGGACGACCCGGCACAAACACAACCTTATCCTTAACCGCCATTTCAAACAATTCTAAAGAAGATACATTCTCCGGCAGCTGCGCCCATAAGAACATCCCGCCCTCAGGTCTTGTGCAGTGTACCGTTTTCGGAAAAAATTGTTCGATGCTCTTGAGCATGGCCCGGCATTGATTTCCATAAGCCTCAATAATTGTATTAACATGCTTATCGAGGTCATTGTTTGTTAGATATTGATAAAGAATACTCTGGGTAAAATGAGTAGTATGCAGATCGGTCGCCTGTTTTGCGATAATAAGTTTCTTCATAATTGGCGAAGGAGCAACAACCCAGCCAAGTCGAAATCCCGGTACAACAATTTTTGAAAAGGATCCCAGCAAGATTGTATTGTCCGGCAGAAGTTTCTTAAAAGATATTTTCCTTTCGCCGGTAAATCTTAACTCGCCGTATGGGTCATCTTCGAGCAACACAGTTTTAGAACCGGCAAGAATATCCGCAACTCCGCGCCTGTTTTCCTCCGTATAAGATATGCCGGACGGGTTCTGATAATTTGGAACCGTATACATAAGTTTTGGTTTATTCGATTCGACGACCTGGGCCAGCTTCTGCAGATCCATCCCATCATCATATACCCCAACAGGCAGGAAGGTGGGCCGATAAATTGAAAGTGCCTGTATCGCTCCAAGGTACCCCGGTTCTTCTATGATAACTTCATCGCCTTCATTTAGTAAAGTTTTACCTAAAAGATCCAAACCCTGCTGCGACCCATTAGTGATTAAAATATCATCAACCGGAATATCAAGATTTTGTTTTTCACGATACCGCCGCGAAATAAACTCACGCAGTTCCTGATAACCTTCTGATTTACCATACTGAAACGTATCCCGGCAATTGGATTCGAAAACATTAGCCGTAGCTTCTTTAAGTTCGTCAACCGGAAAAAAATTGCGATTAGGAAGCCCCCCCGCAAACGAAATTACAGAAGGATCGAGAGTGACTTTCAATATCTCACGAATGAACGAACGAGGAACATCAGTAATTCTATCAGAAAATATACTATCCATATACTTCTTTCTCAGGTAAATACTTACTGTTATCGCTTCCTGCCTTTTTATAAATAGCCTCGCCGAAGGCGAATCCTTCATTAGACATTAGACATTTTCATGCTGACCGCCAGGCCAGTTTGAAAAAAAGAGCGTCCAACCGGATTATATCGGTCAGACGCTCGTTATGCTAAAAATAAAATGCCCAAAAAACCATCAAGGTTTATTTAGCGGCCATGTCATTAAGCCGTTTTGCCATTCTCGACTTGATCCTGGCAGCTGTGTTCTTATGCATGGTGCTGGTTGAGGCAACCTTATCGAGTTTTCTCGAAAGGATTTGGTACTGCTCGGCAGCCTGCGTTGAGTCACCGGCGTCCAGCGCCGTCAAGAAATGCTTCATTTGAGTCTTAACCATACTCTTACGGGCACGATTAATAACATTTCTCTTTGCATTCTGTCTTATTCGTTTTTTTGCTGATAGCGAATGCGCCACTTTTTACTCCTGTTTTCTTAAACTAATATAATAATCATTTTCTGACTGAGAGGTTCTAATTCTATAGCCGAGATCTCTTCGGCCCTGTTTACTTTTTATTTCGTAAGCCGTCTACTCGTTCTTTGACATCCTTATAACCGAAGTCCAGTTGTGCCAACTTCCGGAGCATCTCGAACGCTTTATCCGTCTGTCCGTCTTTCTCATAGCTTCGGGCAAGGTTATACCGCAGGTCCTTTGCGATCTTGCTGTCCTTGACATCACAGGCCTCTATTGCCTGCGTGAAGATGTCAATCGCATCAGCATACCATCCTTTTAGGAAAAAGCAAAGCCCTGTTTCGTCCATTGCCGAAAGTTTTTTTCGAGGATCCTTCTGAGCGTCCTGAAGAAGAGGTATCGCCTCGTCATACTTTTTGTCCTTAATAAGGCAAAGAGCGTACTCATATTTCAATACAAGATCAGTCGGGTATTGTGCCGCACATATCTTATAATGCTGCAATTTAGCCTTATTTTCCTTATTTACAGCAATCGCAAAGGCTTTTTTTAGTTCCTGATTTTCCAGGTCCGCTTTACAGGCAGACCTTGCTTCTCTTGCCTCCAGATTAAGCCTTTTAATGACATACTCACCACCGCGTTTTTTAAAGATAAAATCGCCGCTTCTGGCAAAAGCATCACGTAAAGCCTTAACCGCCTGCTCACAGCCCGGCCGAGTATTAGTATCAAAAAGGGTCTCGGCAAGTTTCAGGACTTTCACTTGCGAATTAGGATCAGCAATAACAGCTTTTTTAGCATCATCAAGTGCTTTCACACGAAAATCTATAGTTTTAACACCTCTTTTCTGCTCATACAGTTTACGTTGTTTGTCCTTGTCACGGATAGAATTCGTAAAATCACCTTCCTGGCCGTATTTCCCCTTCTGCATCGTCATCTGAGCCGAAAGATCGCGAAGTTCATCCTGCAAAACTGCATTATCAGGACGCATCTTTACCGCTTGCCTGCAGGCATTAACCGCCTCGGAAAACAATTGAAGTTCTGAATAAGACTCTTTCAGAAGCACATAAGTTGCGATAGAGGGCTTGTCACTAGCAATATTAGCTTCAAAAACAAGTTTTGCGATCCATTCAGCAGTTCTGGCATAACCGCCTGCCACAGCCGCACTTAGCATAGTTTCGGCATACGGCAGATGGTCAGGGTCCTTAGCAAGCAGAAATTCTGCGTTGAGCATCTTATCAATCGGTGTTTTGCCGCCGCTAAACTTCATTTTTTCTTTAATCGAGGCCTTTTTTCCGCCTTTACCCTGCCGAATCAGAGAAATCTTTCGCAACGCGATATGTCCGCTTTCAAGATTATCAGGAGATCGGCGCAGACCTTCAATGTACATTTCGATGGCGTAGTCGAAATTATCAGTATCTGCTACTTGTTCTCCGCGGTCAAAAAAGGCCAAAGCCTTTTCTATACCGGATTCAATATCATCAATATCATTAATGGCCATATAAGAAGAAACCCCTGTGAAACTATATACAATTCTATATTTTAACAGATTTAAGGGTGTTTTGTCAACACTAATTGGAAAAATCAACGAAAAATCCACGTTAATCCGCCGATTAAACGTTTAAAAAAAATAATTTTCTCCATTCAAGTCTAATAATTGTACAAAAAGCTATGTAATCTGTCAAGTGAGGCGGTTTTCTTGCAAATTCATACGAAAGGCTGATTAGTGTTGAGATAATACAAATATAAGAGGGAAAAGATAAAAAAAAGCTTGACATGGGCGCAGGTCTCCTTATAATTAGTTAAATGAGAGTCCTGTTTTTTTTGTAAAAAAACAGGACTAAATTAGCCTTACTATTTGTGAAAAAAAGAAATGGAGAAAGATGATGAGAGATAATAAAACTTTAATTGCATTATTAATTGTAGTAACTTGCATCTCTATAGTTGATGTATCCCGTGCGGATCTTCTCTTCAAAGACAACTTCAATACGAAGTCACCGACCCTCGATATAAATCCCGATCCCGACAATGATGCGATTGGCCGGCAGACCGGCAGCCTGGCGAATTTGACTTACAATCAAGCCCCCCCCCACATTCCAGGCGGTACTCATGACAATATGACACAGCTCGACAATCCGAGCTTCCCGAATGCGTTGATGCTGGCACCCAGTAGAGCTCTCCACTTTGAAACCAGCGCTTATGCGGAACCCGATTACGACTTTACTGTGGACCCCGGGGCTGGCAATATGATGGTTATCTCATACGATGCCAATCCGGTGCACGACTCGGCTGGAGTACAATTTGCGAACGAAGCACCCATCAAGATACGCTTCGCGCACAGTTTAGAGTTTCTCTTGTACGATGGAGGCGACTTTGAATTCGTCACACCTAGCCTTGGTCTCGTCAACAGCGGCGATCTTGCGCCGACCGATTCCGGAGGAGGAATAGGAGGGGATTTTTCAGGCTTTCACAATGTACGCATACACCTGATCACCGACGCTTGGATCATGGGAAATTCTCTGGACGTCCGTATTTTCGTGGACAACATTCTGCTAGACATCGACACGGACGCAACACCCACCCTTTTCGAGACCACAGTGAAAATTTCTCCGCAAAACTTTATCAAGTTGTCAGGTGACGCAGATCCGGATGGGCCGACAGCAGGAACCGTAAAGTTTACGCTGCACGGCATCGACAATTTCGCTGTCTCGATTGCTCTCGCCCCTGAGTCATGCAATTTTGTATCAGCCAGTGACATTGACGGAAACTGTAAGGTAGACCTTAGAGACTTTGCAATCTTGGCATCTGCATGGCTGACTTCTTACGACTCCACCGACCTACTGGAGATGGCTGTAGATTGGTTATACGACGACACACCATGATCTTATCACCCTAAATAATTTATCAAATAGGGGCATTGATTCTCTTGCCTGTCTTCCTCAAAAATTCGAACTTGTTAATATCTTAATATTCTTCGATAAATTCATGTCACCATATTGACACTACACATGCGGTTTTCGATAAATTTGAGCATCATTCGATGTCTGTTTTCAGCCCAAAAATACTTATTTAAAAAAATGTTTGCAGGGAAATAGTATTCAATAGACTATGGCTAACTTGGACTGACAATGCCGGTCAAGCTGAAGTGGAGATACTGCGGAAAAGTATTTTGGGTGCCAACTTCAATACGTCAACCAAATATCAGACTTAGAGATAAAAACATATTTATTGAAGACAAACAGTGATTGCAGTAGTTCGATGGTTGCTTGACAACTAAATCATATTGACCAATGGTGTTCTTAGTTGTGTTGGCAGTCATTATTTTTCTATCGGTTATTTTTTGTATTTTCCTATTAGATTGAGCAGTTGCATTCTGTTGGGATTGTCAGGCTCCAGGTCAAGGGCCATTTGCCATTGTACTATTGCTTTTGCGTATTGCTGATCTTCTTCGTATGCGTAGCCGAGCTTCAAGTGGATAGAAGCGGTTTCCGGGTTTTGGTGGACTGCTTTGGCGAGGAATTCAATGTATTTATCAAGTCGGCCGAGCTGGTTGTACCGGTCTGCGACTTTCATATATGCGTCTACGAGAGCCGATCCGTAAGTAAGTTCGTCCAGTTGTATCGCTTTCTGCAGGGATTTGAGGTATTCATCGTATTTGTGGATTCCAAAGGCAGATTGAGCATAGTAATAGTAGAACAGGGCCTTGTCTTCTTTTGGTATTTCCTTTTCAATTTTTTTGAGCATCTCGTATGACTGAGTGTATCTCTTGGCGTTGAGGTAGATATTTGCCAGGAGGAATTTGATGTCGCCGCTGGCATCTAGTCCGCCATCGATTGCTTTGGCGACCTGATAAACAGCCGATGTCTTCGGCGCAGCGCGGAAGATGTCTTTTTTTCCGGGCACCGGTTCGACAAGGTACCAGCCTGAGTAAACTGTGCCGGGCTTGCCTGCCTTGACTGTGATTTGTGATATCTTGCCGAAGTAGTTGCGAAGATTGAAGTAGGCAGAGCCCAGCTTGTAGTGCAGGACGGGGATATCGATGCCGAGCCGAAGGGCTGATTGATAGGATTCTGCGGCGAGGGCGAAGAAGTTGTGTGCCAGATAGATATTACCGAGCTGGTAGTGGTCTGAGCCGCTCTTGGGATTTAGCTTGACGGCTTCTTCGAAATACTTGCGGGCGCTATCGGAGTCATCAAGATTATACTTTGCCTCAGCTAGGAGATGATAGGTCGCGTAGTCGTGGCGGTATTTCAGCAGCGGTTCAAGCAGGGCGACGACCTCTTTGAACTTCTTCTGCTTAGTATATATCTCGGCAAGGAGCTGGCCTGCTTCTATGTGGTCCGGCGTTGTCTTAAGGATGCCGGCCAGAAGAACCTGAGCCTCTTTTTTGTTTTTGGCATAGTAGTAGGCCCGGGCAAGTGCCAAACGGAAGCTGTTCTTTGTCTTATCGGCTTCGGCGGCTTTCTTTAGCAGGTCGATGGCTTGCTTGTAATCGCCTTGGAAGAGCGCCTTGCGTCCGGCATTGAATTGGTCGAGCCCCTTGGAGTTTTGTTTTGCGCCGGGGTCTGTTTTGCCGGAATCTGTTGCTGCTATTGACATGGCGTGGCAGCTTGCGACAATGATAGCGAGCATCGATAATTTAGTTAAAGTTTGTATCCGCATAATTTTATCTCCTTAAAAGAATGTTTTTGAGCTTTGTTTACAGTCTGTAGGCTTTGATCCAGGTGATTTGTTCGCGTGCTTTCTGGATCATCGGCCCGTTTTTGAAGTTGTTGATATAGTTTGTATACGCGTCCATGGCGTCTATCCATTGGCCAAGATGCTCGTAGCTCTCGGCGATGGCGAACTGTGCGTTGCTTGCCTTTGGACTGCGGCGATAGTTTCGCAGGAAGGCCTTGTATGCCTCGACGGCCTTAGTGTATTGTCCCTTGCCTTCGTAGTGTTGAGCGATTCGCCAGCTTGCGTCCTCTGCGACTCCGGTGCCGCTGAACTGCCTTACGATTTCAAGCCAGGCAGCCATGGCGGCGTCGGAATCTTTTAGACGCTCGTTGTAGATTGCCGACATTCTGAGTAAGGCATCACCGGCTTTATCGGCTCCGGCGACTTTTGACGTTTGATTGTATGCGGCAACGGCTTTTCGCAGAGCGGCGTTAATTTTGTCCTGGCGATTGGCCAACTGAACGGCCGTTAATGCTTCGACCATTTGCCCTGCCTTGTTGGCCGCCATCAGGGTATTGGTTAAGTTGAAGGCATTGTCATTGGCGGCAAATCTTGCTTCCTGAAGCTCGGCTGCTTTCTGCTTGCCGCCTTTCTTAAGCTTTTGTATGAGCTTTGACTGCTTACCTCTGTTTCTTACGCGTGCCGATTGAACCTGTTGATACGCCTCGAACTGTGCAATATCCAGATTCATTCTCAGTGAGGTCGACCGCGTTACGGTGCCAAGTCTGTTTGCTTCGTCCTCATAGCTCTTGCCAACGAGATAGAGAGCGTCGTCTGCCATCGGGCTGTTGGGGTATTGCTTTGCAATGGCCCTTGCCGCCTGACGTGCCTTGTCCATTTCTCCCATTGCCAGGTAAGTTGTTCCGACTGCGTAGAGTGCGTCGTCTGCGAGGTGGCTTTTTGGCCAATTGGCGGTTACCTTGCGGAATTCGATTATAGCCTTAACGCGGTTTGAAAGCTTATTCAATACGATTGTTGCTATCTGATGCTGTGCGTCGAATGCCTTTCGCTGACCGACTTCATCGACAAGGCTTTGGTACCTGGCGAGGTCTTTGAGTACCACGACGCGGCGTTTGGCTTCGGTTTTTCTGGCGTCGTTGGGATAGTCACGAAGATAGGAAGCGTATCCGTCCATAGCCTGTCGCCACTGGCTGAGGTTTATGATGCAGTCGGCAATGGACCACTTTGCTTCCTTGACCCAGTCACCGTTGGTGAACTCGGCGATGACCCGGCGATATGCTGTTATCGCTTCGTCCCATGCCTGGTTGGTCTGGTGGATTCTGCCTATAGTGGTTAGTGCCTGACCGGCTTGCCGGTGACGCGGGAAACTATCGACAAACATCTCCAAAACGTGAAGTGACTCAACCCATCGCTTCTGGGTCTTCAACTGAACGCCTATCTGATAGATCGTGTTCTGGATATTAACATCGTTGCTTCCACGTGCTATGTTGAGTTCCTGATAGGCTTCTGCCGCACGCAGCGGCTGACGCAAGTTGTTCTGATAGGTCTGGGCGATCCTCAGAGCGGCATCCCGGGCGTGAGGGTGAGCGGGGTAGCGAATCATCAGGTCGTTCCAGACAGTGATGGCTTCATCGAAATACTGTCTGTTGGCCAGTTCCTGCGAGATACCCCACAGCATCTGCGGGACCGTGCCGATCTTGGGATGGTCGTAGTATTTATCGGCTATCTTCAATAGTTCTCTCGCAGCACGGACGTATTGTCCGCGGGCCAGAGTCCGACTGAAAGCATCGACGACCCGGGCCTGAGTCAGGAAGCTGCCGGCGATGTCCCACTGGGCGTTGTGAATCAGGGTTTGCTCGCTCGGAAAGGCTGCTACTATTGAGGTCAGCTCATTGCGTGCCTGGCCGAATCGCCGGGCCACTTCGGTAAGCATTAGTTGGTTGGAAGTTTTTTTCTTGACTGGTCTGGCTGCCCATGCGAGGTAGTCACGGGCGATACTGAGACTCAGGACAGGCAGTTCCCTGTCGGAGGGGTTGTCCTTGAGGAATCGCTTTGCCAGCAGTGCGGCCCGATCCCATTGCATAAGTGTTCGCCAGTGGGCGATCATTACCTTTATCTCGCTGCGGCATTGCTCGGCGATGGCGGCGCTGGGATAGCTTTTGCCGATGGTCTGGAAGATTTCATAAGCAGCGCTAATTGCCTCCTGTTGGCGGGTAATTTCTGCTTCTGGCAGAACTGCTGGAGCTATTGAGACCTGTATGGCCTGATTTCGATTGCCACGCTGGGACTGTTGTAAACTAATCCCCTGGCGAAGCTGGGCGATCCGAGCCGACCGGTTGGCTTCATGCTGGCGAATAGATGCCAGAACGCGCGAGTTACTCATTTGGATTTCCATGGCATCATTTGCATTTAGATCTAATTGGCCCGACGGTCGCGGTGTGGATGCTTCCGAGGAGTTCCTGCCCACGATTCGTTTGTCATATTTGTTAGACAGTTCACTGCCGGTAATAAGATCGGGCGCATTGAATATCCTTGCTACGTCGCGTTCTTCGTCTTGCGGAATATAACGGGGACTTTTGCGTGGAGTTTGCTGCATCAATGCGGTAAGTACTGCCTTGGCATGGTCGGGCATTGCCTTTCCGAGTTGGCAAAGCCCGCGGCAGAATTCTATTCGCTCAATGCGCCGAATTGCCGGGCCCTTGGCGATCAGGTCGGCATAGATTCCATCGGAGACATCCCATGCGTTCACTTTAGCGTATTCGAATGCGATGGCCATTATCCTTTCAATTGCCGAGCCGAGGAGTACGCTTTTGGGGTATTTTTCGATATAATTCGTGTAGGCTTCGATGGTTGCGGCGAACTCGTCGCTGGTCTTAGCGGGAACGAAAGGCCGGTTTCGGGCGTCTTTTATCTGTTTGGACAGAGCCAGACGAGCCTTGGCATCTAGTGCGGTCGCCGCTGCCAGGACGGCGCGTTCAAGCGGACTGCTCGCCGCCGGCCGAGCCTGGGAAAGGACTTTAACTTTTGCTGCGAATTCCGCAAAGTCGCGGTAAACAGTGAATGCTGCGTCGTGAGCTTTGTGCCTCTCGAAAACCGCCGCGATGCGGAACATACCTGCCAGGGCCTTGTTACGCAGTGGGTTGGTCGGTCTGTCGGAGATGAATTTCTGATAGGCCTGGATCGCTGTCTTGAATGCCGGCGTCAATTCGATTTTCTCGGAGCCATTGTATTGCTTTAAGAGCAAAGCGAGGTCTCGCTGGGCCAGGTCAAATTTCAGGTCGGCCAGCTGCAAAGCCGCGTATGCGTCGGCAAGCGGTATGCTTTGGGCGGTCTTTAGACCCATAGCCTCTTCGACGGTATCGAAGTATTCGAGATTCCTGTAATGGGCAACGATGCTGTTCCGTAGCGTGCGGATATGGACCAGAAGAGGGTCTTTCTCATCGAGTGGGCCCTGAAGGGTATGGCATAGTTTAAGCACCTTTACAAGGTTCGCATCGAGCTTTCGCGGGACGGTGAGTCCGGCACTGGTCAGGCGTTTATGTTCGTTGAATACCTGCTGCCGCCAGAGTTGAGCGATCGCAAGCTGTGCCTGAGTTTGCTGGTCTTTAGGTAGAGCTGCGGCTAATTGCGTGTATGCCTGTTCGGCCAGTTTGTAGTGTGCGTAGTTGGTCCAGGGCTGAAGGTGGACGTTTAGTTTTCCAAGGGCCTTTGGCCCATAGCTTACTTGATGATTTACGAGTGCAGTTAGTCTGGAAAGTAATTCCTTCTGATGGCCGGTAAGAGTTGCATTCTTTTCAGGTCGCCCGGCTGAGAGATTATCCGCGAAGACGGCAGTGGATTCTGCATTAAGAAGGTCAACCTGCCTGAGTACAACAGTCGGCCAGTTTGAGTTGGCCGGTGTCAGCACATTCAATAGGGCAGAGTTAATTGCCAGTGTCATCCCTCTTGCAGAGGTTTGACGCCCCTGATGCCTTGTAGTGTCAGCAATGATGGCTGTGACAACGTTTATTGAGGTAACCGCTGCCGAGGTATTGACATCGCCCTTGGCCTTTATAACCGGCAGGACGATTTCCAGCGACCATGAGTAACACGGTTTTAGTTGCGTTTTGTCGGTCGGCCAGGCAGTTGACGATGCAAGACTGCGAACCAGGTCGGCTAACTTTGCCTGATCTCGCCAAATTCGTTCGGCGGGGAATTCTTTCCTGATTATCGCATAAGTAGCGACGACTGCCGCAAGGGAATCGTCCAGCGGACCGGCGGCGAGTTTGCCGGCTTTGGCCTTGGCAGCGAGTTGCTTTAGTGCAAGCCGAGTTCTGTACTGAGCAGATGTTTTTAGAGCGAGGAGACGACTCGAAGCCGGTAGTGGCTGTTTTAACCAAACTTCACAACCGTTGAGCGCTGCAGCATAAAGCTTTGTCTTATAATAATATCTGTCCAGATGGGAAACCATTTGCCGTGTCATGTCCAGGGCCTCGCTATCGGTGGCATTCTTGAGAGCCTGTAATGCGATCTGCACGGCCCATGTGTAAGGGGACCTCGGTTCGCTGATCTTCGGCGACAATGGCATTGATGCTTCAAGGCTGCTTACTTGAGAGACAAGGTTGATCTGATTACGCCAGATAGGTTCGGCAGGGAATTCTTTGCTGATCGTCGCGTAAATAGCAATGACCGCTGCAAGGGAATCAGGCAGTGGGCCATCGGTGAGCTTTCCGGCTTTGGCCTTGGCGGTCAGTTGCTTAAGTGCAAGCTGAGTTTTGTACCGTGCCGTTGCTTTTAGGGCCGGAAGACGGCTGGACGCGGGCAACTGTGCTTTAAGGAGCATCTGGCAACCCGTTATTGCCGCGGTATTTGCCCCGTTTACGGAGTACTGCTTGTCAAATTGCGATATCATTAGCTGCGTCAGCTTTAGTGCATCATCGGTACGTATAGTTCTCTTGAACAAATCGTTCGCTACAGCCAATGCAGCCTTGTCCATAGGACTTAGTTCGGAATCGGGTGCGGGTCTGCCTTCCTGTCGGGAAGCCTCTATGTACACCCTGATCAGCAATTCCATCGCCTTTCGTGTGTGCAAATGGGCTTGGTTGGCACTGATCCATGCCGAGAGTTCTTTGGCGCCGGATGCACCGGGAGACTGGTTCAGATTGAATACGATTATCTCATATTCCGCCGTTGCCGCAGACGATGTGCCTTTAAAATCGGCAACAACTTTTTTTAGCAGTGCCAATCCTTCCTTATAATTACCCATCTTCATTTTTGCCTGGCCAAGCAGCAGTGTTGTCTTTGAGCGATCTACCAGTTTCGGGTACTTAAGCAGAAGTTCCTGAACAGTTTTCTGCGCAGACTCATAGCCGCCCCTTGCCAGCAGCAAACCTGCCTGGAGTGTCTTGACATTGACTCGCTGTGCATTCGTCAATGTGTTCTCGGTGAGAAGTTCGATATAAAGCTGCCTTGCCGAATTGAGCAGTTTCTCTGCGACCATTGTTTCTAAAAGAGTAATTCTGGTCTCGATCTTGACAGTCTGGCCGCGTAAAGCATCCAGCATCTTCTTTGCATAAGGTTCATCCGGTGCCAGTTTGAGCGTTTTAACCCAGGCGGTGATCGCTTCTTCCACAGAGCCAAGCTGGTACTGGGCCTTGCCGAGCCAGAGGAATACTTCCGGATTAGCCCTGTCGGTGTGTGAAGCTTTTGTAAACAGGTCCCTTGCCTGACCAAAGCGGTCACCTGCATAGGCGGCCTTACCTTTGTCGAATGCTGCTTCGGCGTCAGTCTGGGCGGACACGTGGGAGCAAAATGTTACGATTAGAACGGCGAATAATAGTTTTCCTGATAGCCTCTGCATTTTAGGCCTCCTTTAATTGAGATTTAACAATTAAACAGTTAAAAAAAATAATTCATTTATTCCGGCATCGAACTTGTGTATTGTTATGTGTTAGCCATTAAACAATGCCGGTTCCTTAAAAAACCTGAATCGTCAAGTGCGATAGCGCAGTCGCGATTCTGTTACATATAGTACAATAGAAGCAGTCGATGACAAAGTAAAAGTATTGTAAATTATCAAAGGGGTTTTTTACAAAATATTTACAAAGAATTCAATCCTTGCCGTTATCTTTGGAAAGAGGTCCAGTGGCAAAATTTCATGCTTGTCTTTACCGGCACCGACAGGCTGATGCATTTTCTGTGGAGCGCGTATGCCGATGACAATCATCAGTACCATAAGCAGTTTGTAGACCATTTCCGTAAGATCGATGTTGTTATCGGTGAGATCGCGGCTGATCTTGGTGAAGACGATACGCTTGTGATGATGTCGGATCATGGGTTTGAAGGGCTCGAGACGGAGTTCTTTGTTAACCGACTTCTTATGGATAATGGATTGCTCAAATTCAATCCTGGAACTGATGCCAATCTTACCAATATCGCGTTCGGTACAAAGGCATTCGCTCTTGATCCGGGCAGGATATTTGTTAATGAAAAAGGCAAGTATCCGGAAGACAGTGTCGCACCGGAAGATAAAGAAGCGGTGGTTGAAGAACTTATTGCGATTTTCTCTGAGGTTGAAGTCGATGGAAAAAAAGCTATTAAACATATTTACCGGAAAGAGGAAATCTACTCCGGGCCGTATGTCGATGAGGCAGCTGACCTTGTGCTGATCGCCGAAAGCGGCGTTAACCTTAAAGGCACTATGGCTTCGACGCAGCTTACGGGCAAGGGTCCGTTTACGGGTAAGCATACCCTCGACGACGCGTTTTTGCTTGTAAAGGGAGACACCAGGCGATCTGACTGATAAGCCTACCGTTATGGATGCAGGGCGGTTTTTGAAGGCATGTGTGGGTGGTGTGAAATAAGACGTGTGAAATAAAACGTTTGAAAGTGCGAAAGTGACGGGTTGTGGGTGCGAAATTAGAATTCTTGAGAGCTAAAAGGTTCTGACGTCTACTAGTGCCTTTTCTATGAATTTTAGCATTGCTCCTTTTATGCCTGTTTGGGGGGCGTATTCTTTGGCTTTGCCGCAGGCGGTATGGGCACACTTTGCAGCGAATTATTTTGAACTCTGATAGATTAATTGTCGGCATAAAATGCCTGGAAACTGGGCCGACCGGTTTTTGGGGCGTTTTTGATTTTGCATGTTCTCAAATTTTCGCAGCACTAGAATGAAATCTCTGTTGTTTTCCTCTTCTTCCTTTATCTGCAGCTATCAATTCTGGCGGGCTTGTTTTTATGAGACTTTGTAGCCCTTGGTGTTTGCTATCTTGATTTGGCGTTGCTACAATGAGCTTTTTATGGGTCCTGCGGTTTTCTTATAGGGTAGATTATTGTCCTATTATTATTAAATACACGCCGGAACTTGTATAATTTTGGCTTATTATTGCCGATAGATAGACAAACGAGATGTGTATTTTTCTCGGGTTTGGCGGGTTTACGCCCACTTTTGCTGCGCCCGACGGGGACGGAGTCTGTTCAAACTGACCAAAGGTCAGTATGAAAATTATTATTGATTATTTGAGGATTCGGCCCCAAGGCCGAGGCTTACTAGTCGTTAGTTTTTAGTCGTTGGTCGATAGTTGTTTGATTCGGCCTTTGGCCGAGGCTGTTTTATTGAAAGAATGTTCTCCTAAACAATTGGTTCGAAGCTATTTTTTTGTTTTTGGTGCTTCGGTGATCCTCTATGCGTTTACTTGCGCTCCCGGTTCGCAGTGGCAGGATAGCGGAATGATTCAGTATCGCCTCTGGCATAACGATATTGCAGGCGGCCTTGGGCTGGCACTTGCCCATCCGCTTTATTATTTGATTGCAATAGCTGCGAAAAGTATCCCGCTTGGTGAATTTGGGCATCGCGTAAACCTGATATCGTCTGTGTGCGGGGCGATAACGGTGGCGAATATTTTTCTGCTGCTGAGGCTCGCTGTGGGCCGGCTGCTTCCGGCTGTCGTTGGTGGAATTACTCTTTGCCTTTCATGGACGTTCTGGCAGCATAGTGCCATCGCAGAGACGTATGTTCTCTATACGGCAATTTTTTCAGCAGAGTTGATATTTCTTTTTTTGTATTTTAAAGATCAAAAGGTTGGCTTTCTCTATCTGCTTGCCTTTTTCAATGGGCTTTCGGTCTCCAATCATATGCTGGGGACATTGCCGCTGGCATGTTATGTTGTGATGGCGGCAGTATTAATTTACAGTAGGGAACTAAAGCTTAGACAGCTATCGCTGATGGCCCTGCTTTGGATAGCCGGGTGTTTGCCTTATGAAGTTCTGATTGTTCGGGAGTTGATAGCTACAGGCGATTTTTTAGCGACAATGCGTTCAGCTTTATTCGGCATTTCGTACAGCGATGAGGTTCTTAATGCCGCTTTAAACAGTACGATCGTAAAGCAGAACTTTATGTTTTTCGGGCTGAATTTTCCAACGCCGAATATTCTGCTGTTCTTTGCCGGCCTGTTAGGACTCTACAAAATAATGAAATACAGGGCTTTCGCAAATATGCTCGCCGCGATGACGGCGATATTTTTCATATTTGCTTTTCGATATACGGTCGCGGACCGGTATGCCTTTTTTATTCCGTTTTACTGCGTGGCAAGCGTCTTCATTGGGGTCGGCTGTCAGGGGTTCATTGAGCGTTTTCAAAATAAATATATCCCTTATGCGATAGTAATTTTTTCACTGTTGCCGATACCGGCTTACATTGCGGTTCCAATAGTTGCCGAGCGAATGAAAGTCAGCCTGGGGACAAAGCGTCAGATCCCGTATCGCAACGAGTACGCTTTCTTCTTACGGCCTTGGCAGAGAGGCAATAACCAGCCTGGACGTTTTGTTGAAGCGGCACTTAATTCGGTCGATGAGGATAGCGTAATTATCGCTGACGGGACGACGGTTTATGCCCTCTGGTATGAACAGGAGGTATCGGGGCTTAGAAAGGATGTCAAAGTTATTTCCGAGCATGGTGGCTATAAGAGTCCGATGGACTTTGTCACCGCAGAAACGCTGGATGAACTTCTTGAAGAAAGATCAGTATATGTTGTTTCTGCCCAGAAGGGCTATTGCCCGGGTTTTATTTTGGATAATTACGATTTCGTTAAGTCAGGTCCGGTATATAAAATAGCAGGTAAAAAACCGAAAGGATAAGTATATGAAAGTTGCGGTAGTTGGTGTTGGATATGTTGGTCTTGTTGCGGCGGCTTGTTTGGCTGACGGCGGTAACCATGTTGTCTGTGTTGATAACGATCCGAAAAAGATCGAGGCCCTTAAGAATGGGATTATCCCTATCTATGAGCCTGGTCTTACAGAAATCGTAAAGCGCAACGAAGCGGGCGGGCGGCTTACGTTTACGACGGACCTGAAAGAAGGCATAGATAATTCGCTGGTCGTCTTTATCGGCGTTGGCACTCCAAGCGCCGCCGATGGGTCTGCTGATATCTCTGCCGTTTTGAAAGTCTCCGAGCAGATCGCAGATGTCATGGACAGTTATAGAATAATAGTGACCAAGAGCACCGTTCCGGTTGGGACGCACAAAAAAGTCAGCGAGATAATCTCGGCACGCACGGAAGTTCCGTTTGATTATGTAAGCAACCCGGAGTTCCTCAAAGAAGGCTCTGCGGTCGAAGATTTTATGAAGCCGGACCGTGTGATAATCGGCACGAATACCCCGGCTGTGATGGAGATCATGAAGCAGCTTTATGCTCCGTTCATGCGGAAGCGAAGCAGGCTGATAACGATGGACCCGGCCAGTGCCGAGATGGCCAAGTACGCGGCCAACACGATGCTTGCGACAAGAATATCGTTCATGAACGAGCTTAGCGTTTTATGCGACAAGTTCGGCGCTGATATCGAAAATGTTCGCTCCGGCATTGGCAGCGATTCGCGGATCGGCAACGCGTTTCTATTCGCCGGTCTAGGCTACGGCGGAAGTTGTTTCCCCAAGGATGTAAAAGCACTTATCCACATGGGAAAAGAGCAGGGGATGGATATGACGATCGCCGCCGCTGTTCAGCAGGCAAACTATGATCAGCATGAAAGGTTCGCCAATAAAGTCTGCGACTATTATAAGGACGCCGGCAAAGAGATAAAACTTGCGGTGTGGGGGATGGCCTTTAAGGCGAGGACCGATGACGTTCGCGAGTCACCGGCTATACGATGCGTTCAGCGTTTTCTTGACGCGGGCATGAAGGTTACCGCCTACGACCCGGAAGCGATGGAAAATGCAAAGGCCGAGATCGGCGATTGCATAGAGATGGGGCAAAACGCCTACGACATTCTCGTTGGGGCCGACGCTTTAGTGATACTGACCGACTGGCAGGAATTCAGGACGCCGGACTTTGAGGATATTAAATCAAAGCTGAATACCCCGCTGATCTTCGATGGAAGAAACCTCTACGACCCGGGTTATGTGGCCAAGCAGGGGGTCGAGTATCATTGCATCGGCCGGCAGCAAGTTAAGGATAGACGAAAAGCCTGAGTGCCGGCGATAGTGGTTTAATTATTTTTTTGGGATCTATATGATTATACGTCAGAAAGCTTATCCGCGAGTTGGTTTGATAGGCAACCCCTCGGATGGTTATTTTGGAAAGACAATTTCTTTTACGTTTGGTAATTTTGCAGCGGAGGTTGTTCTTTTTGAATCGCCGGAACTTGAAATTGACCCCAGCGAAAAAGACGAGTCGTATTTCTCCAGCATCGACGACCTGGTTAACGATGTCAGGCTGCACGGTTACTACGGCGGGATCAGGCTTCTAAAGGCTACCATCAAGCGATTTTACGATTATTGTGATGAAAATCAGATCGAGCTTCATAAAAAGAATTTTACGATCCGCTACAGCTCGGACATTCCGCATGGCCTCGGGCTTGCCGGATCCAGTGCGATCATCACCGCGTGCCTGCGAGCTTTGATGGCTTTTTACGGCGTAAGCATACCAAAGTTTACACAGGCTAACCTTATTCTTTCGGCAGAGATTGACGAACTGCATATAATGGCCGGTCTTCAGGATCGCGTTGTTCAGGTTTACCAGGGCCTGGTCTATATGGACTTTAACAAAAAGCTTATGGACTCTCGAGGGTACGGGCAGTATGACAACCTGGATGTCAAATTGCTTCCAAAGCTGTACGTCGCCTATACCGCCGACCTCGGCGAGCCGACAGAAGTTTTTCATAACAATATCCGCGACCGTTTTGACCGTGGCGAAAAAGCGGTAGTAAATGCTATGGGCTATTGGGCCTCGCTTGCCGACAAGTTCCGCAAAAGTATTGAAAGCGGCCAGCTGGATAAGGCATCTAAGTTAATTGACGCAAATTTTGACCGCAGGGAAAAACTTTACCGTATGAGTTTCGATAATCTGCTAATGGTAAAGACGGCCAGGCAGGCCGGCGCAAGCGCCAAGTTTACAGGCTCCGGCGGTGCGATAGTGGGAACGTATAAGGACCAGAAGATGTTTAACGCTCTAAAAGCCAAAATGGCAAAGATTGGTATAAAAGTTATTAAGCCTAAGATAGTATCATGATAAAAAAAGCGGTTATTCCGGCGGCGGGTTTTGGAACCCGGTTTTTGCCGGCGACGAAGTCACAACCTAAAGAGATGCTTCCTATCGTCGATACTCCGGTTATTCAGTATGTCGTCGAAGAAGCGGCGGCGGCGGGACTGACGGATATTCTTATGATTATCGGCAAGGGCAAGCGAGCCATCGAGGAACATTTCGACAGGAGCTTTCAGCTGGAATCCCAGCTTGCCGGCAAAGGCAAAGACGCCGAGCTTAAACTTGTGCGGGAAATTTCCGACCTCGCTGACATCCACTTTGTCTGGCAGAAGGAGATGAAAGGGCTTGGCGATGCGATCTATTGCGGGCGGCACCATGTAAACGACGAGCCTTTTGCCGTACTGCTTGGCGATACTGTGATCGATTCAAAGGTGCCTGCTGTTAAACAGCTTGTCGATGTCTTCAACGAGCATGGGAAATCGGTTGTACTGCTTGAACGTGTGGACCCGTCAAGAGTGAGTTCGTACGGGGTAATAGACGGAAACGAAGAGACCGAGCGGCTTTACAGTGTAAACGACTTCGTGGAAAAACCGCCGGTTGACGAAGCACCGTCAAATCTCGTCATCGCCAGCCGTTACATATTTACGCCGGAAATATTCGACTATCTAAGCCGAACCAAACCCGGCAAAGGCGGCGAGATTCAGATCACCGACGCGATGAGGCTCATGGTAAAAGAGCACCGGATGTACGGGCTGATCCTTGACGGCCAAAGATGCGATATTGGAAATAAAAAGGGTTTCGTGAAAACGAACGTAGAGTTTGCCCTTAAGCGTGATGACATGGCGACAGACATGAAAAAATTCATAATAGACCTTGCAGCGAAAATAAATAAGTCGTAAAGCGTAAAGTTAAATTTAAATGAAAATATTTGTTGTTCTATGTTCCTTGTGCGTCTTGTGCGGGTGTTCTGTTGACGCTGAGCGGGTTGATGCGGGGGCCGCTAAACCCAATATTATTCTGGTTATGACGGATGATCAGGGTTATGGCGATCTTGCCTGTCATGGGCATCCTTTTATTGAGACGCCTAATCTTGATAAGTGTAAATGTAGAGTATAATTGTTTTTCTAAATCAATACCCACTTTAAAACCTAAAATATAATTACATGTTTAAATAATGGAATTGAAATGAAAATACTAGTTACAGGGACGGCGGGGTTTATAGGCTCTTTTCTTGCTGAGCGGTTGATCGCACGCGGAGATGAGGTTGTTGGCCTTGACAGTATTAATGATTATTATGATGTCAACGTTAAGTACGGCAGGCTTGAACGGGCTGGTATTGCCAAGGATAAGCTTGCGTATAACGTCATGGTCCAGAGCGACAAGTTTCCAAATTATAAGTTTATCCAGATGAAGCTTGAGGATAAGGAGAATATTGACGCTCTGTTTAAGGCCGAGAAATTCGACAAAGTTTGCAATCTTGCCGCCCAAGCCGGCGTTCGCTACAGCCTGATCAATCCGCAGGCGTATGTCAATGCCAACATTGTCGGGTTCGTCAACATCCTCGAAGCGTGCAGGCACAATGATATCGCCCATCTCGCATACGCGAGCAGTTCCAGTGTGTACGGGCTCAACGAATCGATGCCGTTTTCGACTAGCGATAATATCGACCATCCGGTCAGTCTGTACGCGGCTAGCAAAAAGTCCAATGAGTTGATGGCGCACACATACAGCCACCTGTTCAGCCTGCCGACAACGGGCCTGCGATTCTTTACGGTGTACGGCCCCTGGGGCCGGCCGGACATGGCACTGTTTTTGTTTACCAAGGCGATACTCGAAGGCAAACCGATCGATGTCTTCAACCATGGCAAGATGAAGCGTGACTTTACGTATGTCGACGACATCGTCGAAGGCGTGATCCGGGTAATAGACAACCCGCCGAAGGGAAGGCCGGATTGGTCCGGCGAAAAACCGGATCCGTCATGCTCGAAGGCACCCTACAAAGTTTACAACATCGGCAACAGTTCACCGGTCCTGCTGATGGATTTCATCGCGGCGATAGAAAACGCCATCGGCAAAAAAGCGGTAATGAACATGATGCCCCTTCAGCCGGGCGACGTGCCGGCAACCTGGGCAGATGTGACGGACCTGGTAGATGACCTGGGCTATAAACCGGATACGTCCATCGAAGAGGGAGTAGAAAAATTCGTGAAATGGTACAGGGAATTTTATAATATTTAGTCCGCCTTCGGCGGATTTCGCTTCGCTCAACAGCAATAAGCGATAAGCGATAAGCAATTAGCAGTCAGCAATTGGCGATTAGCAATGAGCGATAAAATAGTTAAAAATTAGTTAGATCTTAGGTATACCGAAGCTTTCGACGAATTATCTTCAATACTTGATCAGGATAAGTCAAAAGAGATTTTTAATATGACAAAGGAATTATTCAAATGGTTCAAGAGCAAAGTGTAGTTAGAGAAAAGGTTTCCCGTTTTTATAGAGAGGCTCGCCAGAGTATTCCTGTAAAAAAAGTGCTGCTCTATGGTTCGTACGCCAAGGGTTCAGCAACTGAGTCGAGCGATATAGATGTTGCCGTTATAATAGATATATCTGATCATCTCAAGCGCATTGATTTAACATCAAAGTTATTTCATATTGCCGGCCAGATAGATGTTGCTATCGAACCGAAATGTGTTTTTCTGGATGAGTACCTGGATTGCCCGACCGGCAGTATACTGTACGACATAATATCAACCGGAATAGAGGTTGTGTAACCAACAAACTCATTTGTTTTTCATTTCGAATTTCGATATTCAAATTTAACATTTATATTTTTAAATCCGCGTAAAAAACTAGCTTTAGAGGAATTTATAATGGCGAAGAAAAAAACTGTAGAAGAAAAATCTCACTATGTTGGTATTATCGGATTGGGTTATGTTGGCCTTCCGCTTGCCCGTGAATTTTGTCTTGGCGGGGCGAAGGTTCTTGGTTTTGATGTTAATACCGCGATGGTCAACAAGATCAACCGCGGCAAAAGTCCGATCAAGCACATTCCAAATACCCAGCTTACCGATATGATTAGCACAGGGCGTTTCAGGGCTACAGACAAAATGAACCTGCTCAGCAGGCCCGACACGCTGCTTATCTGTGTGCCGACGCCGCTTACCGAAAATCGTGAGCCGGACATGTTCTATGTCGAAGAGACTTGCAAAACGATTGCCAAATATCTGCGCAAGGGCCAGTTGGTCATCTTGGAAAGTACGACATATCCGGGAACGACCCGCGAACTGATGCTGCCGATACTCGAAACATCCGGGCTTAAGGCAGGCAAGGATTTCTACATGGCCTACTCACCGGAACGAGAGGACCCGGGCAACAAGGACTTCCGCACTTCGACGATTCCAAAGGTAGTCGGCGGCCTGGACGATATAAGTCTGAAGATCGCACTGGAAGTATACAGTTGTGCTATCGAGACGCTCGTGCCGGTCGATTCCTGCGAGATCGCAGAAGCTGCAAAGATCATAGAGAATACTTACCGCTGCGTAAACATAGCGATGGTCAACGAGCTAAAACAATTGTTCGACAAAATGGGCATCGACGTGTGGGAAGTCATCCGGGCGGCTAGCACAAAACCGTTCGGCTTTAAGGCGTTCTACCCGGGGCCCGGTCTCGGAGGACACTGCATTCCGATCGATCCGTTCTATCTTACATGGAAGGCACGTCAGTATGGAATGCCAACGCGATTTATCGAGCTGGCCGGTGAGATAAACACTGACATGCCAAACTATGTAATCTCCAAGGTGATGGACGCCCTCAACGACAAAAAGAAAAGCCTCAAAGGCTCAAAGATCCTGGTCCTGGGCCTGGCATACAAAAAGGACATTGACGACGTGCGCGAATCACCGTCGCTGGAGTTGATCGAACTGCTAAAGAAAAAGGGCGCAAAGGTAGACTACAACGATCCGTATATCCCCCAGACACACAAGATGCGTGATTACGACTTGAAGATGAAGAGCAAGAATCTCACCGCAAAAATGCTCAAGAGTTACGACGCTGCCCTGATAGCCACAGACCACAGCGACTATGACTACAGCTGGATAGTAGAAAATTCCCAGCTGGTAATAGACACCAGAAACGCAACAGCAGATGTCAAAAAAGGCCGGAAAAAGATAGTAAAAGCATAGCATCTACCGTAGGGTGTGCCTGAGTACACGCGGTCGCTATCAGAATTTAGATAATGTTTGGGCGAGTTAATGGTTGATATTAAAAAAATACAAGCTGAAATTGTCGAAAGGCTAAAGTCTTTACAGCCGGAAAGAATCATTCTTTTCGGTTCGTATGCAATGGGTAATCCGACCGAAGACAGTGATATAGACTTGTTTTTAGTTAAAGATCCCAAAAGCGATCAGGATAACTACGAACTGCTTGCCCGCAAGCAATTAAGAGATCTGATTTTTAAATACCGCATAGGTTTTGATATATTGGCTGCTTCGCAGGAGTTTTTGGACAGCAGGGAAGACTATTTTTATAAAGTAGATATATTGACTGACGGAAAGGTTATTTATGCCAAATAGAGCTCTAGCAAAAGAATGGCTCGTAAAGTCGTATCACGATCTAAGCTCTGCTGAGGTCTTGTATAATGCGGGTCACTTTACAGATTCGATTGGATTTGATCTGCAGCAGTCGATTGAAAAAAGTCTGAAGTCTCTATTCGACAAACCAGCAGGTCGAAGAGCTTTTTGAACGTATAGAACCCTATGTTTATGGGGCCAAACTACTGGGTGCAGGCGGCGGCGGATTTATGCTGATGGTCTGCAAATCGCCGGAAGATGCCATGCAGATTCAGGCCAAACTAAACGCCAACCCCCCAAACGACCGAAGCCGTTTCTTCGATTTCAACGTAAATAATGAGGGTCTGGTAGTGACGGTATGTTAACAGGAGCCAGACCCGATAAAAAAGCCCAAACAGAAGTCCTCAGCGCAACCGGTGGGACGCATAGTCCCTATCATATCGGTGCGTTTTTAGCATTAATTGCAACAGTCGCCCCCAAAAAAGACCGAAATGGTAGAGTGGGCTGTGCCCACGATTTTTAGACTGGCAGCTGTTTGCTCGTTGCTGGCCGCTGGAAACTGGCGGCTAAAAGACGTCTTATGGAAAGAATTGGAACCTGAGCTCGAACACCAATCCATTCCACGCGTACCAAAGGCATACCCGGAATCCCAGGAAAGATATTTTGTACCCATAATACAGGTGCCCAAGCGGGGTCCTCGCAAGTTGAACAAAGCGAAATCCGCCAAAGGCGGACACCCCACGGGGACGGAGTCCAGACATACAGGATTGTTGAGTTGCGTAAGCCCTTTATTGGGCGTGCTTTAGCATACTTGTTGTTTTTGGCTTTGGAACTTTCATACCTGTCACCTGTAACTATTTAATCTGCGAGTTCAGCTCGCTTACCAAAACCTCAAAGGAGAATAGAATTGAAGAAAGCATTAATCACCGGAATCACTGGTCAGGATGGTTCATACCTCACCGAACTGCTGCTTAAAAAAGATTATGAAGTTTACGGAATTGTCCGCAGAAGTTCATCCTTCAATACCGAACGTATAGACCATTTGTACAAGGACCCGCACGAAGATCCGAAACTGAAGCTTATTTATGGCGATCTTACCGACGGCGGCAATCTTTCAAATATTATCAATGATGTCAGGCCCGACGAGATTTACAACCTTGGTGCACAAAGCCACGTTCGGGTAAGTTTCGATCAACCGATATATACCGTTAACGCCGATGCTCTCGGTACGCTTCGTTTGCTCGAGGCAATACGTGCGATGGAAAAACCTGCAAGGTTCTACCAGGCATCGAGCAGTGAGATGTATGGAAAGGTGCTTGAAACTCCTCAAACAGAATCAACACCATTCTACCCGCGCAGTCCGTACGGTTGCGCAAAAGTTTATTCATACTGGCAGACGATCAACCACCGCGAGGCTTATGACATGTTTACCTGCAACGGCATTCTTTTCAATCACGAATCGCCACGACGCGGTGAAACGTTTGTTACCAGGAAGATCACCCGTGCGGCAACAAGGATAAAGCTTGGTCTTCAGGAAAAACTTTATCTCGGTAATATAGAAGCAAAGCGTGACTGGGGCTTTGCAGGCGATTATGTCGAGGCTATGTGGCTGATGCTTCAGCAGGACCAGCCAGACGACTATGTCGTTGCGACCGGCGAGACTTATGCGGTCCAAGAATTTCTTGATGAGGTGTTTGGGCATCTAGATCTTGACTGGAACGATTATGTCGAGATCGATCCAAGGTACTACAGGCCGACAGAAGTTGATTTACTTCTCGGTGATGCGTCCAAGGCCAAAAAGGTGCTGGACTGGCAGCCAAAGGTCACTTTCAAGCAGCTCGCACAAATGATGACAGATGCGGATATGAAACTGGCAGAAAACGAAAAGATACTTAAAGAACATGGTCAATAGTCAATAGTTAGTAGACAGTAGATAATAGTTGGTAGGTTTGGAGGGTATTATGGATAGGCGTCCAGCAAGATTGTTTACTGACCTTTTGGTGTGGCAAAAGGCTCATCACTTTGTTATTTCGGTATACAGACGAAGCGAAACTTTTCCAAAAAACGAAATCTATGGTTTGACTTCTCAGTTACGACGAGCTGCTGTCTCTATCCCAGCCAATATAGCCGAAGGGTTTGGAAAGAAATCAATAAAAGACAAAATGAGATACCTGAACATCTCACAAGGTTCATTGGAGGAATGCAGGTATTATCTCATTCTTGCTAAGGATTTAGGATATTGTGATACAAATATGGAAATGGCAGTCTTAGAAGAGGTAAGCAAACTCTTAAACGCCTCAAGAAATTCACTAAGCAACAGACTGTAAAAACTACTAACTATTAACTACTAACTATTGGATACTGACTAATGAGCGATTTTTTTAAGAGCAGGAGAGTCGTTGTTACCGGCGGTGCCGGATTTCTCGGAAGCTACATACTTGACGGGCTGAAGAAACGCGGCTGCGAAAACATACTCGTACCGACATACGAAGAATATGATCTGGTAAAGTACGAAGACATCGTAAAAATGTACGATGATATGAAACCGGATATCGTGATACACCTCGCCGCTGTTGTCGGCGGCATCGGTGCTAATCGCATTCATCCCGGCAAATTCTTTTATGAAAATCTTATGATGGGCGTCCAACTGATCGAAGAAGGACGCCTTCGCGATATAGAGAAGTTCGTCGCGATTGGAACGGTCTGTGCTTATCCGAAATTCGCCCAGGTTCCGTTCAGGGAAGACGACATCTGGAGCGGCTACCCGGAAGAGACGAACGCTCCTTATGGCCTTGCCAAGAAAATGCTGCTGGTCCAGTCGCAGGCATATCGACAGGAATACGATTTCAATTCGATCTTCCTGCTTCCGGTAAATCTCTACGGACCAAAGGACAATTTCGACCCGGCAAGCAGCCACGTAATTCCGGCTCTGATAAAGAAATGTGTAGATGCGATCGATGCAGGCGACGATCATATCACATGTTGGGGCACAGGCAGTGCATCAAGGGAGTTTATCTATGCCGCAGACGCCGCAGAAGGAATCTTACTGGCGACCGAGCATTACAATAGCCCGGACGCTGTTAACATAGGTGCCGGCCGCGAGATAACGATCAAGGACCTTGTCGAAAAGATCACAGAACTGACAGGTTTCACCGGCGAGATACGATGGGACACATCGCAGCCGGACGGCCAGCCAAGAAGATGCCTGGACACAACAAGAGCAAAAGAAAAATTCAACTTCGAAGCAAAAACAGATTTCGACGAAGGCCTGAAAGCGACCATTGAGTGGTATAAGGCAAACACCAATCCAACTCAATCGTAATTGTTTGTTATTTCGGGAATACATGAAAACAGTAACGGTAACACACCAGAATGCGATAAATTATGGAGCAGTCCTCCAGGCCTATGCCTTGCAGCAGCAATTACGTAAACTTGGTGTCGATGACGAACTGTTGGACCTCAAGAGATATGACAGACTGTATTTTAGAGAATTTAAATTCAATAAGTACCTGCCATCATACATATACAACAATATAATAAATTTATCCTACGTGCACAAAACTAGAAAAAGGATAGTCAGGTTCAGGGACTTTGTTGAAAAGAATATTAAGACCACTCGTTCATACAGAACTTCCGAGGAAATCATAGACGACCCTCCCGTTGCCGATGCATACATAACCGGCAGCGACCAGACATTCAATACTCGTCTTGGAATAAAACCGGAGAGATTTCTCAGGTTTGGCAGTGAGGGAACCAGGCGTATATCGTACGCGTCCAGTATGGGGATACCGTTGGTAGAAGAAAAATATCAGGATGAATTTATCTCAGCTATAAAAGCTTACAGTTTTCTTTCCACCAGGGAAAAGAGCGCCGCTGAATACATATCCAAACTATGTTCCGTGCCATGTTCGACTCACCTTGACCCGTCATTATTACTAACCAAAGACGAGTGGTCGCGGTTAACATCAAGATCAACGTTGCATAAAAGAGCAATGCCTGGAAAATATATATTAGTATACGTGTTATTATACAATCCACTTCTGAATGATGCTGTAAAGAAGTTGAAGAGCCAAACCGGGCTTGATGTTATAGTAATAAACCCCAATTCCCGTTGTTCAGTAAAAGGTGATGTGATCATCAGGGATGCCGGGCCGCTTGAATTTTTAAATCTTTATAAAAATGCCGAGTATGTTTTAACAACCTCGTTTCACGGAACCTGTTTTTCGCTAATATTTGAAAAAAAGTTTTTTTCATTCATCAGGAAAACAGGAGAAACAAGAATCAATAATTTTCTCAGTATGCTGAACCTGAGTGACAGGATCATTTCGGATGTTAGCCGGATAAATCTGGATGAGATTTCATATGATCATGTAAATGCGATTCTGCAAAGCGAAAGAGCAAGAACTATTGAATATCTGACCAAGGCTTTGGGTTTATGAGTAGAACAAAGAAATTCGTATCCAACGCGATATCCAGTTTTATGCTTCAAGCCGTTATTATGGTTGCCGGGTTGATCATACCGATATTGATGATCAAGACATACGGTTCTGAGATTAACGGACTTATCGCTTCTGTCTCTCAATTTGTTCGGTATTTTACTTTGGTAGAGGCAGGTTTGGCAAGTGCTGCAATTTACGCACTATTTAAGCCGTTGGCCGACAATGACAATGAAGCAGTCAGCAGTATCGTATCGGCTACCAGGATATTCTATTTTAAGTCAGGATATTTCTTTGTTGCGCTCATCCTGGGGTGCTCATTACTTTATCCTTATTTTATTAAAACAGAATCATTACCTTCATTGCAAGTGGGTTTACTGGTCCTTGTTCTTGGTTGTTCGGGCGTTTTGAACTTCTTTGTAATGGCAAAATATCGGGCGCTGGTAACTGCCGACCAGAAACTTTACATAATAAACTATTTAACTATAATATCTGTTATAGTAAATACAATAGTTGTAGTCGTGCTTACTCGAATGGATGTGAATATTGTACTCCTTAGAGTTGTGGCACTTTTATCTGTATTTATACCACCTTTCGTAATGCATTTTTATATTAAAAGGTATTACGGCTTTGTAAATTACAAGGCAAAACCGAATAATAAGGCATTGAATAAACGCTGGGATGCTTTGATACTGCAAATCCTGGGGCTCGTTCATACTTCGGTTCCAATAATCCTGGCCACAATATTTACTTCCCTTTCGCAGGTTAGTGTTTATAGCATTTATGCTATGGTTGTAACGGGAGTTACTCAGATCATATATGTCTTTAGCGGAGGGATATCTGCGTCCTTTGGTGAGTTGATCGCATTGGGGGACCATGGTCTGTTTAGAAAAGTATATAATCAGTATGAATTCATGATGTATTCAATTATTACTTTGTTTTATGCAGTTACGATGGTTTTGCTGTTGCCTTTCATTAAATTATATACTCGGGGCATTACAGATGTAAATTACTACCAGCCAACTATAGCATTTCTATTTGTTTTGAATGCTCTTTTATACTCGATTAAGAGCCCGCAGGGGACTTTAGTGACCTCAGCCGGTTTGTTTAAGGAGACAAAATATCAAACTCTTACTCAAGCCTTGTTAGCAATTATTTTTGGAGCGATCCTTGCAAAGTTTTTTGAGCTCAAAGGTATCCTGATAGGCCTTATCATTTCGAACTTATACAGAGACATCGATTTGATAATCTTCATGCCTAAGAAGTTGCACAATACCAAAATAAGAACTACATTCAAACGAGTTGGCCTGATATTAGTTGAATTTGTTTTGATATGCCTGCCGTTTTATTACTTTGATATGGGCATTACCAGTTACGCAAAGTGGCTCGGGTGGGCATCTGTTGTTTTTGTTTACAGTCTTGTTGTAATTGTGCTGGTCAGTTTGATTTTCGAAAGAGATGCGTTTTTTGCGGCAATTGGCAGGGTTGCAGGGATACTTAAGAGCAAGAGAATATGGTAGGTAATATTTATCAAAACTGTCAATGATTTGAAGATGAATTTTACGTTAAGGAATGGCAATGACTATTAAGAGATTTATATATCGAAACATGGTTTTGATTAAGTATTTCATGTATGATTTCAACCGTTTTCGGAAATGGTCTTCAGCGGTTTCTGGTGAGAACACCCAAGAGAAAATGAGAGCCAGATTGATTCTTCTGATTCACAGTGTTGAGAAGGGGCTTTCGCTTGAAGATGTTCGCCTTGGTTTTGGCTTCAAAAATATTAATATGCTGATAGATTTCGTGAAAAAATATTACGTCTTATATGGATATGATTATGTGGTGAAAATGGCACTGGATGTCTTAGGTGCTTATCTACAGTACCATAATAAGCAAAATCACGAAGTGGATGGTATCCAGCAGTTATACGACGAATGTTTATTGCAAATTAAAGAGTTCAAAAGCAGCAATGACACAGGCGTTATTAGTGTCGTTAAGGATGAGATGTATCGGGACTCAATGATCGATTTTAGGGCTTTTTGTCAATCCCGATATAGTGTCAGGCAGTTTACTGACCAGAAAGTCCCGGACGACTTAATAACCGATGCCGTTAGCATCGCGCAAAAAACACCTTCTGTATGTAACAGACAATCTTCAAAAGTATATGTTATATCGGATCCTGATAAGATTAGTCAAGTCATTAAGATTCAAAGTGGAGCCCGTAGTTTTGGTGAAAAAGTTAATAAGCTTATAATCACCGCCTCTGATTTGTCAAGTTTCGTTTCTTATGCCGAAAGAAATCAATCTTGGATTGACGGAGGGATGTTTTCAATGTCGTTAGTATATGCTTTGCATTCAAAAGGCTTGGGCACTTGTTGTCTGAATTGGTGTAAGGATAACTGTGTTGATAAAGAGTTGAGAAGGTCAATCAGTATTAGTGAGACAGATAATATTGTTATGGTAATTGCTGTGGGTTTTCCAAAAGAATCATTTGTAGTTGCAAAGTCACCTCGAAAAAAAATAGATGAAATATTGTTTTTCGATTAGGGTTGATATCAGAATTTTCTAATGAGTTCCCTGGACAACAGGGTGTATTTCAATACGAGTATTGTTTCTGCTTGCAAAAACAACGATCGCTGTAAAAATTATACTGTTTTTCAGAGTCACCTCATTGAAGCCAAGGTATGAAAAATTAATAGAAAATTAATAGGAAAGATCAAAAGTGGAATATATAAACGAAAAATCTAGAAGTGCGTCTCTATTCAGTATTCATGTTGTAGTCTCTTTAGTAGTGCTTATTGTCACACTGCTGGAATTTAAAGGTGCTACAGGTAGCTATTATGCTGTAGAGGAAGTAGTCCTTGGCCCGTATAAGTTTTTTATGCTTTCAGTGTGTAGTATTTCTTTTTTGGTATTCATGTTCTTCAGCATCAATCTTAGCAAAGACAATCTGTTTCTATGGTTTGCCGTGCTTTATGCATTTGTAGCGATACTATCTACCTCCCTTGTAGGCATCTACCCGATGATGGAGTTGCCATTTAAATTTGTTAAAATGTCCTACTGGGTATGGATTATGGTTATTTCCTATTATTCAGTTTTGCACCTGAATACATTTAAATACCACGTAGCGATAGCAGGTATATTTTTACCGATTTTGGTTTTCTTCTTCTTTGCAACGATGCAGACTAACAGGGGTGTCGGAAGTATGCGGATGTTGGCATTGAACTCGGTTTTTTATATTTCCTTTTTGATGCCTGCAATATTATTGCTACGCTCAAAAACTTTAAAAATGGGTGGGGTATTGCTTATCTTTTTTGCGATTCTTTTATCATACAAGAGATCGGCTATGATTGCCTTTGTAACATCTATTCCGGTATATCTCTATGCCACCTCTAATAATGATTCTAAGTCGAAGATAAAAAAATATATACCCATTATATTAGGTGGTGCTTTTTTGTTGGTCGTTCTTGCTATTTCATTTAACTTCATATCGAGTGCGATAGGTCTTGACTGGGGAGGGAGAATGGAAGACATAACTTCCAGTGGAGGTTCTGGCAGATATGATAGATATATTGCCTATATTAGGCTTATGAGTTCCCAATCAGCCCAGGACTGGTTAATAGGACATGGCTATGCTTTTACTCAATTTACTCCAATTAGCTGGCCGCATAACGATGTTCTGGAAGTACTCTTTGATTTTGGAATAGTAGGCTTAACTTTCTATTTGCTGTTTATCAGTCAATTAGTTAAGTTGTTTTTCCAAATGAAAAAATATAAATACAAGCATTTCGATGCGTTTGCGGTTTCATTAGTCATCTTTTTCTGGGGATCGATGTTTAGTATCTTGATTGTAATGCCGCAATGGTATTTGTGTCTGGCATTCTTTTGGGGGTGGGTGATCGCCGATTTCCATAATGCTAAGAAATGTGGTGACCCTGAGAAGATCGCAAATCCCTTATATACCGCCGAAACTGAGTATGTCTATGTAGATGAGCAGGGGAATGTCTATGATGATGAGACGGAAGAAGTGGTTTATGTATAGATTTCGGTGCATCCGCTTTGAGTTCATTGATAACTGACAAATTGTAATATAAGGTTGCTTGAAATGAATTTTAAGAACATTCTTAAAAATATATATTTCAAAATAAAATATATTAATAAAAATGTTGGGTTTGATTTTAGCAATAAAATTTCAAAAAGTGCGGTTTTCCATGGATATAATAAATTAGGTAGGAATACCACTTTTACTGGAGAACTAGGTTTAGGCTCGTATATAAGGGCAAATTGTAATATAGACGCATTCATTGGTAAGTTCTGTAGTATTGCAGGCAATGTCAATGTTATTAATGGCAATCATCCAACGAGTAAATATGTTTCGACCTGTGCTTCTTTTTATTCAACAAAAAAGCAAAACAACCTATCATTTGTCCAGGAAAGCACTTTTGATGAGATATTATATGCTGATAATGAGGATAAATATGCGGTTATCATAGGAAATGATGTTTGGATAGGATTTGGTGTAACTATTATCGCCGGGGTTAAAATAGCAGACGGTGCTGTTATTGCCTCAGGTGCAGTGGTTACCAAAGATGTTCTTCCTTACACAATGGTTGGAGGTGTTCCCGCCAAAGCAATAAAGAAGAGATTTGATGATGAAACCATTGACTTTTTGCTTAGATTTAAATGGTGGGATAAGCCGACTGATTGGCTAAAAGAAAACGTATACGCTTTTTCAGATATAAATACCTTTCACGAAAGATATAAAGGGGAAATCCAGTGAAGATTGTGCATTTGTGTTTAGCCTGTTTTTATATAGAAGGAATGGAATACCAGGAAAATGTCCTGCCCAGAAAACATAAGCAATTAGGCCATGATGTAGAAGTCATAACCAGCCAGTATTGTTTTGATGCCAAAGGGAATGTCTTTGACCGAGAAGTAGGTGAGTATGTTAATAAAGATGATGTTAAGGTGGAAGTACTTCCATACAGCAAAAAATACGGCAAGTATGGAAAAAACTTTAAATTTTTTGATGATTTATACAAAAGACTTGAAGCAATAAAACCAGATGTGATTTTTTGTCATGGAGCGCATTTTAGTAGTGTAGGGCAATTAATTAAGTATATGAAGAAAAACCCCAGTGTCAAACTTTATGCTGATAGTCATTCTGATTATAGAACTGCACCTGTAAATACTTGGAAGAAAAAGTTAATGCGCAGATATTTTTTTGGCAGGCAATATAGAAAGCTTGAGTCTTATTGTGAAAAAATATGGGGTACTCTTCCTGCAAGAGTTGAATATTTGAAAGATATTTATGGTGTAAATCCTGACAAGGTAGATCTTCTGGTTATGGGCGGGGATGTAGAAAAGATCGAACCGGAAGAGAGAAAAGCGATCAGAGCTCGAATTAGAAAAAAATATGACATAGACGAGTCAACGTTTTTAATAATTACTGGCGGTATAATCAAAAGGGAAAAGAATATTCACCTGTTGATGGAAGCCGTGTCAAAAATAAAAGATAAAAACATCAATTTAGTGGTTTTCGGTAAATCTAATGAGGATATGGAATCTTGTGTTGGGCATCTGGCAAACTCAGATAATATAAAAATGATTGGCTGGCTATTACCTACTGATGTTTATGATTTGTTTTATGCAGCAGATTTAGCGGTCTTCCCTGGGACGCATTCCGTTTTATGGGAAAATGTTTGTGCTTGTGGCTTACCTGCTATTTTTAAAGGTACAGAAGGCGAAGGGCACGTAGATATGGGCGGCAACTGCCAGTTTTTATATAAGGACGATGTAAGTGAAATCGAAGAAAAACTATTAGATATTATAGAAAATCAAGAGATGTACAATAATATGAAAAAGATAGCGATTGAGAGAGGATATAGCACTTTCTCTTATATGGAGATCGCTAAAAAAGCGATAGGCTTATAGCGAAAAAGCGTGCCTGGCCACACATACCTTCGAAAGGCGAGTTTCTAAATTCATGTTTTTCGGGAATTTTGGGAAATAGATCGGGATATTCATAAATTCCATTCTACAACCATTTCCATTCTAAAACGTTTTATGGGCAACAGTGTCTCTGCTGGAACTGTTGTTGCCGGAAATCCCGCCAAACTCATTGGAGTTGCCAAATCTTCATAAGATAATTAAGAAGGCTAAAAAATATGATTACGTTCCTTTCGAGTCCAAAACCATTTGTCGGTAATGCAGGCAGGATCCAGCGAAATGCAATTTGCAGCTGGAAGGCGGTGCATCCCGATGTAGAGGTCATTATCTATGGCGATGGGGAAGGTGTTGCCGACGTCTGCAGTGAAATGGGATTACGGCACATTCCCGATATCCCTTGTGCTCCTTCCGGCATTCCATTTTTCAACGGAATTGTTGAGCATGCTGCAGAGCATGCCAAATATGACATTCAATGCTACCTGAACTGTGATATTATACTAGCCGGCAATATATTCGACGCAGTTAAAAACATATCATTTGAAAAGTTCCTTGTGACTGGTCAGAGGATAGATTTGCGAGAGGGCACGCCGGTAGATATTGCAGGTGAAAACTGGCAGGGTGAACTGCTTGATATTATAAAAGCCGATAAAGCAGACCTCCACCCGCCGTCCGGTATGGATTACTTCATATTTCCGCGAGGCATGTGGAAAAACCTGCTCCCGCTGGTGATCGGTAGAGGCGGCTATGATAGTGCTTTGGTGATGTACTGTTTCCGTAACAAGATCCCGTTTATAAATGCGACCCTTTCGATCCCGGCTTTCCATCAGTTCCACGACTATGGACACCTGAAAGGCGGCAGAAAGTTAGTCTTTGACGGCGAAGATGCCCGAAACAATTGCGGCCTGCACAGAAATAACCACAGCACGCTCAACTCGGCCGACTCTACCTGGCTGATAATTGACGGCAAACTGACCGAAAGACCGTTGCCGAGAGGAGTTCTCAGGAAGATCGAGCACTACCTCAGGTTTGATCTTAAACTTGAAAGGATATCTATATCTTTCAGGCTACTCTGGAGAATTGCCGGCATGGTCGGACTCGCCAGGAACAAACAGTTTACACTCAAAGACATTGCCGAATCCGCGTTTAAAAGCTAGCGGATATTTTTCGGTTTTGTTTCCATCCTTTTTATCCGACCTGCAGAAGTATTAGAGAGATCTGTTTTGACTTATAAATATCAAAAGTTTGTCGCTGTTACATTGGCTTTACTGTGTACGATAGTCGCAGTTCAAAAAACTATGGCAGCTCCAGATGCCCCGCTTATTTACTGGAATTTCGATGGCCCGAGCCAGAGTATAGCTAAAGACCTTTCCGGAAATGGCCTTAACGGGAAAGTGGGAGCTAGCTGGATACCATCTCCTGTTGGTCATGCTGTCATGATGGACGGGAAATCAAAGAGTACTGTTGCGGTAAACATTCCGCTAGATAAACGCTTCGGCAAAAAGTCCTGGACTTTTATGGCAATGGTCAAGCCGATCAAGTTCGGTATTGAAAGTTCTCAGAAACAACGCCGGATTTTTGCCTTTGGGAAATATCCCGACGCCTATATTGTTATTGATATAAAAGACACCGGGCGGGTGGTCTGTTATTTCTGTTATAAGAATTCGGCGGGCAAAATAATTTCAACCAGTGGATCTTCGAGCATTGCTCTGGCCAAAAACCAGTGGGCTCATCTCTCTCTCGTATGTGACCGCCAGAAGAATCTGATTGAAATTTACATCAATGGGCATTGTCAGGCAGGCAATAAGCTTCCAAATTATTTTGACGGCAATTTTGTATTGGGCGGACGATTAACCGTAGGCAGCAAATGGCAAAACTACTGGGGAGCAGTCGACGAGATAAAGATAGCCTGCAATGCGCTTACGCAGGAGGAGATAGCAACGGAATATGAAAGACTTAAAGATACGTTCAAGATCGTTGAGTCTGAAAAAACAACCACTGCAAAGAGAGCTATTCGCCGGATAGAAGCATTTGACGACATCAATGACTATTGGTCCGCCGGCAAATACGACAAGGTGCGAATCCTTTGTCAGGAGATGGTCAACTCAACTGATGCTCCCGCCCATTTTAGAAGCTATGCACACCTGCGGATCGCTCAGAGTTACCTGTCCCAGGGAAATCTGAGTGCTGCAAAAGCGACATACCTGAATATCGCCCGGAATAAATCTTATCCGATAGTTCATCGTGACGAGGCAGAGGTATCCGCTCATCAACTCGGCGTATCTTCCAGTGATTTCGCCCCCCGAAATATTTCTTCAACTAAAACAGAGATACCGTTTATATCCAGGTTTGCGGCGGAAGTTTTTGTGTCAACCAACGGAAAGGATACAAATAGCGGTTCAATGCCAAGACCTCTGGCTACCCTCTCACGGGCGAGAGATAAAGTGCGTGCCCTGAAGAGAAGCGGCGTTAAAGGGCCTATCGCAGTGACGATCATGCCCGGTCGCTACACGGTAAACCGAACCCTGACTCTAAATAGAGAAGATTCCGGCAGTGCCTCATCTCCTGTCGTCTACCGGGCCAAAGAAAAAGGAACTGTAGTATTTTACGGCGGCCAACACCTGTCGGGTTTTAAACCCGTTACAGACAAATCGATATCTCAGCGTCTGCCTGCTCAAGCAAGGGACAAGGTACTACAGTGCAGCCTGAAGGCTCTTGGCATATATGATTACGGCCGTCTAAAGGTTCGTGGGTTCGCCCAGCCGCCATCGCTGCCTACGTTGGAACTGTTTGTTGACCGCGTTGCTATGACTCTTGCAAGATGGCCCAACAAAGGATTTGTAGGGATTGACAAACTGATTAAGCCCGGCTCCAAATCTAAGGGTTCCCCCTCGGTGTTTAGATATAGATCGGATCGACATCAACGCTGGATAAATGCAGACGATGGATGGCTGTTCGGCTATTTCCGTTACCTCTGGGCCGACGCGACGATAAAGATCGGCAAGATCGATCCGTCAACAAAAAACCTCACTACTGCTAAAGCATATGACTATAGCGGCAGCGGCATGAGTACCAAACAGGGCATCCAGTACTATGCCTTCAATCTGCTTGAAGAAATTGATACTCCGGGCGAGTGGTATCTTGACCGGAAGACCGGTATGTTGTATCTGTACCCGCCGTCTGACTTTGGCAAATCTACGATTGAAATTGGAATGCTCTCCAGGCCAATGATCGTCATGGACAGGGTGTCACACGTACGCATAGAAGGACTGGAATTTGATCTTGCAAGATACAATGCTATCGAAGCGAAAAACTGCAGCAATTTTTCCATGGTAGGATGTACAGTCAGCCGTATGGCAGGCAATGGAATTATGATACACGGTGGAAGAAAGAACCAGATAATCGGTTGTAACATCCATACAATAGGCAGACGCGCAACAGAAGTCATCGGCGGCGACCGAAGAACACTTACGCCAGGCAGCCACCTGGTGGAAAACTGCCGGATACACAATTTTGGACGAATCGACAGAACCTATACGCCAGCTATACACTTAGCAGGGGTAGGCCACCGTGTCGCTCACAATCTGATGTATGACGGACCCAGCAGTGCTATGAGAATCGAGGGCAATGATATTCTTATAGAATACAATGAAGTCCACAGTATGGTACAGGAATCAGATGATCAGGGAGCCTTCGAATTATATCGAAATCCGACTTATCGTGGTGTCGTATTCCGTCACAATTACCTGCACCATATAGGAAAGACGGGCACTGAAACTTCTGTACATGGCCAGGCGGCTATCCGCTTTGATGACGCTATAAGCGGTATGCAGGTCTATGGCAATATCTTTTACCGTTGCGGCAAAGGAAAATTCGGCGCCATCCAAATGAATGGCGGACGAGATAATCTGATAGACAATAATGTTTTTATAGAATGCAAACTGGGCATAAGCGGAGGTTGGCGTCCAAACAATAAGATATGGATAGGACTGCGTCGAGGAAAAAATTTCACCGGTTTTTACCAAAACAGGCTTTACCTTTCTCGCTATCCAAAGATTGCGACGATGCTCGACAGTACGGCCACAAACCATCTCTGGCGTAATGTATTCTATAAATGCGGAACGGTGGCCCGACCCTCTAAGAATATAGATCAATTTAAAAATGCAGTATTTCAGGAGGATCCGGGTTTTGTCGATGCCCAAAATGCAGACTTCCGTATCCGCGAAGATGCCAGGCTATTCCAGAAGATGTGCTTTAAGACGATCCCATTCGATCAGATCGGACTATACGAAACTTCGTCTACGAAAAAATAGATATGAAGAATTTATCTCTGAATAAATCTAAACGTATGGCACCTATGTGCTTAATAGCATGGGGGGCAAGGCTTTTGAGTGAAAATGGAGATAGAGGCAGCCAATTTCCATAGGCTGGAAGTGGTGATACAATTCTTGGATGATTTGTTGGTAGGGACAGGTTTACAAAAATACGAATATTGAAATGCAATAGCCTTTTGCTATTGTTAGAAAATTTTTAGAATAATGATTCCGTATGTATGCAACGTTGCATTGGAGAGAGTATGTTACATAAGAAACCTCAGCAAAAAGCAAAATCTGTTTGTCATATTTCCACGGTACATCCCCATACGGATGTACGTGTTTTTTATAGGGAATGCTGCTCTTTAGTGGAAGATGGCTATGAAGTGAATTTAGTTATCCCATGCGGTTCTTCGTGCATTAAAGATGGGGTTAAACTTCACGCAATTCCAAGGTTTAAAAACAGACTCTTGCGTATGTTGTTTATGCCATGGGTTGCTATGTTTGCTGCTTTAAAAACAAAATCATCAATATATCATTATCATGACCCTGAGCTTATCTTTATGGGTTTTGTGTTGCGATGGATTTTTGGTAAAAAAGTAGTTTTTGATATACACGAATTTGTCGTTCGCCAGATAGCAGGCAAGCCCTATTTGCCGCCTTTTACTCGAAAACCAATATCTATATGCTACGGTTTTTTAGAGCGTATCTTTACAACCGGTCAGGCCTTAATTATTGCTAATGAACATACTTTTACTGCCTATTCGCAAAAATCATACCTGGTTCAAAACTACCCTGTATTGAAAGATGAGATAGTCGCCGCTGCGTCTACTGAAAAGCAAACCGATCAAGTTCCTCACCTGATATATGTTGGCGGTGTATCAAAAGTCAGAGGAGCCGAGCTTTCTGTTGATCTCGCGGCAAAACTCGCTGAACGGGGCCATGACTTTACGATGCAGCTAATTGGCCCTTACAGTGACGAATTTGGCAGGGAAATGAAATTGAAAATCGAAAAACTGAATTTGCAATCTAAGGTTTTCTTTTCCGGCCATATGGATTGGGTTGAAGCTATGGAACTGACTTCAAAGGCAACTATCGGAATGTGTTTGCTCCTGCCTATACCCAATTATACTACATGCCTGGCAACTAAAATAATTGAATATATGATGTGCGGGACACCGGTTTTATGTTCCAAATTCGACCATTGGCGACCTTATGTCGAAGGCGAGAAAACAGGCATGATGGCTGACCCGGAAAACCTTGAAGAGGTCGTAGAAGTTTGCGAAAAAATGCTTAGCGATCCTGATGCACTTAAAACAATGAGAAAAAACGGTATAGAAGCTGCCCATGCAAAGTATAATTGGGAAAGTGAGTTTAACGAATTGCTCAAATGTTATGAAGTTCTGTTAGAAAAATAATTCAAAACGCAAGAAGCAACAGAAATAACCGGTCGCTATAATAACCAAAATTATTTCCAATAAGATTGAAAACATATGCATATACTGTATCTGCATCAGCATTTTGCGATTCCATCCGGCAGCACTGGTACTCGTTCATATGAGTTTGCCAGACGTTGGGTTAAAGCAGGCCACAAGGTGACCATTATAACTGGCCATTATGATATCGGAGGGTTGGAGTTTTCAAGAAAACCTCAAATTGTCGACGGCATAGAAGTCCGCATCGTCGGGACAAGATACAGCAACAAACAGTCTTTCATCCGACGCGTAATGTCATTTTTCGGGTTTGTAGTTTTTAGCTTTTTTGCCGGGCTTCGAGTTAAAAATGTCGATGTGATTTACGCCACAAGCACACCGCTGACAATTGGCATCCCTGCCATGCTTTTAAAACTCTTTAAGCGAAAACCTTTCGTCTTTGAAGTACGCGACCAGTGGCCCGAGATTCCCATCGAGCTTGGGGTCATAAAGAATCCGCTTTTGATTAAGTTGCTGCTGTGGCTGGAAAAACGAATTTACAAAAGTGCATCTGCTATAATCGGTCTTTCTCCCGGAATGTCTGCCGGTGTAAGAGAAGTTATTGGCGAAAACAAACTCATTGAAACAGTTCCCAACAGTTCCGACACAGAAGTATTTCGTCCGGATATAGACGGCAGCGATATTCGCAAACAGCATGGCTGGGGAAATAAATTTGTCCTGACCCACTTCGGCGCAATGGGAAAAGCCAATGGCCTGGAATTTCTTGTTGATGCCGCCGATAAATTAAAAGACAATACAGATATCCACTTCGTTATCATAGGTGATGGAGCAACACGACAGCCTCTTATTGATAAAGTAAGCAAGCTTGGTTTGAAAAATATCGAATTCCTCGGATCGATTTCGAAAACAGTCTTGCCCGAATATATTGGTGCCTGCGATGTTTCAACTGTAGTCTTTGCAGACTATCCTATACTTGAACATAATTCAGCCAATAAGTTCTTCGATTCATTAAGCGCAGGCAAGCCTGTACTCTTAAACTATTCAGGTTGGCAGCGTGATGCCATTGAAAATGTCAAAGCTGGATTTGGCTGCAAACAATTCGACATAGCAGAGTTTACCGAAAAAATTATTTACTTGAATTCAAACACGCAACTGCTCGAAACCATCGGCGAAAATGCAAGACTCCTTGCCGAAAAAGAATTTAACAGAGATCTGCTTTCATCAAAAGTTCTCAAGGTTTTAGAGAAATCTGTTGAAACTGATTTATAGAAAGGATTGTATGAACGAAAAGGAACTTCCTTTAGTAAGTATTGTAATGCCAATTCGAAACGAAGTCGATTTCATCGGTAAGGCGATTCAAGGCATACTTGATAATGACTACCCAGCCGACAAACTCGAGATTCTCGTGGCTGACGGATGCAGTGACGATGGTACTCAAGACGTAGTCAATGCGATATCAGAAAAAGACCCCAGGGTCAAACTCCTCGAAAACAAGGGCAAAATAGTTTCAACAGGTTTGAATATGGCTCTCAGTCAGATAGCCGGAGATGTCTTCATACGAATAGACGGCCACGCTGAGATACCAAAAGACTTTATATCAAAATCCGTAAACACTCTCCTGGACCATCCCGAAGCCTGGGTCGCCGGTGGTTACTGGATAACCGAATCAGATGGATATGTCGGACAGACCATCGCCGCAGCCACTCAATCACCCGTTGGCGTAGGAGGAGCAAGCCATCGCCTCGGAAACTACGACGGCTTCACCGATACAGTTCCTTATGGAGCACATCATAAATGGGTACTTGATAAGATCGGCTTTTTTGACGAGCAGCTTGTAAGGAATCAGGACGACGAGTTCAATATGCGCATAAACCTCGCAGGCGGCAAAATCTGGATATCCAGTGACATTCGCAGCACATATTTCTCAAGAAGTTCGTTAAAGAAACTCTGGCGGCAGTACTTCCAATACGGTTTCTGGCGAACCAGAACAATACAAAAACACGGCAAGCCAGCAACTTTAAGGCAAGTAATACCTCTAGGTTTTGTCATGTCAGTTTTTACGTTGGCACTGTTGGGATTGGCACATCCAATTTTCTGGTATCTCCTTGCCGCCGAACTCGTTTTATATTCACTCGGCCTGGCTTACGGAGCCAAACACGTCGCCAACCGGACAACTCTAAAGCACGCCTTACTTGCACCGCTGGTGTTTGCAATTTTACACTTTGGTTACGGTATTGGTTCGATGTGGGGATTTGTAAGATTCGTACTTCTTCGAGGCAAAGGGCTGACGAAACCGGCTGATATGAAACTGTCAAGATAATTTTTCAATAGGTCTCCAAATGACTTCAAATGAAAGTGATCGCGTAAAAAAAGCATACGATGCCCGAAAGAAAAAGGGTTGGTCAAACCGCTACCCTTTGTATCAGAAAGGAACCCTTCATGAGATGCAATGGCGCGAAAGGGTAATGCTTTCAATGCTTGAAGATGCTCTCGGTGACCTTGGTGATAAACGCATACTTGACATCGGTTGTGGAAGCGGAGGAACTCTTAAGCCATTCCTTAAGTATGGTCTAAAAATGGAAAACTGCTACGGCGTTGATATTCTTGATGGCAAAATCGAAGAAGCTAAACTCGCATTACCGTCAATGAATTTCGCCTGCTGTTCTGCTGAAGACATACCTTTTGAAAAGAATTCTTTTGATCTCGTCACTACCTTTACCTGCTTAAGCAGCGTGCTGGACAACAATATCAGAAAAAGCATTTGTCACCAGGCGATAGATATGTTACGCCCTGGGGGATGGGCCTTAGTCTACGACTTTTTTGTAAACAACCCTTACAACCCAGACGTCAAAGCAGTAACACTAAATGAACTTAAAAGCTATTTCCAAAACTGCACCTGCCGTTCAAAGAAAGTGACTCTACTGCCTCCCTTGTCTCGCAGACTTGCAAAATATTCTTTGGCATTGTGTTCTGTTCTTGGTACAATACCCCTGCTTAGAACCCATCGACTTACGATGTTTCAGAAACCTCTTTAGCGAGATTGACTATGAGTGATAACATGCAAAAATACAGGCAGAAACTTTCAGCTTTTTTTGACATCAATAATAGCTTTACCTTCTGGAAAGGTCGGGTTGCTCTGTATGCGATCCTGAAAGCTCTTGGTGTTGGCGATGGCGACGAAGTTATCCTGCCCGGATATACATGTGTAGTGGAGGTTAATCCGATCAGATATCTCGGGGCCAAACCGGTTTTTATTGATATCGAGCCGGATACATTCAACATGAATGTCGATCTCTTGGAAGAAAAGATCACCCCGAATACAAAAGTCATCATAGCTCAGCACACCTACGGCTACGTATGCGATATGGACAGGATACTGGAGATAGCGAACCGTAAGGGTGTCACCGTCATCGAAGATTGCTGTCTGGCGTTTGGCTCCAGATACAAAGGCAAACTCGTAGGGACTTTTGGTAAAGCGGCATTCTTTTCCTCGCAATGGAATAAGTTTTACACCACCGGTATCGGAGGTATGGCTATTACTTCTGATGACGACATCGCGGCAAAAATGCAGTCATTGCAAGATTCGGAAATGCTAAAACCTTCCTTCAAGGAGGTCGCTATGCTAGCCGCTCAGCTTGCCGTATATCGCACTTTTATATATCCAAGGACAACCGCATTAGCCCAGAACTTCTTCAGGTACCTTACCAAAAAGGGCATTGTGATCGGTTCATCAAAAAGTGAAGAATATGCCGCCGCTCCTGCCGAACCCGATTTCGTCAAGTCAATGAGTTCATTGCAGGCTGGTGTC
This sequence comes from Planctomycetota bacterium, assembly GCA_019456225.1. Classification (GTDB taxonomy): domain Bacteria; phylum Planctomycetota; class Phycisphaerae; order Sedimentisphaerales; family Anaerohalosphaeraceae; genus VRUI01. Next base: position 12,591 of record VRUI01000002.1, on the reverse strand, counting down.
GGCCTAAGGCAGCTGAAAAAAGTAGAGCAGAATATTGCCCATCGCAAAAAAATGGCAAGTCTTTATGATCAATTGCTCCGCGAGAAAGGCTGGCCCGTCCGCACTTATGACGAATCGATTGCCGATCCCGTAATGGTTCGCTATCCTGTAAGAATCGCAGAAAAGGATAAAGCCCTCGCAACTGCCGTAAATGCGGGAATTGAATTAGGAAACTGGTTCGATTCCCCCCTTCACCAGGTAGAAACTGATCTTGCTAATTACGGATATACACCAGGAATGTGTCCCCAGGCCGAAAAGGCTGCACGAGAAGTTGTCAATTTACCTTTGCATCCTCGCGCAAATGCCAAAACCGTCAGGCGAACTGTTAACTTTATAACCCAATTCAATAAAGCCTGATTTTGCGGTTTTCTGAATACTTTAAGGAATAAGTTACGATCATGGATTTACCGCAAACAAATGCAATGACAATTGATGTCGAAGACTGGTATAATTCCTCTCTGGATATCTTCAAAGACAGCGATGTACCTCATGGCTCAAAGCCCCACGAGAGTGTCATAAAAAATACCTTAGTTACTCTGGACCTTCTTTCGGAAACAAACAACTTTGCTACATTCTTTGTCCTTGGCACCGTTGCCGAACATTACCCTGACCTGGTTAAAGAAATTGCTAAAAGAGGTCATGAGATTGCTACTCACGGTTACTCACATCAGTTGGTTTATAACATGACGCCTGCCAGTTTTGAAGAGGATCTCAAAATATCTCTCGATCACCTGGCAAACGCCGGCTCCACAGATATACTAGGCTACAGGGCACCTTACTGGTCGATCACAAAAAAGTCATTATGGGCTTTGGATTCGCTTAAGAAGTTTGGAATGAAATACGATTCAAGCATCTTTCCGATCAAACGGGGTTTGTATGGCATCCATGACGCAAAAACATATCCGAATGAAATCATTGAAGGTATGTGGGAGTTTCCGCCTGCGACAATAAGATTTCCGGGTCTGAACCTGCCGATCGCAGGAGGCGGCTACTTGCGTCTTATGCCGTATTGGCTAATATCGGGCGCAATAAAAAGATCTGCTGCCAAGTACACCAGGGTGTTTTATTTTCACCCTTATGAACTCGACCCTGAAGATACAAAACTACAGCATAAAACTCGATCCATGACAACAATTCTTTACTGGCTGCAGCAAAAAATGGGAAGAGCTTCCAACCCCGAAAAATTACGTCGATTGCTTACAGAGTACAAATTCCAAAGCTTCAAACATATTTTGTCAGAGATGGATTTGAAAGGATAATACATTGAGAGTGCTGGTAATAACCGAAGAAGATGAATTCTATATCCCGCCGGCCATCTCGCATGTCCTGGAAAATTCAAAGCATGAAATCGTCGGAGTTGTATGCGCCAGGAACCCGATTGCTCTCGGGAAATTCAAGATCGCGAAAAAAATCTTTGCAGCTTTTGGTTTTGTTCCGATCTTAACGCACGTCTTAAGACTGCTTAAAGCCAAAGTATTCAATGCTTTTCCATGGCTGAATTTCACAGGAAGAAAATTCTCCGTAAAAAATGTATGCCGGCAATTTGACATGCCGTATATGTATTGCGATGATCTTAATTCAAAAGAATTTCTCGATCATTGCCGTCAGCTTAATATTGACTTGATAGCTTCTGTTTCGCCATCACAGATTTTCAAGGAAGACTTGATTAATCTGCCTAAACATGGCTGTATAAACATACACACTGCAAAACTACCAAAATACAAAGGACTCTACCCGACATATTGGGCTATGGCCCATGGTGATAAAACTTTAGGTATTAGTATTCACTATATCGAAAAAGGTATAGATACCGGCAAAATAATCGTCAGTTATGAAGTCGAAATCCCACCCGCGGCAACTATGGACCAAATGCTCACCCTCACAAAGATAAGAGGCGCCGAGCTTTTGCTTAATGCTGTAGATACCATTGCTTCAGGACAGGTCCAAGCCGAATACGCTCATGGTGAAGGCTCCTATTTCTCCTTCCCAACCAGGGAGTCCTACAAAGATTTCAAGAGTTTCGGTTATAAACTATGGTAGATTCCATTACAAAGAGCGCACAGAAGAAAGATAACCGCTCTTTACGATCAACTCATGAAAGAAAAAGGTTGGCCCGCACTTAAGTACGACTCATCTGTTATGGACCCGGTCATCGTAAAGTACCCGGTCAGAATAACCGAAAAGAAAAAAGCCCTCGAACAAGCCGCCTCTGCCGGCATTGAACTCGGCGACTGGTTCGAATCCCCCCTCCACGCAGCCGAGGCCCCGCTCCAAGCTTACGATTACACCCCCGGCCAATGCCCCATCGCCGAAAAGGCATGCGACCAGGTAGTCAACCTGCCAACACACATGCGAGTAACCGAAAAAACCGCAAGAAAAACAGTAGACTTCATAACAAAATTCACACAACCCACCTAGCCCTCCCCCTCTGAGCGAAGTTGAGCATAGCGAAATCCGCCGCAGGCGGATCACCACGCAGTCCCCACTTTTCACATTCACACTTTTCACCTGTCACCACGCAGTTTCCACTTGTAACCTGTTACTACGCAGTTCCAACCTTTAACCTTCCCACCTGTTACTTGTCACCAGATTGCTACCATAGCCTCTCGAGTTGAGCAAGAAAGAGTTCTTTACTCCATAGATCAAGCGATGGCTGTTCGGTAGTCCGGACAAATCTTCGAACATCCAATGCCGTCGCCTTCCAGTCCATAGACACTATCGTGTTTTTAAGTTCACCCACACACCAGATCAAATCCGCCTGAGCCCCCTGACCCTGCCACGGCCCCTGTTGATTGAGCGCCGATGTAAGGAATTGAAAGTTGATCCCGATCCCCTGGCTTGTATACCACAGCAAGTCATACCAGTCCCTGCCTTTAATGTATTTCCTGCAGAGTAATGCATGAACCTTACCCGCGAACAAACTGGGTTTGTCCTGGACAGTAACTGAAGAAACAAATGGAAAGTCATGATATTTAATTTCTAACTCGCTGCCGGCAGGGGGATTTGTATCGACTTCGAATTTGATACGAATTTTACGAAGAGGGCCGGTTTGACTGCCATAGTTCAGCTTCAGTACTTTGCCGATAGAATTGTCTTTTAGAAATGCTTTTCGTACGGCAACATCCGTCCGTGAGCGATCGGTCACTTCAATGTTATATCCATAAGCTGTAAGTTCGTCGGTTAGTGCGTGCAAATGTGCCCCCAGATCAAAATTCGGATCAGGGTTCTTAAGGATAAAATCCATATCTTCGGAGAACCGGTTCAACCCATAAAAAATACGCAGACAAGTACCGCCCTGGAAAGCGGCATGTTTAAAAAAGTCTGTCCGCCCTAACGCTGCCAGCATAACTTCCTGTGTAATTTCGCGAATGGCCTGTTCTTCTTCGATTTCAGATTTACAGCCGTATGAGTTCAGCCTCTCTTGAATCATTTTGATGCTCATAGTTTCAGATCCTTTCTCAAGCCTTTGCAAAAACGCTGCACCCGCTGACTATTGTAGTTGTTTGCAAGCACATCGAATTGATCGCCGGTCAAGCATTCCAATTCTTCCATCTCAACACGAAGGCTATCGACGACCGGATCAACTCCGGCCCAGTCGCATTTGTGAACATAAACATAATCGGCCAACGCTTTCAGGGGAGAGGCGATTAAAAATACAGAACCATTGTCATCAGCCTGGCGATTGACGCCTGCGTAAAATGTTTTTTGCGGAACTCGCTGGTAGCTGAACAAGCCAACCGGCGTATTAAAATCTTTAGAGTTTTTCAGTGAGACGCTAGTGTAAGAATAAACCGCTTCCGGGATCCAATCATGCCATCGAAGGGCCGATTCAAGGCTGATGTAGGATGGGCCGTATATGTGCTGGGCAATAGAATGAGGATTAAGTCGAGTTTTTTGGTAGATTTCAGGTAGGCAGTATAATCCTCTACGAATACGCGTAAGATCACCACTGGCAACAGCCCGTTTGATAAGAGCCTGCCGCTTGTTGTCTCCTTCCGGCAGCAATGTCGCCAAATCCTGCCCGGAAAGCACCCCGGCAGGGGAGAACTCAATGATTTTTCGCACTAATCTGTTCATTTTAAAATTCGTAACCGTTCACGGTTTTTCCCTGTTAATCACTCTAAGTTCTCGTTTTTGACAGGATAACAGGATGATTATAAGACCCTTCTTCTTGTTTTTTGCTCCTTTGTAAAAAAGCAAAACACCCAAACCTGCCATAAGTTGTAAGCCTGTGCCCGCAAAACACCCAGCGACATTTTTTAATCTATTTTTTATCCTGTCATCCTGTCAAAAAACTCCGTGAACGGGTACTAAAACTCCATATTTAACCGTAACTGTCATAAAGTGCCAGTTATTTGAAGATATACGACTTTGTCGGCAAAATCAACAGAAATATTTACAGATAAATGTCAAAAAGTGACAGTTCTGTAAAAAATAAGGTCTTGTCCAAGCTGCTTCCGTCGGCATTGAACTGGGCGACTGGTTCAAATCACCCCTCCACGCAGCCGAGGCCCCCCTTCAGGCTTATGACTACATACTCGGCCAGTGCCCCATCGCCGAAAAAGCATGCGACCAGGTAGTCAACCTGCCAACACACATGCGAGTAACCGAAAAAACCGCAAGAAAAACGGTAGACTTCATCACGAAATTCACACAAACTAGTTAGAGATTATTACAAAATAAAAAAACGGTGGACCCAATAGAAGGTCGCTGTTTTTCATGCGATAATCTTTTTAAAATTTAACCCGCTTGCGTCCCGGCAACCTGCCCTGATGGTTTTATTGTTCGGGGTCGGGGTTCATACCTTCACACCAGGCAGTAATTATCTATGGTTGAGTAAAACGAAGTCAGCCTCTGGCTGATAAATCCACACTCATCTGCGGTTAAATCTTTTCTTTGTAATACAATCTTGTAATTCCTTGTTTTTTATGCGTGTCTTTTAATTGGTGTTTATTAGCCCCGATGTACATCGGGGTTCGTGGTTAAGCTTTTAGTTTTTAACCATCTTTTGGTTGCGGTTATGCAGCTCTGTGGTTCTCTGTGCTGCTGAGCAAAGCGAAGTCAGCCTTTGGCTGAGGGCAAAAGTTTTTAGTTTTTAATCCTTTAAATCCGTGAAATCCCGAAGGGAGCGAAGCCCGGCAGTAGTGACGGGTGGTTCAAGTTTTTGTTTTTAGCTTGTGCTTTTCTCTTTTTTCCTCGTTTTTCCTCGTTTTTCCTCTGTGGCAAAATAACCTCACAAATAATAAAACAAGCTACCAAATTTAAGTGAATGCTGATTTGCAAAAAAACTTTTCATCCTGTCTTATCTTGTAAATCCTGTCAAAAACATTTTCACAGTCCAATCCGTCCCATACAGTATCAATCCGTCTCATTTCGTAAATTTATAATTTTCCCCAATTTTCACCTCTTGACAGTTTTTTTATGGCGTTTAATTTTGCCCTTATAACAATAATTTTATTTGAAAGGGAAAAAAAATGATTAGTGACAAACAACTCCGGGCTAACAGGCTTAACGCTCAAAAATCCGCAGGCCCAAAAACCGCCGCCGGTAAATCTACCTCCTCGAAAAATGCCACCGTCCATGGTCTGTGCTCGGTCAGGCCTGTCATCGATGGCGAAGATCCCGCCGAATACAATGACTTCCGTAACGACATGATCGCCCAGTTCGAACCCGTCGGTCCTATGGAAACCCTTCTCGTTGACCGCATCGTCCACGCGGCCTGGCGGCTCCGTCGCATCGGCACTATCGAAGTTCAACTCTATGACTTTATTCGTCAACCGCTTGAAGGTGATAGAAGGAAATTTGCGAAAGCAAAAGCAGCTCCACCGCAAAATCGTTTCGGTTCTTTTAATGAGGCCATGCAGGCCTGGCTAAGAACTGAAGACGGCCAGCTGTACGCTCAAAACAAATGGCCCACGGAGCCGGGTTATCCTTCATGGACCGAATCTTTCGGGGATTTCAAAAAACCGCAGTCTCCGCAAATCACTCCCGTCTCTGGCGGGGAAGGGATTTCTACTGTGATCGATCAAGGTGAGTCGGTAAGAACAGCCGAAATCCATAACCCAGCAGATTGTCGTCAGGAGGTTCAGTCATTGCCGCTCGGCAGGGCGGTTGCTAATGACATGCAGGGCGGTGGTCTGCTTTGTCGCCTCAGCAGGTATGAAACGGCTATCGAAAGGAGCATGTTCAAAAACCTTCGCCAACTGCAAACCCTGCAAAGGCAACCAGCAGCAAACTACAACTCAGAGCCGCCAGATATCTAATAATGCCGCAGCAATGCCCACAAGAACCCAAAATTACCAAACGAACCCATTTTTGATCCGACAGGCCGGATGTGTCGCTGGCGTTTTAGCACAACTTTTAACTATTTTCACGCTTTTAAACTTGATTTCCGTGCTTTAGGCCTTTATTTTAAAGAATCTTAGTCGTAAAAATGCAATAAGCGAGTTGGTATAAAGGAACCGAAATGTTAAGTATCGATAAACTGAAATCTTTTATCTCTCACCCTGACAAGCTTGTTCGTGAGAAGATTATGAATTATATCAGTAGGGGCAGCATCAAAGACCCCGAGATTCTTCCGATGGCTTTGGATGCTTTTGAAAAATGCAATGATGCCAAAGAACTCCATCTTTTATATCATTGCCGTGAGCAGTATATAGATGACGTTTCCGCTGAAAGACTTGTTCAAATATTACAGAACACCGATGACGAATTAATCGAGATGCACACTGCCAATTTGCTTTGCAATGCGAATTTGTCATGGCTGGAAAAAAATATCGCCAGGTTAAAATCCATCGATCTAATATCCTGTGATCATCTGAATTGGAGGAGTGCCGATAGCCGCCTGGAATTTAAAAATCATTCGCCGTATCAGCTATGGGACAGGTTCAACGAGTATGCCGCTCAGTGCGACAAAGACTACGAGTCCTATTTACCCTATTACGTCGATGCGATCATTGAGGCTCTTACGCCGCACTCGTTTCCTGATGACGATAAAATATGCGATTTGCTGAAATCGGAATCCGGCCATGATCGATACCTGGAAGTCTTTCTCGTCGCACTTGCCGGCGCAAGAAAAATAAACCGGGCCGTCCCTCTTATTTGCGACATGTTAACAGACGACGATTCTAATGCTAGCGATTGGTGTATAGCTCCGCTAAGCCTTATTGGATCAACTGAAGTTATTACAGTTTTTAAAGAACAATTCCCTCAGCAGTCCTGGAGTTATCAAATGACTGTAGTGGACATTCTCAGCTATATCAAAACTCCGGAATCCGAGCAGGCGATAATTGAATTGCTCAGGCAAAAAGACTGTTACGATGAGGATGTTTATTACAGTTTGTGTTTCGCGATTTGCGATCAGCTTTCAGAAAAAGCTATTGACTTGTGTACTCCGTTTATCGATGAGCCCGAAGCATGCCAGATCGGAAGCTTCAGGGAAGAGCTTCTCGCGATTGCCCAAATCCACGGAATCGACCTACCCCAGGCCGCCGAATGGAGACAGCAGGTTGCCGACGATTACGAAATGAAATTTCGCAAGATGAGCAATTTCGGAGAGATGAGCCAGGGCTTTAGAGATAAGGTTGATCAGATGATTGCCCAGAAGAGGATTGCTGAAATCAATGAAGACCTGAGAGAAACTGATAATCACAGGCAAGGTCAATTTGAGATAAAAGAATACGATCCTCCAGTCTTTGTTTCAAAATTGCAGCCGAGTAACAAGGTCGGCAGGAATGAACCCTGCCCATGCGACAGCGGCAAAAAATACAAAAAATGCTGTGGGGCGAGCGATTGACATAATAAAAAAAGTGTTGAATAACCGGCTTCTAATTTTCTAATGGAGTTGCGTATGAAAGTTAAACTTAGTGATATACTTGAAGCGTTGGAATTTGCAAATTTAGCAAGTTCCGCTTATGTAAATCTAAAAACTGGTAAAGTAGTTGCATTAACAGAGGATGATATTTCTGCGGCAGAAGACGACAGCGGCTTTGAGAACTATCCCCAATGGCAGGCCGAAAGCATTGCAATCGCAAAAGAAATAATAGTCGATGAAAGCAAGGATTATCTCCAACTGCCAGACAGCTTTGAAATAGATGAATACCATATGATGGAGCACTTTATACGTTCTTTAGCCGATGATGATATTGCCGAAACCCTGGCTATAAGCATCAACGGAAGCGGGGCATTCAGGAGATTCAAAGATCATCTGTACAGGTTGGGCATTCAGCAAAAGTGGTTTGACTTTAGAGCCGGCGAGTACAAGCAGCAGGCGGTTCAGTGGTGCGACGATAACAATATAGACTACATAGAAGATTAACCGAACACTAAAATTCACCAAACGAACCCATTTTATGACACTTTTTCCAACTGATCAGCAATTTTTGACTGATTAATGCTGACTAATCATAAATTGTCCTTGAAAAGCACATCCGAATATGTTTAATTGTTAGAAGGAAATGGCATGAAATATAATGGTGTGATACAAAGAAAATTTGCTCTGCTTGACAAGCAACTGCTGCAGCTTAATAACCATACAAAAGATATTGACTTCGATACATTCAAGGATAGCTGGATTTTGCGGTCGATGACAGAGCGGGCTTTGCAGGTTATGGTGGAAATTGTCATTGATGTCGCCGAGAGAATAATCGCCCTTGAAAACGCCGGCCCGACAGCCACTTCGGCAGAGGCCATTGACCGGCTTGTCGAATTAAATGTATTAAAGTCGGTTCAGCCTTACAGTGATATGGTAAAGTTCCGAAACTTGATCGTTCAACAATATGAAGAAATCGATCCGGCGATATTATATGATATTCTTGAAAACAAAATGGAAAACTTCAGGCAATTCAGAAACGAGATCGATAAGCTATGAAATTTGACACGGACAAACTATCGAATGCTTTGCAATCTGCTTGTCCCGGTGTTATCTTTGCATTTCTTCACGGTTCGGCAAAAGACGGCTGCGTAAATCCAGGCAGTGATATTGATATCGCATTGTATTTAAGCGGCGCCGCTTCGCTGGAAATATATACCGCCGCTGCCGATGCGGTGCGACAGGTTTCTCCCGATGCAGAGCCGGATATTGGGATATTGAACAATGCAGAACCGATCTACCGCTTTGAAGCCTTAAAAGGAAAACTGCTTTTCAGCAGGGACATGGAAACATATCTTTACTTCTTTTCGCTAACCTGCCGCGAGTACGAAAGCCAGATAGCCGATTACCAAAGACAGCATAAATACCGCCTCCAAGCCGCAAACTAAACTTTCACACCTTTCACACTTTCGCACTTTCGCACTTGTCACTACGCAGTTCCTACTTGTCACCAGTTCCCTTCCTCGCCCCCCGCAGTCCCTCCATCTCCAGGAATCCCTTCTTCCAGATCACCAGCGCCGATATTGTAAACACTACGACCATGACTATCGGCGTATACCTTCCCTTTATCTGGCTCGTTATCAGTCCGATTATTGCGTATAGCCCCGTAAGTCCGTAACAAATCTCAACCGTCTTCTTCAGCGGTATCCCCCGATCGATCATCTGGTCGTAAATATGCCCCCTGTCCGAAACGAACAGAGGTTTCTTATTGATCGCTCTTCTAACCAGTGCCGTCGCCGTATCCAGTATCGGAAGTCCAAATACAATGATCGAAGCCATCAGCCATCGCGGACCCTGGTTTGCGAAAAGTATAAAGAGTGCTGCCACCATAAACCCAAGCAGCATACTCCCGGCATCTCCCATAAAGATCTTCGCCGGATGCCGGTTAAACGGCAAAAACCCAAACACTCCGCCTATCAGACCCAGGCATATGATCGTCCTGACCGGGTCTCCGAACTCACTTGAATCCCACGTCGCAAGATGCACCGAAAGAAGCAGCATAGCTATTCCGATTATCGCCGTAACTCCTGCGCACAAACCGTCCAGCCCGTCTAATAAGTTCAGGGAATTCGTTGCGCCAACAACAACAACAACCACAAAAGGAATTCCAAGGATCAGATTGATATTCCAGGTGACTTCTATATTAAAAAAGTCAGCCACAGCAACAAAGTCCGGCAGTACCCCGGCAAGTATCAAAGCGAACGCCGCAACCACCTGACCGCCGATCTTCTGAATCGGTTTGATATCAAAAATGTCATCGATAACACCAATAAAGCAGGCTATCGTTCCGCCGGCAAGTATCCCAAGCAGCCACCTGAAAGATGTCGGGAAAAATTCCTCGCCCTGTAAGCCGTATAGCCCCGCCATAACTCCAGCTCCAAGCCCGAAAAGAATCCCGATCCCGCCAAGATAGGCAACCGGTTCCTTGTGAGTCTTGACAAGATTGTCGGGCGTGTCAACAATTCCAAGCTTGATCGCGACCTTCTTACAAAGCCACGTCGCCGCAAGCGAACTGACAAAAGCCGCAGCGATCACAGGCCAGAATTGCACCACCCATCTCACCGGTCTATGGTCACCAATTATTTTGTCAAATACCATAAGTAAAAACCTGTCACTTTATAAACTGCTGTCTTTCACTCTTAATTATTTTTCCTTCACGATCTTCATGTCATATCTTCATGGCCTTCATGGTAAATCAAGACTCAAGAGTTGCGAAGATTCAATACCATACCTCGCTGTCGTAACGAAGCATCGTCAGTCCATCGACAAAACCGTCCATCTTGATTCTGGGTTTAATGCCGATAAGCTGCTGCAGGATCCACTTCGGAAAATTCGCACCGGCTTGTATTGAAAGCGGCACACCGCCGCCAAACCTCGGGTTGATCTCGATGATACTTAGTTTGCCATTGTCATTCTTGATCATCTGAACGGTAATAACTCCCGGCCCTGCCGAAAGTGCTTCAACCGCTTTTGCTGCCGTCTCCATGGTCTTAGGATCCTTAACGATCGTTGCCTTGCTCACCTCACCGCTTCGCACCTCAAGCCGTTTGCGGGGAACCACACACTGCACCCTGCCGTCAAAGTCAACGAACACATCGCAAGTGAACTCTGGGCCGCTGGCATATTCCTGTACAATACAGCTTGGCACAGTCTTGGCATAGAATGAAAGCTCCATGCGGTTCCTTACGATAGCGCTTCCCCTGCTCGCATAACCGTCCCACGGTTTGAGAAAGCACGGGTATCGCAGATCCTTTTTACGAAGTGCGCTTTGGCTCGACCAGGTGTAGGGCGTGTCGAATCCGGCAGCGGAGAGGAATTTAAAAGTCTCTCTCTTGTCCTGGCAGATGTCGATCACTTTAGGTTTTGAGATCAAAACGAAGCAGCCGAGTTTTTCGAATTTAGCTTTGTTGACGGCAAGGATCTTAAGATCAAGATCGACGGTGGGGACTATCAGTTTGACCTTTTCGTTTTTGACTATCGCCAGCAGTTCCTTGAGGTAATCCCTGTGGCTGACAGGCTTTACGATAAACTGCTTTTCGCAGAGCTGAAGTGCCGGGCTTAGTTTATCCGTATCGGTGCCGATGAAATGTGAGTTGAGTTTCAGCTGACGTGCGCTCTTGGCGAAGCTGTTTAGCAAAGACACGCGCCGACCGATGCAGGTGAACATAATGTTGAGTTTTTTGCCTTTAAATGGTAGTTTGATCATTCGAAATCCGATTAAAGATAGTTGCAAAGCCTTGTTAATTACCTGTTATAATAACATAAACGCTGGGCCTTGTCCAGCCGTCGAAGTTTCAGGTTTCTATACCTTGACAATCGGCATAAAATGCGGTAAACTTCTGCAAATAAGGGATTTGCGTTAAAAGTAGTCGTCCTAAAGAAAGGATATATTTTTGTTTTATCAGGCCTTAAAAAGGGGTGTTGATTTTTGTTTGGCAGTTGCCGGCTTGCTGGTTGCCGGGCCGATTATCCTCGTTATTGCGCTAATAATAAGGGTATCCAGCAAGGGGCCGGCGTTTTTTGCGCAGGAACGCGCCGGCAGGGGCGGCAAAGGGTTTACGATGTATAAGTTCCGGACGATGCGGACCGATGCGGACCCCTTCGGGGCAAGCCCGAAATCCGGAAAAGACCCCCGTATTACGTCAATAGGACGGTTTTTGCGTGAGTATTCGGTTGATGAGCTTCCTCAGCTTTTTAATATGCTTACGGGGGATATGGCGTTTATTGGGCCGCGGCCGTTGTATATGGCGCAGGCGGCGGAGTGGGACGAGCGGCAGCGGCGGCGGCTGGAGGTTCGGCCTGGGCTGACGGGGCTGGCGCAAGTGTCGGGCAGGGGAGGACTTACGATCGAAGAAAAACTGGAGCTGGACGTACGGTATGTCGAGACTGAGGGGTTAAAAGTGGATTTTAAGGTTGTTATGGGGACTTTTGGGGCTATCTTGGGCAAAAGGGATATCTACGAAAAACGCTATTCTAAGGACGAAAACACGCGGGGAGAGGAGTAAAATGCCGCTTTGCGGGCATTAATTATCAATTACGAATTACGAATTACGAATTTTGGAATCGCATTCTGCGAGCTGATTTACGGGCAATAAAAGACATTCCGGACATTTCCCACCTATGGTTTTGGGCGTTATTTTTTGAAATTAATTGAAATTAATTGAACGAAAACGCGAAAAAAA
>VRUI01000029.1 GCA_019456225.1 Planctomycetota bacterium | reverse complement strand
CGCCGCGAAAGAAAAAGAACAACGGTTCTCGCAACATTGGCGGTCAACCCGGACATCCAAAGCATGAAAGAGACCCTAAGCTATCTATGCTTAAGCTGCCTGAAAAAGTACCGGCTCTCTTTAGTTTTCAAAATAGTTATTTCTATGAAAAGGCGAATAATCAGTATTATTGCAGTTGAAATGGTGTTTTTTAGAACAAAAGTACCGTACCCCTTTATTTCGGCTGGTCACCGAGCAGGGTTATTCATACGAAAAAGCTGCTCAAAGGCTTGGCGGGACGCCCTTGTCGAGTACACTCCGTCCCATCCAACGACCAAATAGTAACAGAACACTCAAGACCAGAAACCATTGGACCAGGCAGTTCATGGCGCTCGCGGGATTGAGCGGATTATACCACTTTCCAGACCCGGCCTGGTTAAAGGGTACAATAACCAGCCACCAGACTAAAAGTATAATCGCTCCCAGTGGAACGAATCCGACCAGGACCACATCCCACCAACGCCCAAGCTTCCAGTCCTTGCCACCTTCCATCAGTTCCTCTCTACGCAACCGAGCGGCCCCATGGCGCATCACCGCGACGGCGGCTAATGCGCCCGAGATAATCAGTGCGTAACCCCAGACAAAATCCTGGTTCTTCAGGAATTTGAGACTGACGGCAGACGGAATCCCCAGAATGTAAATAAACATTGCCGCCAGAATGATAGACCTGGATCGCTTCATGCCTACGTCGATGAGGACGCGCGTAGAAAGTTCAAGGTGAGCTATGAGGGATGAAAAACCTGCAAAGGTTAATCCCAAAAAGAAGAGGATGGACAGGGGACGCCCCAAAAACATCCGTGCGAAAAGCTGGGGCATCCAGATGAAAGTCAATCCTGTAGACGCCTCACCGCTGGTGCGCATGATCTCCAGTACTTCCGGCTGCGTCTTACCCATTTCCGTCCGCAGCACTGCGAAGACCGTCGCAAATACCATTAAGGCCGCCAACATTGAGACAATATTGTTGCCGATGGGAGTGATGAAGGCGTTCTTGACCACGCCATGTTCTCGTTTGACATACGCCGCATACGTAAGATAAAGCCCCCAACCGGCTCCGACGTCCCACGCATTTTGCGTTAGGGCTTCCATCCATATTTTGGGGCTGGCCAGTTGTCCCCAGTCCGGGGTGAAAAGGTATGCGACTCCGGCCCATGCGCCCGGAAGGGTCAAGCCGCGAACGACGCAAATCAAAACGATGACCAGCAATGACGGAATCAGTATCTTATTGATCCGTTCTATGGACCTGATTCCCCGCCAGATGGCAAAAGTTCCAAGCCCCATGACAACGGCGTGTGTTACCAGCGGCCAGCCGCCGCCTTGATAGTCATTCCATCTGGCCATGGCTACTTCTGTTGTCAGCGGTAGAGGATTAGTCAGCATCTGGACGAAATAGTAAAAGCACCAACCCACTATGACCGAATAGAATAACGTAATGGCCACCGTCACAAAGGCCATGAATGCTCCCATCCATGCGAATTTCACGCCGGCGATTTTGGTAATTGTTCCGATGACGCCCATCCTGCATTTGCGGCCCATCGCATATTCGGCCAGGACCAATGGGATACTCCAGAGAAACAGAAATACTGTCCAGGCAACCAAAAAGGCCCCGGCTCCTTCATCCGAGCCGTTCTGAGCAACAATCCGGGGAAACCGCCAGATATTTCCCGTACCCACCGCGATCCCAATCACGCTTAATAGAAAGCCCAGACGTGAAGAAAAACGTTGATTGACGCTCGCATCAAGATTCTTTGCCATAATGATCCTCTAATAAATTTACAGTTACTTTACCGATAGCGAATACTCGGTTGCTGTCAAACTGAACCTTACTCAAATGATATATCATTCCATCGAAAGTGGCAAGTCTAATTGCCGGGCTGTCTCTCGGTCGCGGCGCGCACCTGGTCGAGGATTTTGCCGGCGAATGGCAGGATCAGGCCGCTTGCGATGGTACCGATCATATACGCAAGGCTTAGCTGATTGCGAGTGATATCAAGTGCATCTATTATATAGTCAGTAAAGATGCCGATGCCGGCGGTTTGGCCAGGCATGGAAAAGATGATCGACATTGTCGAAACGGCGACGATAACCCAGCCGTAAAAGAACGGACATTTAGCGGGAGCAAAGGGAGTGTTGGCCCATTTGGAATAAAATGGCGGTGCATTGTGTATTTGTTTTTCGTCATTCATTATGTCTAGTTAAAGATATCCCTTAGTGCATCATTGACAAAGCAATATTTTATCCTTTCGGAGTTATTTAGCTTAACAAATTCAACTTGAACTATCAAGATTTCTCTTTTTTGAGGTTGGCTCGATATGGCAATTTAGTTAATAATTTTAAAGTAACTTGGCAGTTTGGCATCAAAAGTCATCGGACGCTTGGTGGTTGGGTGAGTGAAGGAAATTGATTTGGCATGATTTGAGGTTTTCTTACAGAACTAAATTGCCTAAGTCCCCGTAAAAGACTCCCGGTGTTTTTAATTATCTCTCTTATTTTTTTGTTTTCTTCTTGACAATTAAGTTTCTTGTTATATTATCTCTAACATCTATTAACGTAAGATTCATTGAATGTGACATTTAAGTAAGGTACGCTTGTAAAGGCATCTTATAGGTGGGTAAATAATTTTACGAATAGAAAGGGACAATTATGGGCGATTTAATCGTTTTTTTAGGGCTTTTAGTAGTTCTTAAAGTAATATCTAAATAATAAATTATAGGAGAAGCAATTTTTGCTTCTCCTATTTTATGTTTTATTTGTTTTGCCTCCGGCAACTATTGGTATTTCAAATAGTTATTTTTTAAAAGAGGCGAAAACTGATGTTTATTGCAGTAAAAATAGCGATTCGACGAGCTAAACTACCTAAGTTCCCAGAAAAGACTCCCGGTGTCTTTAGTTATCACGCTTGACAATCCCGACCGCCTTTGCTAGATTTGGCGAACTGTGCGAAGATGAGCACCGAAGACCGAAAAAAGGAGAAATCTGAAAACCATATAAACAGAAGTTGGGCAATTTACTGTTTTGCAGATTGCCTATTTAACCAATATGGGACCAGATCCCGTTTCGTTCTCCTAATATATTTGACAAATCAAGGTGAATTTGGTATTATTACTGGAGTCTTAGGACAGATATTTGCTAAAGTCAATATCCAACAGTCGATAACGGAAGGACCTGATGTTGAACAAAAATAAAATCTTTTTCTCCGAACCACTGCTTCATTTAGGAACCGGCTTATGGATGTAGGATGGAAAACTCTCGGGAGGCCCCCGCGGATATTAGTTACCGGTGCCACCGGATTCATTGGGTCGTTCCTTGTAGAGGCCATGCTTCGCGAAGGATGCCAGGTTTATTGCCTGAGCCGATCAGGATCAAGGGATCGCACGACGAATGAGTCGCGCGTGATAGAGGCTATACGAACTGTTAATCCTCGTGCCAATGTATCGCGGATTTCCGTTCTTGAGGGAGATGTCACGCAACCTTTAGCTGGCCTCGACCGCAGCACTATCAACGGTTTACATAAGATGATAGATGAGATATGGCACTGTGCTGCCGATACGAGTTTCAATAAGAATCAGCGAAAGAGAATCCTGAGTACGAACTATGACGGTACAATAAATATGATCGATCTCGCGGAAGAAATCGAATGCCCCAGTTTTTGTTTTATTAGCACGGCGTACGTTTGTAATGCACATCCAGCTCTCGCGACCGAAGATCCTGTGACACGTCAAATTTATCACAATGCCTACGAATATTCTAAGCGACTAGCGGAGAGCCGTCTCATAAAACGTGCAGCAAACGCTGGTTTCGTAGGAACTATTTTCCGTCTAGCCGTAACTGCCGGACATTCTAAAAGCGGGCTAACCACCCAGTTCCTTAGTTACTACAACTATGCCAAACACATTTTGGGATTGCGCAGAAGACTGATTCGAAAGTTGAAACATGATGTTTTGGCTGATCGTCTTGCTGACGAAGGCGTTCGGTTCATTGCTGGAAAACGCGATATGCCTCTAAGTCTACCTCTCAGTCCTGAAGGTTGCATGGTGTTGCCAATCCGTTTTTTTTGTGAGCCTGAGTCTACGGTGAATATCACCCCTGTGGATGTTGTTGTCAAAACCCTTATTCGATGTGCATATTCACCGCGTGATCGCCTAAAGATCGTACATGTAACTAATGGGAACCCGCCGAAATGCGGACCTCTCTACCAAAAGACTCTTGAACTACTTGGTTTCAATGGCTTTGAGATCGCGAGCATACGAAATCGCCAGAATGACCCACCATTTGAGGATATGAAACTTGAGATCAGCTTGGCTGGAATAGAAAATTCAATGTTTTCGGCGACATTGCCATATTTGCCGTATACGATCAACGAACCAAAATTTTCAAGGGTTAATCTTGAAAGCATGATTGGCCATGAGAATTTACCGGATTTTAACGTAAATACTGAATACCTTCGGAGGATATTGAACTATGCAGTCTGTAACAAATTTGGTAAAAACCACAAAGAATCGTAAAGTCTGTTTGGCATTGTCTATGGTTGTTCTCTCTTTGATGATCATTCCATTGAGTCTCGTTCTTGCCCAGAATAACGCGGTTAACACAAGTGAATCGATGGCAACTGAGAATAAGCAAGTAGAAGACACAGGTCATACTAGCGATGACCAGGAACATTCTCTTGGCGAGACATTATCCGGGAACGGGGCAAGCCCTGACGAGAAGCCGGAAAGGATATTTATACGGCAGCTGGAAAATCGGGATTACTACTTAGCTTCCGGCATAGCTTTATTCACTGCCTTGGCGGTGGCACTTTTGATCATCTTGGCCTATAAAGTTGACCACGATCATAGCATGGAAAAGCAAAGCAATGCTCTCCACCTCGTTGTCGTAGCTCTTATTATTGAGGGGCTGTTGATAGCGGGAATTCTTCACGTAGAGATTTCGCAGTTTGAGGCTATCTATGCCGCGATCGCAGGCTATGTTCTCGGATCAAATCGGATGGGTCAACATAACAGGCCCGTGGCCGACGGTGCAAACAACGCTGGGGGAAATGACAAGGTGGGGTAAAAAAAGGGCTCTAGTCGAAACTATAGCCCTTTGAATGGTTCATTGTTATTTTGTATAAGGGCGGGTTTGAAACCCGCCCCTACGGTTATTTTTTGCTTATACTTCTTTTGCGTCTACCCACTTCATCATTTTGCGGAGGCCACGTCCGACCTCTTCAAGCTGACTTCCATGGTCCGCGTCATACTTGGCGTTGAACTCTTTCAGTCCGCCCTGGTACTCGGCAACCCACTCTTTTGCGAATTGACCTGAAACGATCTCGCCGAGAATCTTTTTCATTTCGGCTTTTGTTTCGGCAGTGATTATGCGAGGACCGATGTGGAGGTCGCCCCACTCGGCAGTATTCGAGATGCTGTAACGCATGTAGCTTAGTCCGCCCTGGTACATCAGGTCAACGATAAGCTTTACTTCGTGCATGCATTCGAAGTATGCGATCTCCGGCTGATAACCGGCTTCGCAGAGAGTCTCGAATCCCGCTTTGATGAGAGCACTGAGTCCGCCGCACAGAACAACCTGTTCGCCGAAGAGATCTGTCTCGGTCTCTTCTTTGTACGTTGTCTCGATGATGCCGGCACGTGCTCCGCCGATTCCGTTTGCCCATGCAAGAGCGATCGCTTTTGCGTCACCGCTAGCGTCCTGCTCGACAGCGATAAGGTTTGGAACGCCGCCGCCTTTGACATATTCGCTGCGAACGAGGTGACCGGGACCCTTAGGGGCGATCATTACAACGTTGATGTCGGCAGGCGGAACGATGTACTTAAAGTGAATGTTAAAGCCGTGGCAGAAACCGATCGTCTGGCCTGCAACGAGGTTCGGTGCGATCTGAGTTTCATAAACCTTTGCCTGGACTTCATCGGGCAGGGTGATGATCAGCAAAGCGGCGCCGTTCATAGCTGTCTTGATGTCGCCAGGTACGAAACCGTGGTCTTTGGCGAGTTTGAAATTGTCTGTGCCTTCGATTTCGGCGATCGCAACTTTGATTCCGCTGTCGCGAAGGTTCTGTGCGTGTGCGTGGCCCTGGCTGCCGTAGCCTATAACTGCGACTGTCTTATCCTGCAAAGGTCCGATTGGGGCCTGGTCTTCGTAATAAATTGTTGCCATGATTACTCCTGTATCAATCTTCTAATCTTCCTGAATTATTTACTATATATAACTTTACACAGCCGTGTGTAAAGCCCGGCACTGCGGCCTGTTTATTTAAATTTTACTGCTATTATGCTGTTTTCAGCTATTATACTTTTACGGTTTTGCTGGTTCTCGGCATTGCGATAGTGCCAGTCCGTACGACGCTTTTTATGCCGTACTGCCGGCACGAATCTATGAACGATTCGATCTTCGCTTCCGGGCCACAAACCTCTACCATAACAGATTTTGCGCAGATGTCCACAACTTTTGCGTTATACAATTCGACAAGAGTAAGAATTTCCAGACGTTTTTCTACAGGGGCTGTGACCCGCAGTAACATCAAATCACGAGCTACAACGTCCTGACCTACGAAATCCTGGACTTTTACTACCGTAACGAGCTTTGCAAGCTGTTTTCTAACCTGCTCAACGACCTTGTCATCGCCGATTACTACTATTGTCATCCGGCTGAGAGTCGGGTCATCGGTTCGTCCGACCGCAAGTGAATCAATATTAAATGCTCTCGCCGCGAACATTCCTGCCGCATGGGCCAGGACGCCGGGTTTATTCTGAACTAATGCACTAATTAGATGTTTCATCATACTTATTCCTTATATTTGGGCCTGTTTGATCCAGGTGTAGTCTGGTCTAGGCCATGCTTTCAAAAATATCCAGTCCGTCCATCTCGTGGAGGCTTTTACCCGCTGCGACCATCGGCCATACGTTTTCTTCGCGTTCGACGTGGAAATCGACGAGGCACGGGCCTTTTGCCGCGAGCATCTCTTCCAGGGCGGAAGTTACGTTTTCTTTCTTGTCGACGGAAATGCCTTTTGCACCAAATGCCTCGGCTAGCACTGCAAAATCGGGGTTTTGCAGCGAACTGCACGAATAACGATGGCCGTAGAACAATTCCTGCCACTGGCGAACCATTCCCATATACCCGTTGTTGATCAGGACTATTTTAATGGGCAGTTCGTACTGGACGGCTGTCGAAAGCTCCGTCAGTGTCATATTGAAGCTGCTGTCGCCATCGATGTCGACAACTGTCGCGTCCGGCATTGCGACCTGTGCTCCGATCGCGGCCGGCAGACCAAATCCCATCGTTCCCAGCCCGCCAGAGCTGATAAACTGCCTTGGATGGTTGTATTTGTAGAATTGGGCCGACCACATCTGGTGCTGGCCGACGCCGGTTGTGATTATTGCTTCGCCTTTTGTCAGGCGGCAAAGCTCTTCGATGACGTACTGAGGTTTGACGATGTCTGCCTTTCGGTCATAGTTAAACGGATGATTCTTTTTCCACTTGGCTATCAGGGCGAACCATTCGTCACGCTGGCGGTATTCAACCGCTTCGATCAGGTCGGTCAGGATCGTTTTCGCGTCGCCGACGACCGGGATATCTACATGAACATTCTTAGAGATGCTCGCCGGGTCGATATCAATGTGGATGATCTTCGCGTGCGGGGCGAAGGTTTTCAGCTTGCCGGTTACCCGATCTTCAAATCTCGAACCGATAGCGATAAGCAGGTCGGATTCCTGAACGGCGTAATTTGCGTATGCCGATCCGTGCATTCCGAGCATGTCCAGCGATTCCGGTTTGGACTGATCAAACGCACCAAGACCGAGGAATGTCGTGGTTACCGGTAGATGAGCCTTTTCGGCAAACGCCCGTAACTCGTTGCTGGCATTGGAGATAATGATTCCGCCGCCGGCATAGACTACCGGTTTTGACGATGCGTTGATCGCTTCGGCGGCGACTGCTATCTGTCTTGCGTGGCCCTTTGTGCGGACTTTATATCCGGGCAGTTTGATTTTCGAAGGAGGCACAACCTCGGTTTCAGCAATCTGCATATCTACGGGTATGTCGATAAGAACCGGTCCCGGGCGACCACTGGTTGCGATGTAGAATGCCTCGCGGATAGTTTTCTGGAGGTCCTTGATATCCTTTATTATTACGTTGTGCTTGGTGACCGGGCGGGTGATACCGGTGGTGTCGGCTTCCTGGAAAGCGTCATTGCCGATAAGGTCGGTTCGGACCTGGCCGGTGATCGCTACGATAGGGACCGAGTCCATCATCGCCGTTGCCAGACCGGTAACGAGATTTGTCGCACCCGGACCCGATGTCGCGATAATGACGCCTGGCTTGCCGCTGGCGCGTGCATAGGCATCGGCCATGTGGCAGCCGCCCTGCTCGTGACGGGGGATGATAAATTTGATCGGTGAATCGTAGATCTTGTCGAAAAGCGGCAAAACCACGCCGCCAAGATATCCGAACATTACATCGACGCCCTGTTCGGCGAGCGTATCTACGATAATTTGACTGCCCTGCTTGCGTGTGCCCTCAGGCGCAGGTGTGCCCGAGGATGGGGATTTGTTACTCATTTTTACTCCTATCCCGATAAACTATAAACGTTATTCCGGTCGATCATAGCCCGCTGGGCGTTTCTGGTGGGCTAATTTAGTCGAATCCATCGAAAAAACCAGCAAAACCAGCGTTTTTTTGCCCTGCCATGATTCCGTAATCACAAATTAAATGTGTGTCAGGCGTAAAATCGCATGCTTTTCACACGAAGATACAAAGATATAATATACACTATCAACACGATGTTGTCAAGTTAATTGCCATAAACAAAATGTATCGACATGAACTACCAGTCAGTTGAAATTTTTGTGGTGAAATATAGTAAATCCTGCTTTTTCGTCCAATTTAAACTTCAACTTTAAATTGGACGGAGTTTTGGATGTTGACAATGCTGTAGATTACTCATATAATAGACGATATGAATCCGGTAGGATGGGCTATGCCCATGCTGTAAAAAACGGGCAATCTGCAAATATTGGTTGAGGAATATCAAAATGAACAAACGCATAAAAATATCATTTGCCTTATTTATCTTTTTTTGCATATCTTTGTTTTTGGTTTCGTGCGCAAACTCTGGGAGTAATTATCCTTTTGCCGGTGACTGGCAGGGCAGTGGTTCGGATTCGGCGGGTAACGATTATACCTTTGCCGCGAAGGTGATCGATTTGGGCGATGGTAAATTCCGTATGCTGGTGCTGGATAAGCTGGGCACTAAGAAAAAGCCGATGCACACAATGGACGGAGTTCTGGAAAACAACAAATTCCCACACACAGCAGACAACGGAATCTACACAGGTTCCGGCGAACTGACCAAAGAGGAATTTACCGGCTGGTATAAGGGCCCGGTAGACGGAACATACAAAATGCAGCGGGTGAAATAGAGCAAAATTCCGCCATTTGGATCAAATTCCATTGTTTTTGTGGTATTGACAGTATTTGCAATTTCTTATATAATAGAGGGCATGAGTAGAAGCTGTCAACCTGCGAGAATTGTTTGAGGAAGAAATGGAATCGAATCTTGAAGTAACAAATATTTCAGAACATGGTTTCTGGTTGTTCATCGATGAGATGGAATACTTCCTGTCGTTTAAACACTTCCCATGGTTTAAGTCGGCGACCATCGAACAAATCTGCAATATCGAGCTACTTCACAAAACCCATCTGCACTGGCCGGACCTGGACGTCGACCTGTCACTGGAGATAATCAAAAACCCGGAGAACTACAAGCTGATTGCAAAGTAGTTTTGTAGGGTGGGCCGTGCCCACGTAATATTATTGGAGGAAAGCTGCAATTGATAAAAGATATTTATATTAAAAAACAAGCCGATGAGTCTCAACCCAATATTATTCTGTTAGTTTTCATATATTATATTTGCAGCAATTTTCTCACTCATTCTATGTCGTTATTATTTAAAATAGATTTTTTTGTTGCTTTATGTTCCAATCATCCAACAGCATATACTTCGACTTTCTTTGGGGTACAAGTCACATTTAATTTACTGGCTATTATTTATTTCGTGTGCAGATATCGATCTGCTCTTGGTTTAGTATGGACTAAGGTTCGCTTTAAAAGAATAATAATTGGCTTACTTATTCTATGGCCATTAGTAGCTTGGCAATTTTCGAATTTGTCAGATTTCGCTGTTTTGCAAAATAAGATATTGGATTATGGTGATGGAGATAAAGTAATTGAATTGATAACAGACTTTCACAATAAAATTTGGTCTCGGCTACAGTATGGTACTTCTCTGCCAGGTGTTATTTATACTTCGATATTTGGTATTGTTGCTCCCTGTTTTGAGGAGATAATGATATCGGGTTTCTTACTTAATTATATTTGCAGAAAGAAAAATATAATTTGGGCACTGGCTATAGTGCCTTTTTGTTTTACATTACTTCATATTCCAGCCTTTGGATTTGGACTTCATTTATTGCCGCTTTTATGGGCTGGGTACACTTATGTCTTAATAAGATTTGTTACGGGTAATATACTTTTCTCAATTGGCGCACACATATTTGTCAATATTATCGTTTTTTTACCTAAATGGTCAATTGCTATGATGCACTTTATAGAATGATGCAATGTTTATTGAAGTTCGCTGTTAATATCAGCTTTACGCTATATCTATCAGTCCGAGTTTTTCTCCGAATTTGTTTATTAGTTCGTTTCTTAGATTTTTGTTTTGCGGGGATTCGAGCAGGGGGTCTTTTTTTATTGTTTGGAAGGCGTCTTTTCTTGCCAGGTTTAGCAGGTCGAAGTCTTCTATTATGTTTGCTATTTTCAGGTCGGGGAGGCCGTGTTGTCTTGTGCTGAAGATTTCGCCGGGGCCGCGGAGTTTGAGGTCGTGCTCGGCTATCTCGAAACCGTTGTTGCTCCGTGTCATTATCTCCAGGCGGCTTATCGCGTTTTCGTCTTCGGTTTCTGCGAACAGGAAACAATACGAATTGCTTTGCCCTCTGCCGATGCGTCCTCTTAGCTGATGGAGCTGGGCGAGGCCGAAGCGGTTTGCTCCCTCTATTATCATCATCGTCGCATTGGGTACGTCTACGCCTACTTCGATAACTATCGTCGCGATGAGAGCGTCTATCTGGCCCTTGCGGAATTTTTCCATGGTGAGCTGCTTATCATCGCTTTTCATCTGTCCGTGCAACAGGGCGACTTTAAACTCCGGGAAAATCTTTTTGCTTAGAATCTTGAACTCCTGCGTTGCCGCCTTGACATCGCTCGTCTCGTCGATGTTATCGATCCGCGGATAAACGAAGTAGGCCTGCTTCTTTGCCCTTAGCCGCTGGCGGATAAACTCCAGCGCGGCGACCCGGTCATGCGGCTTAACCCATCGCGTAACAACCTTGCCCCGGCCCGGCGGACAGTTCCTTATTGTCGAGACATCCAGATCGCCAAACGCTGTCATAGCCAGTGTCCTCGGTATCGGTGTTGCTGTCATTACCAGGCAATGCGGTGCCTGTGCTTTGCGAAGCTTCGACCGCTGATGAACGCCGAACTTGTGCTGCTCGTCGATGATGACCACGCCAAGGTCATTAAAATCAATATTTTCATTCAGCAGCGCTACGGTGCCGGCAACGATATTGATCTCGCCGCTTTTGATCTGCTCTAAAACCTCGGTTCGCTTCTTTGCCGGCATTGACCCGGTAATAAGAGCGGCCTTGACCTTGCTGCCGTGAAGAAATTTTTCGATACTGTTGAAGTGCTGGGTCGCGAGAATTTCCGTAGGTGCCATTATCGCTGCCTGCGATTTATTAGCGATAGCTAAAAGCGCCGCATACAATGCGACGACCGTCTTGCCGGAGCCTACATCGCCCTGCAAAAGCCGGTTCATCGGGATCGTACTGCGCATGTCTTGGGCGATCTCGCTGATAACCGTATCCTGATCGGCGGTTAGCAAAAACGGAAATCGCTTGCGGATGCGGCTGTCGATCATATCGCTGTTAACCATTGCCCGCGCTGGCGCCGTGTGCCGCAGGTGATGCCGCTTAAGCGCCATCGCAAGCTGCATAACAAAAAGCTCATCGAACTTTAAACGCCTGACAGCGGCCTTAAGCTCTTCCTCGTCCGGCGGGGTATGAATCCAGTGCAGCGCGGTCGGCCTTGGGATAAGTTCGTTTTTCTTTTGAAATTCTTTTGTGTAGAATTCAGGAGCCCTGGCCGAAAGCTCTTCGATGATCGGTTTGATTATTTTCTTAATATGGCGGTTAGTCAGATTTGCCGATGCCGGATAAGTGGCTCCGGAAAGTGTGTCCGGGTCGATGTCGTCTTCGTTTTCGATTATCGAAAATTTCGGATTTGTAAGCTGAACGCGATACTTGTAGATACTCGATTTGCCGGAGGCCATTATGATCTTGCCCGGCTCGAGCTGATTTTGCAGGTATCCGCCGTTGAACCAGATTATTTTACACATTCCCGAGTCGTCTGCGACAGAGGCGCTGAAAATTCGCGGCTTGCGGAATTTCTTATAATCGGTCTGCTCGATGATCCCGATAATGCAAACCGTCTGTCCGGCGACGATCTCTTTGATCTTAACCGGTTCCGGCATGAACGACCACTTGCGCGGGTAATATTCCAGCAGATCGTAAAGCTTGTTTACACCGGCCTTGCGGAATGCCTTTGCGCGTGTGTGCCCGACCCCTTTTACATATTGTATTTCGGTGTCCAGGTCTAATCTATGCGGTTTCGTCGAATCCATATTTCCCGATAAGTTTAACAAATCTGCACGAGCATACGTTTTTGCTGTATAGCGTGCCGTCTTTTTTTTCTATCACGAGCAGGTCCTGGTAAAGCGGTCCGCCGACAGGCGCCACCAGCAGTCCGTTATTTTTTAGCTGCCTGTTAATCGCCGCCGGTACCTCCGGCATCGCAGCGGTTACGATTATTCTATCAAATTCCATGTAGTCCGGCCAGCCCTTTGACCCGTCACCGATATAAAATTCCACATTTTCTATCCCAAGATCGCCGATAACGGCCTGTGCGCCTTCGGAAAGCATGGGGAGTCTTTCTATAGTATAGACCTTCTTTGCCAGCATGGCCAGTATCGCCGCCTGGTACCCGCTGCCGGTACCAAGTTCCAGAACTGTGCACCGATCATTTAGTCGAAGGCACTGCGTCATCAGTGCTACGATATACGGCTGGCTGATGGTCTGGCCGATGCCGATAGGGATCGGGAAATCGCCATAAGCGTCCTCGGCATATTTAGCGGGGACAAAAAGCTCCCGCGGAAGACGCCTGAAAACATCAAGAACGGCAGGGTCGCTAATATCCCGCCGCATCAGATGATTTTTGACCATTTTGGCCCGAAGAATCTCATATTTATCATTTTTATCAAAACTTACCATTTTTTATTTGACTTTCAGACGTTTTTATACGAATATATTAATAGCGACTGCTAGTGGCCGTCTTTGGACGACCCACCCTTAATGGGGCGGCCGCTCTTTTTTTAGCCTGCATGATTCATCTTTACCCAATCCAGAATATCGCCAAACGGTTGGGTTTTTGCGTTAATTTTAATTTTCTCAATTTTCTCGAATGTTTGCTTGTTGTATTCACTTACCCTGATGCCTTCCTGAAATTCTACTGATTTTCTAGTGTAGAATGCCGCTATGTCTGCCAGTTGCAGTGCGAAACTTTTCTTGGAATCAACAAAGAATCCTTTCTCAATAATATTTGAAGTTTTCAAAACAGAATTAGGATCTAGTCTTAAGGTTTTAATTGATAGCTCTGCGTCAGCAAAAACATCTTTCTGCTCGTCAAAAATAAACATGCCTAATTCGCTGTCACCCTTTTCTTTCAACATTTGATCAACTTTCATGCATACAAAAGGCAAAGCCATTATGTACGGATCAATTTTTATTCCAGGGCCATAGTTGTCTTCGCAAAATTTTTCATATCTTTTTTTGTTTATGTCAATGTAAATCATGGGTATTTTGTAGTCTATGAGTATTTGCAGAAGTTTGTCTCTGATCTCTAAAGTTTTATCAAAGGCGATATTTTTAAATGACTTTTTTCTTTTAACGAGATCAGTGGCATGAATTTCAATGTTTTCTTCTGCTGAACTCCAGTACTCATCTATAATATTATTGAAGACTTCCTCCATTTGAAACCATTTGGTAGAGGGAATTATGATGGCTGCCAGCAAGAATATCGGCTGTTGTTTGTCCTTGAAATTTAATCCGGTATTTCCTGACTCATCAAGATAAACAAGGTTCATTTGCTTACTCCTGCTTAATTTTAAGCTTTTAAACAATAATTCATTATTTTATACACTATGATGGCGTTATTGGTTTATTTTGCAACCCTATTTTTTGCTAATTTGAATATTGGTTGACTGTGCGTGATTTCTGGGGATAATGTGCGGTTATGAATGATCGAACTCGAAAATTTGTTGAAGCGGATAAGCAATGTTTGTGGCATCCGTTTACCCAGATGGCTGGTTGGCTGGAGGGCGTTCCTGTCGTTATTGAGTCGGGAGACGGTTTTTTTCTGGTCGATACGGAAGGCAAGCGGTATATCGACGGTTTCAGCTCGCTGTGGTGCAATGTTCACGGCCACCGGGTTAAGCGAATCGACGATGCGATAAGCGATCAACTGACGCGGATCGGCCACAGCACTTTGCTCGGTCTTGGGCAGAGTCGCTCTATCGAGCTTGCCGAAAAACTTGTCGAGATCACTCCCGAAGGTCTGGACAAGGTATTTTACTCCGACAGCGGGGCGACCAGCGTAGAGATCGCTATCAAGATGGCCTACCAGTACCAGCAGAATATCGGCAATAAAAAACGCACGAAATTCGTTGCCCTCGCCAATTCTTACCATGGCGATACGATAGGGTCGGTCAGTGTCGGCGGTATCGGTCTGTTCCACAGCATTTTCCGATCACTGCTTTTTGAAACATATTTCGTGCCAAGCCCGCATCCATACCGTTTCGATGGTGATAAATACGAGTGCTGCAATTACTGTCTTGCTAAGCTGGAAGAGATATTAAAGCAGCATGGTGACTTGATCGCCGGTGTTGTTGTTGAGCCTTTGGTGCAGGGCGCCTCGGGTATTATCGTTCATCCGTCCACATTTCTTAAGGGCGTTGAATTACTTGCCAGGAAATACGGAGTCCTGCTGATCGTTGACGAGGTGGCTACAGGTTTCGGACGGACAGGTAAGATGTTTGCCTGTGAACATGAATCGGTCGAGCCTGATCTTATGTGTCTTGCCAAGGGAATAACCGGCGGGTACCTGCCGCTGGCTGCGACGATGACTTCGCAAAAAATATTCGATGCCTTCCTCGGCGAACCCTCCGAGCATAAAACATTCTATCACGGCCATACTTATACCGGCAACGCCCTCGGTTGCGCAGCAGGTCTTGCATCTCTGGAGCTTTTCCAGGAGAACAATATAATCGCTTCGCTCGATGAAAAGGTAAAACTTATCGACGAGTATTTTGCAAAGTTTAAAGAACTGCCCTACGTAGGCGACGTTCGCCATAAGGGTATGATGTGTGCTGTCGAGATAGTCAGGGACAAAACGACGGGCGAATCTTTCGATGCTTCAAAATTGATCGGCGCGAAACTATGCAGGGCAATGTGGGACAAAGGCGCAATGCTCCGCCCGCTGGGCGATGTAATTGTAATAATGCCCCCGATAGCCATAGATATGGAATTATTGCGTCAGCTTCTGGATATAGTACACGATGCCCTGAAGAACGATCTTCCGGAAATAATAAAATAGTTTTGGCCAAAACGGCCGTTTGAGAAAGGAACTAACAGTATGTCACTGTCGCTTGATCTTCCAAAGATGAAAGGTTTGTTTGTAACCGGTACCGACACCGGTGTTGGTAAGACTCTTATCGCCGGAGGTATCGCCAATATGCTTCGCTATAGCGGCAAGCGAGTCGGCGTTTTCAAACCCGTCGGCAGCGGCTGCACCCACCAGCACGAAGGGCTCATCAATCCAGACGCTGAATTTCTGCGAACCTGTTCGCATTGCAATTTCTCGCTTTCGGAGATCAATCCGGTGGGCTTCGTAGCGCCGGCTGCTCCGCTTGTATGCGAAGAGTTTGAAAACCGTGTGGTAGACTTTGCCAGGATCAAAGAAGCGTATACAAAGATCTGCGCCGACAGCGAATATATGATCGTCGAAGGCATCGGCGGCGTTCGCGTGCCGATCTCGGGCGGAGTTGACGTGCTGGAACTTGCCAAAGAATTCCAGATGCCGGTATTGATAGTAACCCGCCCGGACCTCGGGGCGATCAACCATACGCTGCTGACAATCGATGCAGTCCGCGGGGCAGGCCTTCAGACCGCCGGCGTAGTCATCAGCGGTTACGACATAGAATCAGCAGGCCTCGCCGAAGAGACGCTGCCGAGGGTACTCGAAGAATGGGGCGAGGTGGACGTCCTGTCGATAGTCCCCCGCGACGAAGAGTCAAGCGTAGAAGAAAACAAACTCGGAAAAGAAGTAATAGAAGAACTAAACGAAATTGACTGGCAGGAAATCTGCGGATAATTCACTGGCAATTTTGCTTTTACTTCATATACTAATTTGTGACAAATTAGTATTAAAACCCAGCTTGATCCTTGATTTTGGGCTGTAAACGCAGTTTTGGCCGAAAAAACCTTAAGGTAATAATAATTAAAAGTTAAAATATTTCGATGAAGCTATTTGAATACAGGCGTTATCTTACTGAGATTGATACTACTTCTACGCGGCATATCTTTACTGATTGTCTTGTTGTCGGCGGTGGTATTGCCGGGTTCCGCGGAGCTATCGAGGCGGCGGCAAACTGCAATGTTATGGTCGTCTGCAAAGGTTCCATCAGTGACAGCAATACCTGGAACGCCCAGGGCGGCATCGCCTCGGTATTGCGGTCCGACGATAGTTTCGATTCTCACATTGCCGACACCCTCAGTGCCGGCTGCGGTCTTTGCGACGAAGCTATTGTTCGGCAGGTCGTCCAGGAAGGCCCCGACCTCGTCCGTCAACTTCTCGACTGGGGTACAGAGTTCGACAAGGTTGACGGCATACTCGACGTAACACTCGAAGGCGGCCACAGTCATGCAAGGATCGCCCACGCCCACGGCGATTCGACCGGGCGGGGCATCATCGAAGGTCTTGTCCGCAAAATAAAGACGATCAGCAACATCAACGTCACCGAGAATTTCTTCGTCATTGATGTCATCACCAATGGCGACGGCCAGTGCGTCGGCGCGATCGGTCGCCGCGAAGACGGCGAGATGGAGGTTATCTGGGCAGCTAATACAATACTGGCTACCGGCGGGGCGGGGCGATTGTACCGTGAGACTACAAACCCCAAGATCGCCACCGCAGATGGTCTGGCCATGGCCTTTCGCGCGGGCGCAGTCCTCAGCGACCTGGAGTTTATGCAGTTCCACCCGACGACCCTTTATATTGCAGGTGCTTCGCGTGCCCTCATCACCGAGACTCTTCGCGGCGAAGGAGCCATACTCCTCGATTGTGAAGGCAACGCCTTTATGAAGTCTTATCACGCCTCAGCGGAGCTTGCCCCCCGTGATATAGTAAGCCGCGCGATCCTCGACCGCATGTTAAAGACCAATACGACCCATGTTTATCTTGACATCCGCCACTTCGACAAGTCATATTTCAAGAAACGTTTTCCGCTGATCAGCGAGCTTTGCGAAAGTTTCGATATCGACGTTAGTGTCGACCTCATCCCCGTCCGCCCGAGTGCACATTACATGCTCGGCGGTATCAAGGTCGACAGTAATGCCGCCACGAGTATTGAGCATCTTTACGCGTGCGGCGAGGTTACCGCGTCGGGCCTGCATGGAGCAAACCGACTTGGCAGTAATTCGCTTTTGGAGGGTCTTGTCTTCGGCAAGATCGCCGGTCAGCAGGCCTCCCGGCAGTCAGGCGATGCTCACCTGCGATATAGAAAAATGAAATACGACATCCCCCGTTCAGACCGCAGCAGGCTCGATGCCGATGATGTTCGCAATTCCCTGCGAGCCTTGATGTGGCGAAATGTCGGTATTACGCGTAAGGATCAAATGCTTGAAGAATCGCAGGAGATCATCAGATTCTGGCAGCGGTATGTTATGGATAAGGTTTTCGATAAGCCCTATGGCTGGGAGTGTCAAAATATGCTGACGGTATCGTTGCTAATGGCGTATGCCGCCCAGCACCGCCGGGAAAGCCGCGGAGTCCACTATAGAAACGACTACCCGGAAAGAAACGACAAGGATTTCGCAAAACATTTCGAAGTATTAAGAAAATAGTAACTCAGGTGTTGTTAATTAAAGCCCTGTAGAATTTGGCTTAAGTGGAGATATCATATGTGGAAGATGATTTCAAAAGTGATTGTATGGTCATGTCTTTTGGTCTTAGTCTTTTTAGCGGGATTCTTTATTAATATTCCCATGGCTTTTGTTAGATCGGCTTACCCTAGAGTTTACAGCAACACCAGAGTAAGGGATGAAATGATCAGCCGGATAGAGGTTCCGGAAAATGCTTATCACTTATACTATGCCGTCCGTGGGTTTGTTGATGCGAATTATTACGCCGCTTTCAGTTTGCCTAGCAAGGAGGAATGCGAGGAGTTTTTTAAAAAGTTATACGGGGGAGATTTTCAACGCAAAGAGCTTACAGAGTTACCCGAGGACATGTTAGAACACGGTCCGGATACATGGCAAGATAAGTATAAGGACAAGAATTGGTCATTAAAGGGTAAGAGGGTAGTTCTGATTAAAGGCGGAATGATATATTATCGTTTTATGGCGTATGTTCCCGAAGAAAACAGAATTTATATCAAAGTAGATTAGGCAATCGTATCCGATTTCCTGAGTCGATGTCCACCGAAGGCGATTTCCACCATTATACATTAGACAATAGACATTATACATTTCGAACTGACCGATTGGCTAGATGGAGTTATTTATGATCGAGCGTGATGCTGTGGGTAGTCGTTTTTTCAGGATCGGTTGCCAGGTTTCCTTCGTAGCTCTCGTATCCGGATTTTTCGATCCTGATATTCAGCATTTGGATCTGCGAGGACATCCAGTCTACCACGGTTGAGCTTAATTTGCCCTTAACATATGTTAGTATCGAGACGGGCTGCTCCCGGATAGGCGTAGTTCCCAGGAAAGTTTCGTTCCTGTAAGCCGAGTTAAGCTGATAGACCCTTGCCCCTGCCGGTTGTGTCTCGATGGTAACTTTTCTGATCTCGAAAGAATATTTCGGCCCGGTATAGCACCCGCTAATGGTGATCAGCAGAATCAGTAATATAAGTATCGCAGCATTTTTCATTTTATTCTCCAAAATATTAAACCTACTTACAGCTTACAATAAATAATCTTTTCATTGAACGCAAGCATAAAATTGTGTTATAATACAGATTGAGTGGGCCTGGCGGTCGCCGGCTGAGATATGCCGGAGGAAAGTCCGAGCAGGACAGGGCACGGTGACGGCTAACAGCCGCCCGGGGAAACCCGCGGGAAAGTGCCGCAGAAAAGATACAGCCGATGGAGCCTCTTTCCGATTGGAATGGGCTCACAGGTAATGGTGAAATGGTGCGGTAAGAGCGCACCGCGTTTCTGGTAACAGAAACGGCATTGTAAACCCCACCGCCTGCAAGACCAAGCAGCTGCGACGCGTAGCCCGTGCTATTCGCAGCGGGTAGGTTGCTTCCCTTAACCGGGAGAGCCGGTCGGTAACGGCCGGTCAAGTTAAATGACTGCCATCCCGTTAATTCGGGACAACAGAACTCGGCTTACAGGCCCACTCTTTTTGATTTATAATTTATTATTGATGATTTATTATTTTTAAAGGATGGTCGATAGGGAGATCGAATGAGTAAGTATCGCATATACATTGACGAAGTCGGAAATTCTGACCTTGGCAGCTCTGAAAATCCCAACCACAGGTTTCTAAGCCTGACTGGCGTTATCGTTGACTTGAAATATATAGCAACTACTGTTCATCCTCAGATGGAAAGAATAAAAGTAGATTTTTTTGAGTCTCATCCTGATGATCCGATACTATTTCACAGGAAAGAAATGCTCAATGCTAAGCCTCCTTTTACCGGTTTCAGGAATTCGGAATTTAGGAGTAGATTTGACGTAGCTTTGTTGCAGTTATTAGTAAATTGGGATTATAAAGTTATTACAGTGTGTATTGATAAGCTTAATCATAAAGAAACATATACGACCTGGAGATACGATCCTTATCATTACTGTCTTAAAGTTATGCTTGAAAGATACATATTTTTTCTAGATTCTGTTGACAGTCAAGGTGACGTGATGGCGGAAAGCAGAGGTGGAAAGGAAGATCGCAGGTTAAAGGATTCGTTCAATGGTCTTTTTGTAAATGGTACTGATTGGATTGATCCAGGGCGAATGCAGCAAAGACTGACCAGTTCACAATTAAAGGTGAAAAATAAAGCAAATAATATTGCAGGCCTTCAATTGTCTGACTTATTGGCTCATCCATCGAGAAATGAGATATTACATGAGAATAATTTATTAGGTAAGGAATTTCCACCTTTTGGAAAAAAAGTAATTGAAATACTTAGGCAAAAATATTATCGGAGAGGTGAACGAGTATTTGGAAAGAAGCTGCTTTAGCGCATTAAAAAAGGCCCCTAAGGGCCCGATAGCACTTGGCCATCCACCTCCGCTTAAGCGGATTAATACTATTATCGACAAATACCTCGAAAAGTTCAAGTGAAAAATAAAAATTCATGAAAAATAACAAGTCTATCAAGATTCTTTAATGGTAAAATTTGATGTTTGTATTGTTGGCGGTGGGGCGGCGGGGCTTATGGCTTCTGTTTTTGCTGCGCGCGGCGGGGCGGTGGTTGCTGTTGTCGAGCGTAATACCGCTGTCGGGCGCAAGCTTCTTCGTACCGGTCGCGGGCGGTGTAATATTACCCATGACGGCGACATCGATCATTTTGTAAAGGCCTTCGATTTTTGCGGACGATTCTTAAAGCACAGCCTTTACGAATTCTCACCAGAGAGCACCATTGATTTTTTCGCAAAGCTCGGCGTAAAGAGCAAGATCGAAAAAGACGGTCTGGTCTTTCCCACTACCGACAAGGCGGCGACCGTAAAGAATGCTCTGCTCCAGGAGGCTCAGCGGCTGGGCGTGAAATTTATCTACGGCAGAAGAGTCGACGGCTTAGTCAAAGACGACAGCGATTTTACCATAACTGCCGGCGACGATACGATTACATCCAAATCAGTAATAATAGTAACCGGCGGAAAGAGCTGGCCCGACCTCGGGTCGACAGGAGACGGCTACCAATTTGCAAAACTGCTCGGCCATACGATAGTAGATCCGATCCCGGCTTTGACGAGTCTTGTTTCCGGCGCTAAATGGCTGACAAAATTACAAGGTGTCGCTGTCGGTGATGTTAAGGTCTTTGCAAAGATCGCCGGCAAAAAAATAGCATCTACAGGCCCAATGATGTTCACAGGCAAAGGAATTGGCGGACCGGCGGTTTTTGAGTTTACAAGATTCGCAGCAGAGCAGCTCGCAAATATCAAAGGCACTATCGAAGTTCACATCGACCTTCTCGCAGGTGATACCGATGAAGACTTTCGACAAGCCCTCCGGAACTTTGCTTTTGCAAATCCGAAAAAGAAAGTTCTAAGCTACCTGTCAGATATCCTCCCGGCAAGACTGGCAGCCGAGGTCGCAGTCTTTACTGATATCTCCGAGGACACCCCGTTAAGTCAACTACCCAAAAAGAAATGCACAAAACTTGTTGAGATGATAAAACATCTGCCAATACACGTAACCGGCACAGCCGGTTTTGCGCAGGCAACAATTACCCGAGGCGGGGTAGACACTAAAGAGATCGATCCGCAAACGATGCAGTCGAAAATCTGTCCGGGTTTGTTCTTCGCAGGAGAAATAATAAACGTAGACGGTCCATGTGGAGGATACAACTTGCAAATAGCCTGGTCAACCGCAGCGCTAGCAGGCAAAAGCGCCGCGCAAAAAGAAAGCGGCAGGACTTAAGAAATCCCGCCTACGCATATTTGTTTTAATTTCTTTTTTAACTCAATGTTAAACTCCTTATCATTTTTAGTTAGAGTTTCAGTTAGCTTGTTATCTGGCTTCGTATGAAACGCCCGGCCAGTCGTCTGTTCTGAAACATGAAGCCGGTAAACCATTTTTGTTTGCAAGGTTCGGCTCTGCCGTATTCGACCAGCCGTAACGAACCGAGACAGGCTTTTTCACAGCATCGCTGGAGACTACTACCGTATTGCCGTCGATAACGCCCTTGGCTTCGACAAACTTCTTGTCTTCGCCTGCGATAGTAAGATGCGAAATCTCTTTGCCGTCCATAGTCTTAAGGCCTGAACCGGTATAATCAAACGTCAGCCGGATCTTATCGCCTTCGACCTTCATGGATTTATAGATAGGCCCTGAATAGACGATATCCTTTTTGCCGTAATCCTTTGCGAGCGCCCAAAGTGCCAGCCGTTTACCGACATCGAGTTTGTTCTTCGGATGGATATTCTTGATGTTTCCGATGTCGCTGATGACAGCCATGCCGGTATTTTTCAGCGAAAGCGTCAGCATCTGAGCTTCGCGAAGTTCTTCGGAAGCACCTCTTCCGTACTTAAACGGTGCGATCTGCACATAGTAGAATGGGAAATCGCCCTGCTTCCAGTCATCACGCCAGTTAGCGATCATCGCCGGGAAAAGCGTCCTGTACTGATAAGCACGGCTGACATTGGATTCGCCCTGGTACCAGATCGCTCCCTTGATAGCAAAAGGAATAATCGGCGAAATCATGCCATTATAAAGACTCGACGGGCTGTTCTGATGCCTTCCTCTGGGCTTACCCGGACGGCGGACATTAGACTTCTTGCCCTCAGTCTTTGCCTTTGCAACTTTAGCTTCCCAGGCCTTAATGCGTACTTCGTAATTCTTAAGAGCCTCGGGAAAATTTGCTTTGGCCGCATCGAATCGGTCCACCATAGCCTTGAGATCCTTATCGCCTTCAAGAATCTCACGACGCGTCCAGGCTTCCGCAACGGTTCCGCCCCAGTTCGTGCTGATAAGTCCGATCGGAACATCCATCTCGTCAAAGAGATGTTTTCCGAAGTAGTATCCAACCGCACTGAAACCGGCAACTGTCTCAGGCGAACATTCTGCCCAGTTGCCTTTACAATCTTCCTGTGGTTCACCAGCAATTGTTCTTTGAACCGTAAACAAACGAATCTTAGGATATTTAGCCTTGGCGATATTCTTTTCAGGATCAGCGCTTCTGTTCATACCCCACTGCATATTCGACTGTCCCGAGCATACCCAAACCTCACCGAGAAGAACGTTTTTAAGAGTGATAGTGTAATTGCCTTTGATGGTAAGCTCATGCGGTCCGTTGCCGGTCTTTGGCGTCTTGATCTTTACCGACCATTTACCATCGTTTCCAGTTTTGGTACTTGCCGATGCCTTCCAGCAAGCCGAAACCGTAACTTCCTCACCCGGATCGGCCCAGCCCCAGATTGTAACTTCGCTCTGTTGCTGCAAAACCATATTATCACCAAAAACAGCCGGCAGTTTCACATTAGCAACAGCCAGCGATACAAAAAGGGCAACAAGCCCAACGAGGATAATTCGACGTGCGATTTTCATCTCTAACAAACTCCTAACAAAAGTACGGTTGAAATTTACATATCTATATAATAAGCTATATCATAATAACGATTATCACAAAAACATTCAAACATAATATAAGGGTTGATACATATGTCAGACGAACGAAAAAAGGTTTTATTTCTTTGTACCGGAAATTCCTGCCGCAGCCAGATGGCCGAAGGTTGGGCTAACCACTTGCGCAGTAAGGACTTAATAGCGTTTTCTGCCGGCGTAAATCCAGGCAAATTAAATGATCGGGCAGTGGCGGTAATGAAAGAAGTCGGCGTCGATATCTCATCCCACATCCCGCAGCATGTAGACGACTTCGCAGGTCTCGAATTCGACCTTATAGTAACCGTCTGCGACAATGCCAAAGAACTATGCCCCA
Organism: Planctomycetota bacterium; assembly: GCA_019456225.1. Lineage (GTDB taxonomy): Bacteria > Planctomycetota > Phycisphaerae > Sedimentisphaerales > Anaerohalosphaeraceae > VRUI01. Next base: position 30,039 of record VRUI01000029.1, on the reverse strand, counting down.
TTTTCGGCGGAAAAGGCACCGTTGTCCACAACAAATTCGACGATCCATCTGAAATAATCGCAACCGAAGAAAATACTATGGCCGAATTCCGCAGGGTCCGCGACGAAATAAGAGATTTCATAAAAAACCTCGAAATCTAGTTCCGGCAATCAGCGATTAGCGATCAGCAAAAAAATGTCAGGTTTTGGTTTTTGCAGGCTTTTCGGTGTTTTTCATTGCTTGCTATTGCAATATTTCCGATTGTTACTTAATATAGGTAAATGGAATTAAAGATAGAGAGAAATAGATATTCGCCCGCAGAGGTGGCATTGCTCGGGATGTTTGCCTTTGGGCTGTTATTGTCGTTTTTGCTCGTTTCCAACCGCAAAAAGATCCCGCTTTCGCCGGCTGTTATTGCTCCGTTTGACGGACTTAAAATTTCGGTGCCTTCCGGCAGAGGCTGGCAAACTTACGGCAAATGGATATATTCCAACACTGACAACACTTTTATCCTTCAAAGTATGCTGACAAAATCTTCTGCGAGAATCGCCGAGGTCAGATGGCAATATCATATCGCCCCCGAAAAAAAGCCTCTGGATGAAGTCATTAGAATGAAAATCGCTGAGGGCAGTTTTACAAATGTCAGAACCGGCAACATGGAAATCGGTGGAATAGATTTTACGACGATGATCTTCACATCCCCGGTCCCAAATTCCCGCACTGGAATCGAAGATAATTATTACGCAATCTGCAAACTTGACTTTGGCAGAGAGCTAACGCTTGAAGTAAGAACCAGAGGCGATGGAGAACTTACTAAACGTGCCTTTAACGCAGCGATAAAAGGCCTCAATTACTCGGCGGACCCTCGCCTTGCCGCCGGAAATGCTTTTATAGAAAAGTTAAAAGCCACTGGTGCAGATGCCTTGGTAAAGAGAGAAACCGCTGGAACTTTCAGACGTGTTTATCTTGTGGAAAAGGTTGGCCGTGCAAATACTGTTGGAAGAGATATCCCAGCCAGCGATTATTCAGGCTTTACCGTGGAACTCTTTTCGTCTGTTAACGATCTAAACGGCCGTCCCGGCATAAACACTTCAGCAATGTACTTCATCGATGGAGCAGACGGCTGGACCGGTAAAAGCCTTTTCGATTGCGATATATCCTTTGATAATTTTTACTGGGAAACAAAGCAAAATGCCCTCAACAACAGGTTAAGCAGCAATATAGTTCTCGAATACGACAATGGTGTTTTGCGGTACCAGGGCAAGAGGTTTACCCCATCACCACTATCTCTTCCGGAGATATTATTTGACTCGGCAGCTGTTGTTTTTCTTGACAGCGGCGATGGAAATGTCCTTGTGGACCTGATACTTCCCGATGGCCGGATAATCCCCGCGGAAATATCAAAGATCGATCCCGAAAAAAATCTGTCGACGGGTAATATTAATAGCGTCATCAGACTTACACTGTATCACAAAGACGAAAACTATTATGAAGTGCTTTTCGATAAAGACGGCAATATAACAGGAAAGACCGAAAAAACGATTCGAACATTCAAACTGAAAAAATCTGACACCAAAGAAGTGATCGACAACTTCGGCCGGTGGAAAAGCGACATAGAAGAAATGTTAAGAAAAATGTAAAATCCTGTATTTTAAAATTTTATTTTTGATTTGCGATTACGAAAGGAATCAAAGTGGAAACAAAAATTTACGACAGCATAATCATCGGCGCAGGCCCAGCCGGCCTTGGAGCCGCACTCTATACATCCCGCGACAGACTTAGCACCCTGATCATTGAGAAATTTTTCCCCGGCGGCCAGATCAATAACACCGACCGCATCGAGAACTACCCCGGCTATGAAACTATCTCCGGCCCAGGCCTCATCGAAAAAATGGTCAACCAGGTTAACAGTTTCGGCGCAGAGATGAAGATGGGTTCGGAGGTCACTTCTCTCAAGCGTCTTGATGACGGCACTATCGAGATAACCTGTGATGAAGACGTATATCTGGGCAAAAGCGTAATCCTTTCTCCCGGCAGTTCCTATCGCAAACTCGGTGTGCCCGGCGAAGATGAATTCCGCAATGCCGGCGCCGGCGTAAGTTATTGCGGTACATGCGACGCGCCTTTCTTCAGGGACCGCAAAGTAGTATCGGTCGGCGGCGGCAACACCGCTGTCGAAGAGGCCCTGCACCTGGCCAAATTCGCTTCGCATGTGACGATCATCCACCGCCGCCAGGAATTCCGCGCAACACCGGTTCTTACCGAAGAGCTGATGGAAAAGGTAAACGCTGCCGACTCAAACATTTCGCTGCAGCTTGATTCGGTAGTAACTGCTATTGAAGGCGAAGGCAAAGTTCAGTCGGTTCACGTCAAGAACGTCCAGACCGGAGCAGAGGAAGATATCACATGCGACGGCGCGTTTATCTTCATAGGAATGGTGCCAAACACACACTTCCTTGACGGTTTCGTTGAACTAACCGAGACGGGCTTTATTAAATGCGACCACTCATATTTACGAACAGCCGTACCCGGAGTATTCGCAGCAGGCGACTGCAGAGACGGAGCAGCAATGCAGCTGGCCACCGCAGTAGCCGACGGAGTAGTAGCAGCAATGATGCTAAAGCAATACCTCCGCGACCCCGAATGGTGGCACAAACCAGCAGAAGACGCCCTGACCCCCGGCCAGTGGTAAAAACGAACTTTAGGGGCGGCCCCATGTGTCCGCACTTTGTATTTTTTTATAAATTTATCGTTTTCTGAGTTTTTCTGTAACCTTATATCCGTTTTGGCGTCTATACTATTACAAAGTGATAGTTAATACGCGCAAAATCTAACTGGAGAGGATTGTTATGTTAACAAGAAACAATGTGTTAGCTGTTTTACTGGTTGTTGTTTCGCTGATGGCGATGCCCATTTACGCGACACAAATTGACCCGTTGACATGGGAGCAAATGACGGTTTCCTGCGATTTCGCCGGTATTGTAGAATGCACAACCGCTGGCGGTATCGTCGCCGAATACAAGGTAGTCGAAGCATGGAAGGGTACCGAGCATATAGAACCAATCCGCATCAGGGTAGCGACCAATTACTGGGAGCCGCAATTCCCGCTTGCCCTTATCGGTGAGCAGTACCTTGTCTTTGCATACAAAAACAACGCACCTTCTCGAATGGTAAGCACAACAATAGGCGGACCGGTCCCGCTCTGGTGGCGAAATATCCCCTATGATTACAGACTCCCATTGTTCCAGGGGCGATACAAACCGGACAGTAACCAGCAATTAAGTGCTTACGATTTAAGTCACTCCGGCGACACCTCAAAAAAAATAACCATTGATGAATTTAAGAAACAGGTTAAGCAATTAACCGGTAAAAGCAAAAAGGATCAGGAGGTCGTCATTCTAAGGATCCTTTTCAAAAAATATTACCTGGACAGGCCTTCACAACGCCATAAGTCAGACATGAAGAGTTTCGAAAGGCACAAGCCTCGATACGAAAGAGAAAATCCGGAGATGATAAAGCATTACGAAGATAAGGCAAAAGGATTTGAAAACGCCGCTGGCGATCTTGCCCAATTATCAAAGCTGGTAACATCCGAAGATAACCCCATCCAGATCATTGATAAGATATTCGATTTTACAATTGCCCATACTTATTACGAAAACAGCTTTGATCCGATCATTATGCATGCAATATTAACTCCCGAAAGCCTGAAGCATTTCAAAAAGCGCCTTTCAAATTTTAAATCAAGCAACACTGATTTATCTGAGTATAACGAAATAAAAAAACAGACCCATGAATTTGCCGAAAAAATAGCCGCTAAGTCATCAGATCCTGAAAAACCGGCGGACCCTAGCCTTAAAAAGCAAATGGACAGCTATTACAAACAGCTTCGTGAACACAAAGGCAAGCCTTACTACGATCTGGTTCGAGATGGTGAAATGGTTACCAGAAGCTTGGAAAAACGTATAAACGGACTAACCGGCCAATCTGAAGCTCCGAAAACTCCTGCCAAAACTTATACCTCCAAAGAGCTGGACGAGCATCAAAAGATATTAACCGATTCCAAGAACTTCGGTAACTATAAATGGTCAAAATCTTTTAATATACTTATTGACTATCGGCCGGTCTACGTAGCCAAATGGCTCAAGAAATGGAAAAACCCGAAAAGAAGATGGAGTGACGAGCACATGGGATATTCTCTTGGTTCGTCGGCGGCATGCCGATTTAAAAAGGATAAGATCAAATGCCTCGAAATATTGCTCGGTGCAAAAAACCGTTATATACGCTCAGCCGCTGCGGTTTACCTGGCTCTTGAAGATGAGCAGAAAGGGATTAAGAAGTTAAAGAAAATGGCAAAGCTAAAAGGCGATCCCGGTTTATGGGCGTCTTTGAACCTGGCAAGGCGCGGCAGCAAAGATTATATGGACGATGTGATCAAAGAGGTCAGCGATTATCCATACAGGGATGGATCGGGGATGGTTCAGGTTCCTCACAGAAACCTGCTAAAACGAGCCGAAGTATTGCTGTCAAACTCTGCTGCAAAATCAAATATCCCAAAACCGCCGACAGTTACGCATTTGAGAAAACACAGTACCAGTGATGAGATCAAAATCCAAAAAGCTGTCAATGATCTGCAAGTCTGGTGGGCCAAAAACAGAAAGCAAATAAAACTCCACGACCCATGGCTGGAGACACTGAAAAAACAAAAGGTCGATTAGGCAAAGGAAATAAACTAATGGATCCTAAAGAACAAAAAAAGACGTTAAAAAAAATAAGAATATACCTGGTAATATTCTTTTTTGGGATCCTTTTCAGCTTGCATACGGTATTATTCGTCGAGCCGGAAACGGAATTCTTTTACCAGTACCTCGGTCCCAATACTACGGTCGGGGAAAAACTGCCCTTCTTCTCCGAATGGATAGAGGATATTTATATCAGCGTGAAAGTAACATACACAAACTACCCGGCGATAGCATACTGCATGGACTGGCTGTCATACGCATGTGTGGTTTTCGCGATCTTTATGATCGGCGCGATCAAAGACCCGGTCAAAAACATATGGATTATCCAGGCATACATGCTCGCCTGCCTTCTCGCGGCGGCTTTGCCATTCATAGCCGGCCCATTCCGCGACATCCCGATCTTCTGGAGATGCCTCGACGGCAGCTTCGGGATAATAGGCTTTCTCGTCCTGCTAACACCATACAAGCTAACAAAAACCCTCCAGAAACTGGCCCAAGTTGCCTGAGCCCCAGCAAGCACAAGCAATTAAAGGTCCTTAAAGTTCTACAAACTGAAAAACGTCCTATTTTTGTCCTATTTTTGTCCTATTTTTGTCCTACTTTTCCGTGGTTTTGGCTGTCCGAAAAACGAGCAATATACTCTAGTCTGCATTTTCAGCCCATTCGGCTATATACCGTCATATCTTACGAAAAAACATTGAAAATCCCGCCATTTGCGTGTATCCTGTTCAATTAAGTGTATTAAGGCAACTTTTTTGTAAGGGATTGCGAATAATGCGTACTAGAAAACTGGGCAAAACGGATTTGGACCTGACGACCATAGGTCTCGGTACCTGGGCCATCGGCGGGCCGTGGGAGTTCGGCTGGGGAGCCCAGGACGATGACGATTCTGTCGCCACCATAATAGCCGCCCTCGAATCCGGCATCAACTGGATAGACACCGCAGCGATCTACGGCTGCGGCCATTCCGAGACGGTCGTCGGCAGGGCGATCAGGGAATTTGGCCAAAGAACCATCGTCGCTACCAAGTGCTCGCTGCTTTGGAATGAGCAAAGGTGCAAAGTCAGCTGTCTTGATGCCGACAGCATAATTAAGGAATGCGAAGACAGCCTCCACCGTCTTGGCGTAGAAGTCATTGACCTCTACCAGATGCACTGGCCTGCCCCCGACGAAAAGATCGAAGAAGGATGGCAGGCGATGATCCATTTGCGCGACCAGGGTAAGGTTCGCTATATCGGTGTGTCTAATTATATAGTTGATCAGCTTGACCGCATCTCGAAATTCGAAACACCCGCCTCGCTCCAACCGCAATACAGCATGCTTGGCCGTGAAATCGAAGCTGATCTGTTGCCCTATTGCGATGAGCATGATATGGGAGTCGTCGCTTACAGCCCGATGCATCGGGGCCTGCTTACCGGCAAATTCACTGCCGACAAAATCGCAGAACTTGCCGAAGACGACCATCGCCATGGAGTACCGGATTTTAACGAGCCGCGATTATCGGCGAACCTGCAATTCGTAGAAAATCTTCGCCCGATAGCTGATAACTACGGCATAACACTCGCCCAACTTGCACTGGCGTGGGTGCTGAATCGCAAAGAAATCACATCGGCAATAGCAGGTGCAAGACACCCCGGCCAGATAAAAGAAACAGTACAGGCATCCGACATCGACCTGAACGAAACAACAATAGAACAGATCGACGAACTGCTCGAAGACAGAAACCGTAAAATTAATTAGGAGTCAGATATGAACATTGAAAAAGGCGGCAAAAGATTAGTTATGACTATTTCATGGTTAATTGCGATACGTATCTATATTGGCTGGCCTACTTTCGCTGATAATCCACGACCGTTATGGTATTTTCTTGGATTGGGCGTGTCCCTATTAGCAGTAATTGTCTGCATTGCGATTGGAAATTGGGTATTAGATGGGTTTATCGATAACCAGGAAAATAAAAATTAATAACTTTTAATTGATAAATTAAAATAGCCCATGGAGAAGAAATGAATATAACAGAAGGCAGTAGAAGACTATCGTTGGTTCTCACATGGGCCATATCGATATGTATTTGGATTCCAGGCGCTATTGCTTTCATAATTCTTGGCATTAAGCATGGTGGTAATGTTATCGAGGTTTTACCTGGCTTAGTTTTGGTGTTAATAGTGGGGTTTGTAATAAGAGATATATGTCTTAAGGTTGGTCTGTGGATTCTAAAAGGCTTTGCGCGTGATAAGAATGTTGCTGGTGATAATAGCAATTAATAATTTTATATTGGTGAATTAAAATGGCAAAAAAAGCAGGTGTTTATGTAAGTCCGCTGGTTGAGCGGAACGCGTCTCGTGAGATGGCCGAGTTGTTTGGTCCTGATAAGAAATTTGGTACATGGCGAAAGCTCTGGCTTGAGCTTGCCCGTGCCGAAAAGAAACTTGGTATCGACATCAAGGGGACTCAGATCAGCCAGATGGAAAAGAATCTTGGCGACATCGACCTTAAGCGTGCGGCGAAATATGAAAAGAAGTTCCGCCATGACGTAATGGCTCATGTCCACACGTTTGGCGATGCAGCTCCTAAGGCGGCCCCTATCATTCATCTCGGCGCAACGAGCTGCTATGTTGGTGACAACGCCGACCTTATCATTATGCGTGAAGGTCTTGAGATCATCGCGGCAAAGACTGCATGCGTGATCGACCGGTTGGCCAAGTTCGCAAAGAAATACAAGAATATGCCGGTGCTCGGGTTTACGCATTACCAGCCGGCCCAGCTGACAACCGTCGGTAAGCGTGCGTGCTTGTGGGCGTATGAGTTTGCGATGGATCTTGCAGACATCGAGCACCGCATCGACAATATGTTGTTCCGCGGTGTTAAGGGTACGACCGGTACGCAGGCTTCGTTCCTTGCTTTGTTCGGCGGCAATCATAACAAGGTAAAGCGTCTCGATGAGTTGGTTGCAAAGGCATTCGGCTTTAAGAAGAGATGCACCGTAACCGGCCAGACCTATCAGCGTAAGATTGATACACAGGTCGTAAACGCATTGGCGAGCGTGGCGCAATCGGCACATAAGATTTGCAACGACATTCGGCTGCTTGCCAACCTTAAAGAGATGGAAGAGCCGTTCGAAAAGTCGCAGATCGGTTCGTCGGCTATGGCGTATAAGCGTAATCCGATGCGCAGCGAAAGGGTGACCGGTTTGTCACGGTTTGTATTGTCTTTGGCGTCGAGTCCGCCGATGACCGCTGCCGAGCAGTGGTTTGAAAGAACTCTCGACGATTCGGCAAACCGCAGGCTGGTTATCGCTGAATCGTTTCTGGCTGTTGACGGAATCCTTGAGATTCTTATTAATGTAACCGGCGGGCTGGTAGTATATCCTAAGGTTATTGCGGCAAGAGTGAGATCCGAGCTTCCGTTTATGGCGACGGAGAATATCCTGATGGCTGCCGTACAAGCAGGCGGCGACCGTCAGGAACTGCATGAAGTTATTCGTGTTCTTTCGCATGAGGCTGCTGCCCAGGTAAAACAAGAGGGTTTGCATAACGATCTTATTGACAGGATGAAAAAGAACGGTGCTTTTGCGAAAGTGGATTTTGCGAAAGTGCTGAACCCCAAGTCCTATGTCGGAAGGGCACCGCAGCAGGTCGATGAGTTTGTTACAGAAGAAGTAACCCCTGTCCGCAGGAAATACAGAAAGCATCTGCAAAGAACCGTTGATCTTAAAGTTTAGCGGGGCCCTTGGTTTTGTTTGGCATATTCTGGTTTGCAGCGGTTATTTTGCCACAGAGGACAAAGAGAAAAAAAGAGGGATAAGAGAAAAGATTAAAAAATAAGTAAACCGCTTTCGGCGGAAAATTATGTGATAACTATGCTGGCAAGATGTCAGTGATGTTTTTAGAAGGAATTATTATGACAAGAGAAGAATTGATCTCGCGTGTGAAAGAAACATCGTATCTTGAAGGTGACTTCACCCTTCGCAGCGGTAAAAAGAGCAAGTATTATATGGACAAATATCTCTTTGAGACCTGCCCGGATGTCCTTAAGGCTCTCGGTGAAGAGTTTGCAAAACATATTACCGATGACGTTACGCTTATCGCCGGCGCAGAGCTCGGCGGGGTTGCTTTGGCGGCATCTACATCGATGGTATCGGGCATTAACTGGCTGATCGTCCGTAACAGCAAAAAGGGCTACGGAACCGGTAAGATGGTCGAAGGTGTTCTCAAAGAAGGCGATGTGGTTCTTCTGGTAGAAGACATCGCGACAACGGGCGGGCAGGTAATCGAAGCTGCCAAGATTATCAACGATGCAGGCGCAAGCGTTAAGGAAATCGTATGCGTAATCGACCGCAAGCAGGGCGCACGCGAAAACATAACCGAAGCGGGTTTCGCTTTTGACAGTATAATGACCAAGGAAGATCTTGGTATTGTTGACTAGGGTGAGATGAGTATATTTGAAACTATAATGTTGATCTGTTTTGGTGCGGCGTGGCCTGTGAGTATTTATCGGTCGTACGTTTCTCGTACTACGGCCGGCAAGAGCCTGCTGTTTTTGATCATTGTTGACATAGGGTACGTTGCGGGCATATTGCATAAGCAGCGTAATGACCCTGACCTTGTGATTTATCTTTATATCTTAAACGCTGTGATGGTTTTTGCCGATATATTACTTTACTGGCGCAATAGGCGTATAGAATTGCGGCAAGTTGCGGAATAATACTTATTTGACTGGAAATTCTGGCGATGGATCAGATTAAATTACTTTGTGATATTGGCGAACTGAACCACCTGTTTCGCGACAGTGTTTCGGTGGAGAATATTCTCCAGCGTATCGTCGAGCTTGTCACGCATCATATCAAGTCGGATGTTTGTTCGATCTGGCTTTATGACGAGGATGTTGACGAGCTTGTTCTGCGAGCGACAAAGGGGCTTAGTCAGGATGCCGTCAATCATGTCAAGATGAAGCTTGGCGAGGGGCTTGCCGGAACTGCCCTGAAGGAACTTCGCCCGATCGCTTTGACAAAGGCAACCAGCCATCCGGATTACAAACTCTTTATCGGTACCGGTGAGGAGCAGTACGATAATTTCCTGGTTATTCCCATCTCACGTGGTATTACCCGGATAGGCGTTCTTGTGCTTCGGCGCAAGAAACGCACGAAATTTACTAAAGAGGATACCCTTGCGTGTAAGGCGGTAGCTTCTCAGCTTGCCAATATTGTAGAGAATGCCAGGTTCCTGATGGCGATGCACTCTCCGCAGGAGAAAAAAGAGCAGCCGGTTTCAACACATGAACCTGTTTTTATAAGGGGTAAATCGGCATCGGAGGGGTTTGCTTTTTCGACGTCGAAGATCATCGACAAACAGAAGACGCTTGCTTCATTGCTTGACAGAGATTTTACCGAGCAGTATCTGTTGTCTGATTTTGAAAAGGCAGTCGCTGAGACTGAGCAGCAGCTTGAGGATCTGCAAAAGAGGGTTGAGGAAAAGCTAAGCGATGCGGCTTCTCTGATCTTTGCTTCGCATCTTATGATTCTCAAGGACAAGGAATTTGTCGGTGCGATGAGTATACTGATCGATAGCGGAACCAATCCTCCGGTTGCCGTGCTTAAGGTAGCCAGGAAATTTCTGGATATTTTTTCTGCTTCTACCCATGATTATGTTCGCGAAAAAGTGCAGGATGTCGAAGATCTTGTTTTTCGGATCATGGGCAATCTTCTCGGTGAACAAGAAGATATTGGCAGATACGGTAATCGCATAATTATCGCAAGCGAGATATTCCCATCTGAACTGCTGCGGATGTCCTCTGAGGGAGTAAGCGGTATTATTCTTGTAAGCGGCGGCGTGACCAGTCACCTGTCAATTCTTTCACGATCTCTGCAGATACCGATGGTTATCTCCAACGACCCGCAGCTATTGAGGGTAAAGAGAAAGACTCCTATCCTTATAGATGCCGAAGGCGGTAATGTTTATATCAATCCAACGGAAGAAGTTTCTGAGAAATTCATCAATCGAAACGAAGATCGCAAAAAGGCCCATCTTGAAAAGAAGGATATTAAGCCGGAAACGTTTACGAAGGACGGCATAAAGATTAATCTTTTCGCCAATATCAACCTGCTTAGCGATCTAAAGCTTGCCAACGAGATGCATTGCGGTGGGGTTGGACTTTACAGGACTGAGTTTCCATTTATAATACGGCGAGATTTTCCATCCGAACAGGAGCAGTATGTAACATATCGAAAACTTATCGAACAGATGAAGGATAAGCCGGTTTTGATTCGCACGCTTGATATTGGCGGCGACAAGGCACTTTCGTATTACCGGAATGCAGCCGAGCAGAACCCGAGTATGGGCATGAGAAGTATTCGTTTTTCGCTGCTGAATAAGACGGTCTTTTCCAAGCAGATTCGCGCTATTCTGCGAGCGGGCATCGGCGCCGAACTTCGTATAATGTTCCCGATGATCTCGTCGATAGATGAATTTATCGAGGCTCGGCAGGTTGTGCGGCATTGCAGCGAGGTTATGACCAGTGAGGGAACCGAACATAATTCCAAGCCGAAGATGGGGATAATGGTTGAACTTCCAAGCGTTGTCGATCTGATGGAGGAGTTTGCCTGCCAGGCCGATTTCTTCTCGATCGGAACCAACGATTTTATCCAGTTCATGCTCGGCGTTGACAGGACAAACGAAAAAGTAGAGAGTTTTTATCTTCCACATCATCCCTCGGTTTTGCGGGGAATACAGCGGGTAGTTTCAACAGCAATCAAACACGGAAAAGATGTGTCGCTTTGCGGCGACATGGCACATGATGACAAGTTTACGGCTTTTCTGCTGGGCATAGGGATGAAAACGTTCAGCGTAGACGCATCTTTTGCCCCGAAGATACAAAAGACCATAAACGCTATAGATATGAGCGAGGCAAACCAACTTGCCGAGGAAATTCTGTCAAAATCCCGGATCTCCGAGGTCGCAGAAATTTTAAAGATCAAATCTTAGAAGATCACGTATATGCATACGGCTTTTCATAATTCATTGTCGCGATGATATTGACTCCTTGAATATCAGTGATATTGATTTTGAGACGAATAACATCACAACTTTCAGTAGGAAAACGAACAAGAGCATGACTTCGGAGTAGACAATAACTTATTGATGTGGTATACTGGTTAGAAATGTATTTTAACCTGGCTTGCGGAATGAAACAAAAACGAAAAATTGCTTTTTTGATACTTGTGGTGGTTTTGGGTGCGGTTCTATCATTAGTGGGGCTGATTAAATTATATACCCACAACAAGCCCTTGCGTATCTCTTTTGCTGATTGGATTGCGGTTAAGCCGATCACAGAAGAGAGCGATAAATTTCGCTTTGCCATAGCAAGTATGGTTAGTACTGAAGAAACGTGGGTAACTTATAAAAAATTAATCGATTATGTTGCCGGGCAATTTGGCAATGAAGCATCAATGGTTTTGAGGCCGTCATATTCTGACGTACGTATTCTTCTCGAAGAAAAAAAAATTGATATAGCTCTTGTATGTACCGGCACATACATAACCTGTTCCCGTGCAAAAACTATTGAGTTGGTAGCAGCGCCTGAGTTTAAGAATAACCTCGAATATCGATGTTTGTTTGTGGTTAATAATAATTCAACGATTAATAATTTTACAGACTTGCAGGATAGAAGTTTTGCATTTACCGATCCGGAGTCCAACACCGGTTGTATCGTCCCCCGTTGGTTTTTCCTAAAGCAGGGAAAGGATCCTAAGACTTATTTCAGTAAGATTATTTATACGGGAGGCCATGATCGCTCGCTTCATGCCGTTGCTAAAGGTTTAGTCGATGGTGCAGGCGTAGATTCATTGATATATTATTCCTTTCTTGAAGCCCATCCCGAATTGAAAGAACATCTGCGAGTTATTTGGGAGAGCGCCCCTTTTGGAGTTCCGCCAGTAGTAGTGCCAAGCGGATTGCCCAAAAGCACAGTAGAACAATTGCGGGAAATATTACTGACAATGCACCAGGACGAGAAAGGCCGTGAAATATTGGACGGTATTGGAATAGAACGTTTCAGAATGCCGCAATCACATGAATATGATTCGGCACATGAAATATGGGATACTGTCGGCAATCCAAAATGAAAGTGGTTAATGCATGAAATTGGCGAATCAAATAATATTTCTTGGAGCTACATCAGTTTCAATTTTATTCATTGTAGTAGCAATAATCTTATACATTGGATTTCCGGGAGAGCAAGAAAAATTGTTAACACAGGGAGGTCGTTCCCTTGTAGAGAATTTAAGGCTGCGCATTAATCCAATGGTTCTTACCGATGACAGGCTTTCCCTTAATGATGCCCTTGCCGCTACAAAGTATAGCGATGAAAATATAATCTATATATTCGTTTTGAACAAGAACAAACGGCCTCTTGCTTCGACATACTCCAAAGGAGTTCCCAGGGAACTAATAGATTTTGTTTCCCAAAGAAAAGAGGAAAGTACTATTAAGTTTATTTTTGAGGATATTGGTTCCTGTCTTAACATATCCACTCCACTTTTTGGGGGAGATCTTGGAAGTCTGCATTTGGGTCTTAATCGTGATCCCGTTGGTATGTTTGCTTATAAGAGCATATTGAACTTGAGTATAACCTTTGCAATTATATCTGTAGTTTCTATGGCCATTGCGGTTCTGATAGGCCGAGGAGTTGCCAGGCCTCTCAATCAAATCGCCATTGCCCTCAAGAAGGGCCAAGGGGAATGGCCCGAACTGGAGAACATAAATACGGGATCGACATCGGAGATACAGGAGTTTGCGGCCATACTAAAGCAAATGATAACAAGGTTACAAGATGCAGAGCAAATAAGAAGGGATTACGAACAAAAGCTGATAACTACGGAACGGCTGGCTTCTGTAGGCGAGTTAGCTAGTGAAGTTGCACATGAAATAAATAACCCTTTAGATGGTTTGATTGAAATAACAAGATACCTGGAAAAGAATGCCGATAACCCTCAAAAGGTGCAAAAGTATATGCCATTATTAAAAGATGGTCTTGAGCGAATCGGAAAAACAGGCCGTCAATTACTTGGTTTTTCACGCAGTGACGGCACCGACTTCAAAGAAGTGTTTGGTCTCTGCGAAGTCATCAATAACACTGTTGCATTGTTAGACGGTTCTATGAGGAAACGAAATATGACTGTCAAAATATTGTGTAAGGAAAACTATCACGTAATTGGTAATGCTGTTGCAGTCGGTCAAGCAGTAATGAATCTTCTGTTAAATGCGGCAGATGCATTATCACCGCAAGGCGGTAAAATAGATATTGAAATCTCATCGGATGCTGATAATGTTATTATAACAGTTACCGATGACGGCCCTGGTATTAGCAAGCAGATTAGTGAAAAGATATTTGAAGCTTTTTTTAGCACTAAAACATCTAAAGGGGGGACCGGATTAGGATTGGCCGTGTCAAGAAGTTTGATCCGAAAATGCGGTGGAGAATTATTTTTGGCAGAAGCAAAAGTCAAGGGCAGTGGAGCGAAATTCGTAATAAAGCTTATAAATAGTGGTAAAAAAGGAATATGCGATGTCAAAGAAAACAAGGTTATTACTTTTAGACGATGAACCTATTAAACGAGTTGTGATGGAGGATCAACTACGAGAAGAAGGTTTTATTGTAGACGTCTACGATAATCCACTTGCTGCCGACGATGCTCTTATCAAAAACACATACGATGTGATTATAACTGACATTCGAATGCCTGGGATGGATGGAATAACCTTCTTGAAAAAAATCAAGAATAAGAATCCGAATCAGGCAGTAATTGTGATGACGGCATTCGGCACGGTAGAGACGGCAATTGAAGCTATGAAACTGGGAGCTTTTGACTATCTTCAAAAGCCATTTAGTACGGAAGAACTGATACTTAAGTTAGATCGTTTGATGAATTATAGAGATATTGTAGAAGAAAATCAGACACTCAGGAAACAATTGGGGCAAGATAGAACTGAGACAAAACTGATTGGAAAATCAGCAGCAATGAGGGATGTCTTGAGCAAGATACACACATTGGCAACGGTCGACAGCAATGTCCTTATTCATGGTGTCTCCGGTACTGGAAAAGAATGTGTAGCTCGCCTTATTCATGAAAGTAGTGTTCGTTCTAACGGCCCTTTTATCGCGGTTTCATGCGCCTCATTGCCGAGTGAACTAATTGAAGCTGAATTATTTGGATACGAAGAAGGAGCTTTCACCGGTGCCAGCCGGCAACGAACAGGCAGATTCGAATTAGCTGACGGCGGTACAATATTCCTTGACGACATTGATGACATACCTCTTAGTTTACAGGTAAAGCTTTTGAGGGTTATTCAGGAACGCCAATTAGAGCGAATTGGAAGTGAGGTAACTTTAAATGTTAATTTCAGACTAGTCACTGCAAGCAAGAAGAATCTATCCTCTCTGGTTGAAGATGGCCAGTTCCGGGAAGATTTGTATTTTCGGCTAAATATTATCCCTTTGTATTTGCCGCCGCTGCGTGAACGGAAAACCGACATTCCACTATTGTGTGAATACTTTATGGGCCGATTTGCCATTCGCTTAAATCATCCTGAAGTTAGAATTGATGAAGAGGTAATTGAGAAACTAACCAATTATTCCTGGCCGGGCAATGTCCGTGAACTTGAGAATATTATTGAACGCATGTTGGTACTGTCGAGAGATGGACACATAACAATAGACCAGTTACCAAAGGAGTTTTTCGAGCCAGATACTTCCACTGTCACGATAAACACTGACTACATTGACCAGATTGATCTGCCCAAAACGGTAGATGGACTCGAGAATCGACTGGTTAAATGGGCACTTGCCAAAGCAGAGGGGAATCTTGCTAAAGCAGCTTCGTTGCTTAACATTCCTCGATCGAGCTTACAATATAAAGTATCAAAACTTGACGCTCCTGTCTAACCAAATTTCGTCAAAGCAACGGATTTCGGTTATTTTCTGCTATAAACTTCACATGCGTCATATAATCAGTCAATACCCGCTTGCAGCTTACCCAGTTTAACAAATTGATTCATCGGGGACAAAATAATCGACGATTATTCGTCATCACTTGAAACCTTCCTCAAAACTTTCATAAATAAAGGTAGTTTTTTCAGCCCTAATCGCATTTTTTTCGGACTTGAACGTCTGGCACATGTTTTGCTATACATATTCAATACTATTACCGTTAGGGTTAGAAATATATTAACTAATTAAATGAAATTTTGTATTGATAACACCTAATCTTCCGACTATATGGCTAGTAGTTGATAACGGAATAATGCTAATATACTATAATCTCAATTTGAAAGGAGTTTAGAATGCCTGAACAAGGAGCAGTTGTTCACCTGGCTTACGATTGGATGATCGTGACGTATTTCTTTTTCGGCGGTATCAGTGCTGGAGCCTACATGTTTTCTGTGGTGGCAAATTACTGGTGGAAACAGGAATTTAAACCATTGGCCAAAACTGGTGCAGTGTTATCTCTGTTTGCGTTAGGGATAGGAATGTTCATGCTCCTCATTCATCTTGGCAATCCATTTAGAGCATGGAGGGTTTTTACCGCTTTTAATCCGTATAGCATGCTTTCCTGGGGGGTATGGCTATTAAATATCTTTGGTTTGCTGAATTTGATATTTGTCGTTCTTTTGTACTTAGGCAAAGAGCGGTTTGCAAAGATAGTTGGCTGTGTGGGATTATTCTTTGCCCTGTTTACAGCTCTGTATACTGCTGTTCATATAGCAAGGGCACCTGACAAACTCCTCTGGCACTCTACTTTGCTGCCGGTATTGTTTGTCAATGGAGCGGTTATTTCCGGCATTGCAGCTGTAATGTTATTTTCGGCAAAACCCAAAAATATGCCCCTTCTCTCAAGACTCGGAAGACTTGTCGCATGGATGGTCATAGCCGAAATCGGTCTGGTTCTTACAGAAGTTGTAATGCTCTTTAACGGAGGTACAGAATCCATCGCTGTTGCCAAAGCGCTGTTCTCCGGCGGAATCGGTTTTCTTTTCCTTGGAGTTGAGATCATACTCGGAGGAATTGTACCTGTCGTTATACTGCTAAGGCCAAAATCAAGCGCCTTTTTGCAGATTATTGCATCAATATTAGTACTAATCGGAATATTCACTATGCGTTATATGGTAGTAGTTGGCGGCCAGCTAGTATAGATAAAGGAGATAATTAATGAAATTTCCCGAACAAGAAAATCAAAAAAAATCAGAGAAAAAAATATCAAGAAGAAATTTGATCAAAGCAGGTGGGGCCGGTGCCGCCGTTTTGGCAGGTGCTCAGACAGCTTCGGCTAAGCAGAGCCCTTCAAAAAGCAAAAGGTTGGCTATGGTAATAGATCTCCAGCGTTGTACAGGATGTGGCGGATGTATCCTTTCCTGCAAAAGTGAGAACAATGTCCAGAGTGGCATCGCCTGGTCAAACAAGAAAAGCAGAACTGTAGGTAAATATCCAAATGTCAGATTCGAGTATATCCCCACACTCTGCAATCAATGCGAAAATGCTCCGTGTGTCAAGGGTTGCCCAACCAAAGCAATGCATAAAGGATACGGAAATATCACGATGCACGCTCCGAAAAAGTGCATCGGATGCAGAACCTGCTTAGCTATGTGTCCCTATGGTGTCATTTCTATGCATACCAGGAAACCACATGCATATTGGAAAAGCGAAGATGCTTTAATCAAAGGCTGCACCGCTTCGCCTAAAGAACTTGTAGAGAAAGTCAAAGGAAACGTAATTCCTAACTATAATGATGCCAGAGAAAAATCCACTCCGGGTTCGGGTCTGAGATACAAAGGTATTGTGGAAAAATGCACACTATGTGATCACAGGGTTACAAAAGGATTGCTTCCTCATTGCGTTATGTCCTGTCCTGCCGATGCCAGAGTCATGGGAGACCTAAATGATCCCAACAGTGCCGCCAGCAAACTATTGTCCAAATACCGGCCTTGGAGACTGAAAGAACATCTTGGGACAGAACCAAAAGTCTTTTACGTTAGAGAATTCAATCCTGGTGCCACCAAAAAAACCAAGGGAAGTGTGTAAAACTATTATGACAATTTACCATGGAATCAAAGAAAAGAAGGGATTTCAGAATGAAAGATAACAAAAAAACAATTACTCGCAAGGGGTTTATTAAAACTGCATCAGCCGTTGCTGCCGTCGCTGCAGTGAGCACAGTTTTCAAACCTTCACTGAGAGCCTTTGCTAAGGGCTCTAAACCCAACAGCCCCGCAGAATCAGGGGTATGGAAATCTACTACCTGTCAGGGCTGCACTTCATGGTGTTCCGTACAGGTCTATGTAGTTGATGGGCGAGCCATTAAAGTCAGGGGTAACCCCAATTCTAAGGTTAACCTCGGAAACTGCTGTTCCCGCTGTCATCTCAGCCTCCAGCAGGTTTACGATCCGGATCGTACGAAGGTACCTATGAAACGGACAAATCCGAAGAAGGGAAGAAACGAAGACCCGAAATTCGTCCCCATTACATGGGATGAGGCTCTCAATACAATTGCAGACAAAATCATGGATCTGCGCAAAAATAACGAGACTCACAAGTACATGCTTATGAGGGGACGTTATTCGTATATGCGGGATATTCTTTACGACCGTATGACCAAGATAATCGGCTCTCCTAACAATATATCGCATAGTGCTATTTGTGCAGAAGCCGAAAAATTCGGGCCTTATTTCACAGAGGGAGAATGGAGTTACAGGCAGTATGACGTGCTTAACGCCCGATATATTCTTCTCTGGGGTGCTGACCCGCTTTCGGCAAACAGGCAGGTTTCGTATTATCTAAGTGCATGGGGTGACGCTCTCGACAGGGCCAACGTTGCCGTTGTAGACCCGAGATTTTCCGCTTCGGCTGCCAAAGCCGGTGAGTGGATGCCGATCAAGCCCGGCCAGGATGGTGCCCTTGCTGTTGCTATGGCTCACATAATCCTAACTAAAGGATTGTGGTACAAGGATTTCGTTGGCGATTTCACCGATGGTGTAAATAAATTTGTTGTTGGCCAGACCGTTAGCGAAGAAGACTTCACTGAAAAGCATACTAACGGTTTAGTAAAGTGGTGGAATCTTGAACTGAAAGATAAGACTGCTCAATGGGCCGCAGAGAGGACCGGTTTACCCGTAGAGCAAATCATAAATGTTGCTACAGATTACGGTACTGCAGCCCCGCACGCTATCTGCTGGGTTGGCGGTGGACCGGCTATGCAGGTTAGAGGCGGTTATACTGCCATGGCTGCCCATGCACTTAATGGTCTTGTAGGTTCCGTGGATAATGTTGGCGGAACTCTCAAGGGAAATAAAGAGTACACGCAATCTTTCCCTGCACCAGATGATTTCATTGATGATACTGCCAAAGCCGGGAAGAAACACAAGAAAATCGACCATCGCGGCACTAAAGGATTCCCGGTTTTATCCAAAGGCAAACCAGGCGGCGGTGTTGTGACAAATAATGCCGCAGAGGGCATACTGAATGAAGATCCCAATGAGATCAAGGTTGCTATTGCTTATATGAACAACTTTGCCTTCTCTTGTCCTCAGTCGGAACGTTGGGAAAGGGCATTGAGCAAGATACCTTTCCTTGTTCATCTTACGACTAACGCATCTGAGTTTACGCATTTCTGCGACATTGTTTTACCCTCGGTACACCACATGTTTGAAAAATGGGGTTATGTCAAGTCTATGGGCAACACCTATCGTCATGTTACACTCCTGGAACCTGTGATCGACCCGGTTTGGGATGTCAGGATCGACGAAACAGAAATTCCGTGGCTTATTGCCGAAAAACTTCAGGAAAGAGGGTTTAGCAACCTTTTGGACCACTACAAAGAGTATAAGGATCCTGAGACAGGTAAAGCTCCGACAAACGCCGCGGAATTTGCTCTTTATTCATTAAAACACGCAACTCATAAATTGTGGGATCCCGCAGTGTATCAAGGCGGCGACAAATTCAGCGGCTGGGCCGAATTCGCAAAAGTCGGTGTTTGGAATTCAGATCCATACCCCTTCAAAAAACGCTGGGGTAATATGAAGACCAAAACCAAGAAGTTCGAATTTTATAGTGAAACTCTTAAAGCAGCTCTTACCGCACATGCAGATAAACATGAAACTACCGTCGATGATATTCTCGAAACATGTAAATATCAGGCAAGAGGTGAGAAAGCGTTTATCCCCCATTACGAAGAACCGTATATGTGGGGCGATGAAAAAGAATATCCATTTGTTCATGTCGATTACAAGTCCAGACTTAACCGTGAAGGCCGATCTGCTAACTGTCCATGGTATCAGGAGTTCAAGGATCTCGATCCTGGCGATGTAGCATATGATGACGTGGCCAAACTAAATCCGATTGACGCTGACAAACTCGGTATCAAAGATGGTGATAGTATTAGATTAGTATCTAAGACCGGCAAGCTCGAATGTCATGCAAAGTTATGGGAAGGTGTCAGGCCTGGTACCGTTGCAAAATGTTACGGTCAGGGACACTGGGCTTATGGCAGAGTTGCCTCCAAAGAATATGGCAAAACACCGCTTGGTGGTAATAACAATGATATTATTCCAGCCGATTATGACCGGCTAAGTGGGGCTACCGCTTTTTACGGAGTTACCCGAGTTAAAGTAGTAAAGGTCTGAAACAGTGGATTATTTATTAAGCGAACTTTGTCAAAGAGCTGATAACTACAAGCTTCTGTCTGAGTGTTACTATTTGCCGGATGAAGAACTTATGCAGAAGATTGCGGATTTTTCGCAAACAGAGACGAATTTTGTCGAATTGGCTAGCTCTGTGCCTCCTGCAGCTGAGCTTATGTTATTAGAAGTTGACTTTGCCAGGTTGTTTGTCGGACCCTACAAACTTCTTGCTCCCCCATACGGTTCTTTCTATCTTGAAGATGGCAAACTTATGGGCGATTCCACAGCCGATGTCAAAGTTAGGTATGAAAAAGAGGGCCTGGATATAGTTATCAAGGACGCTCCGGACCATATCGCGATGGAATTGGAGTTTATGTATTTCCTTATAACTAAGCAGATCAAGGCAATTGAAGATTCGAATTTGCAAGAGGCACAGGCATGCTTACACAAGCAATCTGCTTTTTTGCAGAACCATCTTGTCAGGTGGTTGCCGAAATTCGCTGAAAATGTGCAACAAAACTCGCAAACAAAGTTTTATATGCAATTGTCTCAACAGACCAATGATTTTGTGCAAGAGGACATGAGTGTACTTTTAGAAAATATACTCAGTAGCCAGGGTTGATATAGTTAGCCGGCTTGCATCAAGTGAACTTGAGACAGCTTCGAACTGCAATTAATTCGCGGTGGCTGTAGCTTGAACATTAACGTTTAATGCTTAAAGAGTGATGATTTGATTTACCGATATAAGAAAGTGTAGTCTAAAGTAAGTATATTGTAAGCCTGGGGGTAACAAGAATAATTTTTGAAAGGATGTTAGAATGAAAAAATGGACACTGAAACTAGTGTTGGTCGCGATAGCAATAATGATCGTGACCCCACAAATCGCAAAAGCAGATGAGCTTAGCGATCTTAAGGCTCAAATGGCTGCGATGCAGAAGCAGCTTGAGAGACTTGAGGCTAAGCAGACCGGGGTTGATCAGAAAGTTGTAGACCGGATGGTCTCAGAGGCAATCACCGAAAAGAAGGCCGAAATTTCTGGAGTTCCGGAATGGGTACAGAGAACCACGTTGTTCGGCGATTTCAGATTTAGACTTGAGAACATGGATGACAACAGAGCTGTCTCAAAGCGAAACAGAAATCGTATTCGTGCCAGAATCGGGCTAAAAAGCGTCCTTAATGATGAGTGGGATGTTGGGTTTCGAATCGCAAGTGGAAGTGGATCAAATGCTACTTCAACCAATCAGACGCTGGATAGCGGCTTTACCTCGAAACAGATTTGGCTGGACCTTGCGTATGCCGATTATCATCCTGAGAGTATTGAAGGTTTGAATGTTATTATGGGTAAAATGAAAAACCCATTCTACAACGCCGGCAAGAATCAGCTTATCTGGGATAGCGACGTTAATCCTGAAGGTGGCGCAGTCAAGTATACGACAAGTCTTAATAGCGATACAACCGCTTATTTCAATGCCGGTGGTTTCTGGGTTAATGAAGAATCTGGAGATGCAGACACAAGTGTTTTTGGTTTTCAGGGTTTGCTGAAACACAAGTTTGAAGACGGAACTCACTTGACAGGCGGAGTCAGTTATTATGACTATGGCAATATCCAGGGTAACAAATTAAACGGTCTTAGCGGATTCAAGGGCAACTCCAACGATGGGGTGGCATCACCTAATGGTACATTCGACTATGATTATGACCTTCTCGAAGTCTTTGGGGAATACGGTTTCACTGCATATGATATGCCTGTAGCACTTTATGGCACTCATGTTGAAAATGTAGCCGCACCAAGCAGTTTGAACAAAGGGTATTTGCTGGGCGTCAAATTGAACAAGGCCAAAAACCCCGGCACCTGGCAGGCCGGTTACAATTACCGCGATATCGATCCTGATGCTGTAATTGGTGCCTTAAATGATTCTGATTTCATTGATGGCGGAACTGACGGAAGAGGCCATAAGGTTTTCTTTAAGTACCAGCTTACTAAGAATGTTCAGACAGGATTTACATACTTCGATAACGAAGCCGGCGTCAATAATGACAACTTTAAACGCGCACAATGGGATTTGGTTTTCAAGTTCTAAGCATCACCAAAACTAAAGTATGATGATGCTTTAAATTACTGCAATTCCTTTTTTACATACAACAAGCCCATGGAGTGCATCCATGGGTTTGTTGCATGTCATACAATCAATAAGAAATTAAATTTGGAGTCTATAGAGATGAAAAAGTTTATCGTTTGTGTTATTTTGTGTTCCTTAATTACTGCTTCTGTCTGGGCTACCCCCACTGGTTTGAATAATATTCCGACAGCGGATGTGGTTTTTGAGAGGGTTCTGGTATTTCAATATTTCAACAATATGGCGAAAAACAGCAAGACAGAACATTTTACCGGGTTTAAATATGGCCTTATGAAGAATGTTGAAGTCGGATTGGATGGCCGTATCTTTCCAGAAAAATCTTCTCATGAAAATCTCGTCGGTCAGGCGAAGATGAGATTTGAATTGTCCGATGGCCTTGCTTTAGCACTAGGAGTTAGTAACCTTGGTGATCGTGACAAGGCAGGCAGCGAATCTCCCTACAGTGTATTAAGCTATAGCACAAGCTTCTGTCGGCTGCACTTTGGTGGAACAACCCAGAATGACAATGAAGGTTTCTTTGCAGGAATCGACAAAACATTCACACTCCTCGATCGAGATTTTACTCTTCGAAGTGATATTATTCAGACTAATGATCAGCGAGATACTACGACAAGTGCAGGTTTTATTTACGATCTGGGTAGTAATTTTCTTCTGGAAAGCTGGATGTCCTTCCCTTCTGAGTCAGGCAAGGAAGATGTTTTCACATTAAAACTTAACTACGTAATTAAATTTTAACAGGAGACCAGAATGAATAAGCGGAAATATATATTGACATTGATGATAGCGTTGACATTAACAGGAGTGACTATATTTGTGCAGGGTTGCAAAAAAAGCACCGATGATGTTGCCAAAAATACATCTGATTCTGTAGCACTCTGTGTAAAATGCGGCCAAATAAAAGGTTCTGATCTTTGCTGTAAACCAGACCAGGCTAAATGTGGAAGTTGCGGGCTTACAAAAGGTTCGCCAGGTTGTTGCAAAATACCCAAAGATGCAACTGCTGCTGCGATTTGCAGTCACTGCGGTCAAATAAAAGGCGGGGAATTATGCTGCAAGCCTGATCAGGAAACCTGCTCTAAATGCGGTCTAGTGAAAGGTTCGCCTGGTTGCTGCAAACTTCCTAAGATTTAGCTTTTAAAATAAAAGTTAAAATGTTATAATCACGTCAGAGTAATACATCACTCTCAAACCGGCCGATTGGCCAGTTTGAGAGTTGTTGTTTATAGACTTTAGTTGTTAGGAAAGAAAATAGCCTGGCGGTTGAAGTATTTTTTGTGATAACTCTACTTGCCATAACCCTTTGTCAGGTAACGGCTTACGGCTTGTGATTTGTCATTTTGGTCATATTGAGTTAATTATTATTATAATAATTTAGGGGAAATAATTATATGGAATGCAATTCAAAACATGAATCTAATTTCATTGCTGAATTAGAAGTTAATGGGCAAAAGATCGATTTAAACAGATTTGTTGAAAGTTTTATTGCGCAATCGATAATTGGCATGCTCAAATCACT
Organism: Planctomycetota bacterium; assembly: GCA_019456225.1. Classification (GTDB taxonomy): domain Bacteria; phylum Planctomycetota; class Phycisphaerae; order Sedimentisphaerales; family Anaerohalosphaeraceae; genus VRUI01. The sequence continues at coordinate 5,999 of VRUI01000029.1, read as the reverse complement.
ACGAGGTGTTGATGTCGTTGAAACTATCGATCTGAAGATTTCAAAAGAAGCTAAGGATCCTAAGTCGCAGTAGAGTATTTGGGATTTCGCAATGAACTTAGGGTACTAAAATGATTAAGATTCCAGGTATGATAATGATTGGTGCAGGTGACAGGAATGTCGGCAAGACAGAGTTTGCCTGCTCATTGATCAGGAAATTTGGTTCGCAGCATAATATCATTGGTATAAAAGTAACCACGATAGAGCATGCCAATGCCGGTTGTCATCGCGGCGCCGGCGGCTGTGGTGTTTGCGGAACACTTGAGAGCAATTTCTGCATCACTGAGGAAACAAACAGCCAACCCGACAAAGATACATGCAGGATGCTGTCGGCAGGAGCTAAGAAGGTTTATTGGTTAAGGGTACTCAAGCCTCATCTTAAGGAAGGGGTAATTGCTTTGCAGGCGGCGATCGGGGCAGACGCGGTTTGCGTATGTGAGTCTAACTCTCTGCGATCGATCGTCGAACCGGATTTGTTTTTTATGTTCAAAGCCGTTGGCTCAGAAAAGTCCAAACCTACCGCAGCGAGTGTGGAAAAACATGCCGACAGAACAGTACTTTTTGATGGCAGCAATTTTGACATCACTCTTGATGACATCGAATTGATCGATGGCAAATGGGTATATAAAATGCCGGCAACAGCTGTCATTATGGCAGGAGGCAAAAGCAGGCGTATGGGGAAAGATAAAAGCATACTCCCAATTAATGGGATACCTGCAATAGAACATATCTTTGCCCAGCTTCGGCCGCATTTCGATCAAATATTAGTCAGTTCCAACAATATAGCCCAGCACAGTATTGACGGCGTGGAGGTTGTTAAGGATGAAGCTGCAGGGAAGGGTCCGCTTATGGGAATCGCTTCGGCATTAAGGGTGTCACGAAACCAGATAAATTTTGTAATTGCCTGCGACATACCTGACGTTAATATAAGTCTTGTACGACACTTGATCAGAGAATGTGCCGGTTTTGATGCTGTCATCCCTCAAACCGGGCCGTCTCATTTTGAGCCTATGTTTGCGATATATAGTAAAGATCTTCTCGTTGCAATTGACGAATCAATAAGTCTGGGAAAATATAAAATATTAGAGCCTCTTAAAAAACGCAAAGTTAAGTACCTTAAATCTCCTGACGCTTTAAAACTCAAGAATCTTAATACTATGAATGATTACCTGCATTTTCTTAAAGAGAAAAAGGGTGTTGCCGGTTGATTAAGTATTTGAAACTATTTTAAAGTCAACAGGGATGCCTGCCGCAGAGCGCATTGGTTTTAGAAATGCATTGGGGCGTATATTCGCAGAAGATAGTAACTTCAATAAACGGGAATTGTTATTTTATGTTTAAATCTTTGAGGGAAGTTAAATTTGACCGAAATGAATTAGCCGGTTCAGTCGGTGACATTGGTACGGATTTACCTCTTCTTATTGGTATGATTTTGGCGATTGGTCTTCACGCCCCAAGCGTTTTAATAATGTTCGGAGCTATGCAGATTTTTACCGGATTTTTTTACAGAATGCCAATGCCCGTCCAGCCTTTAAAAGCTATGGCCGCCATCGTCATTGCCCAGGGAGCGACCGGGAAAATAACCCCAAAAATACTTTATGGCGCAGGTTTAGCTATTGGCATTACAATATTTTTATTAACCGTAACCCACCTGATAGACTGGATAGCCAAAGTTATTCCAAAGTGCGTCATCAGGGGAATACAATTTGGATTGGGGTTAAAGCTCGCTTTGCTGGTGGCTATAAAAAAATATATCTGGGCAGACGGAGTAAATGGGTTATGGTTAGCCATCATTGCTTTTTTGATAATCATCTTTTTTATTGGAAACCGCAAATATCCCGCCGCGTTATTTGTTATACTTTTAGGCCTGGTGTATGCTTTAATTTTTAATCATGACAAGATCGAACTGGTAAGTAGTGTAGGATTTAACCTGCCAAAATTTAATCTGCCTATATGGGCTGACATCTTAACTGGTTTTGTATTGCTTGCTATACCGCAAATACCTCTTTCAATAGGCAACTCTATTTTGGCCACAAGACAGCTAACAGAGGATTATTTCCCTGCCAAAGCTGTTTCGGTGCATAAAATAAGTTTTACATATTCATTTATAAATATGATAAGCCCGTTTTTCAGCGGTATCCCTGTATGTCATGGTTCCGGAGGAATGGCCGGGCATTATACTTTTGGGGGGAGAACCGGCGGGTCTGTTATTATTTATGGCTCATTATTTCTTTTCTTAGGGTTTTTCCTGGGCAATGGATTTGATAGTATCATTCACATTTTCCCGTTGCCGGTGTTAGGAGTAATATTGATATTTGAAGGTTTGGCCCTTATGATGATGATACGTGATGTATCTGAATCGAAGTCAGATTTAACTGTCGCCCTTCTTGTAGGACTTATCTCCGGCGGAATACCTTACGGTTTTGTTATAGGGCTTATTGTCGGAACTGTTTTATATTACTTAATAAAAGCGAAAATAATTAACGGATTTACAGAAAAATGAAATATGACATTGGCTTTGAAGAGGCATTGAGCAAAACATTGCAGCGATTGACTCCGCTGCCTCCAATAGATATTGAGATAGATAAGGCGGCAGGATTGGCTGTTGCCGAAAAATGTATCGCCGCGGTCAATTGCCCGTCGGCTTCGTCATCTACGAAGGATGGATATGCTGTAGTTTCCCAGGACCTGGACAATGCGTCCCAAGGCTCCCCTGTTAAACTTAAAGTTACTGGTAGTGTGTTTGCCGGAAGCCAGCAAGACAACGCAGTCGTCCCAGGATCAGCCGTTAAGATCATGACTGGAGCGAAAATCCCACAAGGCGCAAATGCTGTAATTCCATGCGAGTTTACAGAAGTAACTGGCGACGAGATATTGTGCTATCGTGATACCGGTGTAGGAAGAAATATACTTAGAAAAGGGCACGATGTTGTAAAAGGCGATTGCATCGCATTGCCGGGTGAAATACTGATGCCGGCTAAAGCTGGTTTTATGGCCGCAGGCGGAATCTCCTCGGTTAGCGTCCATCCGTTACCCCGTGTCGGCATCATAGCTATAGGCGATGAAGTAGTAAGGCCGGGCGAATCTCTTAAGGAGGGACAACTCTATGCGAGCAATATTGTGGCTTTGACTTGCTGGCTGAAACTTTATCACATTAATACCAGAATTTCAACTGTACCTGATCATGTTGAGAAAATTCATTCGGCTATAGAAACTATGCTGGAAAATGTTGATGTCATTATAACCAGCGGCGGGGCCTGGAAAAGCGAAAGGGATTTAACCGTCAGGACTTTTGAGGATATGGGTGGAGAGATAATTTTTCATCGTATCAGGATGGGCCCGGGTAAAGCAGTGGCGGCGATTCTGTTAAAAGGAAAAACAGTTTTTTGTCTTCCGGGAGGACCTCCGTCCAATGCTATGGCTTTCATGCAGATCGCCCTGCCTGCCATACTGCATCTTGCGGGAAAAACTCCAATCCCTTTTGAGATCAAAACCGCTGCTTTGGCTGAAACTTTAAAAGGTGACAAAGACTGGACTCAATTTCATTATGCCAGGCTGGTGAGAAAAGACGGACAGTTGTTCGTTGAGCCCATGAAAATTAAAAGCCGTCTACAGTCACAGGCAGATGCAGATGCGCTTATCAAAATACCGGAAGGCATTGACCGGTTAGAAAAGGGAGAACAAATACAAATTCAGGTTCTTTTTAGCAGAACTCAATAAGACACGTTATTTTTTTCGCATCATCAAAACTTTCCTGACTTTTAATCGTCACCAAATGAAACAGCCGCAGCGACCAACGGGAGCGGGATATACAATCACTGCTCCACACTATTAGCCGTGCGGCAAGCACTCGGGGAAACAAGATTTGAACTTGCGACCAGCACTGTAAAATAAGGACTTACATCAAAAAACACCCTATTAAAACTTGGATTAAAACTTGACGTAAGTCCTTATTTTAGGGCACGTTAAAACAATGGGGAAGTGCTTAAATTCCGTTTTATCATATTATACGGTTTTTAAGCTATTTTTGCTATCAATCTGACCAAAAACAGATGTGTCATATGTTCATTGGAGGAATCAAATCCTATGGAGAAAAGCACCCTTGTATAAATATTAGAAATCCCTTCCATAACCACCTCACTTATGACCTCATCCACCAACCTCACTATCTCCCAAATCGACATACCAGGAACAAAGCACAGCTTTACCCTGTTAATATGATCTATATATATGCCCCCTTTAGCCTTAAAATAAATCTATTGCATCGTATAAGCAAAGTGGGTATAAATAATACATATCAAAAAAAGTAGAGGAAGAAGCAATTAATAGATATATTTCATTCATCCCTAATGAGGTAAATAATGGGTATATTAAGGCAGCTATTTGGTCCAAGTAAAAATGAAGTGTGGCAAAAACTCAGCCGTGAGGTTGAAGGTGAATTCCATGAGGGAGGATTCTGGAAAGGTAGCAAGGTAGAGATAAGGCAAGGAGAATGGACATTAACTCTTGACACTTATACTGTTTCAAACGGAAAAACCAGCACTACATATACCCGAATCCGTGCTCCTTATATTAATAAAGATAATTTTCGGTTCACAGTATATCGAAAAAGTATATTCAGTGGCATCGGCAAAATGCTTGGCATGCAGGATGTAGAAGTTGGACATTTTCAATTTGATGAAGATTTTATAATCAAGGGTACAGATGAGTATAAACTCCGCCAACTATTTGAGAATGATAAAATCAGGGAGTTAATATCTGTTCAACCCCGTATTCATCTTGAAGTTAAAGATGATGAAGGATTTTTCGGCTCTGATTTTCCCCAGGGAGTTGATGAGCTTTATTTTAGCGTAGTAGGAATAATAAAAGATACTGAACGTTTGAAGCAATTATTTGACCTTTTTGCTGAAGTGCTGAATCACTTATGCCAAATTGGCTCAGCATATGAAGATGATCCAAGAATGGATCTGAAGTAGAATATATGTGATGCATAAAGGAGCATTATATGGCAGAGAGCAATAAAACAACTGTAATTGATTTTTCAGACAATCCAAAAAATGCAGCATTGTTTTTTGATTATGTAATTCCGTATAGTATAAATTTTTTGCATAACGAAATCACTGGTAATAAACCTTGGATTACTGTCCTTCCATTGCTAATGCAAAGTGAAGACCCTAGACTTGCATATCTTGAACTAATGGCATCGATGGTTTCACCCCCATTTATGGATAATAACGTAGTAGGAGAAGCTATTAGAGAGAATGTGCGTAATATTGGAGGTAAGTATAACGGTAACTTCGAGTCTTTTCTCAAGGGATATAATATTGAAAATTATATTTTCTTATTCGATTCTTCTAATAATAATCTTTGCACCGAATCATATGATTGCACATCAATAGAACTTGCTCAACTTCCAATCATTGACACAACAAATGCTCAATGGGAGCAAATTATTGAAATTCGAGAAGATGAAAAATCAATAGCCAAATTAAGAAATTTAAAATTGTTTTTTAACGAAAATTATTCAGGCAAAGAAAAGAATTATGTAGAAGATGATTTATGTAAAAGACTTGAAGATTATGAGAATGTTACAAAAGATTGGGGATTTGATACTATAACATCTTCTATTCAAATGATTCTTACATCCCCTGTAACATTAACTTCTGTAGGTTCATCTTTAACTATGGCATTGTTTGGTCAGCCATTAAAAGCTCTAGCTACTGCTGGGACTGGTGCAGTTATAGAGATTGGTAAAATGTCATTACACATTGCAAAAGAAAAAAAGAAACTATCAATTCTTCAAAGAGACCATCCTTTAGCATATATCATCGATGCAAAGAAAAAATTGGAAAAATAATTAGGAGATTTAGTTATGAGTTTTAAATGTCGTTTTAGGATAATTGCTTGTGTTATTATTTCATTAGGAGCTGTTGGTATGGCTATTTGTCTTATTGGAAAAA
>VRUI01000144.1 GCA_019456225.1 Planctomycetota bacterium | reverse complement strand
CGGCGCCGCGGGCGACGCGGAGGTCGACTGTCTGCGCTCCGCCGCACAGTCGCACCTAGAGGCCAAACTCCGCCGAGGAGTGGGAGCCGTCGACCAACCCCCGTTCGGTGCGCGGCGTCTCCGGAGCTCCCGGCGCAGGCTCCTCGGGTTGCGGCGCCGACTCGGGTCTCGGGGCAACCGTCGTGCCCGGCATCGCCGGATCGCTTGACGTCGGTGGCCCTGAATGCACCGGCCGAGGCGACCCGCGGCCGCCGTCACGGCGCGAGGTTCGCTGCTGCTTCATCCCGGCTCCCCCTACTGCGCGCTCGCGTCCCGCCCGGCGCCGCCCCTGTCCTGCCCGGGGCCGCACGGAGCGTTTCTCACGGGCCTGCCGTGCGCCGTGCGGCGTTGCAGCAGGGTGGGCGGATCGGCCGGCCGGTGGCGGGGCGGACGGCGTCGCGGGTTCGTCTCCTACCACTGCGGGAAGGAAGATCCGCACAAGCGCCGCCGCCAGAGCGAACAGCGCAATCGCGGCGGCGAGTCGTATGCGCAGCGGAGAGAGGGAGGGCTGGCGCATGGACTTGGGGCCGCGAGCGCCCTGCGGATGCCGAGGATCTACCCCGCCCTGACAGGACTCGCCATCCCGCCGTGGCTCGCCGCCCGGCTCCCCTCCTTCGGTGGATTCTGCCCTCGTGCGACGTTCCAACTCGTCCCACGCATCCCCAACCGCCGTCTCGCGGTGCTCGCCTGCTGATGGGTTGAGTTCGTCTGCCGCCATGACTTGAAAGCTCCTTGGCTCTTCACAGACATATCCGTACGAACAGGCTCCTCCGCCACCCCCGTCTGCCCGAGGATCCCTAGAAGGCAGCAATTCGCCTCAGCATTGCGAACGTCGAATCTGTAGATCCTCGGATCAGCCAGCGCACGCGAAACACCCGACTGTTGCCTTTCGCGGAGACTGTCGGCGCGCCGGGCGCCTCGCCGCCTACGAACGCGGCGAACTCAGCGTCAGCGAGCTTTTCGCCTGGGCGCGTCGGTACCCCGACGAGCCGCCGACCGTCAATGGCGAGTACGCCTGGATCGGCCTCCCTATGGCCGATCTTGACTGAAGCGATTCAGCCCTATCGAACCTGAAAACACCCACATCGAAGCACGCGCTGAGCAGCTCAAACGCCTTCGCGCTTGTCGCATTTCGCGTCGAGGCTCTCTGCCAGCGCAATGAGAACTCTTGCGGTTTTGACTATCATCCACAGGATGCTCGTCTCTGGCAGGGGCGGTAGAAAGTTCCTTGAGGCACGCCCCCCTGTGTCCTGGGTTCTCGTTGTCGCGCTTGTGCACTCATTTTTTGTGCTGTTGCTCTCGGGTGCGGCAACCGCAGCACCGACGACGATCTCTGAGTTCAGCGCTGGCCTCGCGGGTGGCGCAGCGCCCCGCCATATGACCCCCGGCCCCGACGGGAACGTCTGGTTCACCGCCAACGGCGAAGACGCCGGAGGAAAGATCCGC
>VRUI01000028.1 GCA_019456225.1 Planctomycetota bacterium | reverse complement strand
ACTTGTTGAAATCAATGAAACGTTTGTCAAGAAGAATGCGGAACTGGCCGAACAGGTCGCCAAGCTCACTGACAAGGCGCTTATCAAGGCCCTATAAGCTCTTTTTTGACAAAAAAATGGATTTGGACTTGTATTTATGACTAAAAGTGGTATAATGGTATTATAGTATAATAATTATTTACGATTTGTTATGGAGGCAAAGAAATGAGAAATCTGCGAATCACAATTTGGATGCTCGCAGCATTATTAACCACTTCAACAGCGACCCTCGCCGACGTTACCGAAATGGATCCCTTTGTCAATTCGTGGGGCCAGATCAAACTGTATGATCCACAGGGGTCATTCGAAACTATCGATTTATATGGCCCCTCGGAGATTCACACCTTCTTTGAAGGTGCTGCCGAAGGAGATGCCGGCGATGACAACCTCAACGGTCTTGACGAGGTAGCGGCCGAAATCGTGTCCATGAACCTGGCCGGCACAGGCAGCTCCTTCGGCGATGTTGTGGTGCGTCTGAATCCGGGACGGCAGGCACTGGGTGAAATTGAAGAAACGACCAACAACACCTCCGGCATCCTCGATTTGCCGCCCTTTACACCAACCGGTACCGCGAACAGCTTTTTCGATGTATTCGTTGAGTTGGAATTCACAACGATAGGCATTATATTGTACAGCCATGACCCGGTAAATATGATCGCCGTGATTAACGAAAAGCCTCCGGCCCACGGCGACATTTATCAGCAGTCTGGCGATCCTGTGCAACTTTACAGTGGGGACGGTACCCTCACAGGCTTTTTTATCTCTGGGCTTAAATACGAGCCTAACCCGGTACAGTACGATTGGGGTGACGCACCTGATAATGGCGCTGCAGCACGCTATCCCACCCTTGCCTCCAACAATGGCGCCAACCACACCATCGTTCCGGGCTTCATGCTCGGCGCCTCCGTCGACGCCGAGTCCGACGGCCAGCCCAACAACGCCGCCATCGGCGATGATAATGATGGAAACGACGACGAAGATGGCGTTACCTTCATCACATGGCCCCTCATCCCCGGCCGGCCCGCGATCGTGGAAGTGACCGCTTCAGCCGCCGGCCTGCTATACGCATGGATAGACTTCAGCGCTGACAACAGCTGGGCCCAGGCGGGCGATCAGATCTTCGACGCCCAGCCCCTCACAACCGGCGTAAACACACTCGTCTTCCAGGTCCCCATGACCGCGTCGGCAAACATAACAACCTTCAGCAGATTCCGATTCACCACCGATACCACTCTAAGCTTCGATGGCCCCGCAACCGACGGAGAAGTCGAAGACCATACGGTCAAGATCAAAGAACGCTGCGGAATCAAATGGGTGCAGTTACCTGACGAAACCGAAAACGGCGTAGACATTTGCGTTACTAATACCCAGAAAATTCCCCGCATCGCAGCCGATGATTTTCAATGCAAAAAGTTCGGCCTTATTACCGACATCCATCTTTGGGGTTCCTGGTTAAACGATGTCAGGGGTAACATCACAAATATTTATGCAGCCATCTACAGCGACGACCCTGTCGGCAACGGCGGCAGCAATTCTGAAAACACATACTCCAATCCCGACAAATTGCTGTGGGAGATGGCTTTTCGCCCAGACCGGTTCGTCGAACACTTGCATCACACATTTGAGCCAGGCGGGTTCTGGTGGGACCCCGACCCCGCCACCGACACACTCATCCCTCAAGCCGACAAGCAAATATGGCAGATAGATATGTATATCGACCGGACAGAAGCCTTTTTCCAGGAGGGAACACCCGAGGTCCCCATCGTCTACTGGCTCGCTATCCGTGTCGATACCGATGCCGGCGAGTTCGGCTGGAAGACCCGCCGATACCCCGACCATTACAACGATGATGCCGTATTCGCCGTAGGCACCGACGAGCCGCTTAACTGGCAGGAGCTGCGATATCCCCCCAGAGAAGAACATCCATACGGGGGCAGTTCCATAGACCTGGCATTTGTCATCACTACCGACGATTACTGCCCGGCCAGGGCCGACCTCAACTGCAACGGATTCGTCGACTTATCTGACTTCACCATCTTCGCCGAACAGTGGCTCCAGATGAGCCCATAATAGGTTCCAAGTGCCTGTTAGGGGCAACTAAAGGTTCCGGGAACCTTTTTCTGGGGAATCGGATTTTTTCGTGGTTAATCGGCGGTTATTTGAGTTTTTTGAATAATAACTTTCCGAGGGGATTAAGGTGACTTGCTTTCTTTTCTATTGCCTCACGCTTTGCGCGTTGCCCGCCTAACCGGTATTGGCAAGCGGTTTGGCAAGTTTGCCCAGACACCGGTCACAACCGCAAACGCCAACCTGCCGCAGACAGGACGTCCCAAGCAATGCTTTAACCTCGATGAGCCTGGCCCCTTTCGCCTGCATCTGGCGAAGTGCGACCTCGGCGGCATTCTTTTGACGCGAACCGACCGCATCGGTCAAAACCGTGACATATTTCTTCCTCGCCAAAAGCCCCAGCACAGTCGCTTTTACCGCCTCTTCGGTCAACGCTCCCATGATCAGAAATTCGTCGGCCCGCAGTTCGCTTAGCATCCGGTCTGCCCGCGGCTCCTTGAAAGGGTTCTCACAACGCTTATGCAAAACAACCTGATCGTATTGACGAAGAATATCCCGGGGAAGATCGGTGCACCCATCGGCACTGTAGGTTATGAATTTATCACGAACAGTATAGCTGATCTTATTGAGATATTTCGACTCTGGATTGTTATGCGTATGATGGTCTTTGTCCTCATAAAAATCCCGAACCGTCGAGATTTGACGAACATTCCTAAGACGAGCCCACCCCATAAGCCGCCGGATATTAGCAAGCACTCGGCGGTGATTCTTTATACAATTAGGGCTGCTCGCCAGAAAAGCGTCCCGCTGAATATCAATATCAACGAGTATCCGTTTACGCCTCAATGTAATAATAGGCCTGATCATAGACTGTTCTTTTCCGAAAATAAATTCCACTAAACCGTAACTAATACGGAATTCGTATGAAAATTGTTCTTAAAGCATCGCTGAAATAACCGGTATCATCGCAAAATACGTGACGATCCGGCATTGACATTATAGTATCGAACCGTAAAACACTTGACTTTAAGAGCAAATACCAGCAAAATAGAACCTGATAACGGCAAAAGTTGTTTTCTTCATCTGATAATAGTACAGGGTCATTGCCGGACGGTTTGTTTCTTAAAAATTGGAAAATTTGTGGCAAAAAAAAGAATTATTAATGAATACCCCGAAATCTCGCTGGATCCGGCTGCCCTTGAAGGACACGTCGATTTCGAGGCTATTTTCGGACGAAAAGCTCCTTTACACATAGAAGTAGGCTCTGGAAAGGGCACATTTCTCGTCAGCGAGACCAGGGTACACCCCGAAAATAACTACCTCGGCATCGAATGGGCCAACAGATATTACAAACTCGCCGTCGACCGGCTCGGCAGGTGGGAGATCGAAAACGTCCGAATAATCAGGACAGACGCGGCCTTTTTCTTCGCAGAGCACCTGCCCGACAACTCGGTAAGCTGGTTCCACATCTATTTCCCCGACCCATGGCCAAAAGCCCGCCATAACAAAAGACGACTCATCTGCACCGAAAACGTCCAGCAGATCATCAGGAGCCTTCAGCCTGGCGGAGTCCTCAACCTCGCAACCGACCACGCCGACTACTTCGAGCAGATGGAAGAGGTACTGAGCATCGAGTTTGAAAAAGCAACCCTCCTGCAAATCCCATTCACCCGCGCATCCGGCGCAAAGGAAGGGGAGACGGTAGGAACAAACTTCGAAAGAAAATACATAGTAGAAGGCCGAAAAATAAACACAATAGCAGCAAAGAAACCGTAATCCGTACTGTCGGCATCCTGCCGACAGCATCTGCGGGCAGGATGCCCGCAGAACGAGGAAAATATATGCTAACACAACCCCAACAAAACAAATTCAACCAACTATCCGACCTCCTGCGCAAAGAAAACCAAACCCACAACCTCACCAGGATAACAGACCCCAAAGAAATAGAGCAGCGCCACTTCACCGACTCACTAGCCGCCGTAGACATCATCAACAAACTCGCCGCCGAAATCAAAAACCCCAGAATAATAGACATAGGTTCTGGAGCAGGCTTTCCCGGCCTGGCCCTGGCGATAGCCATGCCGAATATCCAGCTGACATCGGTAGAAGCAACCGGAAAAAAAATCAATTTCCAAAAACAGGCCGCCGCCGAGCTTGAACTAACCAACGTAACCCTCATCAACAAAAGAGCAGAGGATATCGCAAACGATCCGGCCCACAGAGAGCAATACGACTTCGCAGTCTCCCGCGCAGTAGCTGGCCTCGCCATCCTCTCAGAGCTATGCATCCCATTCGTTCAGCCCGGCGGATACTTCCTCGCATGGAAAGGCCGAAAGGCAGACGAAGAGATCAAAAACGCAACCCAGGCAATAAAATTATTAGGCGGCCAAATAACAGACCAAACCCCCTACGCCCTCGAAGAGGAAACCGAAAGCAGCCTCCAAATAATAACGATACGAAAAATAACCCCAACTCCAAAAAAATACCCAAGACCCTACAAAGCAATAAAACAAAAACCATTATAAGGAGATAACCATGGAGCAGGAAAACTTAATAAAAACATCAAGGGCGATCACAGTCTTAGAGATAATTGTTATCATTGCAATAATTGCCCTGATTTTTTTTATAATATCTCCAATGTTTCATAGAGGTCATCCACCTGCTCACAATATTCGCTGCATGACTAACCTCAGGCATATCGCATTGTCAGTCATCCTTTATTATGAAGACAATGCAAACGCTAATACGCCAACCAACCTTTCCCTGCCGACCCCGGACAAATGGAACGACCTGACTATTGAATATTTAGGAGATGACAGCGTTTACATGTGCCCACTGGAAAAGCAAGCTCCCAAAACCTGCACATATATTCTAAACAAAAATCTCTATGATTTAAAGGGCCCCATCCCTCCGGACGTGGTTCTGGCGTTCGAAGGCCCGACCGGCTGGAACCAGACCGGAGGACCGGAAGACATGGTCTATCGCCATGGATCCGATAAGGATCCTGTTTGCAACGTGGCCTTAGCCGAAGGCAGCAGCATGCGAGTCAAGAAAAGTGAAGCAGCAAATCTTAAATGGAAACCCGAATAAAAGCGCGGCAGCGCGAGCTGCCCGATCATGCTCAACAATTAAGATTGACTCATCACCTTAAGCCAGGAACCAACGCCCGCGCCGATTTCTAACCCAGCAATACCCGCAGCAGCACCGCCACCAGCCCAAATCGCAAAAAAAAGTAATCGCCATCCTCCATACACCCCCACCGAAAGATCATCACCCACCCGCTTATAAGCAAGTGCCCGCCAACAACGACCGAAAAGAATATCAGCCCCCATACCCCAAACCCCATCAAGATAACTATCGACAGAACAACCAGGTCAATAACCAACCCAACCCCAAAAGCCTTAAAAGCCATCAATTCAAACGGATTGTCATCATCATCGTCATCAAACATAAAACGTCCCCGTAGGGTGGGCCGTGCCCACGCTGAATGCTACTCTAAAAAGTCGAACTGATTTTTCATTGCTTCGTCAATTTTGCTTATTACATTGATAGGCCATTTTTCAAGCCTGTAGTGCATAGACACAACCGATACATCATACATTGCAGCAAGTTTGCTTGTAATCATTTTCTTGATAGCTTCGGGATTAGTATATTTCATATCAGCAGGCAAAGCTGATATCATTTCAGTGTACATTTTTCCAGCATCCCTTAAAACATGAGAGGCAGGCATTAGGATTGCCGCAGCAAGCCATTTAGCATTACGCTCATATAGATACCACCTATCATGGTTTTGTATGTGCCTAAAGTCCTCCGGTTTTTCAACTGCTTCTATTGCGGGGCGATGTATAATAATATGAGCAAGTTCCTCGGCTACAGTCATTCTGTATCTGCGTATTCCGGCAGATGAATCCGCTAGCTGGTCATCAATGTATATTGACAAAATTCCTGTATGTCGGTTAAACCCTGTCATTCCAAGCATTCTGTAGTTTGCCTGCAAACCGGGCCAGATATCCAGATCAACTCCATCAATATCCTCAAGCAGCAGGTCAACATCGACCGGTATCTCAAATCGGTCACCTATGCCGTCGTGAAACTTCTCTGCGATCTGTTCTAATTCTGTAATGGAATACTCGCGAAGTTTATCAGCTGGGTTCTGTCTGTGTGCGGCCATCCTTGCCCTCTATCTCCTCGATCAGGTTCTTAATGTCATCGTCTGTTAATTTCGCATTGTCAATGGTCCGTAAAAGAGCCGGAACAAATCCCTTATTCACGATCTTTTGAACATCAGCAGGAATCTGCTCGGCGACAGTTGCAAGGTCAAAGAAATCATCCCAGTTCTCCGTACCCTTAACAAGCCCGATAACCTCCGCAGAAAGCATGACCTTATCAGCCGGCATCGACCGCCGCCCATGCTCAACAGCACTCAAATTAGATGCTGGCATCTCAATAAGATCAGCAAACCGCCGAAGCCCAAAACTGGCTTTCAACCGCTGAGCCTTCAAAAAACTACCAAATTGACCTTTTTCCACTGCCATAGCTAATCCCTTTCCCAAATTACTATGTATCCTACTATATTTCCATCTATGTTATCATACGTGATAACATATCGGAAGTAAAGGCCAAAAACTTAATTTTTAATAAATTTCGCAAGAAAAAGGAGGCAAGCAAAGGCGACCATATAGGCCGACAATCAAGAATGACTCCCCATCTTTCGTAGGATGGGCTACGCCCATGCTGAATACTTCACTCCAATTCTTTTTTAATTAGACATGTGAATATAAGATTTCGCCGTTTCAAATTTACAATTTGGATTTCTAAAGAGCAATGCTTCGTTGTCGTATATTTCTACACCGGGAACCCTGTTTATCCGAGTTTCAGCAGAATAACCTACTCCTATGAGATGTGAAAACTTTTCTTTACTTAATATCGCATTTGTCATCACTTGAAGTCCGCTATTACTTCCAAGTTTTTTTAAATCATAAACATCTTCCAAAAAACAAATGACTATACCTGGCATTGACTTACACAATTGGCCGTCAGCGGCATTATAGATTTTGTCGTATATTCCATCTAAAACCTTGTCTGGCTTTTTAGACTCAACACTTACTAAGAGAGGGTCAATTATATCGTTACTGTTCCTGCCGGTAAAAGTAAACGCAGTGTATTTTCCACTTGCAAGCCCGTCAGATACTTTCTTCTCCAGTTCATTTATACTAACGCTTCTTTTGCTTTTTGCGTCCAGGTCCAACTTGATATTTCCTAATGATATTGCAAATTGGTTCTTAATCCCACCAGAATCAATTCGCTCTAGTATTTCCGTGACTAGAGATTTAATTTGATTGCCTTCAAATCGTTCATCAAGAAGGATATCCACACTTCCTGCATAACCTTTACTTTGAATATTAGACAATAAATCATCTGAAAACCTATGAAAGTCTTCACGTTTCACTTTACGTGAAGTATCAGCACTTATTCTCTTACACTCAACATTAAACTCAAAGTCTTCTGTTGCAACCAAAAATTCAGGACGCTTCACACCATCATCTTCGTACCATTTGATTTCATGCCCCTTTAAGTAAAAATGCCAAGCCATTTTTATTTCAAATAAGTAATCAAACGCCCTCTTAGGGTCTAATAGATCACGTTTATACTTTTCCTTTACAGGAAATGGCATATACTTACTAAGTGTAGATACCTTTTTAGCGTCCCCAACTAACATTTTAATCTCTGGAGTCAAATGATTTCTGATTGACTTAGCTTTTGATTTTAATATGGCAATTTCTCTTAAGGCATTAAACCAAGGATGTCTTTTTTTAAGTGTGTATTCTGTAATAAGTGGCCCCGACAGTCTTATAGCGTTTTCATGTCTTTTCAAAGCTTTTTCAATGTTATGGATTCCTAAAAAACGATAAAGCTTATTAATAAGACAATCGGCGTCCACGTCGGTAATATTTTGTTCATCGTTTCTAAATTCTTTTCCAGCCATTGGCGACCTCTTCTAATACAGATGTTACTCCCGACAAAAACTGGGCTGTAACCAAAAACACCCCGGCCAAAGGCCGGGGTGCATAAAATCTAAATCCGTGTAATCCGCGTAATCCGCGGATAAATAAACCTTGTTTCGCCGAAGGCGAAAATCAGCTACATCCCATGCTGTTCCCGCAATTGAAGCATCTATAGCATGTCCCGTTTCTTACGGTTATCGATCCGCATACGTCGCATGCCGGGGCGTCGTCCTGGAAGTGCGAGAACTGTTCGTTGAACTGGTGCATTGTTTCTGCCTCCTTCTGCGTTCCGTCCTTGCCGGTCACTGCCGCTGTCACCATCGCTACCGCACGATCGGCTGTGGATTCTGCAAACCTGTCGCCGGTTTGCGGTTTATCCTTGATATCCATAGCAGGCATAGCCGCCGGCCCCTCGCCCTTCTTGTCAGCCGTCTTGCTCTGTATCTCTTTAACCTCTTCGATCTTCTTTGCCAGGTCCTTCGTCCGCTCGACAAGCTGCTTAGCCGTCGTCGCGTTCTTATTCTTTTCCGCCGGTTTCGTCGCCCGCTGCGGCGTATTCTTTTCCGCGTACCCGGTAATAAACTGGCATCCCATCCAGCAGAAGATATAGTCGATCAAACTTTTGGCAAACGGTATCTGCTTGTTCGCCGTCATCCCCGCAGGCTCAAACCGTGCATGCCTGAACTTATCGACGAGAGTGATCAGCGGCACCCCGTACTGCAGTGACATCGAAACACACGTCCCGATCACATCCATCAAACCGCCGACGGTGCTGCCTTCCTTGGCCATCGTAATAAACAGTTCGCCCGGCTGACCGTCTTCATACAGCCCAACCGTTAAATATCCTTCATGCCCTGCGACCGAGAACTTATGCGTAAGGCTGTTGCGAGTCTCGTTAAGCCTCCGCCTGAACGGCCTTGCCGGAGGAGCCTCTTTCGCCGCCTTGGCCTTGGCTTCTTTATCCTTTTGCTTTTCAAGGTTAACCGGCTGAATCCGTTTGGACCCGTCACGATATATCGCAACCGCTTTTAGCCCAAGCTCCCAGCCTTCCATGTATGCCTGGGCGATCTCTTCGGTCGTACTTTCCTTAGGCATATTGATCGTCTTGCTGATCGCACCGGAAAGGAACGGCTGAACCGCCGCCATCATCTTCAAATGTGCCTGCCACAGAATATGCCGTTTGCCGTTAACCGGCTTAAACGCACAATCAAACACCGGCAGATGTTCTTGACGCAGCTTAACCGCCGTCTCGATAGTATCGTCGACATCGACAGTGTCACTGATCTCCTTAATATCATCGGCACTGTAACCAAGCCGTTCAAGAGCCATCGGAACGGTACGGTTAACGATCTTAAGCATCCCGCCGCCGGCAAGCATTTTATACTTAACCAAAGCGATATCAGGCTCAACACCGGTCGTATCGCAGTCCATCATAAACCCGATAGTGCCCGTAGGTGCAAGCACCGTAGTCTGTGCATTGCGGAACCCATGCTTGTTACCCTCATCGAACGCAGCGTCCCAGACATCTTTCGCCGCGTTGAACAGGTAATCGGGACAATGAACCGCCTCGATATGTTGTGAAGCCTCACGATGCATCCCTATAACCCGCAGCATGTCTTCTCTGTTAAACCCAAACTCATCGAAAACGCCCTTCGCCAAAGCCATCTCCGAGCTAACGCAATAAGCCGTACCCGTCAGGATCGCCGTAATAGCACCGGCCCACGCCCTTGCCTCGTCCGAATCGTACGGCAAAGAAAGACTCATCATCAAGCTGCCCAGGTTTGCATACCCAAGACCAAGCGGACGATATTTGTGGCTGTTTTCGGTAATGTTCTTTTCCGGGTAGCTGCCGCTGTCGACAAGTATGTCTTGAGCGATAATGAAAATACGAATAGCATTCTGGAAACCGTCGATATCAAAGCTGCCGTCTTCGTGGCGGAACTTCATAAGGTTAAGCGACGCCAGGTTACACGCCGAGTTGTCAAGGAACATATACTCGCTGCAAGGGTTGGAAGCATTGATCGGACCGGACTTGGGACACGTATGCCACTTATTAATAGTAGAGTGATACTGCATACCGGGATCGCCGCAGATGCGGGTGCCCTCGGCGATAAGATCCATAAGCTCGCGTGCAGGATAAACGTCCATCTCCTTGCCCGTAGTAACCGCTCTGGTCGCCCACATCTTATCGTTCTTGACAGCTTCCATAAACTCATCGATCACACGGATCGACAGGTTGGCGTTCTGGAACATTACGCTGTTGTACGCTTCGTTGTTAAGGTCGCCGCCGTAACCCTGCTCGATAAGGGCCCAGGCCTTTTTCTCTTCTTCGGTTTTGCAGCAGATGAATTCTTTGATATCCGGATGGTCGATACGAAGCGACTGCATCTTAGCGGCGCGGCGGGTCTTACCGCCGGACTTGATGACACCGGCGATCTGGTCGAACACACGCATAAAGCTTAGGGGACCCGATGGTTTGCCGCCGCCCGAGAGTTTTTCGCGGCTGCTGCGGAGCGTTGACAGATCCGTGCCCGTTCCGCTGCCGAGTTTAAACAGCATCGCTTCGCTCTTGCACAGCCGCATGATGTCTTCCATAGAGTCTTCAACCGACTGGATGAAGCATGCCGACGCCTGCGGATTTTCATAGCTGTTTTCGCTCGGAATCGCTTCGCTGACCTCGTTATTCCAGTGGAAATTGTGTTTGTCGCCTTCTACGCCGTATATGTTGTGCAGGCCTACGTTGAACCATACCGGCGAGTTGAATGCTCCGTACTGGTTTACGCACAGCCAGGTTAGTTCGCCGTAGAAGTTTTCTGCGTCTTCGCTGGTTGCGAAATACCCGTCTGCTTTGCCCCAATCGGCGATTGTCCGGCATACGCGGTGGATCAGCTGTTTGACGGAGGATTCTCGCTGGCCGGCTGCTGAGGCGTCGCCGTAGAAATACTTGCTGACAACGACTTTTGTGGCTAATTGGCTCCAAAAGGCAGGTACTTCTATATCTTTTTGCTCGAAAATTACAGTGCCGTCGTCGTCGGCTATCTTTGCTTCGCGTTTTTCCCACTCGATCTGGTCGAAGGGGTGTACGGCGGGGTTGGAGAAATTTCTGCCTACAACGAGCTTTTTGGCAGTGCCAGGGGCGTTTTGGATTGAGGACGGGCTTGTCCATGTTTGCAGTTTGTTGTTTGCAGACTCGTTTTCGATACTCTTGGATGTCCTATCCTCAGTCATCGTTTATCTCCTTATAAATGATTAAAATTAACTCAGCGGCTTATTTGGCCTGTTCTCTAAAAGCACTACATATAGTCAAGCCATGGAATGAACTAACTAGATGTTGGTACATAATACCTACGCCATAATAATGAGTGTTCATAAATCTTCAAGTATAAATCTGAAAAAAAAGCTTTAAAATCGTTTAGTTTTTTCATTAATCCTTATGTAGCTTGGAGTAATGAATTTTATTTTTTTTTATTAACAGTATATAGTTTTAGTATTATTTAAGTGTGTAAATTAAGGGACCGTTTTTGTCTGGTTTGGGTGTGGAACGCCGCATTCAGGACATTGTCGACATTTCCCACCTATCGTTTTGGGCGTTTTTTTTGAAATATATTGAAATTAATTGACATAAATCGCGATATTTTGACTTTTTTTGAATTATTTTGACTAAAATGGCGCACTTTTGAACATTTTTTGACACCTAATTCAGAGGTAAACTAAATTCAACAAAGGTAGAATACCTTTATTACGGGGTACGACGAACGGTCGGATTTGGTGTTGTTTTGCTTGTGTTTTTTCACCACCAAGACACGAAGACACTAAGGGACACGAAGAAATTTCAGGCTCAGATTAACGCAGATTTTTTTAAAAGATTTGCCACCGAGAGCACAGAGGGCCACGGAGAAAAAGAGAATTATTTAGCAATTAGCAAACAGCGAACAGCAAAAAGAGAATCCGTCACTGCTGCCGGATCTTCGATATCGAATAACCAAGTGAACTAAAAACTTTGCCGCCCTTCGGTTGGCTCAGGCCGGGGTAATTTGGACTAATTTTTTTCTTTTTATTTTGCTGGTTTTCGGTTAGATTGGGTCTTGTAAGAGTCAGGAGCGATTAGCGATTAGCAATTGGCTTTAAAATTCTTAACCACGGATTTCGGGTCCCCGCCTTCGCGGGGATGACAATATTATGCGGATTTAAAAAAAGTGAATATTAAAAACCAGAGGGGATGTTAAAGCTTAGAGTTGAATGGAGAAAATAATTATGATGGATAAATCAGTTCTTAAGGAGTTTCGCAATAGACGCAAGCCACTTGCTAATGTTAATGCAAAAAGTGTTGATCCGCGTATTAGGGCTTTTATTAAATACTGTAAATCTGTTCCAAAGATCGGAGCAATTATACAGAATCACTTTGATCAATATCCGACTCTATCGCTTTTGGAAGGGACAAGTAATGTTAGGCCACCCCAAGCAGGCACTCTTGAGGAAATCGCTAGCATTGGCTTATACCTGATGTACGAATGTAGTCATGGCGAAAGACTTAATGAGCTAGCGGGAAAACACGGTATCGTCAAATATGATCAAGTTAGTGGTGTAAATGACTACGTTAGTGGAGCAATGGAACAATACATTGATTTTACGTTAGATTTTCTTGAGGATCGTATAAAGGAAGCTGTAGAAATGCCTGTTGAATCAGAGGCGGTTAGAGGAATTAAAAAGTTTGACAAGATAGTTGATAAGGATAAGTTGGAGAAAGATTTTACAAAGTTTTTAGATAGTAACGGTTATTCAGGCCATATTGAGGAAATTGTAAAGAAGGGACAACAAGTTGATCTATGTGTTACTGCTGGCAAAGACGCGAAACCTATAGCCATATTTGGATTTGCGCTTTCTAATGATAGTGAGACTTTAATTGATGCAACGAGAAAACTTGAATTTCTTTGTAATGAGGGTCTTTTAGGAAAGCCTGATCCATTTATGTTTATCGTTTGTCCGGGCCAAGATAAATCATCTGAAGCTTTTGAGGTTTACAAAATCAATGATAAACTTTATCAACTCTTTGTAACAACTGATGAATTCCCCCCTTATGAGGTTTTAAGAAGTAAATGGGAACGAGAAACTAAAACTCAAGGTGGCGATATAGCAATTAGTGATGAACGTAAATTGTGTACAGATTTCACAGATTTTCTTAATAAGAAAAAAGGCTACAATCGTTCAAATTTCGAATATGGTCTTAGATCAAATATATCAAGGGTTCTCCTTGACATAATTGATCGGAATAATAAAAAACAATTGGCCGTTGTTGGATTTGGATTGAGTGATGAAGAATCAGTTTTACATTTTGCGCACAATACCTTTATGACTTACATCGATGATGAATCATATTCAGAAATCAAATTTTATTTAGTGTTGCCTGGTGTAGCTGACTTGGGCGAAGAATTTATTATTCATGAGTTTCACATGACTTCTGGCGATACTTCTGCCATATCATGTAAAGACTTTCCGCGATATGAAGAGTTAAAGCAAGAGGCTCCTAGCATACAGTTGGGCTTATTTAAAAAATTTAGGAGTGGAGTCGATATTGAGGGGAGTCAGATATTGGACAGGATTATCGTTTTGGCTGCGGACCCTAATATTGGACTTTATGCTGAAGATGTGGATGAAAGTTATGCGAACTTGAGATTAGCGGATTCGGGAAAAAGAGATAATGTTGTTGCGCAAATTCATAAATATGGGGAGTATGGGGAATTAATTGCATTGGCAGTAGTTGGGCCCATGAAAGGAGTTGAGGTTTCAGAGCCGAAACTTAATGATTTTATTGACAAGGGCAAAATCACAGAACTTAGTGGTTATAAAAAAAACATACCTGGAGAAAAAGCGTGGTTAAATGGTAATCTGCCCAAAAAAGGAACTAGAGAAAAAATCACAGTATATGTCATTCATGGAGAAATAGTTACTGTTCCTGAACAATTGAATGCCTTGGGAGAAATTCTTAACTTGGGTGTAGAAAATGTAGGCGGTGAGAAGGCAGTAAATGTTTTCCATAAATTAATGCTGAAAGTGTTTGGTAAGTTTGCTACTTTACGCGGTGATGAAGTCACTGATGTAGACGCCCTTGGCAGAGATGTGTTAATTGATGCATTTGCCGACACTTTGATAGCCACAGAATTTAACAACGGTTTTACGCTTTCGCTTATGGGGAACTGGGGAGAAGGTAAAAGCTCGGTGATGGAAATACTCAAAAAGAAGCTTCGTGAAAGAGGTCGGTTTTGGGCAATTTATAAGGAGAAACGAGTTAAATACAAGGTCCCAGTTCTGTGGGCGCTTATAAACTCGGGACTACAAAAAATTAGGACAAGTAAATTTGACTTCGCTTTATTTAATGCGTGGGAATACGAACAAACTGACAACTTAGCCGCGGGGATGGCACAAGAGGTTGTTAGAGGGTTAAAAGGAGAACCTTATCATGGTATTCTTAATACGATAAAATGCTGGCTTCATAAATTTTGGCTGGCGTTTTGTTTTAATCTAATTGAAAGCCGCTGGGATATTTTTAAGTTCCTTCTATGTGGAACAGCTAGTTGTTTTCTATATTACCATTTAAAGCCACAGGACATTAATTTTGTAAAAGATGAATTATTGGAGCATTGGCCATTCACAACTTCAGTAGCGGTAAGTGGGTTTGGTGGGTTGTGGTATCTGTTTAAGATGATAATTAGTTTTATAAAACATCCACTCCCATCGAATTTGGAAAAATATTTTAAACTTCCTAATTATTCGAAGCATTTAGGGCTTGTTCCTGTACTTAAAGGGCACATAAAAATATTGTGTAAATTGAAGCTCAATGCAATCAGAATTCCTTTCACAAAAATAAAAATTGGGAAAGATAGAAAGCTATTATTGTTCGTTGATGATCTCGATAGGTGCAAGCATGACTGTATCGCAGAGACGTTAGATGCGATACGATTGGTGATGCCTACTGCAAATGTGATAGTTATGATATGTATAGATCATCGCATTGCTTTCAAGGCAGTTGAAAGGCATTATCATATATTGGCTGAGAAAGAGGATGGGAATAGAAGAACATCGGCAGCAGTGGCGAGAGATTACTTAGGAAAAATAATTCAGATTCCTGTGACGCTTGAGCCAATTGAGCACGAATATCTTAGGAATTACGTATATGGGAAATTATTTGATTTTAAGGAAAAGGAATGGAAGCAGTTTAAGGATAAACCCGAACCTGTAGAAGAGCCCAAATCTTCCAGAAAGAAAAACAGGGGGGCGTCAAAAAGTGGTGTTAAAGAACCTATAGAACAGGACAACAGCAATAGATTTAAGAAGGCATTCCAGAAGGCCGGGCAGACACTGGTTAAACAGTTTATAAAGCCAAGGGATAAAAATAGTAATGGGGGAAAAATAAAAGACACTCCTGAAGAAGGTGTGGAGTTTTACCGTCTTGCGGGTTTGTTCGAGTTTAATAATCCGCGACAATTGTTGCGGCTTCACAATTCGTTTCGATTTTTGAAGGCGTTGGGGAGAGGCGGGGATGGCAGTACGCTTGACATGTTGCAGATGCTATTCTGGCAGGAGTTTTTGCATAACTGGCCTATGAAGGTTCGAGGCAGGTGTATGGCGGCATTGGTTAAGGAAGAGCATGTTGCGAAGATCGAGGCGGCAAAGGCGAAGAAAGTATTAGAAAATGTTAGAGAGGAAATAGCAGAGCTATTTAATAAAGAGGGTTACCAGAAATTGGCGGAGTTTGTTCGGGTTGTTGTGCTTCCGCATAATGAAGAAGGGGTACTTGATAGTGCAGAGGCAATTGAGGGCTGGATGGGGGAAGAAGAGAGGAAGAGGAAAGAGAAAGAAAAGAAGAAAGCATAATCGGATGGGCAACTTGTTTGCCATTGTACTTTTGGAGGTTGCTGGGGATGACGGGGTGGGCTCCGGTTGAGGGGGATTTTGTTTATGTTTGGCGAAAAAAAAAAAAATGACGCCGGTGATTTTGTTTTTTGTGGCGGGTAATTGTTTTTGTTGCGTCTGATCGGGGAGCTTGCGCTCCCGCGCTTTTATTGTCGTGCGGGCGGGTTATTTTTTTGTTAGTAGGTCGAATTGTTCGGGGCTTAGGTTGTGGCGGAGCTGCTGTAGGGCTATTAGTTCTATTTGTCTTACTCTTTCCCTTGACAAATTTAATGTTCTTCCTATCTCCTCTAATGTTTTTGCTTTCTTTATTATCCTGTTTCCCTCCAGGCCGAAGTGGTTTCTTATTATGTACTGCTGTCGTTTTGTGAGGTTGTTTTCTATTACTTCGTCCAGGCTTTGCGCGGCTGTTTCTATCGCGGTGATGTCTGCGAGGTGGTCGCCGCGGATGTCGTGTGAGAGGCTTTCCATGTCCACCGAAGACGGGCTGTCAAGCCGGAAAGTTTCTGCGGGTATTTTCCTTGCGTAGTCCTTTGCGATAGCCAGCGTCGCGTAAGTGCTGAAGCGGTAGCCCCTTGAATAATCGAATTTTTCCACGGCTCGCATGAGTGACATGTTGCCTTCGCTGACGAGGTCGGGCATGTTTAGTGCGCCATGGAGGTGTTTTCTTGCGATGCTGATGACCAGGCCGAGATTCGATTCTATGATCAGTTTTTTAACATGCTCTGCGGCGTTTAGATTTGCTTCTGCCCGGTTCAGCAGTTTCCCGGAAGGGCGGGTGTAAACTATCTGTTCGCGGTGGGCGCATGCGATGTATTTAAGGAAATTATATCGTCTGAACAGTTCGGTTTCCTGGATGCGGTTGAGCAGGGGGTTGGAGAGTTTGGCTAGCTCGGCTAAGAGGGGTTCGGTGGCGGTTACTATCGTCTTGGCGGCGTTTGGCTCGGCGAACTGCGGGCTGTCGATATATTCGATCTTTAAGCGGCTGAGGTTCTTTGCGCGTCGCTGGTTTACTATGCGATAGATAGAGCTGCGGCTTCTATGGAAACGCTGCATGATGTCGGCGACGGGGGTATCTTCGGCGTACAGTTTATGTATAGTCTTTGCGTCGTGGGGGCTTACTGCGCCGGCGGGTTTTGCGAAGACTTTCTTTTTGGGACTGCTTTGCTCAAAGTCGATCAGCAGCGTGCGGATGGTTTCTTTCGATCGGTGTGTAGCGGCCGCGGTTTGGAGGATGACCTGGTAACGGCTTAGGTTTTCTGTGCGGGCTATTTGCCTTGCGGTGTCGAAGATGTTCTGTTTTTCGGTATCGTTTAGCTGTGAAAATTTTGACGCGGTTTTGGTGATTTCGGGATTTTTTTTCGCGAATTCGTCAATCGATGAAGCCGGAAAGCCCAGCATTTTTTTTTCGTTATCAAAAACGAATATCCAGCCGGTGAGTCCCTTTTGCCGCCAGCGTCGGATTGTCTTTGTCGAGACGTTCATCTGTGCGGCGAGCTGTTCGACAGTGAATACTTCTTCGCCCAGGTCCGCGGTGCGGGGTGCGACCTTTCGGCTTAGTTTGTTTATTATGATCTGGAGGTCGTGGGTCAGGTCGGCGCCGGAGATGAATTTTCCGGAGAGGTCTTCCTTTAGGCGGTAGCCGGTGAGTTTGAAGCAGATGAATTCGAATGGGTATTGTTTTTGGGGTTCGATGATGAGGGCGAGTTCGCCGGCTGCGCGGAGTTGGTTTTGCTGCTGGGCGGCGGGTGCGAAACGCAGCTCTGAAAAGAGGTCTTCCAGTATTTTGCTTTTAATTTTTGCCATATTGAACTTAAAGCAATTAGCAATTAGCAATCAGCTGTTTGAACCGCCTTCGGCGGAACTATTTCAATTTGGTGGGCACGGCCCACCCTACGGTTTTATCCCTGCGCTCGCGCTTCGGGTTTCTGTTTGTCAAGTCCATTATCGCTCATTATGAGCCTTAAATCAAGGTCAAAGTTTAATTTCTTGTGTTACCGAGTGTCTATTTTGATTATTTATTGGGCATTTGACGCTTTTTTTGATAAAATTCGGGGCTAAACAGTTATTATTTTATTTGGAGTTTTTTTATGCTTGATAATGCTTTTTATATTACGATTATGTTTATTGGCCTTTCGACTTTTGTCGGGATGATCATCAAGAAGTTGCACCGGGATAAGTGTTTGAAGGATTTTGCGGGGTATATGGTTACGCTTGAGGAAAAGGGAGGCAAGGATGTTTGGGGTAAGCTTCGGGTTGAAAATACCGGGATCGAGCTTGCTTATCCGGAGACGCAGACCGATGCGGACGGGCATCTTGAGGCGAGCTATATCGTTTATAAATTTGAGTTTCCTAATATCGCCGCGTTCGTTCGTTATCATGACGGGCTTAGCGAGGCGGGCAAGAAACGGCGGCTGCGGGACCTTGACCGGACTTATCATCCGGGTTTCTTTCGGAGGGTGAAACGCAAGACGCAAAACTTTTTTAAGACGATACGCGATGCGGTTGCCGAGATCATGAACCTGCTGATCAGCAAGGCGAAGAAGACTTCGACGGCGGGCGGGACGCTTACCAGCCAGGACAAATATGTCACGCAGATGAAGCAGGAACTTATCGGGTCGGTGGGGACCTCGTATGAGCCGCTGCTGGAGAGGTATATCGGGCATAAGATTGTGCTGGAGGTTATCAAGGGCGACAGGATCGTTGAGTGCGCCGGCGTGCTGAAGGATTATACGGCGGAGTTTATCGAAGTGATGGATGTGGATTATAAGAAATCGGAAGATACGCCGGTTCGCAAGGCCGATATTGTTGTGCTTCGCAAGCTTGGGATCGTTCGGCATTTGGCGGAGTGAGGGGCGTAAAGAGTAAGGCGAAAAGCGTAAGGCGTGGGGAGATATTATTGTCCCAGCATTTTCTTTTTTCTTAGTATGTGGTGGTAGTGTTGGGCGAATCTGTGGGCTTCGTCTCTTACGTATTGCAGGAGTTTTCTTGCCGCATTATTTGCCGGGAGTTTTATTGAGTCTTCCTTTCCATGGATGAATATCTCTTCTTCTCGTTTGGCTAGCGAGGCCAGGAGGGGCATTGGGGCGTTCATCTGGCGGAAGGCGTCTTCGGCTGCGTGGAGCTGGCCTTTGCCTCCGTCTATGAGGATCAGGTCGGGGAAAAGTTCTTCGCCTTCTTTGGCGTGTTTGTATCTTCTGGTTAGCACCTCTTTCATGCAGGCGTAGTCGTCTATGCCGGTTACGGTTTTTATTTTGAATTTTCTGTAGCCGCTTTTGAAGGGGCGGCCGTCTATGAATTTTACGAGTGAGCCGACGGTGTCGGTGCCGGAGATGTGGGCTATGTCGAAGCCTTCGATAATGCGGATCGGCTGGGGGGTGTCGAATAGTTTTCGGAGTTTTTCCAGTGCCTCGGATGGGTCTGCTGCGAAGACTTCCGGTTGTACGTTTGCGCTTACGGTTCCTCGCTGGTCGAGCCTTTCGATGAGGCGGATTCTGTCGCGGTACATGGCGGCGGCTTCGAAGTTCATGGCGCCTGAGGCTTCCTGCATTTTTTTATTCAGGCCGCGGAGGATGGTTGAGCGTTTTGACTGGAGGAATTTTACAAGGTCGTTGATCAGCTGGCGGTATTGTTTGCGGTCGACCTTTGCGGCGCATGGGGCTACGCATTGCTTTATGCTGTAGAGCAGGCATGGGCGGAAGAAGCGGCGTTTTTCGTCGGACTCTTTGATGTCCAGCTTGCAGGTTCTAAACTTGTAGATTTTTTGGAGCAGGACTACGACTGCGCGGAGATCGCTTACGCCGGTGAAGGGTCCGAAGAGGCGGCTTCGCGGGCTCTTTGGGTTGCGGGTGATGTAGACGCCGGGGAATTCGTCGCGGGTTGTGATTTCCAGATAGGGGAAAGTTTTGCTGTCGACGAGGGAGGTGTTGTACGGCGGGCGGATGTCTTTGATGAGCCGGGCTTCCTGCAGGATGGCGTCGACTTCGCTGGGGGTTTCGAGATAGGTGACGTCGATGGTTTTGTTGATCATCTCGACGATCTTCGGGCCGCGGGAGGTGAAGAGATCGGCGGACGGCTGGAAATAGCTGGCGGCGCGGGAGCGGAGATTCTTTGCCTTGCCGATATAGAGGACCACCTCGCCGGGGCCCTTCATAAAGTACAGGCCGGGTCCGGTTGGGAAATCGGCGATTTTTTGGCGGATCGAATCAAGTTTGTTGTCTTTAGCTTTTTTGCTCATAAGGACATTCTAATGGCAGCAGCGATTAAAAAAAAGCATAATTTAGCTAATAACCTTTTTCGTGATTTTTGGGGTGGAACCTGATAAAATTTTGAAAATATTATTTTTATTTGAACTAATCAGGTCTGGCTGCGTCTTTGTCTGGTGATACGGGAAAGACATCAAGGGACATATATGGAAATTGACAAATTGCTTCAATCGATTGTGCATCGTTGTAAGAAGGGCGAAAGGTCCGCTTTTGAAGAGCTGTTCGAGATATATCAGCCGAGGCTGAAGTATTATGTTCGTCGGCTGGACGGCGGCGGTACGAATATTGATGATACTCTTCAGGATGTGTGGCTTACCGTTTTTAAGAAGATCAAGAAGCTGAAAGATGCTCGCTGTTTGAATGTCTGGCTGTACCGTATCGCAAGGAATAAAGTCTATGACAGGTTCAGGAAAAAGGACAGGTTTGTTTCGCTGCCGGAAGAAGAACTTCCCGTATCAGGCGGCGATGAACCGGTTTTTGACGCAGACGACGCCGCGAAATTACACATCGCCCTGAATAAATTGAAACCATACCACAGAGAAGTGCTTACGCTGTCTTTCATCGAGCAGATGCCGTATCAATCGATAGCCGAGGTTGTCGATTGCAGTGTCGGGACGGTTCGTTCAAGGATTTATTACGCTAAGCAATCTCTTCGCAAAGAAATGGAGAGGCATAATGGATAACGATAAAAAACTATTTGAGGGGCTATTAAAGGCCGACGGCATCGATCCGGCAGGCATTACAGAAACCGAACGCCAGACTTTCAGAGAAATGCTGGACAGTGAACAGAAAAACCTGAACGCTCTTAACTGGCGTGTAGTCGGCATATCCGCGATATTAAGTTTTACCATTCCTGGAGCGTGTTTATTGGCTGGCATCCTGGGAGGAGTCCTTGGCTTACCACCTGTCGTTACAGGGATTGTCATTGTTTCGAGTTTTCTTACTATGATTATAATATTGGCTCGCCCTCATAATAAAAAGTTACGTCAAAGCGGAGAAAAGGTTCACAGGCTTAGTTATCTTGTTCACGGCAAACACAGAGGTTTTGCATTTATGTTCGTAGGAAAAAAGAATGGCAAACGTGTTATAAGATGGCCTCGCCTTATTATGCTGACAATTACTCTCTGGCTTTTTACCTTACTGGTCGCACCGGGTGTATTGTATCTTTTTAGTAAATACTGGCTGTATTCCCAAAACCCGGTATTTCTCATTCTAAGTCATATCATTTTTCCACTGGCATTTGTAATAACTATGTTAGTCGTCGGCTTGAAGGTTCCGCTGGATGAGCTTACGAAAATAAAAGACAAACCAAAACCGCCAAAGCCTGGCCTGCATCATGATATGTGGAGAATAATAATGCAGAGTAAGATAACAAAATATGTTATGGCGGCGGTAATATTGGTCGCGGCGTTGTTTGGCATAAATCAGTTTGGCGTGTCTATCGATGGGGCTGCTCCTGCTTTTGCTAGCGTGCGGGATAGTTTTTTAAACCAGAAGTGGGTGTATATGTTCTCGGAAGACCGCAAATCCGGGACTATTCAGATGGAGTACTGGTACAACCCCAAAGAAGAAAAGGTCTTTGCGAAAAGTAATAGAGGGCCTTTTGCGTTTATGATCGATCTTAAAGCCCGTGAGAAGACTGAATTTAGAAGTGATACGATAACAATCAGCAGTCTTGGTAATTTTGAGCAGACGCACGGCTGGCTTAGTCAGCGGCTGCCGATGATCAATGGTCTGTTGGAATCGCACGAGGAAAAAGGGGCCGTTATCACTAAGAAGGCGGCGAAATACAATAATAAGCACGCCTGGCTGTACGAGATCGAACTTACGCTGCCGGATGGATCGGGCAAACGCACGCATCAAAACACCTGGCTTGTAGATACTAAAAGCGGCTTGCCGATCATCTGTGAGTACAAAGATTATCTTCACAGAAAAGGTAAGGACGGTTATAGAGAGTCGGTTGTCAACAGCATCCGGTATGCGTTTGATTATTCCGATTTCGGGCCCGGGGATCTTTACGACCTCGGCGTGGCGAAAGATACAAAGGTTAACGATACTCGGCCGAGCCGGGAGATACAGAAGATCATTGATAAGATCAATGCGGTCAAGGCGAAATATTATCAATCGTATGCGGCTATCATCTTTAGAGACTCAGACCTTCCAGGAAGTTTTGTTATGCGGGACGGGGATCTAAGCCGCCGTGACCATCTGGAACTTTCCGGCAATAGTTCGGATATTTATCCCAGGAAAGATCAATACCTTAAGGATATGGGCGATTCGTTTGAGAGTGTTTACAAATGGATCCATAAACCCGACAGCATTATCCGTTCCAACAGTATTCGGTTTCATGATAAATATTTTGAATACAAAACGTATGGCTGGGACATTAAAGATGGTAAACCGATGGGGATAAGCCAGTCCAGCAGCAGGGAATACAGGTTCCTGTCTTACTGCTGGTGGGGCGGGCCTTCGGGTAAGATCGTCGAAGATGAATATTCAAAGGAAAACGGACTTGTCTGTACACAGACGAAATCGGGCGGCAAATACTACCTTGATCCTAAACGGAACTATTTAACAGTCCGCGGTCTAGATAAAAAAGGTAAGGTGTCGAGCGAAATAACCGAGTTTGCGGTTACGCCGGGCGGGATGCATTATCCGCGTGCGATAAGGACCATGCAAAATAAATATCGCATTTATGCTGCTGACCTGAACGAAACTCTAAAACCGCTGGCCAATCCGAAATCGCTGCCGAACTATGTTGATTATCGAAAGCTTACTAAGGATATGGCTGTCCAAAGACAGTCTGCAGTTGATCCGAACGCTCCTGTCGTTGTCGAATACACAGGCTTTACGCCTTTGCATATGGCTATCTATCGAAAGGATATTGACAAGGTTAAGCAATGTCTGCGTAAAGGCGGGGAAGTGGAACCTGATTTTGGTACGGGGGCAAGTCCGATGGAACTGGCGGTTGCTTCGGGCAGCCTGGAGATGGTTAAGCTGCTGCACAAGCATGGCGGAAGTTTTATAAATAAGCAGAAGGAATCCTGCCTGGGGCTGGCTGTTAAAAATGGTCATGATGATATCGCTGACTATATCCGCAAAGCGAAAGTCGATATTAATGTTGTGTATAAAGGGAAAAATACGCCATTGCATTATGCGGCTGAAAAAGGGGATGCGGCAAAAGTTAAAAAGCTGCTTGCCGGCCGGGCGAAATTTAATGTTGTAAATAAATCCGGGTATACACCTTTAACAGCAGTTGTCAGAAAATACATGAATGAAGCTATACATTATGGTGATGAGAAAAAGAATCAAAAGTACAAGGATACTATTGACTTGCTTGTCAAGGCAGGTGCTGATATCGATTTCCGATACAATAAAAGCCACGATGGTGCTACAATGCTGCAACTGGCGACATCGTCTTCCAGCAGCGGAAGAAGAAATGCTAAGCAGCAAGTAATGATGTTGAAATTCCTTATGGATATGGGTGCCAACCCTAACCTGATGAGAAGAAGCTGCTCCCCGCTTACGATTGCAATCGAAGCACGACGCTATGATCTGGCAAAAGTTTTGCTGGACAATGGGGCTGATCCCTGGACATTGCCCGTTACATTTTCGCAAGGTTATTCCAGACTAAACTTACTGCATTGGGCAAAGGCAAGGAAACTCGACGAGACTTATAATTTCCTTTATCCGTATATGAAGGAACGTTTTGAAGCTACAAATAAGACTCTTGCCGATTCTGCGAAAACCAACATCAAGGCAATCCTGTCGGATGATCCAAAAGCAATCAAATCGCATTGTATCGACACCATGTATAATCAATGGCCTAAGTGGTCAAAAACGATCGGAGAACTTTATGCCGGAAACGAAGATCTGCTCAATAACATTAGGGTTGACTGGTTTACGGTTGATGGTACTGCCGATGTTCTCATCCCATTGCCAAAAGCAAAGAAATCGAAATTCTCTCGCCTGAGACTTTTCCTTTATCCGGATGGGACATGGAAATGCATCAACTTTAGAAAAAACGATGGACGGTTGGCCCTCGATAAGAGCTGGATTAGTAATTTCAGGAATTTCATTTACGATCAGCACGGGCTTACGGATAAACTGTATTTTTCTGGCGGCGGCAGTTCAAGTACGAGCAAAGGCGACTGCGTAACCGGCAGGCTCATCTTTAAAGCCCAGAAAGATGGGCTGCGTATTGATATGGATGATAACCGCAGGTGGAAACGCTGGTATGTGCTTGCACCAGAGTATGTCAAGTGTTATTCAGACAAGGCACTAGCACTAAGAGGGCAATTTAAATTTAAACAGGAAGACAAAAAGATGGAAGTAACCTTTGAACCTGCCGGGTGTACCATCAAAAGAGATGGCAGGGAATATGTGTTCACTGTCAAAGATGGCAAGGTTGTGCTTGATGACGGCAAGAAGGTCGTTACTGCCGACAAGATCGTTGTTAATATGCCCGAAGTTGTGATCGAATTGGTCGATCCGAAATCGCCGTAGAATCTTAAGTGTGCGAGTATTTAAAAAAGCTATTGCTGACTTAATTGCCGGCGATAGCTTTTTGCTTTGGTGTTGGTTAAGGTCTCAACGGGCCGAGAAGACAGTAAAGTCCCTGAATAATCTCACTGACTATAAATTGGGCTTGACTTTTTTTTATTTTTTGGGATACTTGGAGCCTTAATTTGCGTAATTGTGTATTTTCTGGTTCGGTTACGTATTTTAAGGGCAATTATTAACGGTTTTTGTAAATAGAATTTTAGTTTTCTGGAGAAAATATGAGAGCATCAGAAATGAAAAAAGGTATGACCGTCACAGTTGACGATGTCCTGTATGTTATAGCCGGTTATCAGCATGTCAAGCTCGGTAAGGGCGGGGCGGTTTTTCAGACCAAGCTTAAGAAGATCTCGGACGGGAGCATCCGGGATATTCGCCTTCGCGCGGAAGAGAATATTGACGAGGCTTATCTTGACCGCCGCAAATATGAGTATCTGTACTCGGCGAGCGGTGAGCATGTTTTGATGGATCTTGAGACTTTTGACCAGATCACGCTTAACGATGACCAGTTCGGCGATGGGACCAAGTATCTTAAGCCCAACGAACAGCTGCAGGTTAGCATGTATGAAGGTCTTCCGGTTATCGTTGCATTGCCTAATACGGTTGACCTGGAAGTTACCGATACGGCTCCGGAAATTAAAGGGGCGACGGCGACTAACCAGTATAAGCCTGCGACGCTTGAGACCGGACTTGAAGTTCAGGTTCCTCCGTTTATCAAGATCGGCGAGAAGGTCCGTGTCGATACGCGGACGGGTGAATATGTTACACGTGTTAAAGAGTGACTCAAACAGACCTGTCGGTCAGTTTGAGATTGATTATTTATAATTGATTATTGATTATTTGAGGATTCGGCCTTTCGGCCGAAGCTATTTTATGGCTGTTATTGATAAGATCAGTAAGTCTCTTCAGAAGATTTTTGGTTCTCGTAATGAGCGTGTTTTGAAAAAGTACTGGCTGATGGTTGAGCTGGTTAACGCGGTCGAGGATACGTACCAGAAGATGAGCGATAGTGAGCTTGGCTCGATGACGGGCAAGCTCCAGGAACGCATTGCCGGCGGCGAGGATATTCTGGAAATACTGCCGGATGCTTTTGCGGCTATTCGTGAAGCGTCGGACCGGCATCTTGGTATTCGCAACGTTTTTGTCGACGAGTTCGAGTTTGACATGATCCAGCTTTCCGGGCCGGCTTCTGTTACCTACAATAAGCTTAAAGAAGAGTATGACGGCGGGGTTGCACTTGACGATCTTGACGTCGATGTCGAGTTCAATGCCGAGATACGCAAGCTGTACCCGGAGTCGCGGCCGCCATTCAGGTTCAGGCATTTCGATGTTCAGATCATCGGCGGCAAGGTTCTCTTTGACGGGTCCATCGCGGAGATGGCGACCGGTGAAGGTAAGACGCTGGTGGCGACTCTCGCTGCGTACCTGGTTCACCTTACCGGACGTAAGGTTCATGTCATTACTGTTAATGATTATCTTGCCAAGCGTGACGCGTTGTGGATGACCCCTGTGTTCGGCGCACTGGGAGCGTCGGTCGGGGCTATCCAGGCCGATATGGACACGCGCGGAGCCGACAGAAAAGCTCAGTACGCATGCGATATGACTTATGGCACCAACAACGAGTTCGGGTTTGATTATCTTCGCGACAACATGAAGATTTCGATCGAACATATGGCGCAGGGTCCGCTGGAATTTTCGATCATCGATGAGGTTGACTCGATCCTGATCGACGAGGCGAGGACGCCGCTGATCATCTCGGGGCCTGCGGAGGATGATGTTACCCGGTATAAAAAGGCCGACGCGGTTTGTCGCGAGTTGATGCGGATGCAGTCCGGGCATACCAATATTAAGAAAAAGATCAAAGAAGCCAGTCACACTATCGCTAATGCTCAGGGTGAGTATTCCGATGCCAAGAGGGAAAAAGATTCCGGGCGGATGGAAAAGGCCCAGGCGGTGATCGATAAGTATACCGAACAGATGGAGTCCGATGAGGCGCGGGTTGAGTCGATGACGGAGTATTATGAGGTTGAGTATGACCGCAAGGCTGTGCATCTTACGCATGAGGGTATCGGTGCGGCGCAGGATATCGCCGGGCTTGGTTCGTTTTTTACCGGTTCGAATATGGAGTGGCCGCATATGCTCGATCAGGGTTTGCGGGCGCATGTTACCTTCGAGAAGGAAAAAGATTATATCGTCAAAGAAGGAAAGGTCGTTATCGTTGACGAATTTACCGGGCGTTTGATGGAAGGTCGTCAGTGGTCCGACGGCTTGCACCAGGCGGTAGAGGCGAAAGAGGGCGTTCAGGTTAAGGAAGAGACCCAGACGCTGGCGACGATCACGTTGCAGAATTTCTTTAAGCTTTACGGCCAGATGTCGGGTATGACCGGTACGGCGATCACCGAAGCCGACGAGTTTATGAATATTTATGAGCTTGAGGTTATCGTTATTCCGACGAACCGGCCTTGTATTCGTGACGACAGGGACGATCTTATTTTTAAGAGTATTCCCGAAAAGTTTAACGCTATCGCCGACGAAATTTATAATGCAAGCAGCGCCGGTCAGCCTGTGCTGGTTGGTACCATCAGTATCGAAAAGAGTGAGGCTATTTCTGCGGCGCTTACTCGCAAGTACAGCCTTGACCATGAGGTTCTTAACGCCAAGCAGCACCAGCGTGAGGCGAATATTGTTGAAAAGGCCGGTTTCCAGCATGCCCGTCGTGACGGTAAGATGGTGGGTAATGTGACTATCGCGACTAATATGGCCGGTCGCGGGACTGATATTAAGCTTGGTCCAGGCGTCCCCGATATTGGCGGTTTGCATATTGTCGGTACCGAAAGGCACGAGTCCAGGCGTATTGACAACCAGCTTCGCGGTCGTGCGGGCCGGCAGGGCGATGCCGGGTCGAGTGAGTTTTTCCTGTGCTTTGACGACGATCTTATGCGTATCTTTGCTCCGGACTGGACGGTTAAGGCGCTTGGCCGGATCGGCTGGGAAGAAGGCGAGCCGATCCATCACAAGTTTATCAGCCGCGGTATCGAAAAGGCACAGAAGAAGGTTGAGGAGCGAAACTTTGAGGCTCGTAAGAGTCTGCTCGAATATGACGAGGTGATGGACTACCAGCGAAAGATATTTTATTCGCGCCGCCGAAAAATCATCAAGGGTGTCGATCTTAAGGAAGCGATCAATGAGATGATCGTCTCGATTGTTAACGGATGCTGCGATAATATCCTCGCGAAAGAGTATCCCAATGTTTGTATCGCCGAATGGTCGCGTACGAATTTCGGCGTTGATTTTGTAGCGAAGAATTTTGCCGGTAAGGATATCGATGAGATCGAAAAGCTTATAAAGACGTCGTCGTCGAAGATGACGGCTAACGAGATTTCAGTTTCGATGGGTGAGTATCTTGAAGATCACGACGACCGCAAGACGTGGCATATCGACTCGCTGTGCAAGTGGGCGATGAGTGCGTTTGGGGTTTCGGTTTCGGCGAATAAGCTTCGTCAGATGGACGCCGACGAGATCGAAGAGACGGTTGCGACCGGGGCGGTCGAGCAGATTCAAAAGAAGGACTGCTCTCAGCTGGTTGAGTTTTTGAAAGACGATTATTCGATCAAGACTTTTGCCCAGTGGGTCGGTATTCGGTTTGATATCAAGCTGGATGTTGATGAGATTAAGGATCTGAGCCTTGACGAAATTCGAAAAAAACTTTCCGAGGAAGTTGATGAGAAATACGCCCAGCGGGAGATCGAGTATCCTGTCGAGTTTGCGATGAATATGGTGTTCGGCCAGCCCGAGCCTAATATTTATGCGTTTGAGGCGCTTGCCGATTGGGCCAACAAAAGATATGACGCCGGCTTCGATGCCGAGCATCTGCAGAATACAAAACCTCAGAAAATACACGAAGAGCTTTTGGCACTTAGCAAGGCGTATAACGGCGGAAAGCTCGAAGAGGATATCGATGCGAAGATGGGTGCCCTTGGCGGGGCCGAGCTTGTCGAGTGGGCGAATGGACTGTATGGATGTGAGCTTACGGAAGAAGATGCGACCCGTGAAAAGATCGTCGCAGCCGGCATGGCGTTTTTGAGGCAGGAGCTTACCGATCTTGAGAAGTATGTGCTGATACAGATCTATGACGGTGCGTGGAAGGATCATCTCTATGCGATGGACCATCTTAAGGAGAGTATTTTCCTGCGTGCGTTCGCCGAGAAGGATCCGAAGATCGAGTATAAGCAGGAAGGTTTCCGGATGTTTAACGAGATGCTTGACAGCATCGAGGATAAGGTTACCGATACTATCTTTAAGGTTCGGTTAGAAGCCGGTGCTCAGCGGCGGGATGTCTGGAGTGTTTCGAGCACTAATCATGAGGAAGTAAACCAGTTCAAGATGGCCGAACGTCAGCGAGCGGCGGCGACAGCTCCGCAGGGCGAACGAAAGGTCAAACAGATTCGCCTGGAAGTGCCAAAGGTCGGCAGAAACGATCCGTGTCCGTGCAACAGCGGCAAAAAGTACAAGAAGTGCTGCGGGAAAGATGATTAGAGCGTAAAGCGTAAGGCGAAAAGCGAAAGGCGTGAAGCGTGAGTCGTGAGTCGTGACTCTTAAGCGTTTGCTTTTACTCTTTTTCTTCGTTTTGCTGTGTTTGCTCTTTGCTTTGCGAACTTGAATTGTTTTTGTTTTTCGAGTCCGTACGGGTCGTCTATTTCGTCGTGGAAGACGTCTTTTAGCAGTCCGTCCGGCGGTCGATATCCGAATCTTGTAAACAGCAGCAGCTGCGAGGCGGGGGCTATGTATGCTTTTCTACAGATCGCCGGCGTGTTTCCGAGGTGGTTTGCGATTTTCTGGAGGATTCCCACAACGGCATGTGCGGACTTGGTTTCTTTGCGTCCGTTGTATGCGGCGATCACTTCCTTGTATGGCGGTTGATCGGCGAAGTCGATATATTCCTGTGCGAACTCGTCGAACATGCGGGTTGCATGGAAGTTTCTGAAACAATGCACCGTGCAGGGCGAATTCGCCCCGCCTTCCGGCAGGTTCGATTCCGGCGAAGGTTCGTCGGCTCGGAAATATTCGTTAACCTGCTGCGGTGTATACGGTTTTCCGTCCTCATTCGTAAAGAGGTATTCGTTTTGTTCCTGGATCAGTGATTTTAACTTTTCGGCGATGATCGCTTCTGTCGGGTTTGCTCTTTTGTCTGCAGGTTTTTTGAACAGTCTGAATGTGTGCATCTGCGGTTGTTCGTGTTTTCCGGTATAGCTTATTTTGATCTTGTCTTTTAGTATCTTTGCGTGTTTTTTTGTGAGCAGTGTCGTTACGCCGAACGTTTGTTTTACGGCTTTGGCGGATGTCATGTTTCCGATCCGTGCGCAGGTGTGGTCTATGAACATGCACATCAGCGAACGTACTGCGGTGTCGCGGTGGCTTGAGTTTACGTGAATGCTCAGCCGCTGACGTATGTTATCGATCGAGTTTGCGAGTTCTTCAATGCTGGCGAATTTTTTATGGCGTGCGCGGCGGCGATAATCGACTGTGTAGTATTTTGTTTTTGCAGTGCCTACCATCGCCGTCGTCTGGCAGTAGAATGTACTGTCGTCGCAGGGATGGTCGCCCGATGATTTTTCGTCGGTCTCGGCGTAATCCATATTCATCTCTACATCGTTTAGCGGGATGGCGTCCAGTTCCAGCCCGGCGTATGTATAGAATCTTAGCGGGTATCCCTCCGCTCCAACGCCGACCCTTCCGCGGAATGTCGCGGGCAAAAAGTCTTCGAGGCCTTCCTGAACGAGCCGTTTGTGCAGGGTCGCGCTGTCTATGGTCGGGTGCCAGATCTCGCCATCGAATATTTCGACGAATCTCAGCCAGGCGGCGTGTTTTCGATCTTTTACCAACTGCTGGTAGTTCTTGAATTCTACAGGTTCGTTGGTTCTTACGTGGTGCTGTGTATCGAAATTAACTTCGCCGCCGGGGAAGATTTTTTCGATGAGAGCGTTCAGTTTCTTTGTTTTGCCGGCGAAGGCGTCATTGGGATCCCATCCGTTGGTTACGCTGACGCAGCGCGCGGGCGCGACAACGTCGGGTCCGATCTGCCTGGCCAGTGCCTGCAGTTCGGGAAGGTGGACATGGTTTCCGCCGTCGAGAATCTCGTAGAGATATTTCATGATCTTTGTTTCGGTGCTTCTGAGCTGCAGGTGGATTTTGTTTTTCCAGGCGCTTGACCACGCCAGGCGATAAGTGTCGATGGCTTCTGCGTTTGATTTCGTGTTGCCTTCGGGATTGAAAGAATCATAAAAATCGGCAAGGGCGGCGTTTGCCTGGTCAAAGAATTCCAGTTCGCCGAAAAACATCGGCTTGTTTCGCTTGAGTGATTTGATCGGGTCCAGTACCGATTGGTAATTTTTTACGGTGTAGTTTTCTGTCGGACAGTTTTTGCAGAACCATGGCAAAAGTACAAAAGCCTGGCGGAACATGTCGCGGACGGTTCCGGTGAGGCTGCTTAGAGATTGAGTTTTGTCGTTGCAATTCATATTTGTTTTACCTGCCTGTATTTGTAGCGATCGCGTGCGGAGCGGCACACTTTGTATAACTTTTTACGCAACGGCCCATAAAATGCGGCCTCTCGCCGCTTAGCCTGCACAGAGAGCCTTTGATGTTTTTAATATCGGCGTGGTTTGGGCCAGACTGAACCAAAAAGAGCGATTAGCGATTAGCAATCAGCAATAAGTGTGGGCGCAAAAAAAAGAAAACATCGAGAAGCTTGGGGTTTCTCGGTGTTTTCTTGAGGGGAGAAAACTTTATTAACTATATTATCGGCGGTGGCCGCAAAATTCTTTAATTATTTTGCAAAAGGTGGGAGTTATCTTTTTTTAAGCCATTTATTTCTGAATTTGTCGCGTATTTTTTTTGTGAAGCGAATGCCGATTTTTTGGGTTGAGGCGGGAAAATCAGCGTTTTTGAGGTGATTCGGGGGTGTTTTTTTTGTGAACAGGTTCATTATTGCCCCGGCGACAGAGCCAAGTATTGAGCCTGTTTTTTTTCGGCGGCGGATCATCTTTGGATCGCTTGTTTGGCTACGCTTAACAGTTCTTCGCCGGTTTTGTTTTTGTATGCATCGGCTGCGTGTAATTGATGGGACTGGATGGTTTTGGTTTTCTGTTCGTTGAAAGAGGTTACCGCTTCTATTCCGCCGGCAGCTGCGCCTGACGTTGAGTAGTCGATTTCAATCAGCCAACTGCTTACTTCGTCGTTGTACTCGGCTGGGTAGATGATCGCCGTCGTGTAAAGGTCGTCTGTTATCTTTGCAAGCTCGACCTTCGCCCGGCATGGCGGCAGCGTTGTTTCGGCGAGGGCGACCAGGTTGTCGTACTCTTTTTCGGATGTGCTTTCGGTTCCTGCGTAGAAGAACATCCCCATTTCAAGCTGAAAGATTCCAGACGGCACCCCTTTCAGTTCCATCTTACCGTCCGGATACGCTCCGTGTATTTTGTAAACCTTGATGTCGGCGTATTTTTCACTTTCAAGCAGTTCGGCAACTTCGACGGCGGTAAAGCCAACGCTCGAAGTTTCACCGAAATCAACGACGTAAAGACCTGTGTATTTATTTGGGTTTTCGATTGTTGGTATATTCATTTTTTGCTCGCAGATATATTCATGTTTTGTTTTTTATCCGCGGATTACGCAGATTACGCGGATTATTTTTTATAATTTCAGTTTTGCGAATTTTCTTTTTCCTACTCTTAGTATCATTCCGTCTGCCGGGTTAATTTCAGCGTTGGGGTCGGCGATCTTTTCGTCGTCTATACTTGCCGCCGATTGTTTTATCATTCTTTTTGCGTCGCCTCCGCTTGCGACCAGTTTGCAGTGGAGCAGGAGTTTTGCGGCGGTTATCGGTTCCGCGGCGATTTCGACTTCCGGGATGTCGTCAGGTAGTTTGTTCTGTGCGAATACATTGTTGAATTCGGTTGCCGCCAGTTCTGCTGTTGCTTCGTTGTAAAATTGCTTTACGATCATTTTGCCGAGCAGGACTTTTGCTTCTTTTGGATGGGTCTTTGACGGGTCGATAAGCTCTGCGATCTTTTCTTCGCCCAGGTCGGTCAGCAGTGTGTAGTAGTTTTCCATCATCTCGTCGGAGATGCTCATCGCCTTTCCGAACATGTCCTTTGGCTCGTCGGTTACTCCGATGTAGTTATTTTTGGACTTGCTCATTTTTTCCTTGCCGTCGAGTCCGACGAGGATCGGCATTGTGATAACGATCTGCGGCGGCTGACCGTCCTGACGCTGGAGGTCGCGGCCGACGAGGTTGTTAAACGTCTGGTCGGTTCCGCCAAGCTCGACATCGCTCTTTATCATTACAGAGTCGTAACCCTGCATCAGCGGGTAAAGGAATTCGTGTATGCCGATCGGTTCGCCTTTTTTGTATCGCTGCTCGAAGGTGTCGCGCTCGAGCATCTGGGCGATGGTCATCGAGCCGGTCAGCTTGATGACATCGGCAAGCCGCATCCCTGCGAGCCATTCTCCATTGTACCGTATTTCGCATTTGTCTTCGGATGTGTCGAGTATCTTGCCGGCTTGTGCGAAGTAGGTTTCCGCATTAGACTTGATCTGGTCGGGGTCGAGTATCGGACGGGTCGAGTTCTGGCCGGTGGGG
Source organism: Planctomycetota bacterium (assembly GCA_019456225.1). GTDB lineage: Bacteria > Planctomycetota > Phycisphaerae > Sedimentisphaerales > Anaerohalosphaeraceae > VRUI01. Next base: position 20,813 of record VRUI01000028.1, on the reverse strand, counting down.
TCGCCGATGCGGGCTGTATAGTCGCCGATGATCAGCACAGCCTTATGGCCGAGGTCCTGAAACTGTCGCAGTTTTCGCAGCACGACGGTATGGCCGAGGTGAATATCCGGTGCGGTCGGGTCCATTCCGAGCTTTACACGGAGCTGGCGGCCTTCTTTGGCGGCGATAGTCATACGCTGGGCCAGTTCGTCCTCACGGAAAATCTCGACGGTTCCGCGTTTTAGCAGTTTGATCTGTTCTGCGATATTGTCAGACATTGGGTAAATCTCATAAAATATTAAAATATCCGGTTAATGGTTCCGATGATTATACATGTTCCGGGGGGCGATTGCAAGGGGAGAAATTGTCGATATATTCTCAAAGGCACCTTCAAGCGATCTTTGTTGGATATTGGGTGTTCCTTGTTCGTTATCGGATATTCAAATTTCGGATTTGCATGACACGTCCTTAGCTTCGGCGCTGCTTTTGTTGAATTTTTTTACCGCGAGTATATATAGTATCACTGCCGCAACCGAAAAGATTACGGAGATTATGAATATCCAGCGGCGGACCTGGTCGACCGGGTATGTGTGCTTGAACATTCTCCAGAGTGCTCTGCTGTTGGTGAATGGTCTAAATGGCTGGACATCCCAACTGACTAATCCGTCCATAAGCACATGCACCCAGACTCCCAGTGTTCCGGCGACGCACATTTTCCAGAGTTTTGGTTTGTATTGGATTCGGACAAGTTTCATTGCCCGGCTGATGATGCCTCTAAATAACCAGCAGAGCATCCCGAACACCGCACCGATGATCCCGCCGACCAGGAACGTATGGAAGTACCAGTGGCGGTGAGAGTCTGGAAAGCCTGATGAGAACAAAACTTCCAGGTCAATGATCACATTGACTGCAACAATGACGAACGGGTCCACCCAGCGGCGAAGGGCAAGGCCGAAGAACGAGTTGACACCGATGTGGTATGCTGGATGAGGCATGATGGTTCCGTTTAATCGGCTCCGAGGTATTCATCTTTTTGCAGGTAGTTCTGTACGTAGTCTTTTATTGCGTTTTCGAGGGATGTCGTCTCTTTGTCGTATCCGGCGTTTCGCAATTTTGTGATGTCTGCGCAGGTGTAGTACTGGTATTTGCCCTGCAGTTCTTCCGGCATTGGAATGTATTCGATCTTTGTTTCTTTGCCCATCGCCGTGAAGGTCGCTTTTGCCAGGTCGTTCCAGTTGCGGGCCGTGGACGTGCCGAGGTTGTATATGCCGTTGACTTCGGGGTTGTCCATAAAGAACAGAGTCATGTCCACGCAGTCTTTGATGTAGAGGAAGTCTCTTTCCTGGGCGCCGTCTGCGTATTCTGTCTTGTAGGACTTGAAGAGATTTACGTAGCCCAATTCGTTGATCTGCTCGAAGGCCTTGACTACGAAGCTTTTCATTTTGCCCTTGTGATATTCGTTGGGTCCGTAGACGTTGAAGAATTTCAGGCCGGCGATGCGGTCCAAGAGGCCGAGATTTTTTGCCCACAGGTCGAACATCTGTTTTGAGTATCCATACATGTTAAGGGGTATGAGATCGCCGATGTTTTTTTCGTCGTCGACAAACCCCTTTTCACCGTCGCCGTAGGTCGCCGCGCTTGAGGCATAGATGAACCTGCTGCCATTTTCGACGGTGCGGTTAGCCAGGAGTTTTGTGCATTCGAAGTTGTTGTTTACCAGAAACGAGCAGTTCTTTTCGGTGGTGTCCGAGCACGCGCCCATGTGGAAGACGGCCTGAACGTCGTCTTCGATCTTGCCGACCGAAAGCTCTTCGTAGAATTGTTCCGCTTCGACATAATCGGTATAGGAAAGTTTGCGAAGGTTTTTCCACTTCTCGTCTGTACCGAGTTCGTCGACGATGAGAATGTCGGTGATACCTCTTTTGTTAAGTGCCGCGACTATCGCAGAACCAATAAATCCTGCTCCGCCAGTGACTATGATCATTATTAAAACTCCAATCAGGGTATTCAAATTCGTAAGATTTTAATTATACACTTGAAAAGGTAATTTAACCGCAGATTTGACGGATTTCACGAAATAAATGTTTAAATTTAAGAAATTTACAAATGTGACACAAACGAAACGACCCCTGAGGTTAATGGCACTGTCATATATAAATCCAATATTGACTTTGTTAGCGTAAGACGATAGATTTGCATTCATAATAACCTCTCTGGCTTAAAAATCGAGAGAAAAGCCGGAGAGGTCCCATAAAATATCGGCCAGAGAGGCAGAAAAACATTAACGTTCGATTAAATTGAAAAAAACAGTCGTGCGGATGGTTAAGCTGTCAATACAGGGTCGTCAAAATATGACAGTGCCATTAGCTCCGGGAGCTTTTTTCGGGGGTTTAGGTGAATTGGGTTAACTGAGGGATTTTCGGATCACGTAAATCTAGCAAAAAAAACGCCGGTAAGCGACTAAAAACCGCTATCCGGCGTTAAATATTTGCCTGTACCTGCGAGACAGGCCTTTTATTATTCTTCAACTTCCGCTGCTTCCGCTGCTTCTGCTTCTGCTGCTTCTGCTTTTTTCAGAAGTTCATTGATGACTGCATCGATCTCTTTGGTCATATCCTTTTTAGTGACCATTCCAACCCACTTCTTTGCGATCTGCCCATCCTGGAACAGTATAACGGTCGGGATCGCGTTGATGGCGTACTCTACAGCCGCCTCGCGGTGCTCATCGGTGTTAACCTTGCAAATCTTCGCTTTTTCGGCATATTCCTCGGCTATCTCGTCAACCAGCGGGGCGATCATCTTGCACGGACCGCACCACGGAGCCCAGAAATCCACAAGAACAGGAATCTCAGAGCTGTTTACGATCTCATCAAACGTCGCATCAGTCAATTCAATTATATTTTCAGTCATATCAAATCCTTTCAAATTTTCAAAAAGGCTATCCTTAAATAACTATTCCAATCAATCGCACACATATTAATCGCTTCAAGCAGAAATGTCAAACATTTATTCGGACCAAAAAAAAGAGATTATTCGCTTTTTTCCTGCTCCAGGGCACTGTCAACAGGCAAGATCTGTCCGTCCTGCTCGATGGCCGGCAGTTCGGCAATGGCAATAGGAGGTGTAATTTCTTCCAATGTATCGACCTTGTCAATCTCCGAACTGCTTTCCGGTAAGAAACCTTCGTCACTTTTCTCAGCATTTTTGCTCTGTTGCGCCGCCGCATTTTGCTGGGCGAGTGCTTCTTCTTCCTGGTTCTTATAGATCGCGTCCTGTACAGCCTTTTCTGCAGGCACCTCCGTTTTTGCGCGTATCCGAATCTCCCCGACGTACTCGCTCTGTTCGGCCCAGATAAGCTCGCTCTTCATAAGTTCCAGCAGACCGAGTAAAACCCCGATCATCTGCAGTTTGTCTGTCTTATCGGCAAACAGCTCTGCGAAAGTTCTCGGCCCTTCCGTCTGAAGCCGGTGAAGAATCTCGATCTGATAAAAATCGATCGAAGTATCATCGTGGATATGCTCAAAGTTCTGGTAGTTACCCGTCTCCTGCATGATCGCGTCAAACGCTTCGAGCAGCGTCCAGATACTAACCTCGTCAAGGTCCAGCTCGGGTTCTTCCTGAGGTTTGAGTTTCGAGATGATCGCGTCTGGCCGCGTAAACCGTTGCTTACGAACTGCCGCCGAATCGTCCAGCATATTGGCAGCGTCCTTGAATTTCTTATACTCGAGTAGTTGGCGAACAAGCTCTGCACGCGGATCGGTGCTTTCGGCTTCTTCATCGCTTTCCTCTTCCACCCTCGGAAGCAGCATCACCGACTTGATCTCCATCAGCGTCGCGGCCATCACCAGAAAATCGCCGGCAAGCTCGATATCAAACAGCTTGAGCATCTCGATATATTTAATATACTCACCGGTAACCGTCTTGATCGGAATATCGTAAATATCGACCTCGTCCTTGCGCACCAGGTAAAGCAGCAGATCAAGCGGACCGGCAAAAATATCAAGATTTACCCTGTATTGCGACAACTAAGCGTCCTCCACGGTTTCGTCATCATCGCCGGCGACCTCAGCATCAGTTTCAGCATCAACGGCTTCCTGACATTGCTTCTTATGGGTCTCAAGAACAGCTTTCGCCCGTTCGGCGTCTTTGGCAAAAACCTTCAGCTCAACGGTAACCTCGGGCATCGGAACCATCATGGTAACGAGATCATCGCCGACAACAGCCGCCTTAATATCGTTAGCTTCCAGACTGTCCTTAGCAGACTCTGCTTCAAAAGCAGTATTGAATTTCGCAATAGTCACAAGTTCGTCGCTCATAATAAATTCCTCTTATAAGTGTTATCTGTTAATTATTTTGTTTTAAAAATCCGTGTAAATCCGTGCAATCCGTGGTTAAGTTTTTGCCGTTTCGATCTATTTTCCGATGCCCACGGCCTTGCGAACCTTATCCAAAGTTACCGAAGCAACCGCACGCGCCCGCTCGGCACCGTCCTTTAAAACCTGCTCGACATACCCAGGATCAGTTGCAAGTTCGTCGCGCTTTTGGCGATACGGACTAAAGTATTCCAGCAGCAGTTCCAGCAGCCGCTTTTTAACGGTCCCATACCCCATACCGCCAGCCGTATATTTTTCTTTCCACTCAGCAAGTTCGTCATCCGACGCAACCAGCTTGAGCAGCGCCAGCACATTACACGTCGACGGATCCTTAGGATCGTCAACGCCCGACGAATCGGTCACGATCCGCATAACTTTTTTCTTCATCTCTTTATCAGTATCGAAAATCCCGATAGTATTGTCGTAGCTCTTGCTCATCTTCCGCCCGTCAACACCGGGCACAACCGCTACCGATTCGAGAATATGCTCAGTCGGCAGCACAAGTATTTCGCCATAGATGCTGTTAAACCGCTGCGCGATATCCCGGGTGACCTCGATATGCTGTTTCTGGTCGGCACCGACGGGAACGAGATTGCTGTCAAAGATAAGAATGTCAGCCGCCTGCAAAACCGGATACGCAAACAACCCATGGTTAGGCGAAATCCCCTGCGCGACTTTATCCTTATAAGAGGTGCACCGCTGCAAAAGCCCCATCGGCGTAACGCACGACAGCAGCCAGGCCAGCTCGACAACCTCAGGAACATCCGATTGCTTCCAGAAGACTGTCTTTTCAGGGTCCAGCCCAAGTGCCAGGTAATCCAAAGCCACATCGATTGTGTATTGCTTAATATCTTCGGCAGACGGATTGCTTGTTAGTGCATGATAGTCCGCGATAAAGTAAAAAGCATCGTTTTCAGCCTGCAAATGCAGATGTTGACGCATAGCACCGAAGAAATTCCCAATATGAAGTTTGCCCGAAGGCTGCATTCCTGACAAAACCCGCAACTTATTACTCCTAAAGCAAAGTCCAAATTAAAATCCGACATCCAATAATCCAGTCACAATACCAATAAAGCAAACAAAAGTCAATCAAGAACCCGCCAACGCGTAATACCGAAATTTTTCACCCTCACTGCGTCTGTAAGATTGGAAAAAGGGGGACTGGCTACGTTCTGCCGAAGGCAGGTTGTACCTGTCCCCCTTTTTCAGGTACGATTTTCCTTGAAATCAATCAAATACGGTGTTATGATATGGATAATCAACAGTCTTTATTTGCAGGAGCTTAGATGGCAGGTTTTATAAAGCATTGGCTTGTGATAGCGGCATTGCTGCTTTGCATGGCATGTTCCGGGTGTACAACCACAGCCCTGATCGTTGCCGGTCTATGGGTCGCCGACGAAGCAATTGAAATAGCTTCCGGTGTCGGCAGCGGAATAATTGATGCCGGCGGCGGGCTGATAGAAGGCACCGGCAAACTGCTTACTGACAAGCAGACCCGCTTCGACCGGGCCGCGTCCGTCGATTCAAAAAATGGTACCATCACACTCGCAAAATCCGAGTTTTCCCCGAAGAGAGTATCGAAGATGATAGACCAGCTCGAATTCATATTCGCTGAGAACGGCTGGTCGTATACCCTCATGAAAAAGGACAGACCGACAAAGGGCACAGACATCTTAGAGAGTTGGGAGTGCGAAGAAGTCTACGGAGCAAAGTTCGACTTAACTTTCAAAACCCCGAAAAACAAAGACACGCAGATAACGATTAAAACAGTCGGCCTCGACGACACAATAAAAGACGAAATAACAGCACAGATATTCAACTGGATAAAACAAGCAGCAATGGCAACATAACCATGTAGGCCCGCCCCTGACCGGTATCCAAAAAACATCTAACATTGCTCTGTTGACAAAATCCACCAAAAAAACGCCGTAAAACCAGCACATCCCCTGCTTTTTTTAAATCCGCCTCCGCATTACCAACAATGCTTTAAACTGGGAGTTTTAGTCAAAATAAATCGCTCCGAACCCTTGAAATTCAACGAAAATCGCCGATTTATGCATTTTCTCCAACAATATCTCACCATCTGCAATCTGCCCAAAGACTCATAAAAACACCAATATCAATATTCACAACGCATTTTTTTCTCAAAAATTAAACCTTGACATACCCCCTGTCCGATAGTTAAATTAGGCTGTCCGGATAATTTGGGATAAGCGAAGGAGTCGCATTTAATTTAAAAGGGAAAAAATGGATAAATTGAAGAACTTGTTTACCACAGGCGAAGCTGCTGAAGTATGCAATCTCAGTCAGCAAACAATTATCAGGTGTTTCGATGCCGGCAGACTGGACGGATTCAGGATCCCCGGCTCAAAATTCAGGCGGATCCCCCGCGAAAGCCTGATAAAGTTCATGAAAGATAATGGAATCCCGCTGGAGGTTTTCGAAACCGGCAAGAAAAGGGTCCTCATCGTCGATGACGACCCTGAGATCGTCGAATTGATGGTGGACGTCCTATCCAGGGACGGACGCTTCGACATCAAGACCGCCGCAAGCGGATACGACGCCGGGATTGCCACCGAGGCATTCAACCCGGAGGTAATAATACTGGACTATATGCTGCCCGACATCAACGGCAACATCGTCTGTAAGACAATAAAGAGTAACCCGAAATTCGCAAACACACGCATCATAATCGTAAGCGGTGTAGTAAACGAATCCGAGATACAGGACCTCCTAAACGCAGGCGCAGAGGACTTCCTCAAAAAACCGTTCAACATATCAGAACTGGTAGAAAGAATAGCCGGCGTACTGCAAATGCAGTAACAAAAAAAACCGAAACGCAAGCGCAGGGATTAAAAAAATAGCCTCGGCCGAAAGGCCGAATCCAAAATTCGTAATTAAAGCAGCAGCAGGGTGAGCAATACCATAGGTATTCACTGAAAGGACAGACCGTGGCAAAAACAGATATTTCGACGACAGCTCGTCAGGTTGAACTTATTATTCGGCAGCTGGATTCACTTTCCACCCTGCCGGAAGTTGCGACAGCGTATTTGGCCACCGTCTCCGGAAACAAACTCGACAAACCCGCGATCACGGAGATCATCGAATCCGACGCGGCACTTACGGCAAAGGTCTTCGCTCTTGCCTATGCCGAGTCTGTTTCTTTCGATGCTGAAAAACCTTCCGTAAAAGAAGCCGTCGCCAAACTGGGCGCCGAGTTAATTCGCGAGTTGATCCTTTCGCTCAAAATCAGCCAGCCGCGGCACTGCCCTTCCAAACAAGTAGAAAATCCTCTCCCGGTAAAAGCCCTTGCCCTGCATTGCCTTACAGTCGCGTGTGCGGCAAACGAAATCGGAAAACTCACCCTTGGGCCCCAGGATCGCAGCATAGCATTCTCTGCGGCACTGCTTCACGACATCGGCAAGCTCGCCATCGCCGAGCTAATGCCCAGAAGTTTTGAAAAGATCGCAGCCGACGCCATCGAAATGAACCTGTCATACCAGGCTGCGGAACAAAAGCATCTAGGCATAGACCACACGATAATCGGAAAACGCCTTGCCGAAAAATGGCACCTCCCCAAAGAGATCGTAATGGCGATATGGCTCCACCACAGCGACACAGAAGCCATCTCCGATAACATGACCGCCGGTAAGATCACACAAGTCGTCGCACTCGCCGACATCATCGCAAACGCCTCCGGCATAGGCATTTCGGGCAGCTGTGACCATCAGCCGATCACACCGGAAATCCTGCAATCGCTAAACATCACAAACGAGCAGATCGAAGCGATAAAACGCAGCCTGGGCGAAAAGGTCGAAACCAAAAGCAATCTTCTCGGCCTGACTAACCCTCACGCCCGCACGGCGTACTCGCAGCTCCTCCGGGAAACCGCCGAAAAACTCGCGGCCGATTACAAAACCCTCGCATCCGGCAACCGCACACTTGCAACCGCAACGGCGCACATGGAGTTGATCTGCGAATCCCTCCTCGCCGTAAAGCCAGAGATGGACACAATAGAAGTTTCCGAAATTTTCGCAGCCGCCTGGCAAAAGCACTACCAGACCGGCCCCGTTTGCATCTATACGCAGTTCGACCCGGACCAGTCAACCCTGGAGATGGTAACCGTCGACGATTCGAACGAACCAAAAACAATACTCGTAAACGTTCCAGCGCCGGCTGATGCAATACCGCCGGCTATCAGGAAAAAATTTGCTGTACTGAAAGCATCCGAGACATCAAAATGGATATTCGACCAGCTCGATTTCGAAATGTGCAAATCCTCTACGATGATCATTCCGCTGCTGGTGAGACAACGTGCCGTCGGTGCGATAGTTTTCGAGCACCGCTCGCCTTCGGACCCCTCCGACCAGTCGGAAAGCCTCTCTGCAGCCGCTTCGATAGCAGCAGGCGTAATAGCAATGACCGGTATCTGCCGCGACCACGAAACACTCGCCGAGCAATTCGCCGACCTCCTTGGTCAGCTGAAAATCACCCGTGACAAACTCACCGAAGCACGCTCGTTAGCCGGTGTCGCCGAAATGGCAGCAGGCGCCTCGCATGAACTCAACAACCCCCTCGCCGTAATCTCAGGAAGAACCCAGCTGCTGATGGACATAGAGACCGACGAGAACAAACAGCAGATGCTAAAACAGATACACGCCCGCGCAGGCGAAGTCTCCCAGATCGTCGAAGACCTGATGGAGTTTGCAAGACCCGCCGCTCCGAACCCGGTGACGATAAGCATAGAAGAAGTGATCGGCTCAGCGGTTCGACAAACCGAAGAGCAATACAATCTCAGGAAGCTGGAACTCAATCTCGAATCCCCCGCCGAAATGCCCGCCGTAAATGTCGACATCGACCAGACGGCTGCGGCGATAAAGAACATACTCTCAAATTCGCTCGATTCTTACCCCGGCGAAAACGGTCCGATCACGATCACCGTCGACATGCCGAAAGAAGAAGGCTTCGTAACAGTACGCATAACAGACACCGGCTGCGGAATGGACACCCCGACACTGGCAAAAGCCATGCAGCCATTCTTCTCGGCGAAACCAGCCGGAAGAAAAAGAGGAATGGGCCTGGCCCACGCAAGAAGACTCCTGAACCTAAACAACGCCGAACTAAACATACAAAGCAAACCAAACCACGGCACAACAGCAACAATAAAATTCAAACTGTAACAAGTCCGAGTAACCCCCTTATGAATTCGAAAGTGGGGAATTTACCATGAAGGACATGAAGATAAAAACATAAAGATCATGAAGTTGTTTTTAATTCATTTTTTCCTTCATGCTCTTCATTCTCCTTCAAGTTCTTCATGGTAAATCACACGCTCACATAATAAAACTCTTAAGCCCTTCCTTAAGATATTTAACATTGAAATTTATCAGTAAGCCATGCTTTATTTCAGCCAGCTTCATATAGGATAAAATCTGTGACTCATGAACAGGCTTGACAAACTCAACACTTTTTAGCTCAACAACAAGTTCGTTTTCAATCAACAAATCAATTCTGTAACCGCAATCCAGTTTAATGCCCTTGTAAACAACCGGCAAAGGCTTCTCCAACTCAAAGTTAATATCATTAAGCCTCAATTCATGAGCAAGGCACTGCTGGTAGGTAGACTCCAAAAGCCCGGGCCCAAGCATTTTATGAACCTCAATAGCACAACCAATAACCCTTTTAGAAATCCCACAAAACTCAGCACCAGCCATAAAAAGTCCTCCTTAATTAATATTTTTTATTTCTTTATTCTTTTCTTCATGCCCTTCAATTACCTTCACGCCCTTCATGGTAAAAAACACGCTTAAGAACACAAGAAAACCTAAACACCAAAACTCGTCCCAACAGCCTTCGCCGCACGGATCAGAGGATGATTCTTAGGCACCGTCTTGATCTTGCCGGCGATCCGCGCAAGCGGCACGCTCGACAGTTTCCCATCCTTAAACACAACCAGATGATTCTTTGTCCCCTTCATCAGCAGTTCAATCGCGGTGTGTCCGAACATTGTTGCGAGGTTTCTGTCGTGCGGTGTCGGCGTACCTCCTCTTTGCACATGCCCAAGCACCACCGCCCGGCAGCTGAGGTCATTGCCGTCTGGAAGTTCTTCGGCGAGCATGTTGGCTATCCCGCCGAGTCTGATCGGGTCGGGACTTGAAGCTATCTTCTTTGCAATGGTCATCTTGCCGCCCTTTGGTTTTGCGCCTTCTGCGACGGCGATGATCGAGTACCCCTTACCCTTCTTCGAGCGATCCAGCACTGCTTTTCTAACCTTATCTATATCGTAAGGAATCTCCGGGATAAGTATAATATCCGAACCACTCGCAACACCGGAATAAAGCGTCAGCCACCCGGCATACCTGCCCATGATCTCAACGATCATAACCCGATGATGCGAACCGGCCGTCGTATGCACCTTGTCTATCGCTTCTGCCGCCGTAGTAACTGCCGTATCAAACCCGAACGTGAAATCGGTCCCCGGCAGATCGTTATCGATAGTCTTCGGCACCCCCATAACCGTAACGCCAAGCTTTGCGAACTTCGCCGCCGACGCCATCGTCCCGTCACCGCCGATACAGATCAAAGCATCGGCCCCCCAGTCGGCCAAACGCTCAACACACTTGCCCGAGATATCGCGATACATAATTTTGCCCGAAGAAGTCTCAACCGGATACTTCGAAGGATTCGCCCGGTTGCAAGAACCAAGTATCGTCCCGCCGATAGTCAAAATATTACTGACATCCGTATAGTCAAGCACCCGCTTGCGATCCTCGATGAGCCCAAGATACCCATCGGCGATACCGATCACCTCAAGTTTATACTTCGTGATCGCGGTCTTAGTAACCGCCCGAATAACAGCATTAAGCCCCGGACAATCCCCGCCACCGGTCATAACAGCAATCCGCTTGATCTTCTTAGTACCCATAAAATCCGACTCCCTTCAAAAAATAAAATATCCCCAAACAAAAGCCCGAAGCGCAAGCGCAGGGATAAAAAACTCTACGAAACAAAACTATCATAACAAAAAAAAGGGGACCGGCAACCCTTGCCAATCCCCTTATTAAATCACTTCATGTCCTTCATGTTCTTCATGGTTAAATTCACGCTCAGCAATTATAGATTATCAACTAATCGTTTCCTTAGCCGCCGCAACAATGTTTGCTGTCGTAATGCCAAAATTCTCAAAGCAAACCTTAAACGGAGCCGAAGCACCAAACCCGCTCATGCCGATAAACTTGCCATTGTCGCCGATCCATTTGTGCCAGCCCTGCTCGACAGCCGCCTCGATACCAACACGCCCCTTAACGCTCGGCGGAAGCACAGAATCCTTATACGCCTGATCCTGCTTTTCGAAAAGCTCCCACGAAGGCATGCTGACAACCTGCGACTTAATACCGTCGCCTGCAAGAACCTCAGCCGCTTCCATCGCAAGCTGAACCTCGGACCCCGTCGCGATCAAAAGCACATCCGGTTTATCCTCTGCGATAACAGCGTAAGCACCCCTGGCAACACCCTCAGCCGCCGAACCGTATTTCGCCTGGTCAAGCACCGGCAACCCCTGCCGCGTCAGGCAAAGCGCAACCGGCTGAGTATTCTGCTCAAGAGTCCACTTCCACGCCTGCGTAGTTTCGTTGGCGTCAGCCGGACGGAACGTAACAAGATTCGGAATGCACCGAAGCGCCGCAAGATGCTCGACAGGCTGATGCGTAGGTCCGTCTTCGCCAAGCCCGATACTGTCATGCGTAAACACAAACGTCGTCGGATAATGCGAAAGAGCCGCAATACGAACAGCCGGACGCATATAATCGCTGAAGCAGAAAAACGTACCGCCATACGGCCGAAGCAACCCGCTAACAGCAATACCGTTCATAACCGCAGCCATCGCATGCTCACGAACACCATAGCGAATGTATCTTCCGCCGGGCGTGTCCTTCTGGAAATCTTCCGCGCCGTCGAACCACGTATTGTTGGAAGGAGTAAGATCAGCCGATCCGCCCAGAACCATCGGCAGCGAAGGCATAATAGCATTAAGTGTTTTTCCGGATGCAACACGAGTAGCCACAGAAGAACCCGCCTCGAACTCGGGCAGGATGTCATCGATATTAACCGAAGTTTTACCGGCCAGAGCGTCTTTGATCTCTTTAGCCAGTTCCGGAAATTGCTTTGCGTACTCAGCAAATTTATCGCTGCTGATCTTTTCGAGTTTTTCACCATGCGCCACGCTTTTGCCCATGTGTTCTGCGACTTCCGCCGGAACCTCAAAGCTCTTTTCAGGATCCCATCCGAAGTTCTTTTTGATAAGCTTGATCTCATCGGCACCAAGCGGCGAGCCGTGTGCCTTATGCGAATCTTCAAAATTCGGGCTTCCGTAGCCGATCAACGACTGGAAGCAGATAATGCTTGGCCGTTCCTTTTCGGCTTTTGCGTTTTCGATAGCTTTTTCCAGTGCACCGATATCCGTGCCGTCGCCTGGAACGACCTGCACATACCATCCGTACGCCTCATAGCGTTTGGCCCGGTCTTCGGTGAACGACAGGCTCGTATTGCCGTCGATGGTGATGTGGTTGTCGTCATAGATAACGATCAGGTTGTCCAGGCCGAGATGCCCGGCAAGGCTCGACGCTTCCGAAGAAACACCTTCCTGCAAACACCCGTCACCGGCAATTACGAAAGTGTCATAGTCAAACAGGTCAAAGCCCGGCTTGTTGTAGCGAGCCGCCAGGTACTTCTCGGCGATCGCCATACCCACAGCATTGCCAAGCCCCTGTCCAAGCGGGCCGGTAGTAACTTCCACACCCGGTGTCATACCGAATTCAGGATGCCCGGGAGTCCGGGAACCCCACTGACGAAACTGTTTCAGTTCGTCCAGGGCAAGGTCATATCCGGTAAGATACAGCATAGAGTAAAGCAGCATGGAGCCGTGACCGGCCGACAGGACGAACCTGTCGCGGTTGAACCATTTGGGGTTTTTCGGGTTATGTTTCATATGCTTGGTCCAGATAGCATATGCAGCCGCGGCCATCCCCATAGGCATACCCGGGTGTCCGGAATTAGCGGCTTGGACGCCCTCCATCGACAAAAAGCGTATAGTCTGAATACAAAGTTCGTCAAGTTCCGACATCCCGTTAGTGTTTAAAGTAACCTTCATCATAAAATCCTTATTAATTGGAAAAAAATCAACACATAAATCAGGCCAAAAGCCAAGTCAGGACAATATAATAACAAACACCCACACATGCAAGGTAAATACGCAAAATACCACTTGTCATCCCCGCGAAGGCGGGGACCCAGACTCAAAAACAAAGCTAAACCCCACAAAAAAACAATAACCCCCCCCCAAAAAGCGCGAGTGCGCAAGGGCTTGTTGCCCAATCCCTAAGTACTAAATTCTAAATACTAAACAAGCACGAATTTCTAAATTCAAATGCTCAAAACACTTCTGGTGGCGCCCAAATGGGGTTTTGGATTTCGGTAATTAGTATTTTGAATTTGTTTAGGATTTAGATATTAGAATTTAGTATTTGGGCAACACGCCCGCAAGCACTCCGAATAAAACCTCAAAAGACAAGGAAAAAACCTCAAACATCCATTTAAACCCCAAAAACAAAGGTAACCGCCAATACTCCAATATCAGCGGTCGCCGTCAGAAAACAGATGAATTTGATCCTGCTTTATCCCTGTATTTTCTTTTTCGATTTTTGGTATTCTTTGAACCACTTTAGCAACTCCTCCGTCCAGGAGAATTTTGGTTGGTTTGATCCGTCGTAATCGGCCAGGAAAATCAAAGGCTTCAGGAGCTTTTTTTTGTACAGATTTACCTGCGCATTTACCGGATGAGCAAAAAAAATTAAAGACAAAACATAGTTATTACCGAAATAGGCTAATGACCTAATAAAACTTGTTTTTATTCTTTAATTAAGGAACAAAGTATGAATATTTTCAAGGAAATGAAGAAATGGCTCGGAGAGATAACTGAAATCGCCCTTCTCCTGGTTGCTCTGGCGATAGTGGTGGAAATACTCTTTGGCTCTGAAGTCCCATTCTTTGGCGGAGTCGTAGCCAACATCACTGGTCTGCTCTCTACATTGGGAGATAATGGCCTTGTCGGTCTGATTGCTCTGGGGATTGTTGTATTCTTCTTCAACAGAAGAAAAGCAGAATCTCACAACGATTAACCTGCAGTTTTTGATAGTTAAAGGGGCGGTAACTCAAAACCGCCCTTTCTTTCTTTTGAGGGTTGCCTCTATCTCCGGGCACCTATACCCCGGCGGTTCTCAGGGTCGCAAATACTATAAGCAAGATGAAAACAAGAAGAGCTGCTCTTGTAATGCGGAGTGTTTGTGTGCGGGGTTTCACTGATCTCCAGACAAACATCCAGACTGCTAATATCAGGGCTATCCGTAGCACAAAAGCCATAAAACCAGTTATCATGCTCCTATCATAGCCTATTTTACCAGGCAAAGTCAAGGATATTTTGCCTATTTTACCAAATATGGTTTCCGGGGGAATAGGTAAGGTGGCCCAAAAAAAACAACTCCCTTACCTGGCAAACCCCCAGAGCCCCATTTAAACTCCAAAAACAAAGGCAACCGCCAATACTCCAATATCAGCGGCCGCCATCAGAGCGGTTGGATTTGATCCTGCTTTATCCCTGTTTTTTCTTTTTCGATTTTTGGTATTCTTTGAACCACTTTAGCAGTTCCTCCGGCCAGGCGAATTTTGGTTGGTTTGATCCGTCGTAATCGGCCAGGTGTATATTGTCTTGTTTTGCCCGATCGGCGGGCTTTTTGTATTTTGCGGATTCAACTCCCAAGTGCAACTGAGTCGAGTCCTGTTAATTTAACCTGTTAATTTTTTCCGTTTATAAAATACTTCATTTGGTGTCAAATAGCCAAGTGTTTTTCTTGGCCGATTATTCAATCGATCCATGATGTGTTCTATCTGATCTTCTGTCAGGATCCGTATATCGCTTCCCTTTGGCACATACTAACGAGATAATTCACCAATTGAATTTCATGTGCCTTAACGATTCTATAACTGATTTCAGTTCAACTACGACGGTGTCGTTGACAATAATATTTCTTTTAGATTGACATGATTTTTCATAATCATTTTTTTATCCTGTAATCCTGTCAAAAAAACCTGTGAACGGTTACAAACATTTAAAGCGCAAAAAAAAGGCGACCACTAATACTGCTGCATTAGTGGCCGCCGTGATAATTATCTTAATATCTTATTTGTCATCGTCATCATCATCGTCGTCATCGTCATCGTCGTCATCGTCGTCATCGTCATCATCATCATCGTCATCATCGTCGTCATCATCGTCATCATCATCGTCGTCGTCGTCATCGTCATCATCATCGTCATGTTTAGGTTTGCGTTTGCGTCTGTGGTCGTCGTCGTCATCGTCGTCATCATCGTCGTCATCATCGTCATCATCATCGTCGTCATCGTCGTCATCGTCATCGCGGCGGTTTTTGTTGATCTTGTCCCACCTGGCTTTTGCCTGTTTTTCGGTGATCTTGCCTTTGGCTACCGATGATTTCAGCCTTACGCCGATCTCTGCTTTTCTGATGCCTTCCCATATCTTACGGACCTGGTCCCTTGTCATTTTACCTGCTTTGACGGCTGCTTCGAGCCTGGGTTTCAGCTCATTCTTCTTGACCAGATTCCATTTTTTCCATGCCTGTTTTTCATTGATCTTGCCGGCTGTGAAAGCCGCTCTGATCCGTTTGCCGATTGTATCAAGATCAAAACCGTCTTTCCTTTTTTTGTCGTAGCCCCTGGTTTTGCGACCCTTTGCCGCAGAGGGAGCCTTTTTCGTAGCCCCTGTTCTGGCATGATGGGGTTTGGCCTTATCATGTCCCTTGTGAGCGCCGTGTTTGGCATGTCCCTTGTGGGCGCCGTGTTTGGCCTTAGCTTTTGCGGCAGCGGCAGCTTTAGGGCAGGTAGCTGGTTTCTTCTTGGGTGCGGGCTTTTTGGCCTTGGCTTTGCTTTTGTCTGACCATATCTCTTTACGGACAGCAATTAGTTTTTTCCCGGCATCTTCCCGAGACATCCTACCGGATTTAACAGCAGCGCGAATACGCGCTTCGATAGCCTGGTATCTTGCCCTGCGACCGTCATCGCTTCTCTTAACGGGAGCTTTTCTGGCGGCGACAGCTTTTCTGAGTTCGGCCATCTTTGCTCTGCCTTGTTCCGCGGTCATCGAACCGGACTGTACAGCTGCCCGGACCCGGCGGCCTGCTATATTGAGATCAACAACATCGCTGCGTTTTGCTTTACAACATGGTTTGGAACAGCCTTTGGGGCATGCTTTGCGTTTGCAGCATGGCTTGGTGCAGCCTTTAGGACAGGCTTTTGCCTTTTTGACTCTGGCTCTAGCTCTGGCTCTTTCGGCGGCTATGGCTCTATCGCCGGCGGCGGCTCTACCGCGGGCTGCGGCAGCGGCCAGGGCTTTTGTGCGGGCTGCGGCTTTGGACTTGCAGCATGGTTTGGAACAGCCTTTGGGGCATGCTTTGCGTTTGCAGCAGGGTTTGGTGCAGTTTTTGGGACAGGCTTTGGTTTTTCCTTTGCATTCGCCCTTGATGGCCTTCCAGAACTTGGCGGCATCTTTTTCGGAGATGTCACCTTCTTTAACTTCTTCTTTAAGCTCGGATGCGATCTCATTATCCAGGAAGTGATGCCATCTTTTCATTGCATCTTTTTCGCTGATCCTGCCATTTTTAACGGCCGCCTTGAGCTTGGCGCCGTATTCTTCCATCTCTTCTTTGAGTTCGGCAATGACATCTTCGTCATCGTCATCATCTTCGTCATCGTCATCATCGTCGTGCGATTCTTTGAGCACCTCGAGCATTTCGGCTGCCTGGTCGAAAGTGATCTCTCCTGCGGCGATGGCCTGGCCGAGTCTTTTTTCGACTGCTTTATAATCGTGGGCAAAAGCAATGCCGAAAGGAAGCATTATAAAGGCCAACAGAAGCACGCATATCTGCAGCCAACGCAAGTTTGAACGGTTTTGTTTGTTTGATAAGATCATTTTAAATCTCCTTCTAAGTACCCCGCCGCTGTTTATTTCGCTCGCTACTGCCGGAGGACGGATCATCGGACAGGCAAGATATTCGATTGCATTCAATAAAGAATTCGCATAGGTCTTTGGTCTGGGACTCAGGCTGTTTAGTACCAGCTGATCGCAGCAGATCTCTTCGTTTGCCCGAAGGCCCTTTCTCGCGAACCATATTACAGGATTCCACCAGAAACAAACATACGCCAGCCATTCCAGCCAGCGAACCAGGTAGTCTCGACGGCGTACATGCGCCAACTCGTGGGATATTACCCATTGCAATTGCCGGCTGTCCATTTGTTCGATCAATACAGCCGGTATTACGACCCGCACTTTACCGCCGACCCACCAGACCATCGGCGAAAGATTTGCCGAGGTGGTATAGATCGTCGGAGCGGTTTTTAGTCCGAGACGGCCGGCGATACGCTCGGCGGTAGTTTGCAATTGCTGCGAAGCGACCTGGCACTCCAGCTTCAGCAAACGGTTAAACCGATAGATGCGAATTATTGACCAGGCAAAAACGAATACAGCAGACAGCAGCCATATTGGCGCCAGCCATGGTTTTGCGCCTGTGGCGATGGTTGATATACCGTTCATCAGCGAAGGCCGGGTTGATTCGGCATCCCCAGGCTGGGTGTCAATGCCCGTCAGATGATCGGCAACGGCGACAGGAACCTGCCGGGAGTAATTATCGACCTCCACGGCGACACTGTCAGTCTCTCCGGCCAGTGAGATAACGTCAATCGAAATCACCGGCGGTGTTACGAGCTTTACGAAAACAAGCAGCCATAACAAGTACGCAAGCTGAGGGCGTTTGAGGGTTGATTCAACAATTAACGCCATGACGGCAAGAACAAGTGAGATGCAGACGTTACTAAGAGCAATCTGAAAAAGATAATTACTCATTGACGGCCCCCTCTTCATGGCATCCGTCAAGTATCGCGCGGATCTGGATGATCTCCTGGCGGGAAATCTTTTTCTCCTCGACCAGATGCGTGATCAACGGAGCAAGCGAACCGCCCGTCAGTCGGCTAGCCAGCAATTCCAATTGGCCGGCCGCATAGGCCTGGCGGGAGATCGAAGCAGAGAAAATATGAACCGGCTGTGAGCGGTCACGCTCGACACAGCCCTTGTCTTCCAGACGCTGCAATAATCTCTGGACGGTTCCATGCTGTGTCCTGGCAGTATCGGGATAAAGCATCTCACGCAGTTGGCGAGCAGTCAGCGACAGCTCTTGCCAAAGCAAATTCATAATAGCCAATTCAGCGTTAGCCAATGAAGGTAGTCTCATTGTAAATTCTCCAGGTTTAAACATCCAATACGACTCTTTGTCGTAACGATACGACACTGTGTCGTACATGTCAAGGAATTTATTATTATTATTTTAAGTTTTATTTTTTACATGCCTATAATAACGCCATTTCTCAGAGGTTACCAATGTATTATATGGAAATATGTTGGTTCAAGGCGATAAGCTTTACTGGAATTGCCGCCGAAAATGGGTAATCGCCCCAACCACCGGGGGTTTGCCCATCCGATTTCGCTCCCCTGAACAGCCTACAGTACGGAATGTCAACTTTTTCCGCCCTTATAATCGGTATATTCGTTAAAATCGCTTAGGGATAAAACCACTCATGAAAGCTAAATCCAATTTTTACAAAACTCTTTTTGATTTTTTATTGGCCATTTAAGCATATACCGGATAAAGACTTATGACTGCGACCAAGGGCTTCGAGGTGATTTCACACCCCCATATTGGGGCATAAGGCTTGACTTTGGGCTGAAAGTCTGGTATTATCTTGAGCTATGACTGTATCTAAAAAAACAACTAAAAAGTCTGTCTACAAGAGCAAGAAAAAGGCGACTGTCAAAAAAGTCAAGCCGAAGGTGGCTTTTCGGACCTACGACAGTGCTATGTCTTACCTCTTTAAGAGTACCGATTACGAAAAGCAGCAGAAGCTGCGCTACAATGTAACCACATTCAACCTCAATCGCATGGAAGCGTTGCTGAAGAACCTGGGCAACCCCCATAATAAGGTGCAGACGGTTCATATCGCCGGCACCAAGGGTAAAGGTTCTACCGCGACAATGCTTGCTAAAATGATCGAAGCCAATGATTACTGCGTCGGTCTTTATACCTCGCCGCATGTCACCTCGCTGCACGAGCGGATCACGGTAGATTCGGAAATGATCACCAATAAGCAGATGCTTTCGCTGATCAATCGGATCTATGCGACTATCGAAAAACTCAAGAAGAAGGATGACGCCCCTACATTTTTCGAGATCATAACGGCTCTTGCTTTCATGCACTTTGCCGACCAGGAAGTTGATGTCGCTATCATCGAAACAGGCCTGGGCGGAAGGCTCGACAGCACCAATGTGATAACCCCGGCAGTGGTTGGGATTACCAGTATCAGCATCGACCATCAGAACCTTCTTGGCGATACGATCGTTCACATTGCCAAAGAAAAAGCAGGTGTCATAAAAAGGGGCGTGCCGGTAATAACCGTCCCCCAGCAACCAGACGCAATGAAAGTACTGAAAAAACATGCTTCGTCGGTCAAGGCTCCTTTAAGCGTCACCGGGTGCGACATTGATTTCTCAAGTCGATTCGAATCGTCACGTGAACACGGTCCGCATACGCGGATCTGCCTGACAACGCCAAACAGCCGTTTTGAGCACCTGCGTGTTCCCCTGCCCGGTGCCCACCAGGCGCTAAACTGCGGACTGGCCCTTGCAATGCTCGACAAACTAAAAGACGAAGGCTATGAAATTGACGATGAAAAAGCAATGTCAGGCCTTCAGGGCATTTCCCTCAAGGGGCGTATGGAGATCATTAATGACGACCCGCGAATTCTCATCGACGCCGCTCATAACGCCGCTAGTATTAAAGCACTGATCCAGGCGATCGGACAGCACGTTCCGTACGACTCGATGGTCATAATATTCGGATGCAACAACGATAAAGATATTCGCGGAATGCTCACTGAATTGCAATACGGTGCCGACAAGGTCATCTTTACGCGAAGCAATTCCCCAAAAGCGGTTTTCCCGCAGGACCTGGCAGATATGTACACGGAAATCTGTGGAAATATGTACCAGACGGCGATGACTTTAAGAGAAGCAGCAAAGATAGCAAGAAGTGCCGTAAGCCGCGAAGACCTGATATGCGTAACGGGGAGCTTCTATCTCGTAGGTCAGGCCAAAGAGCAACTTCAATCAAGTTGACAGGTCAGCTTGAGATTTATTCCCGACGTAAAGCTGGGATGTTCCATATTGATTATTGAAAGCTTCGCCCTTTCGGGCGAAGCTTTTTTCGTAATTGTGTGCCCGGCAGGGCACACTTACTTGGAGGTGAAAGTCCTCTATGGGCCCGGCAGCGGGAACCATTAGCCGGA
>VRUI01000143.1 GCA_019456225.1 Planctomycetota bacterium | reverse complement strand
AGAAATGACCTCGTATTTAGTCAACCCGGAGAACACAAATCACTCTCATGGCTCGGCCTTGGCGGATCACGAACCACACCAGCCAAATTCGGCGCCCATGCCTCCGGACTAATCAAATCACTAAACACCCTCCCTCAACACAAAGACATAAAACTAACCGACGACCAGTTAAGGCGGATTACTCTTTGGCTCGATCTAAACTCCAACGAAATCGGATGGATCGGAAACGACAAAAGCCAAATCCAGGCACAAAAGAAAGGCCACGCAATCTGGCCGCCCATCGACATTGACCCATCAAACCCGACCGGCGTAGAAAACGACTACCCGCTGGCAAATTAGATAATATGTAGGTCATCGGAGTTTTCGGTTATAATACCGCAAAAACTTTTGAAAGGGATGACCATGCGTAAGAGACTAACAAAAAAGGATCGTTTTTTCAATGACATTAATTTTACAGCTGACGATGACGTTTATGTCGGCATTGATGTCCACAAAAAGAACTGCCACATCGCTATCTGGCTTAATAACGGAATTGCTCTGACTTTTGTAGCACCAGCTGATAATTCTGCGGTTACCTATCACCCCGTGGAATGTGTCTCAGGAAATACCGATTGTCTTCGGTGTCATTGACAGTAGTCGGGGCAAGAGGGGGGACAATTTCCATAGAGAGCCAGTCTTTGACCGCTTTACTCTTCCATTTATATTTCTCTGCATGACCGTCGGCAAAACCAAGGTCAACACCATCGTTATGCCATGCTGAAGGGTTTTCTTCAAAAGTTTCATGAACAATACAGTACATATACGCGCCCATGTTCCAATGGTACCTGCCGTCGTTTAGCATCCGGTTGACTTCGATGTAAATATACTTCTCGCTCGGCGTGGTTATATCCCCCATCTTTATGACGGCATGATCCATAGTATTATGAAAATGAGGATTACGAACTGTATTGATCATCGAATAACTGCGATAACCTACGTTATGCTTGCCTGCAATCTTGTCAGCAGGACAATGAAAAGACTTCGCATTCTCGACATAGGACCAAAGCCTGCCCCTCTTAATACCCCTGATCTCCCGGTCAACTGTACACCAGTCAGGGTTGGTTATGTCGCCAGCCGCCGTAAAAGGGTCGCCAATATCCATATCCGTAGGAGGATAAACCCACCCGTCGCCAGTGTAAACACTGCCATTGTCAGGATTTGCACTCCATGTGTAAGCATTGACCAACTTGCCGTGGTTATCCGACTGGTACATGAAAAAAGCTGTCGACAATGTGCGAAGATTGGCAAGGCAAGGTACCTGGGCTGCTAATTCTTTGGCCTTGTTCAACGCCGGGATAAGAATCGCAAGCAAAAGTGCGATGATCGCAATTACCACCAATAATTCAATGAGCGTAAAGCCTTTAAATCTGAAAAGTTTTTTCATTGAGATCACAACCTTTCATTAGTAAGCGTTCTCGGGTATTTTGATGGTATTGAGCAACGCACTCAATGCCAAAATGCCCATTCTTACTCAATGAATCGTAGCATACTCA
>VRUI01000142.1:1293-1543 GCA_019456225.1 Planctomycetota bacterium | reverse complement strand
AGCCCCATCCCAGGGGGTCCGAGATTACCGAAATTATATATGAACCATTAACCATTATTAACGGAAAACTGAAGGCAATCCAGGCCAGGAGTCCCAATGGTACCAACATATAAGAGTATTTAACGAAGATTTCTTTAGTCGAGATGCTGCGAACCCCGGCCAGGAGCTTACCCAGCCAGGATGCCAAGGCCCACACAGCGGGGATAGCTATCAACGCCGTAAACCAAATGATGCCCGCGTAGATACCCAA
>VRUI01000142.1:0-1283 GCA_019456225.1 Planctomycetota bacterium | reverse complement strand
TTGGCCCAGTCTCTAATTGTGCCCCATGGACCGAGCAGAGTCACGGCATAGACCATGGCCAAGGCCAACATAATAAAGGCCTTCCATGACTCATCGTATCCTTTGACCTGAGTATCTCCACAGAACGGCCTGGCAAAGACGCTGATATTGTCGTTAGGGCAACTCTTGACGCATTCCATGCACAGACCGCAGTAATTGTTTCGCTCCATTTTCCCAACGTATTGATACCAGGGACAGCCCCAGCCCTTTTCACTGCCTGTAAGACAGTTTTTGGTTTTGCATTCTTTGCGGCATACCTGTGGGTCAACAGCTCGCAGTTCGATCATCGAGGTCATTGCATAAAGGCCCTGGAAACCGCTTACCGGGCAGACATACATACAGAATGCCCTTTGCCGATAAAAGAACGCCAGGACGGTTGCAACCAGAAACAGGCCCCCGAGAACTACAACACTAATAATCGGGCGGGTCAAAAACAGAGCACTGAACGTGCACAAGGCCAAAAACCCAATGTCCTGAAGCCATATATTGCTCAGCGCCTTCGGCCATTTTTTATTGAGGCCGAACATCTTGTTTCTCAGGCCGCCCGTTTTTCCGGACCGGACCTTGATTAAAGCCCTACGCTGAAACCACTCGCCAAAAAACGGGAAAGGGCACAGTACGCACCAGATGCGAGAGGCGAACGGTACCATAAACGTAATCAACAGGAACCACCAGAATATCCAGACAAAAATTATGATAATGTTTCTGTTGCCGACTCGAGAGCCGAAAAGCCCGGCATAAAGAAAGAATAAAAATATAACCAGATTTGGAAAGACCGCCAGAAACTGGAAGCTGCGCCATTTACAAAACTTTTTTAAGAAGGGTATTTTCTCAAAGAGGTCGATTCTGAAGCGTTTAACTTGCCCGGAATCTTTGGGAGCGTCTTTAGCTTTATCTACAGAATTTGCCGGTTGATTACCCATACTTACTGTGCGTCCCCTCCCGGCATCGCGTCTTTATGTTTTTTCCCTGCAAGGAATATTACGAGCAATGTGGATATTAAAACCCCGACTGTCCCTCCGGAGGCCGCAAGGAAAGGATAATTTGGGCAGACAATCAACTCTCCCTGCATGAATGGGTGGAGAGTCCCGCAGGTATGCGAGCAGCGGTAACGAAATTTGCCCGTATGCTCCACCGTGAAAACTACTTCGTTGACATCAGTAAACTCCTTCCCTTCAGAAGGATGCCGCAATTTGAATTGACGAACGCCCGGCTCAATCTGCGCATCAATATCGTGTCCTTCG
>VRUI01000027.1 GCA_019456225.1 Planctomycetota bacterium | reverse complement strand
ATGGATTAAGGATAGGTATTTTATTCGTGTGGGCAATCGTGATTGGATATTTAGCGACACCCGCATTAGTACAGAATACAATCTGTTCTGTATGGCAAAGATGCCAATCAGACGTCATGTCAAAATACGACAAGATGCAAATCCATTTGATACTTGTTGGCGGCCATATTTTGAACGACGGAAACGTATCAAAGCGATACAGAAGACGTTCAAAAAGAATGTCCAAAACGTGATTGTACCGGGTGTTGCTGGCGCTTCGCCTTAACAGAGGCTTGAGCCGGATGCTGGGAAACTCGCATGTCCGGTTCTTAGGGGGGAGGGTGACGGCAACGTCGCCCTCCTACCCGACAGGAGATTTGGACGGTAAAGGGACTTGTCAAGTATATGGTTCTCGTTGTTATCGACTATAAAACCCGTAAGGTTGAGATAGCAGGCATAATACCACAAGCACATGGCGATTGGATGAAACAGATAGCTCGCAATCTAACTGACCCTGTTGATGGTTTTTTGAAAGACAAAAAGTATCTCATACATGATAGAGACCCTCTCTTCACAGAAGCGTTCAAGGAAATACTTAAAGCGGGTGGAATCACTTGCAAGAAAACCTCTGTCGCCTCTCCCAATATGTCGCCATTCGTTGAACGGTTTATTAGAAGCATAAAGTATGAATGCTTAAACAAGATGCTAATCTTTGGCGAGAAGCATCTGAGATACTGCGTATCGGAATACATTTCTCATTATCACGAAGAACGTCCGCATCAGGGGATCGGCAATACGATCATTGCCCCTCAGCCACAAGGTGATGGTGAGATTGTCTGCCATGAGCGACTTGGCGGGCTTCTGAAGAGTTACAGGAGAGCAGCTTAATTAAAATATGATCAATCAGTTCGTTTTAAGGAGTGCGCAGAAGGTCTGTAGTGACCATGGTAAAAGTGCATAAAGTTAAAATCTAGATATCTCTGGCTGCCAGGGCAAGTGTTTTTTTGTTCTTTACAGCTGTCAGTATATCAATGCTCTGATTAATATGAGTTTTGACACACTACTAGAGCAGCATTTTGAAGTAGCCGGAATAGTGGTTTGAGTCGGAATAAGAAGATGCGCTCTTAGAATTGAAATATGAGCCTTTAAGAGTAAGGTTAAATAAAGCTCGTTCTATCTGGGGCATATTAAGATGCTTTCTTTTGGAGCATTGAATAATCAGTACTTTTTAACATAATAATCAAAAGAACATTTGGCGGCATTCAGGCAGGTTTAATCGCGAATGGTGTCAAAATGGTGTCAATCGCCACTTGTGAACCACTTGTAAGTCTCACTAGTGTTCACTTGTCATTCACTTGTAATCCTCATTTTAGCCCAAAAAACGCATTGTAACTCCTTGTTAATAAAGGGGTTATGACGCGAGCATCAGCCTGTCGATCCGAAGGTTGAGGGTTCGAGTCCCTTCGGGCATAGCAAAACCTACAAGTCAATGGGTCTGGGATAATTGGGGCTTTATGAAGCTTTTCCAGCATTTTTGAGATTGCCTTGAAATATTTAAACCCTTTAAGGTCACTATCCTTGATTTCCTTGCGTCTTATAGTCATAATAGCAATTCTATCAAGAGTTATGGATCGCGCAAGTCTAAATTGCCGCTTTTTTGAAAAAATATAAAATAACAAAAACAGATACAAAAAGGGTTCCGAATACTATTGGGTTGGGCCCTTTTTGTATGGTATGACGTTTACGCGGTTTGCCCAGTCGAACCACATTTTGTCCATTTTTTCGACGCGGGCGGGGTGTTTGCCGGCGAGGTCGTTTAGCTCGGTGCGGTCGGTTTGAATGTCGTATAGCTCCCACTTTCCGCTCCAGCCGCGTGCGACTATTTTCCATTTACCATCTCGCATGCCTCGGTTTCCGCCATGCTCCCAGAAGAGTTGACGGTCCTGAGGCTTTTGGCCGGCGAAGGCGTTTAGGAGGGATTTTCCTTCCATTGGATGGATATCCTTACCCTTGAAAGTGTCGGGGTATTTTGCGTCTGAGACATCGACGCATGTGGCCATGATGTCGATGAGGTGGGCTGGGGAGTTGTACCAGTCTTTTGCAGGTTTTATGTTTTTCGGCCAGTGGGCTATGAACGGTGTTGAGATTCCGCCTTCGTGTATGTAATGCTTGTAATATCTGAAGGGAGCGTTAGAGACGTTTGCCCATGGGGTAGCGTAGCTTTGGTAGGTGTCTTCTGCGCCGGGCATGACGGTGTCGTCATTGTAGAATTTTACTTCTTTGCCCTCTCTGGTGTGGTTGCGGGCTACTTTTTCTGCCTTTATGAAGGATTCCCAGCCTTTTGATATATCTTCAGCACAGCCTCCGTTGTCGGCGAGGAACATTATGAGCGTGTTTTCGAATTGACCAGCGTCTTTGAGGGATTTTACGATGCGTCCAATGCCCTGGTCCATGCAGTCAATTTGTGCAGCGTAGACTTCCATGCGGCGTTTCTGCCAGTCTTTGTTTTTTACGTCGTACCATGCGGGTACCCTGCTATCACGTTCGGAGAGGTCCCAGTCCTTGTCGATTAGGCCCATTTTGACCATTTTTTCGTATCGTTTGACGCGGAGAACATCCCAGCCCTGATCGAACTTGCCTTTGTATTTTTCGATGTCGGTTTTTTTGGCATGAAGCGGCCAGTGCGGTGAGGTGTATGCGACGTACTGAAAGAATGGTTTGTCTGGAGTTTTTGCGAAGTGGTCGCTTATATAAGCTGCGGCGTTGTCGCTAATCTTGTCGGTGTAGTAGAAGTCCGGGTCGTTTTTGGCTTCGTGGTCGATGCTGTCGTTGCCACGGGTAAGAGTGTTTGGATAGTAGTAACTGCCTGCGCCGGTTATGGTGCCGTAGAATTTATCGAAGCCTCTTTGAATGGGCCATTGAGCTTTTGATCCTTCGGGCTTTGTATTGTAAGCGACGTGCCATTTTCCGGACATGTATGTGCTGTAGCCTGCGGGTTTGAGGACTTCTGCGATGGTAACGCAATTGTTGTTTAGTGTGCCCCGGTAGCCTGGAACGCCGCGGTCGTGATCAACCATGTAGCCGATGCCGGTCTGGTGTGCGTATAAACCGGTGAGTAGGCTTGCGCGGGTTGGGCAACAGCGGGCACCGTTGTAGAACTGTTTGAAACGTGTGCCGTGTTTTGCGAGGGAGTTTAGATTTGGGGTGTCGACCTCGCCGCCGTAGCAACCTATGTCTGAATAGCCCATGTCGTCGGCCATTATCAAAACGATATTGGGTTTTGATGGATTTGATGATTCGTTATTGTTTGAACAGGAAGCTACGCTGAGTCCGACGGTGCAAATACCAACCTGCTTGAGGAAATTTCTTCTATTTAGCATTGTTCTTTCTCCGATAAATTAAATATATATGCTCTACTTGAGATCAAGTTAAATAAACTAGGACAACTCTATTTTTATTTCTTTCAAAGGGCCTTTAAAGGCGGCTTTTTTATCGTAATCACCCATGGGTCTGTGCCACGGCGGGCATTTACCGGCTGTGACGATGCCGGCCATGATGCGTTTGCTGCCGGGTTGGACGGGGAAACCGTCGGCGAATTCGTTCATGCGGAAAGAGACCGTTTCCTTGCCATTTATTTTAAGCGTACCGGAGGAATCCTTGTTAACCTTTACCTGTATGGTTTTTACGATTTCGTCTGTGGGAAGTTTGTCTTCTATCAGGGAGGTGCTTTTCCAGCATCTCAAGGCGAAGCATATCGCACCGTCCTTTGCATAGAGGGCGTAACCGTGTGTGGACATATCCTGCTGGACAAGGATAGGGCCTTGAAGCTGTGAGACTTTTGCGTTGTCGAAGGTCGCGGTGATCTTGAAAGATTTGCCCGGGTGATACGGAGCTTCAATGTTCTTTAGCATCTGGCCGTTCTTTAAGGTGTAGCTTGGTTTTTCGATAAAGTCCTGATATTTGCCGGCATCAAGTTTTTCCTTGACAGCGGGCTGGAAGGCGAATATTTTTTCGAGGAGCTTTTTTTGAATTTTCGCATACTTCGGATTATCGTATAGATTGACCTGTTCGAGCGGGTCATTCTTGAGGTTGTACATGTCGCCCTGGTGGTGCTGGGTGTCTACTCCGAGTTTCCAGTCGCCTGTGATGATCGAGGTGGTTTTTCTGACTTCTATGAAGACTTCGTCTTGAACGGATTTTGCTTTTCCGGTTATCATAGGTGTTAGATTTACGCCTTCGAGAGATTCGGGGACAGGTGCGCCGGCGATATCGAGTAAGGTCGGCATGAGGTCGACGTGGCTGGAAAGGCCTTCGGTCTCGGCGGCTTTGTATCGTGCCGGGCAATGCACCACGAACGGGACATGCGCCGAACGCCGGTAATGGCTTCCTTTGTGTATGCTATGGTGGTCGCCGAGGTGACAGCCGTGGTCTGCGGAGAAGATAATAATCGTGTCTTTGGTGAGATCCTTTTTGTCGAGGGCGGCGAGGATGTTTTCGATCTTGCGGTCAATGAATGTCAGTCCGCCGAAATGACCTGCGCGGATGCGGGCTATGATCTCGTCATGTCTTTCAGGGTTCTGATCTATGTAATCGGATACGGATCTGGTGTAGTTATACCGTAAGGAGGTCTGGTCGGCGGGTTTATCCAGAAGTTCGCCTTTTGTAGCATTTGCAGGCGGAAGGTCCATTTTCTTGTACTGGTCGCTATACTTTGCCGGCGGGTTCCATGGATTGTGCGGGCCGTTGAAAGAGACCCACATAAACCACGGTCCCCTTAACTGGTCCTTTTCGATTACTTCGACGGCGTTGTCGCCAACGAATGCGTCGATGTGGAGCGATTCGTCCCACTGCCAGTCATAGACTTCGGGCATTTCCCATTTAACAAGCGGGCAGTATTCAAGACGGTTGTATTTAAAGCCTTTGCTCTTTAGGAATTTGCCGTAATCGTCCTCTTTGAAGGAAGCGCCTTTGCAGTCAGCGATGATGCGTCTTTGGAAACCTGCGAGTCGGTCCCATGGTGAAAAGTGCATCTTGCCGATTCCGAGTGTCTGGTAGCCAGATTTGACGAGTTCTTCCATTAGAATCGGAGTGCCCTCTTTCAGCCAGATGCCGTAGTTGTCCCAGTTCCTGTGGTAATGGGGATACATGCCGCTGATCCAGGTGAAACGAGCGGGGATGCAAATCGGGGAGGTGCTGTAGTGGCGTTTGAAGACGACGCCGTCGTCGCAGAGCCTCTTTAGTGCAGGCATGTCGAGGAACGGGCTTCCGAGGGTAGGGCCATCATCTCCTGCCTGGTAGTCTGTTGTGATAAAAAGAATGTTCGGGCGTTCCTTATGGCGGGCCGCAGGTGAGGTGCGGGTTAGGCCGGCAAAGGCTGCAGCTGCGAATCCTGAACGTTTTAGAAAATCTCTTCTGTTAATCATGTTTTTCTCGCTTAAATAATAATTAGCGGTTATCTGCGGATCGTTACCTTCCTACATTATCAGCGTTTATTTTCGGGAGCCACTGGGCGAGTTCTTTCATCAGCGGTGCGTGTTTTTTATCGCCTGCAAGGTTGTGATATTCGTCGGGATCGTTGTTATGGTCGTAAAGTTCCTGATCACCGTTTTTGTAATGGATGTAACGCCATCGTTCGGTTCTGACGGCGTGATTGTTCCTGCCCCATGTTGTTATCGCCGGACGCTTACGCGTGGCCGCAGGGTCATGCAGGAGGTTTACGAGGCTTTGTCCTTCGAGTTGATCGAATGTTTCATATCCGCATAATTCTACGAGTGTCGGGAATACGTCCAGGAGGCTGACGGATTGGTTGCTTTTTCGCCCAGGCTGTTTAATTGAAGGACCAGCGATCATAAGCGGAACACGAGTAGACTCTTCCCAAAGCGTGAATTTTTCCCAGTGTTCCTTTTCTCCGATATGCATTCCGTGGTCGCTCCATAGGACGATTACGGTGTTGTCTGCGTAGTCGCTGGCCTCGAATGCGTCGAGGAGGCGGCCGAGCTGGGCGTCGGCAAAGCTAATACTGGCAAGATATCCCTGGACGGCTTCTTTCCACTTGTCGTGTTTGACAAGCCATGTCTGCCAGTTTCTTCTGCAGAATTTCTGGCCGATTTCCGAGCAGTCGTCGAGGTCGCCTTCGAGTATCTCGGGGAGTTTAAGCTTATCGAGCGGATAAAGGTCGAAGTATTTCTGCGGTACGAACCAGGGGATGTGCGGGCGGAAAATGCCGACGGCCTGAAAGAAGGGTTTGTCGTGCTTTTTGTTAAGCTCGCTTATCGCCCAGTCAACGACTTTGTAGTCGGCCATCTCACTGTCTTCTTTATCCAGAGCGAGCCAGTCAAAGAAATGTGAGGGCCTGCCTTTGATTCCGGCACCGCCAAAACCTTTCCAGTGAACATAACCGCCGTCGCGTTTTTCTACGCCTTCGGGCCAGGCCGCTTCTGGCATCGGCTGAGTCTTTGACGGGAAATAGTCATCCCATATATCCGGGTCATTTCGCTGTTTGCCATAGCCTTTGGTGATCCAGCTCAGGCAATGGAAAATCTTTCCTCCGCCTACAGCCGAATAGCCTTTTCCACGGAAAAACTCGGGGAGAGTAATGGCGTCTTTCATTGCCTCAGACTGTCGCCAGCTCTGGCCGTTATAATATACGCCCGAGGTAGAGGGCCTGACGCCGGTCATTATGCTGGCACGTGAGGGATTGCAGGCAGATGCTGAACAATGGGCGTTTGTGAACAGGACGCCCATTCCGGCGAGTCTGTCAAGGTTTGGTGTATGGACCCCTTGACGTCCGCCTATACAGTTTACCCAGTCGTTTAGATCGTCGACGGCGATAAACAATACGTTTGGTTTGGAAAGGCCGTCTTTATCAACGACAGCGGCGGACTCAAAACATCCAGACATAAACAGGCAAACGACCAAACTAAAAATAACTATCAAGCTTCTCATGAAAACAAATCCTTAAATCAATCTTTTAGATATAACATGTCCTTTATGAAACCCAAACAAGTAATAAGATTTGCATGGGCATCAAACAGCAAACAATTATCTCATAAAATCAAATAAAATGCAAATCAGGTTTTATTTTAAAATTTAATTACCGGGGCACTTCGCTTTAAATTAGCGTAGGTGTCATAAATAACCTGCAGTTTCTTTACTTTTTCAGGATACGTAACCGTTCACGGGAATTTTGAGCGTATTGAGCAACGCACTCAATGTCAAAATGCCCATTTTCCACCCTGATCAGCCCCATTTCATGCGATAGCCCTGAAAATGAAGCTGGAAAGCTTGAGTTTTTGAGGTCAATCTGGTATTCTATTGGAAAAGAGGCTTAGCGGCGTAGCTGAGCTGAAATATATAAGGTTATATGGGAAATCTCAGGTTGAATGGCAAATAGACTTTAAAATAAAGGCACTCCATGAAAAGAAGAGATTTTATTAAACTGGCAGGAATAAGCGCAACATCCCTGCTGCTCGGCATGGCAAACAAACCCGCTGATCTGGCAACTAACAACGACTTGACTGCCGCAACGCCTCCCAACTTCATACTGATCTTAAGCGACGACCAAGGCTGGACAGGCACATCAGTTGCGATGGATCCGAACAATCCGGCATCGAAGAGTGATTTTATTGAGACGCCGAATCTTGAGCGATTGGCGAAGCGTGGGATGCGTTTTTCCAATGCGTACAGTCCCGCGGCGATGTGTTCGCCAACGCGTAGTGCAATTCAATATGGCAAGAGCCCAGCGCGCCTTATGCACACTGATAATTATGTGCGCTATCCGGAAGCCAAAAAACGGATCAGTGCGTCACTTTCAATACCCAAAATGCTGAAGCAGACTGGGCAGGGGTACGTCACTGCCCATCTTGGCAAATGGCACCAGTGGCCGAATCCCGACGAAGTGGGCTATGATGTTAACACAGGTGCCACGGGCAACCCTGAAGGTAATTGTCTCAAGCGAGGTGTCCGCAAACCGAAAGTGAAACCGATTCCATTGCCTGCGGACGATCCGAAGCGTATTTTCAGCCTGTCGCGCAAAGCCTGTAAGTTTTTGGACGAACAGGTAAAAGCAGACAAACCGTTTTACCTTCAGATATCGCATTACGCGGTGCACGGGGGGTTGATGGCACTTGCTGAAACGCAGGAGAAGTATGAAAAAAAGAAACGTGGCAAATGGCATTACCGACCGGAATTCGGTGCGTGTACCGAAGATCTTGATACTGGTATTGGCATTGTCTTGGATAAGCTTAAGGAACTTGGGATCGAAGATAATACCTACATCTTTTTCATGGCGGATAATGGTGCCGTAGCAATCAATAAGAAAAGCCACAAAGTGAACATGCCGCTTCGCCGCGGCAAGTTTATCTTCATGGAAGGCGGTATCCGAGTACCTATGCTGGCCGCCGGGCCGGGAATTCCGGCTAATACGCACAGTGACACATTGGTCTGGGGCTGCGATCTGTGGCCGACTATTCATGAGCTTGCATCTGCAAAAAAACCATTACCGAAAGAGCTGGATGGCGGAAGTTTAAAGCCGCTATTCAAAACGAAAGGCACTGGTGATGTGCAGCGCAGCGGTATGCCGGAAGGTTTGATTTTTCACTGTCCAGCGGGAAAAAACTGGGCTGGCACACGCCGGCAATCGGCGATTCGCACAGGCGACTTCAAGTTAATGAAGAACTATTATAATGACAGTGAAGTACTGCTTTTCAACGTAAAGGACGATCCATACGAATGGCATGACTTGTCGGAAAAGCTGCCGAAAAAACGAGATGAGTTGCTGAAGAAGATGGAAGGATACCTGAAACGGGTTAACGCGGCTGACGCGCGTATGACGCCGGAAGAGATAGCTGACATGCAGAATGCGAAGCAGCTGTCGACCGAGAGAGGGCCTGGATGGCGCGCCTACACCAAGCCGTCACAACCGACGGAATACCCGGTAAAATCGTTTTCAGCAAAAGAAAATGATCCGAAACCATATGGGGAGTGATAACGCTATTATCGGTTATGGATAACTCATCGACCTAACTAATTCCATGAAATAAAACTAATAAGGAAGTCAAATGATTAATTGTTTTGTAAAGCCATCTCATGGAAATTCACTCCATGTTCTTTATAGCTTATTGATCTGTGCCATCCTGAGCCTGACTGCACCTGTTTTTTCTCAAGAAGCTACGGTTAGTGAAAAAGAGGAAAGTAAATCTGTCAAGCAACGTGTCTTTGTCCTTTCCGATATTGCTAACGAACCTGATGACGAACAATCACTGGTCAGATTTTTAGTCTATGCAAACGAATATGACATCGAAGGCATTGTCGCGACAACCTCACATCACTTGAAAACCAAACCGCGAGAGGACTTAATACATCGGTCCGTTGCTGCCTATGGAAAAGTCCGCACGAATCTGCTGCTGCATGCATCCGATTTCCCCACTGCTCAGTCGATCGACGATGTTGTTGCTTCCGGCCAGGTTAACTATGGTATGGCTGGTGTTGCCAAAGGCAAGTCCAGCATCGGAGCACAATTACTCCTCAACGCAGCAAGAAAAAACGACTCCCGGCCGCTTTGGGTTTCAGTTTGGGGAGGTGCAAATACACTGGCCCAGGCCTTAGTTGATGCCAGGGACAAATATCCCGACGAACTGAATAAAATCGTCAGCACCCTGCGTGTGTACACAATATCGGATCAGGACGATGCGGGTGCATGGCTAAGACGCGAATTTCCAAATTTATTTTATATCGTTTCGCCAAGCACCAGTTGGAAAGAATATTACCGTGCAACATGGACTGGTATTTCCGGCGACCGTCACTATAAAAATGGCCCCATGCATAAATTCGAGTTGGTCGACAATCCATGGCTGACTGAAAATATCATTAAAAATCACGGGCCCCTGGGCCAACTGTATCCGAGAACCGCATATATCATGGAAGGTGACACTCCTTCTTACATAGGGCTGGTTCAAAATGGTTTATGCTGGCATGTTCGGCCTGATTACGGCGGCTGGGGCGGACGTTATAAACATTGCCAATTTCCTGGAGAAACTCGTCCATGCTGGACAGATAACAATGCCAACAAAGATACGGTTACTGTCGAAAACGGCAAAACATATACCTCTAATCAGGCTACTATTTGGAGATGGCGTCAGGCTTATCAGCATGATTTCGCGGCGAGAATGGACTGGTGTGTCCAGCCGTACAAAAATGCAAATCATAATCCGATTGTCGTTGTCAATGGCATTGGAGGCAAGGGCCAGATCAATTTGCCTGTCAAGGCAGGTCAACAAATCACCCTCTCTGCCGCTGGGTCCAGCGACCCTGACGGAGATAAGTTGACTTACCGATGGTTCCATTATCCAGGTGCAGGCAAATCGCGTATGAACTTGCCAGTAAAGATCACAAACGCTGACAGCGAGACAGCGACTTGTATCGCGCCCGGCTTTAAAGACAAAACTTTGCCGCAGCATATTATCCTTGAAATAAAAGACAACGGAAAACCAGCACTGTTTAGCTATCGACGCATCGTACTAAAGGCTTCTCGATAGGACTCGAACCAATATTATTCATTACTGTCAACAGCGGCGTAATTTAACATTTCGACAAGATCGTCGAATTCTATCTTTCCGTTCATGTTAATATCGCCAGTTACATATCATCTGATCTTTTACGGTCCAACTCTTCCAGGTCGGCCATCCCGGGGCCAAAAGGCCTGCCACGAGTTGTAGTTGAAATGGTAATCCGCGTGCCAGGGTGTGTTGTCCGTGGCCAAGGGGGGCAACCTTTTATTTATGATGACATAGTTAAACAAGGACTAATTATTACCTGAAATAATATTCTCAGATTCTATTATTCTAAATTTTTGCCAGTCATCTTTTTAGAATTGAATGTCTGGTTCCCCATTTTAACATCTTCAGACTTTATTATCTCAACTGGTTCACTACTAATATCCTCACCAATAAACTTATTTCCTCTCACCTCTACATTTTTACTATAAAGGATTCTTATTGGTTTCTTTCCTAACCATAATGTGTCTTTGGTAACCATCATTGGGTCACGAATAAAGCTATTATTTATTATGCTTACATTGGCAGCATTCATTATGGTGAGAGCAGGCACCTGACGCCAATTAACAAATTCGTTATCAACTATATGGATGTTTTCAATTGGAACTTCCTCTGTTTCAACGATATCCCATTGCCCTCTGGGAACGGTAAAAGCAGTGGTAACGACCGAAAATATATTTCTTCCGTTCTCTCGGGCCAGACTATGTTGAGCTGTTTCGGCAGTTTTAACCGGCCACCCTCCTGCTCCTACAAAACGATTACCTTTGATAAGAATATTATAAACCCTGTCACCAATTTCCTGATATGTATTAATCATAGCAATCGCCTGGTCACTGTGATTCTCAAACAGATTATCCTCTATAATTCCATCATGACTTTTCAGTAAAAGTCCAAAACGGATTCCGTTGTAAAATTTATTGTTTTTTACAACAAACCGGGGTAAGCAGGTATTTTTGTTTAAGATGATAAGCGAACTATCTGAAGAAGTACCTGACCGAATTCCTGGAATAGGTCTGTCAGTCGTCACCAGAATAGAATTCGGTAATAATTGAATTTTTGAGACCAATGGTTCGGAAATTATTTTCTTTTGTAAGGGATCAATAACCGTTAACCGATCACCGGCAACAACATCCCATTTCTTAACAGAATCTCTTTTCTTGTATGTATCAATTGAAAGAGGTGGGTATACATAGCGGTGTACAGCACGAACAAGTGCAAATGTGGAATCATTAACAACATCAACAACATAGGCACCAACCCCTTTAATAATAAGATTGTCGTCACCCAGCGAGTTGAAATTACAATCTTCTACCCAGGGACCTTCACGTCCACCTGAATTAAAACAGCCATCAGCACCGGCAGAGAGCCAATTGCCTTCCTTCGGAGATATATCAATTCCGATATAATTAACCCTCGTTGATGATAATGATCCAATCATCATACTTGGTGATTCATACAACCTAAGATTTTGGAGGGTTATATCCTCTGAATTGGATACCTCAAAGCACATACCTCCACCTACTATTCGTGAAATATGGACAAAAGGATCACCGATCTCAATAGTCTTCAGTCTTGAAGAATACTGGGTATGGTAAATCCATTCATTATCTTTCAAACGTTCCCAATTCTGCAGGTAAAGTCTGAATTCCGTTCCCTCTTTATATGCAGGTAAATTATTTTTGTCCTTGATAAACGCCCACTTATAAGTAGCGTTCATAAAATGCGACATATCTGGCTCAGGCCATTTTGAATCTATTTTTACTTTCAACCATTTCTCTTCAGGATTTATCTCTGTAACCCAACCTTGTGTGAAATTCGAAATTTCATAGTCAACTGAAAAATTTCTTAAAATAATCCTTTTGCTGTTGCTTGTCCTCAAAAAAAGTATTGAAGGTCTGACCATCATGAATTTTGCCCCGTTGCCATCAAATATCAGATCTTCAGCACTATCAATATTCAGCGCATGCTTTTCGTTAATAGCATCGAGCCTGTATATCCCCGGTTCAAAAACGATCTTAACTTTATCTTTTAATCGTGTGGCTTCGTCTATAGCTCGCTGAATGGCTTTAGTGTCTATCTTATCATCATCCGGAAAGGCACCAAAATCACTTACTTTTACAACATTATTTGTTTTAAAATCACGTAATGGTTCCTGTCGAATAGATATTCCAAAGTCCTTTGCAATATCATTAGTTGATCCACAGCCAATAACGATCAAGCTAAGGATAATATATATTGTTATTTTTGTTGTAATACTTCGCATTAAATGTTTACCTCATTTTAATTATTATTTTGACTCTGTAATGTATGGTGCGTGAAGCTTAGGTTAATAATAAATATATACTGCTCCCGATTGAAAAATCCCGTTTTTTCAATCAGAAAGCACTTTATGTCCGATAATTAGCATATATGACGGATTACACATTGTCAAAAGAAAAAAAGTAACCGTTCACAGGGCATAAATGTGGATTATGGCCCCAGTAGAGATGAAAAAGGCTGAGGTTGCTCGCGATAAAGTTTGTCTAACGGCAGCTGGCAACCTACTTCCTGGCGGGTTGCAGTTGAGTTGAGTCGGTTTCATTGGCATGGGTATCTTCACGGCTGGTGCGAGCACCAGGCGCATACCGACGAATGGATAGTAATCAATATCAAACGGAATGTGATACCGGGCTGCACTGCGCATGAATTCATACCCGGCGTAGGCGCTCCCGCCGCGAATGATCTTGTCCGGCGTGTCGTTGCTGGCCAGCGGATCAGCCCTTTTGTCTCGTTGGTATGGGGCGTAGGAGTCCAGGCACCATTCAGCCACATTGCCGTGCATGTCGTATAGTCCCCAAGCGTTGGGCGTGCGATCTTGGCCGACGGGTGAGACCTCGTCACATCCAGCGAATGAACGCAGGTGGCGATTGGCGCTTTGCCTCTTCCGTAGGAGTGTGCCATCTTCGATGATCTTCTTGTCGTCACCGAGGGCGAACATCCCCTTGGAGCCTGCGCGACAGGCGTATTCCCACTCGGCTTCTGTGGGTAGACGATATTCATATCCGTCGGGAATGCGTCCGGCTTTGGATTCACGTTCATTTATGGCTTTGCAGAATTCGACGGCATCGACAAAGCTGATGCACTCCATGGGGTTGTCCAGCAGTAGCTCGTATCCATTGTCGCCCCCAAGAATCACAGCGCTGCGGAAGTTCAGTGCCATTCCGTCGGCCAGCGATCCACGCCAGTGTCTCCATCGCTCGAAATTGAAGTCGGCCTTGAGTAGCCTGTAATACTCTTC
The DNA here is from genome assembly GCA_019456225.1 of Planctomycetota bacterium. Lineage (GTDB taxonomy): Bacteria > Planctomycetota > Phycisphaerae > Sedimentisphaerales > Anaerohalosphaeraceae > VRUI01. The sequence goes on along the minus strand of VRUI01000027.1, from coordinate 40,496 downwards.
CTGCCTGACTTCGTAGATCCCCATATAGAAGGGCTTGCTGATCTTGACCTGGTGTTGGGTTTCGTCGGCTTTTCGCGAATCTTCGTTCTTCGGACTGCCCATGGTGAACTCTCCGGCGGGGAGTTTGACCATTTTTAGATCCAGTCCTGGGACGCTCCATTCTTTGACTTGGAGCTTCTTCATCGCCTTAACCTGCCCAGCAGCGACGGTGATGGATTCCGCCGACGGGAGTTTTTCCACCTTCGTTCGCAGGGGCCTGGTGATAGGGTCTAAAGCAAACGCCGTTGTTGTCAACAGCATGGTTGCCACGAGTATTAAATGTCTCTTCTTCATGATCGATTCCTTTGAGTGATAAGTTTTTTTTAGTATTCTGTATCGCGTATCCCGCATAGCCTTCAACCCTCTACTGCGTGGGATTCGTTCCCTCAGGTTTCTTGGTTAGCACTGGGCCGCGAACTCGGTGGAGCCACTTTTGCAACAGTGGCAGAGTCTCGATTTTTCCATTCACTTCCTCAGTGATTCGCCAATCCCAGTCAACTTCTGTGCGCCACATCTTTCCCGACGACCAGATCTCCAGAAAATCTTCGATTACACCGGGATCGTCGGTTCTGGCGAGTGCCGCAACAGACGTCGCCGTCTTACCACTGAGGCTTAAGGTGTAACGCGGTATATCCCTATTGTAATGCTTGCTGAAATATCCCCTCAACCCGCTCTGCAAGGCTCTGTACTCCGGTGCTTGTGGTGCCTCTGCCTTGCGTTTGGCATTGGCGAGGGCTGTTTTCAAATCACCGATCTCCTTCTTTAGCGCCCGCGTCTGGTTTGCCACATAGGAATCGCCTATTGATCTCAACTCGTTATTCAGACGATTGGTCTTGTCTCGGAGCGTATCATACTTGGCCGCTACGGGAGTCCGGGCTTTCACCTTGCGTTCCAATATCCATTCATAGTCACGGCGTTTCTTGTCGAGTTTCCGGAATTTGATCTCGGCCTTTTTCCGACGTCTCTGCTCGTCCTTCGGGGTCTTGTGGAATTCGTCACGGGCAGTCTTCCACTCACTTTGCAACTTTTGGTGGGTCGGATTATTTTTGAAGGCCTCGCCTCGGGCTTTGTTCCACGCATCCCTGAGCAATCGGAGATCCTTTTCCATCGGCACCTTCTCGGCGACAAGGCGCTTATACTCAGGGGCTTGTTTTGCCTCTTGCCCCAGCGTCTTTTTCCGTTCGTTGTAATCTGCTTTTTTTACCTCCAACTGTGATTGCGCTGCAGCGACCGTCGTATCCTGCATGGTCAACTCATCCAGGCGTGCTTGCATACGCGGTTTGAGGGCTTTGTAGTAGGCCAGCTGTTCGGCGAACTCACCGACATCGGCTTTGCTATCGTCTTGCGGGGCTTTGGTTGCTTTGAGTTTCTCGTTGTACTTCTCAACAAACTGGGCATATTCCTTGACCGCCTCTAACGCGCCCTCGCTGGGTCGGATCGGGCAATTCACCACAGGGGCCGAAAGTGATGCGAAGTCTTCATGGACCCTGCTGTAGATCACCATCTCGTCCAACACACCCATCAGCGGGCTATTCTTCTGACGGTTGTTACCCAAAGAACTCAACTGCGGAGCACCGGGCAATGCGACATCGCACGGGCGAAACGTCGTTTTCACCGTCGCCTCAGGCTTCTCGTTCACAAACAGACGCGCCTGTTGGCCATCAATTTCTACTCGCAACTTCGCCCACTGGTCTAGCGGAATGGCTGTCTTGCCGGAGAGAGTCACCACGGTCTTTCCGTTTTTCCTGGCGACGAATTTCGGCTTGCCCTTCTTATTCAACGTCAACACCATGCAGTTGTCTTTGTTGGAACCGAGGTCAAAGAGGGTAGCAGTCACCGCCTTCTCGCGGCGGAGTGAGAGAGCGAGTGTGATTTCTCCCAAGTCGACCGCACGCGGGTTCAGCATCGCGACCTGTGAGGATTTGGCGATGCGCATACCCCATTTTCCGTCGATCTTCACATAGTCGGGCTGACCATAGACGAACCCATGAAGACTGATCCCTAACGCTTTGTGATAAAAGTCGCTGACCCTCATCTCGTGACGGAAATAGTCGTCTAAGCGAATTCCTCCATCGCCATTCATCGCGTAGTTAATCCACAATCCATCGGGGTGAGCTTGCCTTCTTCCTGCTCGCAGGGGAAGCTGACGGACGTGTCCGTCGAGATCCTGCACCTCGTCCCAGCATCGGGCGTACCCGTCCATGATCTTGTCGCCTAGCACGGCCCCGCCGGAAACCTTGGCGTTTCCGCTAATCACGCTGCGTCCCAGGATGATGGCGGCATCTTCGATCGCTGCGTTGCCGAGAACCTGGCTGGCTCCGACGACCATCGCGTTGGGCCCCACATAGGCCGACTCGTCCACTTTCGCCGTATCAGCCACCCAGCCTCCCCCATTGGGGTGGGCTTTCCCGCTTCCAAGCATATCTATCGCCGTTTGATAGGTCGTCAAATTCAGCGCGGCGTAGAAGCGGTCGCGGCCCTCTTTCTCCGTTTTCGATTCGGTGGTCACGATCTTCTTCACCTCAGCATAACGGTCTTTGACCTTCTGAATCTGTGCAGCTGCACTGCGACTCGGAGCCAACAATCGACCGGCGTAATTTGCCACAACAGTTCCGGAATCGCCCAGCCGTTTGGCCGAGGTGCCGGGTGTCGCGCCGGTGATTTTCGCTTGCCACGGATATACCGGAGCATATCGTCCCGTGGGTAAAATCCCGCCATCTTTTTTCGACGTCAGCGCTGTGGGAGTCGCGGCGACCGTCAGGAAGAGCGATGCATCGTCCGGACGAATTGCCAGTGACATGTTTCCCTCGTTCCACAATTTGGAATACCGACGCAAGCCGTCACGACCGACGGCGATAAGGCAAGCTCGCCAATCACTGTGAATCGACAGGTCCATCATCCCTTGAAAATCGACGGTGATTTCCTTCGCGCCGGGTTCGGGTTCAAGACGGACCATGTTTATCCCGAAGGATTCGGGTTCATGATCGGAGAGGATGCGGTAGATCGGTTTGTCGGCATCGACCCTTTCCATCAGCGACAGCGTCGGCATGTGATAAGCGTTCTGGAATGCGGTTTCCAACTCGAAATCGAACGTGGTCAATCTGGCTCCATATTCACCCACGAGATCACCGAATCCTCGAATCCCATCTCCTTCTTTTACGAGACCACGCTGCTCCATGAGCCGCGAATAGGTGTATGCCACGTCAGGTTCTTCCGCTCCCCGAGGAGCCGCAATGTAGAATCCGTAGCCCCAGTTAGCATCGTCGCCCCAGAGGGTACCAAATGAGCACATCCCGTACATATTTTCGTTGGCTCCGTAGAAATTCCGGTAGGGTGCGCCCTTCACATGCGGATTTCCCTTCGGTCCAGGGAAGCAGAACGTCGCAAACGTATCGCTGTCGCCTTCCATACCATACCCGGCCCCCGACCCGTGCCCCCATTCATGAGACAGGATCCCGCTGGAGGCTGCGCTTGCGACACACCCGCCACGACCTCCGCCGGCGAAACCGTTGATGCGGTCATATCCATTCTTCATCGTCCCGGCCACGGTCACTTGATACTTCGTCTGCGTTCCTATGGGACCGCGCCAGGTGTAGATCGGATACCCGGAATACTCCTGGATGAGCCACATGTTTTCGCCCCAGGCTTTGGTCTCTTCGCGATAGATCCGTCCCTCTTCCAAATCAATTTCGTTAACCCACGGGCTGTTTGCACCGGGATGGCTTTGACTTCCTGCATACCAACTCATGTGGTCCGTTTGTTCGCACAGCATTCCGGGTTTTCCGGCTTGGTCTTTCTTTAGTTCTTGACGCGCTTTGTGCGGGGTCTTGTCGCTGGCTTCATATACCTGCTGACGCGCCTTGATGAATTCCTTCTCGAGGAAGTCCTGGTCTTCTGGACTGAAACTCTCACTTTTAAATGTACGCTTGCGACCATCGGGCAAGCGGAGAACCACCGAGGGCAAACTGCGTCCGACGGTCTTTCCCTTTGGACTCTTGATGCTGGCATTTCCCACTCCGCGAAACCCGATCATGTGCGCAGAGAGAGTCTTCTTCGCGATGAATTGATTCATCGGCGCCGGTAGAGCCGTCTCATAATAGACCGCCTTGGCATAGCCCTTCTTCCCGTCCAGCGATTCCAGGTACCGACCTGCGATGATTTCCGGATAGGTCCGACCCTCATACCGCCACGCCACAGACATCCACGATCCGCCGCCAATATCCACATACGAGGCCTCAAAATAATACTTCTTTCCCGCCTCCAACGTCATCGTGCGCGACGTCTGCTCTGGACCACGGAAGAAGTAATTCATCTTCCGTGCATACTCTTTGTTGTAGGCCAACGGTTCCATGTTTTCCGGCTTATCGTCGGCGCTCAGGTAGAACGAACCGCGATCGTCGGCGGCATAGTAGAACGTGTAAAGACCCGAGGCGGGGGGAATGATGTAGCCCCGGACAAACGCCATCACCACTCCCGCACGAACATTATGCTCGAACGACGACAGCGCATCCCAATACTCCTCGCGATAGTTGGGGTCTTTCCCTGCCTCTGGCACACCCGGCTTACGACCCCAGATGCTTCCTTCCCCTGGAACCAACTGGAACGTCCAGGTCCGCATAGGCATTCGCTGATCGACTGAAATGAAGTCGACCCCTTGACGCGGCCAGAACTGCACTTCACGCCGAGACAACTCACCCGCTGGAGCCTTGTGGGTGGTCACCGTTGGGGTTTCCACGTCGCTGCGCAGCGTCTTTCCGGGATATTGGGAGCCTTTGTAGTATTCCAGTTCGCTGGCTGGAGCGAAGGCATATCCCAAGACAATCACAACGACAATAAATATATGTTTCATGTTGGTCCTTTTCATTGTTAATGTAAGTATAAAATCTATTTCTAATTATTATTGTTTTGCTAAAATGTGTTTAAAATCAAATTCTCTTGTAACAGGCCTCTCGAGGCATTACAAGGCACTTACAAAAGGCTCTTGACCCTTTTAATTCACCCCGTGGTGGCGAGCAGTAGCTTTTCAGACCATTGCAACGCATCTCAGTTGCCCTGACTACTCCTTTTCCGGGGCCAGCACCACGCGAAAACCAACAATCGGCAGCGGGAAGTCGGGATCGAACTTGCCGCGAGCGGCGGAGCGTAGATTGGCCTCGTCTCGCGCAGAATCAGGCTCACGTCCTTCCAGCTTTCCGGTGATGTAGCACCCCCCGCGCGCAATCTTCATGCCGGTCTGGCCATATGAATCCTGGCACCATTCGTAAACGTTGCCGTGCATATCATACAACCCCCAGGCATTGGGCTTGCGCTTCCCCTTCACCGCACTGGTTGCTCCCTGCCCCGCGGCCACAGCAAAACTGCTGGCCGCACCGTCAATATTGAAGCGACCGGTGGTCCCGGCGCGACAGGCATACTCCCATTCTTCCTCTGTGGGCAATCGATAGACATATCCCTTCGGCAGACGCTTGGCCTTGCGCTCGCGATCTGTCATCTTCTCACAGAACTCAACGGCCTTTGCCCACGTCACACCTTCCATCGGATGTCGGGAGGAATTGGCGATCGAATTACTGGCAGTGTGGAACGGGCCACCACTGTGCAGCTCCGGCAGGCTGCGTCCCCATCCCGCCGCTCGCAGGAACATCGGTTCGTAGTCCGGGATGACAACCGGAATGTACTGCTCCTGCGTGATTTCTGTCTCGGCCACATAGAAAGGCTTTGCGATCTTTACCTTTCGCTGCGACTCATCGGCCTTGCGTCCGGGCTCATGCTTCGGACTGCCCATTGTGAAACTACCCGCGTCAACGCGGATCATCTGCATCCCTACAGAGTCGGGAACCTCGAACTGCCTGGCCTTCAATGACCTAATGTTCCTCGCGCCCGATCCATGTGCGGATCCCGTATATAGAACGCATCCGGCAAAAGCCAGTGCGAGTGCGAGTAACGACGCTGTTGCTGTGCGTAAATATTTCATTTTTCGCCTCCCGTCTGATCGGCTGTAATTATAGATCCTCGCTGTCGGTCGAGCCACCTCTTCATGATGGGCTTCATCTTCATGCCCGGCTGCTCCCACCGCGTTCGCCGATCCCAATCGACGCGCGTATGCCACGGCTCCTGCTGACGCGCCCAGGACGACTCCAGCTGGTTGCGATTCTCGGACATGGGCGGCAGCATAAGCTTCTTTATGTGGTCAGACACTATGTTTCCATACTGCCTGTTTCCCCCGGTGAGCGATGACAGGGCGAGATACTCGTCCGGCCGACGCGACAAGGCTGTCTCCACACGAAGATCCTTGATCTCCGCTTTCAGACGATTGATCTCCATCGTCATCGCGCGGGTCCCTTCTTCCACATAGGCGCGACGCTCGTGCCAGGTGTCAAACTTGTTCCTCTCGATTTCCAATGCCTTGACTGTGGCATCTCTCCAGATTTGTCTCTCGAGTTTTCCCAGCCTATCCCGGATATTCTTCTCGTCGTCGCGGGCGGGCTGGTAACGCGGATCCTTCCGCGCACCACCCTCGATGGTGTCACGTTCCTGTTTGTGGAACGCATGCAATTCCTGCTCCATAGCCCGCCAAGCGGAATCGCTGCGTGACACGGCATCCCGTCGCCTGTGGAACCGATCATTCGATTGTCGTTGCTGTCTTCTGAGCTCTTCGTGACGCTTCTGGTTCTTATCACGCGGCGTCGCCCTGAGCTCAGTCATAAGCACGTCGTGCTTTGCGCGATTCTCGACAAGCTGTGCATCACGCTTCTGCAGTGACTCCCGGTAATCATTTCGACGCTTCTCAACGTCGCGTCGTTTCTTCTGGATCGCTTCGATGTCGCTCTTGTGCGCCTCGCGGACCGATCTCATGACCTCATCTATGATCTTGCGAGTCTCGCCCTCCTTCTTCCGCAATGCCGTGATCTCGGTGTTTGCGTCACGCAGTTCTTCGAAACGTGCACGGCGTTTGCGTTCCAGCTCGTCACGTCGCTTCCGCTTCTCCACATTCTTGGGCTTCTGCTCAAAGCCGGAGTTCAGCTGGCGCTTTCGCTTGCCAAGCTGCGATTCCACTGACTGCAGTTTCTTCTCGAGAGCTGTGACCTCATCTGATGACTGGAGTTCGGCTATGCGATCCTCCACCTTCTTGGCCCACCCCTTGTAGAACTGCAGAGTCTCGTTCGTCCGCATCGCGTCTTTGAATTGCGACTCCAGAGCGCTGTAGCCGGCGTAGGCCTTGTCGAAACGCTCGACGAATCCGTCAGCGATACGACGAGACGACACGAGCGGCGGCTCGGGCGCTTCGGTGAAATCGTCATATACGGTGAAGTACACGCGCACATGATCGATCGACCCCTTGAAGAGGTCTTTGCGATCACGCGTCGCGGCAATGTAGTTTCGCTTCTCGACACCACCCGGGAACGCATCAGCTGCGCGGAACTTCGATGCCTTGTCGGCAACCTTCTCGTTGTTCAACCACAGACGAATGCGTTGTCCATCGATCTCAACCCGGCATGATGACCACTGCCCGGACTCAAGTCGTTTCGAGCCTGCAATCTTCTTTGCCTTGCCGTGGGTCACGACCGTCAGTACCGGTTTGCCCGAGGGATCAATAGAAAGCATGAATCGGTTTTCGACTGACGATCCAAAATCAAAGACGGTCTGCTGTTTGCCGATGGTCGGCTTGATTCGTGCATCCACCGTGATGACGCCGAGGTCGGCCATGGCGCCTTCGGCCTCGGCATACTGGTTCCTGCCATTGAAGGTGAAAGCGCTAACGTGGCCTTGCTTGTCGAACCCAGGCTTGCCGTACAGCACCCCGTCATAGAAGATCAGGTCTTCGCTATGCGCACCAAACTGGGAACCGCCGACGCGGTGTTCCTGGTACCAATCTTCAAGCAACACGGTTTCAGGTCTATCGAACGCATAGTTCGCCTGCAGCTTGAACCCGGCATCCTTATAGACATCAACACGCTCTTCGGGGCCGTCGCGTGTGATCGCAGCACCGGTGAGCACCTGGAATGTATATCCGGGCGCCGACTCAACCAGTCGGACCTTGCTTTGCCGGTTGTAGAGGGTGCGACACACACGTGCATCGCCAGATAGCGTAACGTCGCCGCACACCACTGCCTTGCCATAGACGCGAGCATTGTCCTTGATCAGCACCTTCGGGCCGCTGATCATCGCGTACTCCTCTATGATCGCGTTGTCCAGCACCTGCGCGCCATCGAGTACCATGCAGTCTGGGCCAATGTAGGCGGTGGATGCAACCTTGGCCGATCGTGCCACCCAGCCGCCACCGTTGGGGTGCCGGGCGCCCTGTGCATTTTCGAGCAACCAATTTGCGCGCCAGGTCAGGAAGGCCGCCGACGCGACTGACTTTATGTGCGAGCCGTTCCGGCCCTTGATCGGACAGAATGGGCTGTCGGTGAACAGGCCCTCTTCCGAGAATCGCTCCATCATGACCGGGCCCTTCGCCGCTACGGCTTCGAGCGTCCGCTTCATCTCCTCGTATTCCGGAGTGTCAGACGGGTGCGGCCAGTCGCCCTTGCCGCAATCCCTCTCCGTATAGTGCGCCCGTGCGATCAGTGCGGGACCAATGAGCTCCATATTCTCGTTCACGCCGATCGGCGCGTTTGGATTTGCAGGCCGGCATCCGCTGAGCTGCACCTCGTAGGGGTACTTGTAGGTGAATCCGCCATCGTAGATTCCGTGTACATTTCCGCCGCCGCCACTCAATGCGTAGGGAGTGGCCGTCACGGTAAGCCAGTAGCGCTTGTCGCCGGGAAGGATGTCCATATTCATTTCGCCCTTGTTCCATAGCGGGCTGTACCGCGGGCGGCCATTGGCGCCAACAGCGACAATACATGCGCGCCAGTCGCTATAGGTGTCTGCATCGAAAATGCCCCGGAAGTCCACGATGATCTTCTTGGCGCCTTGCTTCGCAACGAGTCGGATGATATTGTTACCGAATGGCTCGGGGGCTTCGGTCCTGGTGCTGCGATAGAGGCCCTTCGACCTGTCGAGCGCGACCAGGTAAGCACGATTAGGTTGCGGGTAGGCCTCGCGCATTATGCTTTCGATCTCGTAGTCATACTCAGCCATGCGCGCCGCTATCTGCCCCATGAAGTCGCCAACCCCCTTGATACCATTCTTCCAGATACCACGATCCTGGCCAAGACGGGCTATAATGTGCATGGGCGTCTCCTCAACAGGTGATGCGAGGTCCGTGAAGGTTAAAGTCGCGGCATAGCCCCAGTTCGGGTTTTCGCTCATCATGATATAGCCGAAGCCGCCGGGGTAATGGCCACGGAACGGATTCTTGTATGGCCTTTGAATTCCAAACTGGACTTTGCGCACAAGCGTCGGATCCGCCACTGTCTGAAGCGAATCACATATGGTTTCGCCCCAGCCTATGCTAAGCGAGTTCATGCCCGAGTTGGCAGTACCATGGCCCCATTCGTGGTAGAGACCTTCCCAGCAGGCTGTGCCGCAGGTTGCATAGCCGCCACCGTTGCCGCGGCCGTCTGTCTTCCCGCCATTCCGCCTGGTCCCGTTCCAGGTGATGTGGTACCGGAAATCCTCGCCCGGCCGCTCCCAGTACGGCATCTTGTGGCCGGCATATTCGAGATAGGTCCAATAGTCCTCAAGGCAGTCGAACGTGGACTTGCGAAAGATCGCCGCATCCTTCGGCCTGCGTTCGTTGATCCATGAGCCGGGGATACCATCGTCGGCCTCCTGCGAACCGGAGGTAATGACAAAGCGTACACCGGACTGGCGATACATGCCGGGCTGGTTGAGTTTCGCAATCTTCATGTTCTCAACATTCGCGCGGCGCCCCGTGGGTGGCGGCTCAAGCGCCTTGCGAGTTCGCTTCATCTCCTTGTCGTACAGTTTCTGGATGTAGTCCTGGTCCTTGTCGCTGAAGCTGCCACGCGAGAAACATCGCTTTCGACCATCGGCAAGTCGCAGCACCACAGCCGGGCAGATCCCCTTGCCGAGCGCCAGCAACTTCGCCTTATCACCAAAAGGATCACCGACCTTGCTGCCAACACCGCGGAAGCCGATCAAGTGCGCTTCGAACTGTTTCTTCCCCTTGAGATCGTCCGGCCACCATTTCGCGTAGTAGCCCGCCTCAATTAGCGGCGCCATCTCGGGCGTCCGAATTGTCCAGGTACGAAGCGGCACGCCCTCAGGGATGTCGAGTACGTCGATGCCCTTCTTGGGCCACCAATGAACAACGCGCTTGTTGTAGCCCACCGCATCGGGTCCCCCCGCCTGCTCAACACGGTCCAGCCCCACGTCTTGGCGACGAGTCCGGGGATACTGGACGTTCCGGAAAAAGTCATACGGTTCGGCGGCAACGGCAACGGAAAGCCCCAAGCTAATCACAACGACACTAAATATATGTTTCATGTTGATCCTTTTCATTGTTAATGTAAGTATAAAATCTATTTCTAATTATTATTGTTTTGCTAAAATGTGTTTAAAATCAAATTCTCTTTTAACAGGCCTCTCGAGGCATTACAAAGCACTTATAAAAGGCTCCTGACCCTTTTAATTCACCTCGCTGGCGGCGCGTCGGCTGGGGGTGCGGGCAAAATGGCCATGCCTAGGGATCCCCACCAATCTTTTTCGAGCATGACAGCCACCCGTCCGTCGGGGAGGACGGCCATGGCGCTGTAGGCGCTGGTGTGCGGATAGATCATGCGTCCGGCCGGCCAAGTTTTGCCGTCGTCGTAGCTGTACCGCACCATCACGTTCGTCCGCCAAGGAAAGGCGGGGTTGCTAAACGCGATCACGCCCGGCTTTCCGTCCTTGGCCCATCGCACGCGATTAAGCGAGCCCTGGCAGCGAGGTTCGAGCAGTGTCTTGTCGAAATAGTGGCGGTTAAACGTCTTGCCACCGTCGCGCGAAATCGACACACCGCGATGATTCTTGCTACTCGTGGCGCCACCATGAAGCCGGCAATTCAGCATCACGTCTCCATTTTCCAATTCCACCGCAGTCGCTTCGTTGTGTCCTGCCTTGGTGGGTCCGCCGATGTTCCACGTCTTGCCATGGTCATCGCTGTACACGATGAACCCGTGCTGGGTTTTTCCGGTGTTGGGCGAGTGGGCATCGTGGGTGGCGGGTATTATTAGCCGACCTTTATGCTTGCCACGCGTCAGCTGAATTCCCGCGGCCGGGCCGGTGGCGTACCACGACCAATTCTCTTTCTTCACTTTTTTGGTAATCTCTTTGGGCGCAGCCCAGGTCTTGCCGTCATCGTCGCTGTAGGTCACGAAGGCTCTTCGCGAATCTTTTCCGAAACCGGGTTTGTATCCCCCCTTGGGCGGCTTGTGTCCATTCCAGGAAAGGTGCAGCCAAATCCGCCCCGTATCCTGATCCACGACCGGGCATGGATTGCCCATGGTGTTGTCGCCATCGTCAGCGACGATAAGTTCCGGCCCCCAAGTCTTGCCATCGTCTTCACTGCGTCTAACCACCGTGTCGATATTGCCGTGGTCGGACGCGTTATCGCGCCTCGCTTCGGCGAACGCCAGCAGCGTTCCCTTCTTGGTGACCAGCAGTGCGGGAATGCGATACAAGTGCGTGGTTCCCGGTTTGCGATCCCCACCGCGGAAGCTCCGGACGCCTCTGAACACTTCTTGAATCTCGGGCAGTTCCACAATCTTGCCCGGCGTCTCGACGGAGAAGTCGTAGACCTTCATCTCTTTTTCCTGCCATGGACGCAAGGCCACCGTCAGGCCTAGCCGTTGACTGGCGACCATTTCTTTCGGCTGGGTATTGATCATCTGCGGGCACTTGGGAAGGTAGCACGCCTCTTTGCCGTTGACCTTCAGCATCAGGCCACCATCTTTGAGAATCACGTCCATCTCGAAAGGCGTTCCGTCGCGAAGGATGGGCATCGGCGGGCCGGCGTGTGTCGCCATCCGTCCCTTACCGTTGAAATCTTTCACCCCGTAGCCCACAAGGAAGCGGCCCTCGACGTCTTGCTGCAAATGGACGGCCATGCCGTTAATCATAAGAATCCCGCCATAGTTTCGGCCTGGCACGCGCGTATTCGCATTGCCGAGCGACAGTTTGACGTGAATCCTCGCGTCGGGGCTGGTGAATCCTGACCCTGCATAGAGGAAGTTGTGTAGATTGCCAAAGGTGAACGTGCCGTCGTTTTTCTGATCTCGCTGCGGGTGGAACGTGCCGACGAACCGAGCGTTCTCGGTCAGCTTTCCTGCTTTGACGATATCGTATTGGTGGTCCTTCGGCGGCGCGGCAACCAGCGGCGAAGCAAGGAGCAGAAACAGCAAGTGGATACTGAGTGTCAGACGTGTCATAGTGAACCTTTCGATGTATGTGGTGTGTGAATACTATTTATTTCTTTTTTAATTCAGCCAGTTTTTTGTCTGTTTCTTCCAACTTAAAGCGGGCGCTTATCACAGAATGCTTCTCATCTGGATTGTAGCGGATATAGGTCGTCGCCACAATTGTGCCATCAGCCAGTAGCTCCATACCAGGATACCCGCAGTCCCATCCTGCGTGACTATGCAGAATCTTGATTCGATATTGTCCTGGTTTGTTGTTCCGAATGTCATCGTATGTCCCGACCCACGCGACAAAATGATTTGCGGTCGGGCTTTTCTTCGCCTTATCACGAAAAGCAATGACCCATCGCCCATCCTTCGCCTGCACTCCGTAGTGACGGTCACCGGTCAAGCCCCAGGGCGTGTCGACAGGTTTGCTCCAGCTCTTGCCCTCGTTCTGGCTGAACATCATAAGGCTGCGCCCCATGTGCCTGTTCTCCCGCATCAGACAGCAGAGTTCTTTTCCATCCGGGGAGCGAAGAACAAAGGGCTCACAGGCAGCCTTGCCTTCAACACTTGCGGCCACCTCCGGTTTCGACCATGTGACGCCACCGTCCTTTGTGATCGTCTGAAGAACTTCAAGAGGTGCCTTCCCTTTAGACCTTCTGTGATACATGCCCATGTAGCTGCCGTCCTTCATCTGAATCACAGAACTGAACGTCATCACACAGCGGTAATCTTCCCCAAGCGCATCCATCTCCTTCCATGTCTCGCCGCCGTCTTCGCTAACAATGCGCGGCATATCCGGTCGAGCGGAATAGACCCAGATACGTTCCTTCCCATTCCGGTCGACCATGCGATAAATGCTTGGGCAGTTTCTGTGCTTGGAATATCCCTTCGGCAATCGGTCATCTATACGTGTCCACGTCTGACCGCCGTCATTACTTCTGGCCATCGGACCGGATGGCCCACCATGACCAAGACCCCAGACAGCAAACATTGTCTTGCCATCCGGCATCAGCAACGTCGTCGGATGACCCTGGTAGACTTTCTTGCCGTCGGCAATGATCACATGGCGATCGCGTTCGTTGGATATGTCGACAGTCTGTATATTCGGTGAATCTTCAGCGCTAACACACACAGACAATGTAAGCATTACCACGCCAAAAAGCAGGCACGTACGATTAATGTTCTTTGTCATAATGAAACTCCTATTTTGTATTAAAGGTTCTGTACTATTAAGCAATTCTAGTTTTTTTAAAAAGTCGCTGCTCTTTTATTCTTTTGGCTTCGGTGTCGACAGATCGCAAAAAGCCGGCTATTTGATCTTCGGCGCGAGCACCAATCGCAGACCGAGCATGCCGTAGTAATCCATATCCTCCGGTACGGCATGTCGGGCGGCGCTGCGGAGGCTGCGTGGAGGAGCCCCTATCCCACCGCCACGGATGATCTTCTCTCCCGGACCTAATACGACCGGATCCTTCTTCGTGTGGGCTGAATACGGTTTCACTGTGTCGAGACACCATTCGTACACGTTGCCGTGCATATCGTAGAGCCCCCAGGCGTTGGGTTTGCGATTTCCGCCTACCTTATCGGTGAGGCTGAGCCGCGGGTGCACCCTCATCATATAGGCAAAGGAAAGCAACCCGTCGTATCGGTGGTGTCTTATGCGGGCATCGAAGGCCTTCTGGATCTCATCGAAGTTCGCTTCGGCTATGTTGAAGGGCGTGTTCGTTCCCGCCCGGCAGGCGTATTCCCATTCTGCCTCGGTCGGCAGGCGATACTCATAGCCGGCAGGTAGGCGACCTGCCTTGGATTCGATCTTGTTGAGCTTCTTGCAGAAGTCCATTGAGCGCGGCCATGTAACGCATTCCATCGGGTGTTCAGGCTGCAGTTCATAGCCGACGGGTGAAAACTTTTGGCCCATGTCCGTGCGACGATAGTGTATTGCAGTTCCCCTCCAGAACGGACCGCGGTAGTACGTCCAGCCGGCATGATCGAAGTCGGGCAGCATAATCTTGTAGAACTGGGCTTGAGTGACCTCGTAGACGCCCATATAGAACGGCTTGGAAATCGTCACGTTGTGTAGCTTTTCGTCATCGTGACGAAGCTTCTCGGACGCGGGCGAGCCCATCTTAAACGTGCCGGCGGGGATACGGTTCATCTTCATCGCCAGCGTGGGTACAGTCCACTCTTTGGATTTGAGGGTCTTCATCGCGGCGATCGCAGCGCGCGTCGGAGCCACCTCTTTGATGGTCATCTTCGCCAATGCTTCGGCGTTTCGCTTCTGCTGTGCCGCGGCGAGCTCGGCCTTGGTGGCCGCGTGAGTTGACTGTAAAACCAGCCCCGTCGTCATGACAATGGCAAGGGCCATCAGCATCGTCTTTGTTGTATTTTTCATTCTGTCTCCAGTGGTTTTCTGTGGTTATCTTATCTTAAACATATTCGTACCGATCGCCGCTACTTCCTCTTGGCAGGATTGCTCTTCTGTATCGGTCCGCGATTTCTCTCGATCCATTTCTTCATCAGCGGCAGTTTAGCGATAGAACCGTCTACTTCTTCGGGCGTTCGCCAATCCCAGTTCACTTCCGTGCGCCACACGGCTGGGTTGTTCCCCAGCTCGGCGATCTTCTGCAACTGACTGACCTCGGAGTTGATCGTAATCCCGGTTCCGCCTGCTGCTATCTTCGACCTGAAATAGGAGTCGTAGTTGGCGTTGTAGGACCTTCCAAACGTCTTGCCCTCAAAGGAGTCGAGCCATTCCAGCTCAGCAGCATACGGTTCATATGCGTCAGCTTCGGCATCGACTACGTCCTTTTTAAGAGAAATGAGTTCCATCTTGGCCTTTCGGGTCTTCGCTGTTGCCGCGGTAAGATGTGCGTTACGACGTTGGTCTTGGATAGGCCTGCGTTCCTCACGTAGCCGTTTTTCTTTCTTCTCCAACTCCGTTCCCTTTTCGCCTTTGCGTTTTTCCCAGATGGATTCCCTGACGCGGATCACCACTCTATTAGTGTTTCGCATGGCATTAATGGTCTGCACTATTCTGTAATCTTGCCCGGCTCGGCCATTCAGTTCATGATCATTCAGTTTCGGATTCTTCTTCCGGAGCTCTGCTTTGACTTTCGTATACATTTTGCTGCGGTTTCTATCTGCCTGTTCCTTTTCGGCGTTGGCGGCTTGGTATTCCTTATCTTTGGAAAGTACCTTACCTTTGACAAGGAACTTGTCTTTGTACGCGTCAAGCTCTTTCCGGGCGTCGTCGTATTCCTTCCTGAGTTGTTGTTCCTTTTGCAGGAGTTTGCGTCCTTCTGGGGTGGCGTCATATTCATCTGCGACATTCTTGGCTATCGTGTCGATTTCATTCTCCTTCGCCGCCAGCGCTTTCTTCGCTGCACTAAACCGCGGGTTACGCTCGAGCAGTTCCTTCATGCGGCCCTTAGCTTTGTCTTTGTAGGGTTTCAGTATCGCCTTGTCCTTGTCGAAGTTTGGACGCCCTTGATTGGTGGTTTTATTGATGGCGTTGATCTTGTCCACGTACTTCTTGTAGGACGCGATGTATTGGGCATCGGGCATGATGGGCGTATCCATCCGCGGCGGGTTCAGCTTGGAGAAGTCTTCGTGCACGGTGTGGTAGATCACCACATAATCGAAACTCACTGCCAGTGGCTTGTAGCCGTCGCGATTGGCCGCGAGCAGGTTGGAATCGACGGCATCGGGGAGGTAGAAGTCGCACGGGCGAATCGGACTCATCTTGCTGGCCGACAGTTTGTTGTCGACATACAGCGAGGCCTTCTTCCCGTCCATCTCGATCCGCACCTGCATCCATTTGTTTCGCTTGACGGCCCGAGTGTTCAACAAAAGAACGCGCTGCCCCTTGACCGTCCCCACCAATTGCAACCTGCCGGAATAAGAAACCGACAACACCAGGTTATCGTCTTTGGAAGAACCGAAGTCGAAAATCGTCCCTGACCGACTGCCATCGAGCCGGATCGTCATATCCATAGTCGCTGACGCCAGGTCGAACGCCTGCGGCGAGAGTTCTGCCCACTGGTTCTTCCCGTTGAATCGGAATCCGATCCGGTCGCCATCAGCGAAGTGCCTGGGTTGTCCCGTAAGATACCCGTTGTAGTTGGGCTCCTGCATCTTGGCGTAGCCCGTGGCGCTGATGGTACGATAGAAGTCTTCAAGGAGGACGTTGTTCGGCGACTCCATGGCGTAGTTGACCAGCAGGGATTCGGGGTGGAGTTTAGGGGATTCGCCGCGAGCGGGGACTTCCCGAGCGATCGGTTCCTTATGCTTTTTGACCTGGGCATAGCTTATCGGTTCATTGACCCAGGTTCGGTCGTATTCGTCAAACACGGCGCCAGCGGTGATGACGGCACCTCCGGAGATCTTCGCGTTGTCCTTGACCACGGCCTTGTCTTTGACGATGGCGAAGTCTTCGATGCTGGCATTGCCCAACACTTTGGCATTGCCCAGCACCATCGCATTCTTGCCCACGTAGGCCGATGCATCCACTTTGGCGGAGTTGGCCACCCATCCGCCACCGTTTTTATGGAACTTCCCGCCGGCAGGTGCCGCAGGTGCTGTGGTGCTGGGGTGCCGCGGAGCGTAGGTGTTTTTGTTAAACGCATTGTCTTTGCCGTATTCATCTTTGAAGTGAGCGAGCGAGCCGGGCGTGCAGCCCAGAAATTCCGCTTTCCACGGATAGCGGAATGCATGGACGCCGCTGGCGAAGACGCCGTCCATTCCTTCTCTGCCATCCTTCCCGGCACGTTTTCCTTTTCCTGCCTTGCCGGCATGGAACACCGCAGTAGGGGTGGCCGCCACCGTCATCCAGATCGACGCATCATCGGGTTCGATGTTCATTACTAACTTGCCCTTGTTGATCATGCCGGAGTAGGTGATCGTTCCGTCGGCCTTCACACGGCTGAGGCAGACGCGCCAATCGGAGTAGGTCTTCGGATCGTGATATCCGAGAAAATCGATGCCGATCTTCCTGTCGCCTTTTTCCGGAATAATCCGCACGACGTTCATGCCGAAGGGTTCCGGAGCGTTGCCCATCGGAACGCGCCAGATGTTCTCTTTCAGGTCAACCGGTTCAAGCCATTGCCTCGTGGGGGCGTATATCTGTTTCCGGTAGTCGCCTTGCAGTTCGAGATCAAAGTTGCTCATGCGCGCGGCATATTCGCCGAACAGGTCGCCCAATCCACGGATTCCGTTTTTGGCGATCCCGCGTTGTTCGAGCATTCGCGCGATGGTGACCAGCGGATTGCCTTCGTCATGCCCGGCGGGGATGGCGTTAAACCAACCGTACCCGAGATTCGGATTGTCGCCCATCAGTGTCCAAAACGTAACATATCCGTACCCGCTGAATCCGTTGAAAACGTTACGGTAGGGACTCACCGTGTGATGACAGCCCCGCCTTCCGGGGTAACAGAACACACTCGAGGTGTCGGCACCGGCTTCGCCACCGCCCATGGGGAGGGCGTTGGGCCGTATACCGTGCCCATATTCGTGGGCGATGATTCCAACGTTGGCATGCGAAGCTACGCAACTACCGTATGAACCACCGGCGCCCCCGCGAACGCCTTCATGCCCGTCACGCTTGGTTCCGCCCACTTTGATGGTGTACTTGTACTGCATCGGACGATCCCAATAGGGCATCAGGTCGCCGGAGTATTCGTAGAGCGTCCACATGTTCTCCATCCACTCACGCAGGAACGAACGGTAGATGTCGCCGTCTTTGAGGGTCTTTCCGATGAACGGGCTTTTAGGGTTTTGGCTGCCTCCGCCCCAGGCGAAGTGATCGGTCGTCATTAGCATGGTCCCCGGTTCGCCGGGTTTGGCTATATCAGGGAATTGGGCCCTGAATCCGCTAGGGACGTCATATTTGACCTTGATCGCTGAGTTGCGAATCCGCGCCATTTCCTTATTGAAAATGGGCATGATCACTTTGATGTCCGCATCGGAGAAGCTCTTGCCCGTATAGGCGCGCTTGCTGCCGTCGGGTAACCGCAACACCACTGCCGGCGGGTTGGGCTGTTCCATGGAGGGGGCGTCGTGCTTGGTTCCGATCCCACGGAACCCGATCAAGTGCGCGTTGAGTTTGTCACCTTTGAGGAACGCCTTGGGGGTAAACGATTTGCCCAGTTCGGTGAGCGTCCAGTCGCGTTTGATCATCCCATAGACCACCGGGATACTGTCTACGCCCTTGCGCGGAAAGAACTTCACCTCGCGCCGCTTGTATTCGGTCGGCTTACCGCCTTCGGTAACCACCGTGCGAATCTCGACATCTTTCCGGAGTCCCTTCCCAGGGAACTGCGAGCCCTTGTAGTATTCATATTCGCCATTCGCGGCGGTGCTCACCATAAACAGAAGCAAAGTAGACAAAACAACTGTGCATTTTAGCATACGTATCTCCATGAAAGAATGAACCAAAGACTAATCCCCCTATATTACCAGCTCCATCGCCTTGTGTCAAGGGCTTCTGAGCCTGTTGCACAATGATTTTCGAATCCAACCGTTGGATTCGATGGCTGCCTGGGACAGATGGCTCAATTCTCTGCTTCCCATACAGCCTTAGGTATTTATATAGATGTAAACGCAGAGTATGCAGGTTTTATTTCCATAATGTGCGAAAAATTCGTTTTTCTTACTGATCAAGCAAAACTTAACTTCAAATTAGCTAAAAATGGCCTTTCTATCAATCCTTCCAGAGGGAAGAGTAAGTTACCGGTTCAATTTTGTCACCGTTAATATACATCTTATCTACGCAAACACACCTTGAACCGGGATTGCCGCCTGACAATTCTTCAGTATGGTAAGTATACCACCACTGACCCTTAAATTTACCTTGTGTACTTCCTTGCAAGTCTGTTTGCTATCTTGGCAAGCGTCTTGGTTTTAGCAATGCCAACATATTTTGATAAAATAACTGATTCTTATCAGGGCAGAGCTGATGTGAACATGACAGCAAAACCGCCGTTTTGGCGCATTGTAATTTTCAATCCGTCCGAGGTTTTGACATTCAGTTGTTCGACGGCGATTTCACTGCTGGTCTTCGCATCTTTATACAGTCTCACTGGGTAGGTACCCGGCTTAATAAAATCGAGGTCTATAAGCAGTGTTCGAGCTTTGCCTGTATTGATGCCAGCAACGAACCAATCATTACCCTTTCGTCGTGCGAGGCATACGAACCGGCCTGGATAACCATCAATAAAGTGAATGTCATCCCATGCAGCGTGTACATCTTTGAGAAACTGTTTGGCCGGGTTTGCGTTATAGGATTCCGGGCTGTCGGCTAAACACATCCAACCGGATTCAAAAATGACCGAAAGAGCCAGTTCGTGAGCATCGGTGGTCTTTCTTCTTTTAGTGGAAAAGGTGACAGGGGTATAGTCCATCGAACCGACAACGTTTCTTGTAAACGGTAACATACAGTTATGAGATGGCGTGTTTGGTTTTTTGCTCCATTCCATGTAGAATTCAGCTCCTTTTACTGCTTCCCATGTGGCAATGTGCGGCCAGCGACGTTGTTGGCCTCTCGGGACTGTGGCGCCGTGAAAACTAAGCATAAGTTTATGTTTCAAACAATCTTTGATCGCATCATCACGGAATTGGAATCTTTCCTGCAAGTCGCTATCGAGAAAGTCGATTTTGATCCCCTTGATGCCGAACTTATTAAACAGGCTGAAAATCTTGTCTCTTTTTTCAGCCGTATCAAGATTCCTCCAATGATCCCATCCGTAAACATTCACATTTCTTGAAGCGGCATATTTGATAAGTTCAGGAACCCAGGGCGTCGTCATCCATGTGTCAGTGCCGCCGAGGTCTCCCTCCATCAGAGCCGTATCAAATTCGATCCATTCCCAACCCATCTGTGAAGCAAAGTCTACATATTCCTTAAGCCTCTCGTATTTTCCGTTTACGTTGAGATCTGACCACCATGGAAATGTGACACGGCCAGGCTTGATCCAACTAAGATCCACCACCTCGCATGGCGGATTGAGATTGTCAACCACCACGGATTCGACGATAGTGCCGATCTTATCCCCAATGATAGCAACCCTCCAAGGCATCGTCCACGGCCCCTTGCCGCTGACAGTTCCAGGGAGCTTTACCTTAAAAATTCCGGTTCCATCAATGGTTCCATGCAATCTCGCACCGGCATAATCACCATACACAGCCGCTTCGGTGATCAGTAACCATATGCCGGAAGATGTCTTGAACAAAGCGGGGAAACAATATTGCTGAGCCTTGCCTTTTCCGGCTTGGCAGAAGAACTCTTCATAATTCTTATTGTAAGGCTGAAGCCAACCCATAGTGTCAGGTGAGAACCTGAATGCAGTGGCCTCGGAAAGAATCGTTGCGTTTCCCTTACCGCCAAAGCGATAACGCCACGCAATCGCGTCGTCATATGCCCGCAGAATTATTTCCATTGTTTTCCCATGAGTGTTCCTGAAAACCAGGGTCTTTTCATTGGCAAAATTGGTACGCTTGCTTTTCTTGCCGACAGGCATGTGATAGGTTTCATCGATTTTGTTGTCTGATAGCCCAACAAAAGTGAGTCCTGATACGAAATCACCTGCTGTGCCATCCATAACAACTCCCAGCGGAGCATATGGCAGAACTTCCTTGCCATCAAGGTTCACACGATAATAGAGATTCTTCTGATCGGAATATGGTGTTCCGAGTTGTTTTTGTACAACAGTTACAGAGAGCCTGCCGTTGGGTGAACCAACAGTCCATGCCGCTTCAGCGTATGAAACATTTGATAGGCATATAATTACAATCAGTATTTTAGACATAACCAATTTCCATCGCGTATAACGATGTATGACTATCAAACGAGATTTATCCGGTTTGCAGATATAAGGATTAAATTCTTTTGCGGAGTTCTTAATCATACAACTGTTTCCTTCGCTGCTTAATAATTTTGAAATTTTTTTGAAATCGAGATAATCGTAATTCACAGCCATCCCATAGAAGATGGCGGATTCAACTCCCAGGTGCAAGTTAGTCGAATACCTTGTAACCTGTTAATTTCTTCCGTTTATAGAACTTCATTTGGCGTTGAATAGCCAATTCAATCAATATTTATTTTTCATTGGCGTCAAAGTAACTGGTGCCAGAAGGCCAGATGGCGTTAGCGACCATTTCGACGCGTCGAATTTTTTATAGTTATGGTTTACGAAGTTAATATCATGAAATATCTGCCACTTAACTTTTCTTATATCAAGGTCCCGAATCCGGTTAGCAGAAAGATTAGTCACCTCGATCTCAAGCAAATTTTTACCGGGCTTTAGGTACTTGCCTACCGAGCCGCTGTAAGGAATGCTGAAAAGACCAAGCGTTTCTTTGCCGTTGACAAAAACGCGTGCGCTTTCACGCACATCACCCAGATCAATAACCCAATCATCCGCGGTTTTTGGAAGGTCAATTTCAATTGAATATCTGGCAGTGCCCGCAAATCGCTTTGCTTCAATATCGCCGATCTCTGTCCATGATTTAAGCTCATCTGTGATGATATCAGCAGGCAATTTCGGTCCGCCGTCAACGAACTTTATCTTCCAGTGACCTTTGACGACAACAGGCTGACCGGCTTCGACAAGAACCGGCCACTTATTACCTGCAGCCTTTCGACTGTCAAATGTGCGAAGAATGCGTGTTTCACCGGGTTTAAGCTGCAAATAAATATCGTTGCCGCGTTGAACTGCAATTCCGGTTTGTGACGAACGCGGATCCATGACAACAACGCTAGTTGGCGCAGTCCCGAGTTTAACCCAGCCGTCAACCGGTTTGGCTGACATATTAGCAATAAAGTAATGGTATCCGCTCTTATGTCTGCGGCGGATAAAGTCAAGTCCTTTTTCGACCATCGGTTCACATATCGCCTTTGTTTTTGCCAGGGCGTCTTTCAATTCTTCGCTTTTAACGACAAGCCTGTCCTTGTCTTTCAACAACTGCTTCAGTTCTGCACGACGCTCTTTTAATTTATTAAAACCGGGTACGTCGGCTGGTAGACTATCAGCAAATATTACCGTTTGGCCAGTTGCAGAAAGCTCCAGAATCTTTTCCATAGTTGCAAGTGGCATGTAATCGGTTTTCGGCACTATAACAGCCTTGTAAGGTTTGCTTTGGCCTGCAAGCAGCTGGCGGTCGGAGATAAAATCAATACCGAAACCCTCTGCAATCAGTTGCGCTGCGATTTTTCCGCAAGACGATTCGGTAAGCCACTCGGTCTCATGGACTGAAAGCATCTGCTGCTTACGTTTTTCACTGTGCCAGATATCATAGACCGGCCAATAGACGGCGATATCATTATCCGGTGTGCCTGCCTGTAGTATAGATTGGCAACGCGTAATATATGCGTTCAGCAGTGGAGCGTCACGCCAAATGGCATTTCGGCAGTTGTACTCAATTGATGCGTAGAACAGCCAACCCGGCCATGGAGCATCTTTAGGACTGTAACAGGTTCCGTGGAAGAAAATGTGATTTATTCCGTTAAGGAATAGCTGATCGATCTCGGGTTTGGCCTGTGAAAGAGTAGTGCGAAAATGGTTTCTAAGCCATGTGCAGGTTTCCGATGAAACGAGCGGTTTTCCTGCAACATGAGCGGCCGAAGACGCCATATGCATTATCAACGGTTGCGGCTGATTCGAAATTTCAATATTTTTTGTTTCACGGCGGACTCCGGGGATATCAAAAACTGACGCACCGAAAATTTCAGTCTCCGGTATTCCGCTTGCCGCATACAGATCGAGCAGATTGGAGGAGGATCCGTGTGCCTGATTCCTCGTAGTGCAGCCCTTGGACTCAGACCATTTAACCCATGTCTTCATATAATCAAGATGCAGATCGGAAAGCGTTTGGCGATAATCAGATTTGATTCTCGCAACGGTATCGGCATCACCTTTTTCACCAAACAGTTCACCCAGATGCTCCATCAGATCATAGCCGCGGCGTTTTTTAAACTCAGTTGGGAGTTCTTTGCACCAGTTCCCCATGAATTCGTATGAATCATGATACATAGCGCGCGGCATTACAACGTCATCACCGCTAAACGGCCCGTCAAAATGTTTAAGATAATACTCCATGGACTTTGCTGAAAATGGATTTATCGCTTTGCCCGCATTTCCCGGCGCCGCTCGCTTAACCTTTCTCCCTGAAAACTTTTGGGATATTTTTCCATTTTCATAGACAACTCTTGCATCGCAGTGATCATCTGTGATCATAGGCCCGCCGAAAGGCCAGCCGGTCCCAGTGGCCATATCAACCCACATGCCCAGACGCTGGGCTTCTTTACTTGCATAGCTGACCATCTCGACAAACTCAGAACTGAGATGCTGAATATATTGATCCTCATAACCTTTGACACCATAGATAGGTACAATGGTTCCGCCGCCCATACCCGCCTTGCGCATAGTCTCCAGGTTCCATGTAATGTTTTCCTTATCAACGGCACTGCCCATCCACCACCAGATGGCACCTGGGCGGTTTTCAACCTTGACTTCCGGCCAGGCCAGACTAGCAGTTGTACTGCCCGTCTCTACTGCACAACAAAAAACACAGCTAAACGCAAAAACACCTATAATAACCAGTCTCTGTAATAACCTTACTTTCATGTATCAACTTTCTTTCATTAAACAATCTGCTTAATTCGCGAGGCGGATTCAACTCCGAACTAAAATAAAGGTGTCAGACACTTTATTCTCACCAGGCGGCTCAGGGGGCAGAGGCGAAATGCTCTGCAGAGCTAATCAAATTGTTATTGTTATTGTAAGTTATAAAATCTATTTTCAAATTATTATTGTTTTGATTTCATATGGCCCAACGTCTTGCTCACCTTCTTTCTGAAGGTGCGCCTTCAGAAGGTAATGGTGCAGCAATTTGTTGGACGGTCTATTCCTGCTTGAGTAGTTCATCCAGGATGTCGTGTGAAGTAGAGAGTACCGTTCCATGTCTCATGCCTTTCGGGACCTTAAGTTCTTCCGAAACGTCTTCCCAACTCTTGAAGTCCTTGGTTCGCATAACACCGTACCTATGCGCCCTATAGGCATCGAAATACACGTACCAGTACTTGCCGATCTTCAGGGCCGTTGCGCCTTCCACCCAGAGGCCCTTAGGGGAGAATGGCTCGGAGGCCTTTTCCCATGGCCCTGTAACCTTGTCACTGGTGGCAATGTGAAGGTTCTTGGCAGGCGGATGCCCGGTTTCATCCTTCGTGATCATGACATATCGATCTTGGACGTTGATGATTGTCGAATCGATCACGGTGAAACCGGGGTTATAGAAGAGACGAGTCTTCGTGTAACTCTTAAAGTCCTTCGTGGTGGTACAGTACATCCGATGATTCAACCCAGCGTCTGCGCTTTTGGCTATTTCCTTGAACTTGTTTGGTAGTGCTGTAGCCCAGTAGATCACATACTGCTTTCCATCGGGGTCCCATGTAATCTCAGGAGCCCAACAGTTACGGGCCGTGGGCTCATGCTTCATGACGGGAACAAACTTCTGTTCCGACCAATTGATGAGGTCTTCAGAATGAGCGATGCCGATTCCCTTATCTGTCCAACTCGTTGTCCAGACCATATGAAAGAGTCCGTCAGGCCCTTGAATTATGCAAGGGTCACGCATGAGCTTGCCCCCGACCATCGGTTTCAGGAACGGCTTATCACCCTTGAGCGGCATCCATTGTAGGCCGTCCCTGCTGTAGGCTAGGTGTAGCCCATCCCCGCCGTTCCCTCTGAATGAGGTGAAAAGATAGATCTCCTCGTTGGTCTCAGCTTCATCAACTGTTTCTCCGGAGACCACGCCCATGAGGAGAATTGCCATTGTCAGCGTTACCAGTAACCTCATCTTCAGTATTCCTTATTCTTTGACCCTGTTGCACGATGATTTTCGAATCCAACCGTTGATTTCGATGGCTGTTTGAATGAGATGGCTCAATTCTCTCATTCTCATGCAACTTTATTATAGCGGATTCAACTCCCAAGTGTAAGTTAGTTAAACCCTGTTACGTTTACATACTTTTGTCATAATAATCCTATCTAACTGTCACGTTTTTTGTGTGCTTTCAGCGCAGCGATTATCCCTGCGCTCGCGCTTCGGGCTACTGTTGGTAAGATGCCGACAGTACGGAACAATGACGGCAGTTCGTCTATCTCTTATCTTCCGGGATCGGCGGCAGGAGGCCCTGAGCCTGTTCTACTGTTTGATGCGGACGGAAGTTCGGATGATCCTTATATTTGATGTTCTTTCTGCCGTAGTATGTACCGTAATACTGACCATTGGCGTCGACCCAGGTTGTCAGGCGAATCATTTCTTCTTTTGACATTTTGACCTTTTTGTGTTTTTTGGCAAGCTTCTCTGCAATCGCTGCCATCTTAGGATCTTTGAGCTTGACCTTACCCGGATTAAGCATAGAAACCAGTACGCTGGCATGCGAACCGAGCGACTTAGCCGGCAGGTAATGAACGTTGCCTGTCTTCGGATGGTTTTCGCCGATGGTCGGACCGACCAGATCAAAACTTCTGCGTCCTTTACCCCCGCGTCTTTCGGGGATGAGGCTTTCATATGAGCGGCTGAACAATCTGGTCATTTCGCCGGAAAGATTCAGACCGGCCTTTGGCTTTTCGCCGCTGTGGCATTTTATGCAATGCTTGTCGAGCACCGGCTGAACGTCATATGCAAAATCGAGTACACGTTTGCCAGTCTTTTCGCCCGGCTGAGGCCCGGGTTTGCTTGGAGCGTGCTTTATTGCTTCCATAACTCTACGCCTGCCCAGCGGCGCATCCTTTGGCGTTTCGTGACAGCCGATACAGGTGCGTGTTTCGCCGGGACGATAGTTTACGAATGTCCTTTCACGCTGGACTTCCATATGGTTTTCGTCGAGTGCCTGGAAGAATATATTCCTATCAGCGGGGACTACAAAATGAGCCGAGCCATCTTTGTAGACCGGTACGATACCGTGCTGAACCCTTAGCCCCAGGTTTGTATCCTTTGAGATAGTTGCGTGCTGCTGGTCGTAACCGTCACCACCCCAGAAGCGTCTTGCTCCCCATGGCCTTGGGATCTGCTCGTTGACGCGGATATATTTGATCGTGCCGCGATTAACGCCTTCCATTCCGTGGTATATATCCGAAACAATAACCGTCGCGAGATTTTTCTTCGCCGTCCTCTCATCGATAACCGTCATAGGAACAGGCGGGACCCGGCGGCTCTTAAGCGGGATCGGCACCCAGCATGAAGTACCCGGATCGTCGTAGATCGGCGTTGTCTCACCCTTTTCGTTAAGCAAATACAAACCCCATGCCGTACGGTCCTTCCAGTGCTTGTCGGGGTTGTGCGAAACAAGGAAAAGCTTTTCACTGATCGGGTACGGATCCATAAACAAAGGGCCGTTCTGGCTCCTTACCCACCTGCCGTCAACCTTATGATTGAAACCGCCCTCGCCTCGAATATCAACATCAGGCGTGATATAGGTCATCGGATCTTTCGTTCGGATATCCTTGTTAGTGTCTACCAGAATGACCGTACCTACGCCGCTCTGTGGATAATGCGGTGTGCCCAGCATTACGAAGAGGTTGTTATGGCCGGGGATCGCCTTGCCATGCAGGAAGGTTGGCGGAAGGGAGATGTCATTGCCGTATACCTCGGCAGAACCCGTACCGTCCGGACGCATCGCCCAAAGACATTTAGCCGAAACAGCGCCTTTATCGACATACTCCCAGCGGGTATAAAGAATCCGACCGTCATTCATAACACTTGGAGACTGTTCGCTGACCGAACTGTTGGAAAGCTTCTGCATATTTTTGCCGTCACCGTCAATGCGGTAAAGAACCGTCGTGGTAAACAGGTCAGGAGCATCGCAGAGGATACCAAACTCGCATCGCGAAGAGATAAAGCAAATTCCGCCGTCCGGCAGGTAACACGGATTCATATCGTCGGTATGGTGCTGATACGCATTATTGATCTTATACTTCTTTATCCGGGCATCTTCGTCATCAGGCGGAAACGTAAGCTGACGCAAACCGGACCCGTCAACGTTTACTTCATAGATACGAAAGCCCACGCCGATCTTTTCTTTCCAGGCGAAGACGATTTTCTTAGCATCGAAAGAAAGATCGATCCTGCCGAATATACCATGCTTCATGGAATCGACGATCTCACGAACCGAACCATTATTAAGGTTAAGAATACAAATATTACCGCCAAAGAACCGGCATCCGTTAATATGGTCGGTGTAGTAATGATTGGACTGATAAGTATCACGCTTAACAAAAACAAGCTCATCAACCCCAAGTTTAGCCTTAACAGCACCAAGATCAACTGCGAAAGCTACCGTACTAACACAAACCAGCATCGAAACAACAAATACAAAACGTTTCATTCTAAACCTTTCAAAAAAAAACAGCTATTAGCTGACATTTCCCATTTACACGGTTAAAAAGCATATTTTTCTCCGCACGATACCAATAATTCTAGTAACCGTTCACGGGAATTTTGAGCGTATTGAGCAACGCACTCAATGTCAAAATGCCCAGCTTTGTGAATTTTACCATACTCAAGGCGGCATGTAAATATTTTCTCAAGAAAAACTCAGCTTAAAAAAGGCTCCTGACCCCTTAAATACCTCTCAAAATAAACTAACAGACAGCTTCATTTAAATACATCTTTTAAATTTACGACTTAATTTCAAAAGCATACATCTTTGCATTGTAAAGATAGAACTTCAAACGTATTGTCTTACCCTCAAGTGATGACAGGTCTTTTTGGCCCTTCCACCACGGCTCCAGGCTCAACTGGTCAACACCGCCGAATATTCTCGCTTGGTTAACTGTAAAGCCCGGGATCGGCTTACCATCAGCATCAAGTATCTCAGCATAGAACCTGCCATCTGTGGCATCGACATTAACCTGCAGCGTGTCACCTTCAAGTACAAATGGTTTCGTAGTAATCGTTCCGAGCTTATCGGCGGCTCCTTGACTAATAAAACGATCCAGAGGTAAAATAGCCAGGCAGACCTTGCCGCTATCTTTACGGGCGGCAGGGGGGCTATGGTGTCGGGTGTACTGGCCTGTATAGTAGATAAGGTGTTCATCGCCTCGGGTAATGATTTCCGAAGATGGCTGAAGCATGCCCTTGTCAAAGCTGTAATCCGGCCCACGTGGGACAAAAGGCTTTTGAGCATAGATCCAACTCCTGTCAAAATCCTTTCCGTCTCTGCTGGTCCCGATATAGAAATCAAGCACATCTGCCTCAGGACGCTTGTCGGGATCTGCTACCGAGACCTTGTAGTCAGATCCTGTCAAATCCCCAGTCGTCAAAACGTGCATCATTCCGAAATAGACATTCTCATAAACCCATACACACATCGACTCCATTTGATATAGCGGAACCCCTTGTTTGGTTACCTCATTGTCAGGATGATCTACATTGATTTCAGCTATAGTTTTCCATGCTGTCGGATAGTTAAGCAGATCATTTCCCTTGTCATGCACCATGATACGGCTGGAACGTGACTCCTTTAGTCCGCCCTTATCTGCCAAGTCGGTTCGGGTAAGGAACATATAACGCTTCCCGATAGGATCCCACAGTATCTGGTTATAGGTATCAGCCGCTCTTCCTGTAGCTGGTTTTCCACCGTTGTAACCCGTCCAGTGTATGCCGTCAGCTGAATGAGCTATAGCAGCCGCAACCTCATATGGATCACCCGGATTATAAACAGCTTTGTATTTTTCCGGATGGCCCCAGGGGACAGTCGGATCGATCATAAAGGAAGATTCGTAGAAGGTGCCTTGCGTTTTTCCACGGGATGTAATAAGATTGCTCTTGCCGTCATCTGAAATTAATGGCTTTGTCCAATGTATGCCGTCCTTGGACTCGGCATAACCGGTGGTATGCTCAGCCGAAGCACGATACAGCATTTGGAAACACTGGCGATTGTCATTCCAGACAACAGAAAGGCGTCTACCGAATTCCCAATACCCGCCTGCCCGAGGAGCTACACCATCAGGGAATTGTTTTGTAGGATGAAAATCAGTTGGCACACTAGGCCCCATGACCACGCCCTTTTTCTTGGGTTGGCCCAACTCGCGGGTAATATTCTCCTTTTGGGCGATTACATAATCATCCACCAGAAGTTGTTTTTGCAAACCGACCGGCACCAACTCGCCGGCAAAAGCTACCGACACAACACACATTATCACACAAAACATTGTCAACAATTTCATATTGGCCTCAAAATTAGAGTAAATTTATTTATTAACCGTAAGTGCGTCCAGGTTCGGACCATCGCCAATCGCGACAATCTTAACACAATTGCCGTCCTTCTTCAGACCGACCGGGTGGAGAATCGAACTCCGTCAGACCGTTCGTTACGATTACTGCCTGGCGGTCACCACACCTGCCGAATATGGCGGTAGGGTGAAACTCACCGTGTTTCCTTTGACCGTGGCCGCCGCGGACGCCGACTTTACGGTGTCCGGTTTCTTCAGCGTATTGGTGGCTCCGGGACTCCCTGGAGCGATCACCTGCATCGTTGCGGATTTCACCTTCTTCAATCCATCCATCACCACATTCACATCCACCGCCTGCTTGGCGGTGTTAACCGCCTTGAACGTCACAATCGTCCCGTCGTCTGACATTGCCGCGACCACATTCAGTGGTTTCTTCGGTCCTTGCACCGCCAGTCGCTTGGGCTGATAGCTCTCCCGCCAGAGCGCCAGCGTGACGTGCATCGGCGCACCGTAGGAGGTCTCATGGTCGAAGATTATGCTGCAACTGCCCCAGCGCGGATTCGGCTTCTCTTTCGACACCTTCTGCAGCCACACCGCTGGACAACTCATCGTCAGTAGACCGTTGAGTCGTTCAAATCCGTTGAGGATTCCGCCCGTATAGAGGCCTGAGCCCCATCCGGCACTCATCATGCCCCATTCCGAGCAGTAGATCAGCATCTTCGGATTTTTGGACTTTGCGATCATCGGGGCGATCTCATCGCGAATGTAATTTTCGTATCGCCTCGGGTCACCCACGAAGTCGGCGGGAACGCTAATCCCATTGTAGTAGTGGATGCTCAGGTAATCAAAATCCGTCGCCGCCTCGTCTATCAGCGTCTGGTTCCATCCGAGCGTTCTGTTCTTGTCGTTGTCGTATGCACACCCGCCACAAGCGATGATCTTTATCGTCGGGTCCTTCGCCCGCAACGCCTTGCTGAACGTCTTGACATGCTCGGAATACTTTTTGGCACCCATACCCCAGGTCTCGTTGTCGATTTCCCAGAACTTGACATTATAGGGTTCGGGGTGGCCGTTGTCTGCTCTGACTTTGCCCCATTTTGTCTCGATGGACCCGTTGCAATATTCGAGCCAATCGAGGGCGTTCTGCAGGCCATATCCCAAGCTGACGGGGATGATGGGCTCTGCTTTCATCCGGCGGCAGAGGTCCATGAACTCGTCGGTGCCCATCTGGTTCGAGTCGCGGTCATCCCAAATTACATGGGCATGGTCGATCCGCTTGTCGTGTGGGCCTATGCCGTCTTTCCAACGGTACTGCGACGCAAAGCAGCCGCCGGGATAGCGTATGTTTGCCGGCTTTTCGTCGGCGATCATTTGCAGGAGGTCCGGCCTGAATCCGCCGCTAGCCAGCGAGGTGTCGCTGAACATCGAAGCCATGTCTACCATGACCGTGTCCTGGCCCTGAGCGCCGATCTGCAGAACCGCATCGATCGCCGCGGACTTGCACTCGAACGACATTTCATATTTTTTCCACTCGGTGTCGAGCGGGCCGATCTGCTTGGTAAATTCAACGTTGCCATTATCGCCGAGCATGCGTACCACGGCTGTGGCACCATCTTTCTTGCCCCGCAGATACATGCTTAGTCGATAAGTTTCGCCTGATCGCAATGCCTTGGGGCTCTGCTGGATTCCGGTCTCGCCATCTTTGATTGATGTGATAACCATCGCATCTCTGCCGTTGAAAGCTTGCTTGACATCTGTCTGCAGCGGGCCTTGGCCATAGCGTTTCCAGTATGGCAGAGTAATTGACATATCGCTGTCGCTGGGCATACCCTTAAAGAGCAGCTTGCCTTCGAGAGAACGAACTTCGATATTTCGGTAGGCCGGCTTTGACCAGACGCAGCTGACGCCTATCTTGCCATGGAGCAATTCAGATTTGCGACCGCTCTTTTCTTCGAAATCGACGATTTTTTCCCCATCTAGCCAACTCTGGATGTGGGCGCCATTAGCACGGATTTTCACCTTGTACCATTTATCCACCTCAACCCCTGCCCGTTCCTTATCGCCTTGGAATGGGAAGGACTCGCGGCCGTTTGAGTTTTTTTGCAGTGACCATCGGCGGTGACCTGCGACGCCGAAATTCATCATGTAATGATCCTTTGGGCCCTGCCAGCGGAACGGAATATTGATGCCCTTGTTTCCACCGGTCACCCTGGCATCCATGGTGATTTCGTAGTCGGTCCATTTTTCGTCGCCGAAGGGTATGGGCGTGTTTTCTCCGCCGCCCTCGGTCTGGATTGCGCCATCCTTGATAAACCAGGTCGCGACAGCTGGCCTGCGTTCAAACGATGGATTGAGAATCATGTCGCCCCAGAGCCCACCGTGGACCGAGTTAAAGATGTGTTCGAGAAACTGCCCATAGATATTGACGTCAATCTCGCCGATCGACTTGGTGGTGTCGACGTGATAGGTCACGCCCTTTGTCGCCAATTCCCTGATTGTCTCGCGGACTTGCGCAAGTTTCGGCTTCATCTCTTCGCTAAGCGCCGCGCGCTTTATCAGTTCGGCGCCAAAAGCGAAATCCGGGGCGGGGGGGGCGCCTTTGGCCTCCATGCCGCCGGCGAGGACTAACATGTGCTCCCAGAGTTCAAACCGTTCGGGGGAGAGTTTTTTGAGTTCTCCCTTCATGCCCCCGTCCACTGCGGAATCGATGCAGTATGCGTAAAGCCGCGCGAAGTCGGCCTGGTCCTCGGCATTGGCCTTATTGCCATAGGGCGAGACGTCGATGTTGTCTGCTTTGACGGCTTCGGCCCATCGGTCCAGGAGATCCTTCTCCGCACTGCGGGCGCGTTGTTCGAGGACGTGTCCCGCTTCGTGCGCAATGACGCTGGCGGCGCGAGCGCCTTTCAGAGGGATCATGTTGAGATAGGCCTGTCCGCCGTGCGCCGCGGCACCGCCGAGCGTTTTGTAAAATGCCAGTCCGGCCTTCTTGTCCTCGGACACGACCTCCAAGGCGCGACGGTAAGCGATCGGAATTCGCTCGGCATTGGCCAGGGCTGTTTCGAGCTTGAGGTTCGCCGAATCTTCGATCGTGACTTTGAATTTACTCTGACCAAGGCGGACCCACCATTGTTTGCCGGGCTGCTTGTTGTTGGTCATCTTCATTTCGACCGGCCCGGAAACGACGCTCGCTTTCTGGAGATTGCACGACCCCATGTCCTGCATGATGGGCGCAAAGATGTTGTAGAGCATTTGGCTCTGCGGCGGTTTGGCTTCGGCCTCCCCGTGCGCCAGGGATGTGCAAAAAGCGAGGGAAATTAACAGCGTGCAAAAACACATCAGTGAAATACGACGCAATGGGTGACTCAACATGGGTTTCATAGCTTGCTCTCCTGGTATCGGTTTATATCAATGTACTGGCGGTCTCAGTCCGCCATCAGTTTGCCAATTAGATGGGACTCCACTTGCTTCCGTTCTGCGTCGGAAAGCGCAGTCTTGTAGAGAAACACATCGCCAATTTTTCCGTTGTAAGTTGACCATCGGTCGGGAAGATTTCGGCCTATCGTAATCGAGCTCCCGTACGCCCCTTGAACACCGGGCACCAGGGCGGTCATGTCACTGGTCGAGTCATCCGAGAGAATCTCCGCACCGTTGGCATATACCTTGCACTTGCCGTCCGGCTGAACAATCAAACTGAGAATCGTGGTCTGGCCGTTCGGGATGGCAGCGTCGCTTACGATCCTGCTGCCATTTCGCCGTATGATGACTTGGCCCGACTCTCTCAATACACCCAGCACCAGACGGTCGTAGAACACGTCAATAACCGATGTCCAGGCGACCGGAACATCAACGCGGATCGGTTTGACAACAACGATGGCGCTGACTCCGTTGCAAGCAATCGGCTTGGTGTATTGCTTGAAAAGAAATCCATCACCGGCCGAATAGCCATTGTTGACGAACTTCTTCCCATCAATGATTTCAGCCTTTGGACCGGCAATCCGTTTCACAGCACCACCGGCCGGAACGACCGTGGCCCAGGACTCGATGACCCCGCTGTCCGGTAGAGCAGCGGAATTCAGTGCCAGCAGAAGATCGCCCTTTCTCGGAACGCTGCTCTTCTTGCTCTTCACGTTGAAGCTGGCTGTAATGATATGAGGGGCGGAGGTCATCTTTCCAAATGTATACTCGGACACCGCGCCAACATTTTTGCCATCCACCATGACCTTCTTGATCGTGCAGCCTGCAATGGGGGTAATGGTAAAGGTCTGGCTTCCACCTACAGCAACGACCTGCCTCCCGCAGGGACTGATGCTTCCACCATAGCCTGCATCGGCGGTGATTGGGGATTTGAATAGGGAAAACGACCTGTCCTTGCCCACATATGGGAAGTAGGTGATCCGCAATTCGGTCGAACCGAAAGGAATAAGGGTTACTTTTTCGATCGGCTCGGTGGAGACCATCGGGCCAAGGGGCGGCTCTTCTGCCCTGCCGGGCAGATCCTTTCGGAAGTTCCCCCAGCTGGGCACTCTCCTGGCATCGACGATCAGCTTGATCGGTGCGTCGGAGGCCTTGAAGGGCTGGACTGGCATGGCGGATTCCACGACGGAGATGTCCGAATCAGGCTTGTCCAAATCGGTTATAGCCAAGCCATAATTCCAGGGACTGGCCGGCATGATCTCTTCCGTTTTGAAGCGACCACCTAACATACTGGATACGGTTTTCCACGACTCTTTGATCAACAATGAATACACAAGCGGACCGCGCTCGATGCCTACGGAATTATTGATCCAGACCGAAGCCTTTGCTTTCATGGGGAAGGTGATGCTGACAGAATCGCCATTGCGCCATTGCCTGTCAATCGTGTGATAGGTACCGGGCTTTACGTCGCCCATCGCGGATCCATTCACTTTTACGACCGGCTTTGTGCACCAGCCGGGAATACGGAGCTTGAGCGGAAAACGGACCGTGGAGGGAGTAGAGACTTTCAGGGCAATGGTATCGCGGAAGGGATAATCGGTGACCTGGGTGATGGTAACCTCCGTACCCTCGGCGACTTTCGCTGTGACCCGGCCAGGTCCATACGCAGCCACCGCCAACCCATTGTCAGCCGTGGCCATCCACATATGCTGAACAAACTTGGGCCAACCGAAGTGAAAATTGCTGCGGCAGCAACCATACCCCGAATGCGGCGAAGGACAGATGGCATTTTGCTCTTTACCGTTATGCCGAAAACCAAGCTCTTCGTTAGTGTTCTTGGGTTGATTGACCAGCGAGTAATATCGCATACCTTTAATGTCATATTTGAGGATTGCCGGCAGTGCATTGTAAGCCACTCTCTCTATCTGATCCCCGATGACCGGATGCCCCAGGACCCGCAGCGCAATCGAGCTGCTTAATATCCGCTCCACGATAGCGCAAAGCTCCGTCCCCTCTGTCGAGCTCAAATCGCTGAGGGGTTCCGAGCCATTGACCATGCCATCAATCCGGCCATAGGATTTCATCAGCCAACCGTCTTTACCGGTCGCCTGGAGAAAGGCGTCCCGGTCAGCGGCCTTGCCCGACCGCAGATACCAGAGAGGAGGCCGCTTCAATCCCTGCATGACATTGACGATATGATCCGGACGCCAGTTATTCCCCTTGCCGATAGTATAGTAGGTCGTCCAATCGTTGGTTTGACTATTTAGCAGATCGGCCAGCTTGAGCAGGTTGGCATCGCCGTTATGGTTATAGAGCCACAAGACAATGTCGATATTGTCGCCGCCCCGGGCCTTGGCCCAGCCTGACTCCGAATTCAAGTCACGCGAGGAAAGGGATTCCAGCTGGAACTGGAAGTATTTGGCCATAAAGGGGATGATCCGCGCATCATTTGTCACTTCATAACAATCACGCATATAGTAGAGGACGATCATGTTGGGCCACCAGTTACGCTCCCGCGGGCCAAAATCGCCATTGGCTTTTTGGCTCTTGAGCACAACATTGATCCACTTCTGCGACTTCTGGATCAATCCCGCATCGTCCAGAATGTAGGCTAAAGGAATCAGGCCTTTGGCATAATAAGGCCCTCTCTCCCAACTGTCGTTATTCCCGCCGATCCACCCGGCATCGCCGATATCACCATACAATTCCTCGGCGTGACCGGTCAGGCCGTCCTTTTGCAGGATCAATTGCTGTTTCAGCCAACCATCAGCCTTCACACACCCCAGAGGCAGCCTGACAAATGCTGTATCCTTCAGAGGTTTTCTGCTGAAATTGTAATGATCATTCGCAGAGGCCTCGTGCAGGCAGCAAGTGGTAAGCAATACAGTCCATAACAATGCAAGATTTCTTCGTGTGTTGTTCACTATCTTCATATTCGTCATTATCAGTCCTATAAGAGCCTGTTGCACAATGTTTTTTGAACCCAACCGTTGGATCCGATGGCTGTCAGGAACAGATGGCTCAATTTTCTCGTGCTCATGCAGCCATTAATATTATATTAGTTTAAACGTAGAGTATGCAGGTTATATTTCATATTTTCACAGCCATCCCACAGGAAATTAAAATATGAGTAACACTAATCCTTAATAGTCTTTCAGGAAGTTTACATAAGTTGTTGTAATTAAACAAGTTCGAATTTTTGAGTAGGACAGGGAAAAATTGTTCCAGAATGTTTATGGTAAAGATTAAAGCTTGTTTTAAGCTCAAAAACGCTGGTTGAACGTTTACATAGCGGCATTGTAAGCTTACATTGAGCGATTGCAGGCTTACATTAAGGCAAACGAAGCGTGGAATGCCGCATTTGAAGCGTGGAATGGCTCATTCCAAGCGTGATATGAGGCAAAGTAAACGCCCAAATAAGGTATTATTGTCTAAGAAGTTAACCAACTTTTTGGGATTTGAACCTTTTTTTTTTTTTTTAAATTTTTTCCTTGACTTTTATCTTCAAATTGTATATCTTAGAAATATCACTAGTAATTAGTTCTTTTTGTAAGTGAATAATTCCAGCTTTTCGGTTGTAATCTTGGCGATGGATTGTTGAACATTAAAGGATTATGATATGGCTTACAATTTCCTGCCTTGCAAACGAAATCAATCTTATCTGTTGCCGCAGCGAGTGGTCGCTTATTTGCGATACGCATAACCTTCTGAAGTTGTGGCGAAGTGGAAAGGCCTGCTGGAATTGATAGAAAGGCTGTTTTTTGATAATTTGAACTGATGTTTTGCTTCAATAGCGAGCAAAACATGATAAACATAGAAAAAAATAACAGAGGGTGCATGAGAACGAGAAAATTGAGCCGTCTCACTCATACAGCCACCGGATCCAAAACGGTTGGGTTTGAAAACATTGTGTAACAGGCTCTTTATTTTTGAGAGGTGCAAGATGAATAAGAAGAAAATGATCACATTGTTAGCCGTAGCGGGATTGGTTCTCGCACTGGGCGCAACGGCCCAGGCCTTCACTGACAACTTTGACACGCCCCACAACTATCTGACCAACGGCCTTGGTGCCTATGACGGTCTGCTTGACGGCGATGGTACTGTGACAACTAACTCGTTGAATGCGTCCCTTGACCGTCCCGGCGCACTGTACATACAGAACGATGCACCCACCGGCGGTTGGAGTGGGGACAGTACGGGCGAGCTGCTGTATAAGGAGTGGACCGGCGATTTCGTCGCCACGGTTGAGGTTACAGATTTCGCAGGCAATCTGCTCGAGCGCGTGTTTCACAACTCCGGCGGCATACTGGCCAGAGACCCTGATGGCGGGCTTGGAACTCAAAACTGGGTTTCGATGAACTACTTCCCCACTTGGGTGGGCTTCATCGCGTGGAACAACACCGATAGTGCCCGCACCGAACATGGGCAAGTTGCTATGCATTGGGCGGGTGATGATACTTTTGCCATTGCTGAAGCAAACCCGTGGATTCAGTTGGAGCGAGTGGGCGATGACTTCCACTTCAGGATCAGTGCTGATGGTGTGACCTTTTATGCCCTTACTGACCCGGCATACGCTGGCGTTCCTGACGGCACTCAGCCTGCTTTGGTCATCAACCGTCCAGATCTACCCGCGACGCTGCAAATTGGACTTGTACAGGACGGCACGAATGGTATTGCTCTGGACCAGATCAACGGTTACATTGCATTCGATAATTTCAGCATTACTCCCGAACCAGCAACGATGTTGCTTCTGGGTCTTGGCGGACTGGTTCTTCGCAGACGCAAACGTGCGTAATTGACGCATAGACAATAGAATCCGCGAATTATCGGGTTTTT
Source organism: Planctomycetota bacterium (assembly GCA_019456225.1). Lineage (GTDB taxonomy): Bacteria > Planctomycetota > Phycisphaerae > Sedimentisphaerales > Anaerohalosphaeraceae > VRUI01. Next base: position 2,683 of record VRUI01000027.1, on the reverse strand, counting down.
TGAAGTGTTTCTTTCAGCCAGAAGTCCGATGCAGCCTGTCGGACTTCTGGTTTTTCCCTATTGCGTTTGTGAGATGATGTATCGTCATCTCACAAACGCGATGGGTAGGGACAAATTGCTTTTTTAATAAGTTGTAATAGAGATAAATTATTTTTTTATACTTTTTTCGAAGGAGTTGTATTATGAGAAATATTATGTTTATAGTAGTAGCGGGATTGGTTCTCGCACTCGCTTCCGCCAGCTCGGCAGCGATCTTCACTGACAACTTTGACACGCCCCACAACTATCTGACCGACGGCCTTGGTGCCTATGACGGTCTGCTTGACGGCGGGGGCTCTGTGACAATGAACGTGTTGGAAACGGATCCTTGCCGTCCCGGCGAACTGTACATAGCGACGGACAATAGCATGTGGGGTGGCGGCGGCGCTCAGGGCGTCCTGCTGTATAAGGAGATAACCGGCGATTTCGTCGCCACGGTTAAGGTTACAGATTTCGCAGGCAATGCCGAACAGCCCGTGTTTCACAACTGGGCCGGCATACTGGCCAGAAACCCTGATGGCGAGCTTGAAAACTGGGTTTCGGTGGACTACTTCCCCACTTGGACGGCCTTCATAGCGTGGAGCGTTACCGATAATGACCGCCCCGAATTTGGGCAGACTGCTCGGCGTTGGACGGGTGACGATACTTATGCCATTGCTGAAGCATACCCGTGGATTCAGTTGGAGCGAGTTGGCGCTGACTTCCACTTCAGGGTCAGTGCTGATGGTGTGACCTTTCTTCCCCTTACTGACCCGGCATACCAAGGCATTTATGACGGCACTCAGGATCCTTTGGTCATCAACCGTCCAGATCTACCCGAGACGCTGCAAGTTGGACTTACCCAGGGCGGGACGAATGGAACTGGGGACCAGACCGGCGGTTTCGTTGTATTCGATGATTTCAGCATTATGGGCGGATTTGATTTCGATCCTGCACCGGCCAACGGCGAAACCGTTGCTGTAACTGATTCTTTGACTTTGAGTTGGTTGAATCTGCCACCAGATCCCTGTAGTCCGCCCGTATTGATCGATGTCTATTGGGACACGGAAGCAGATGGTAGCGGCGGAACCCAGGTCCTGACAGAATCGCCCGCTGCAATGACGGTTGATGTGTCAGCCCCTGACATTGGGACATATTACTGGAAGATCGTTGCTACTGATCCGAACACTAGCGGCGACCCTTATGTTATGGCAGAGGTTCTTTACTCGGTAATAGCTATAGATGGTTGTGAATTTGCTCAGACTAAGACTGAGCTCCCTTACACTGAAACTGCGGCTCGACTAAAAGGCGATACGAACTATGACTGTAAAGTTGACTTAGTTGACTTTGCTGCTCTGGCAAAAAACTGGCTGAATAATCTATCATTCTAGTCTAGTTTGTTTTAGTTTTTAGAAGTTTTCAGCCAGGAGTTGCATGTTGTGATGTGATAGATAAATGATTTATAAAGGTATTTTTTAAGGAGTTATTCTTATGAAAAAGACTATAATGTTTGCAGTAGCTGCGGCATTGGTTCTCGCACTGGGCGCAACGGCCCAGGCCGCCGTGTTATTCTCTGTGGACCACGATAACCTGCCTGCCGTTGGAGCCACCGTGGAAACATGGGAAAGCGCCGGGATATTAAACGACGGCTTCACAAGGGCCCAGGGAAATCCGACGGTCGTCGAGTTGGACGGAGTAAAATGGTATTCGAATAAATACGCCACAAGCGACAAGATGAGGCACAACAGCGGCAACCATGCTTCTGGTGACAACATCGCGATCAATGGTGCGACCATTGTGGCAGCGGTCAAGCCCGAACGGACGACCGGTGGCGATTGGCACTTGGTTGTGGATATTTTCTACTCTCAGTTGTGCTTGGGTATCCATAACGAGAGCGGACGTGTCAAAGTCAAGATTGGCGGTTCTGCCGGACAAAACCCCACTTGGACGAGTCCTGTGGATAAAGTCATACCCGAAGAACCAGGCGTGTTGACCCTTTCCGTCGGAAGCGAAGGCGACCCAGCATTCGAGGTCTTCTGGCAGGGCGCAGATGATCCGGAGCCGATATCGATGGGTACCGGAAACGGCAGTACAGGCGGCGGGGCTTACACCGCGTTGTACGCACAAGCCCCTGACAGGCCCTACGGCGGTTATATCAACATCGGCAGCAATAACCCCGATACTTGGCCGACCTACAACGGGCTGATCGGTGATACGATTGTATTCGACGAGCAGCTATCACCAGAGGAACTTTCGGATGTGCGAAATCAAGTTCTGGCGGCCATGGGCATCCGCGGGTCAATTGGGTATGATTTCGATCCTGATCCGGCGGACGAGGCTACCGTTTTAACATCAGCTGTTCCTTTGACTTTGAGTTGGTCTAATCTGCCACCAGATCCCTGTAATGTGGCTGATTCCACATTGGTCGATGTCTGGTGGGACACGTTAGAAGATGGTACCGGCGGAACCCAGGTCCTGACAGAATCGCCCGATGCACTAACGGTTGATGTGACAGCCGATGTCATTGGGACATATTACTGGAAGATCGTTGCTACTGATCCGAACACTGACGGCACGCCTGTTGTTACGGGAGAGGCTGTTTACTCGTTAATAGCTGAAAGTCTCAATGTGGAGCCTACAGTTGAGGTTCCTGACTTCTACACAT
>VRUI01000141.1 GCA_019456225.1 Planctomycetota bacterium | reverse complement strand
GGCATCGAGAAACGCGTCCACGCGCACGGCCTGCGGCACACGCACGCCGCCCAACTCCGCGCCGAGGGCGTCGATATCGGCATCATCTCGCGCCAACTCGGCCACAGCAGCATCAGCACAACGGCCCGCTATCTGGACCACATCGCGCCGCGCTCGGTGATCGAGACGGTGCGCAGTCGTCCCTGGACGCCCCGTGACCCGGGCCGACCGGGGATCGACGCGCCACAAGCGTCCGTGCCGCCCGGCTGGTCGTCCTAGGCCGCGGCCGACGCGTACGTGGCGACACGGCCGCCGTAGGGCCGCACGACGGCCGCGCCCGGGCGTCTACGACCGCACCGGCGCCAAGCAGGCGGGGCTGTACCAACGAGAGCGCTCTCGCCGTCAACTCGGACCCTGCGCCGAAAACTTCCAGCAATTCTTGAAATTCTCGCAGATTCCGCTTGCTGCGGGCGCGAACCGACCGCTCCATGGAGGGGCACGCATGGTGCGTGCGAACAGGAGAACCAACGATGAGCAAGAAGACGCGAAGCACGAAGAAGAAGGTCGGGAAGGTCGCCACGGCGGCCAAGCGCGGGACCGCCGACGTCAAGCCCGACAAGGTCGCGAAGGCACCCGCAAAGAAGCAGGCCGAGAAGGACGCCAAGCCCAAGCGCATCAGCGCACTCGACGCCGCAGCCCAGGTGCTGCAGAAGTCTGGCAAATCGATGACGAGCAAGGCGCTGATCGCCGCGATGGCCGAGCAGAACCTGTGGAAGAGTGCGGCCGGCAAGACGCCGCACGCGACGCTCTACGCCGCCATGCTGCGCGAGATCAGCGCCAAGGGTGAGAAGGCCCGCTTCAAGAAGGTCGATCGCGGGCTGTTCGCCTTCAACGCGGAAGGCAAATAGACGATGCCAACGATGCGTGAACCCATCGAGACTTTTGAAGTGTGCGACGGCCATCCGGTCCGCAGCGTCGTTCCAGCACGTGGCCAGCCGTACGAGCGCCGCTGTCCACGTGAGAGGTTACCCCACTTGCGGCTGACGGCTGATTGCTGACGGCTGCCACACGAAAGGAGCGAGTTTGATGGCCAAGCCCCGACCAATTGACGAAAAGGAGCTCAAGACGATCTGGAAGGGGTTGCCGCGAAGCGACAAGCGCTTCATCAGCACTCTGATCGTCGTCACGGAGACCCTCGGCGATGAGAAGCTGCGCTACCACGAGCTGCCGACGCGCCTGGAGCGCGTGTTGCACAAAGCCGATCGCAACACGCTCTTCAGTGTCATCGTCGAGTGCGTCGGCCTGCTGCTCGACGCGCCGGCCATGCAGCGCGTCAAGCAGTCTCACCGCCGCCGCGGCAACGGGACGCCCCTACGCACACAGCCAGACAGCCGCAATGCCGGCAGCGCCGTCCGCACGCAGCGCAAAGCCGACCGGAGGCGATCGAAATGAGCAAGATCGACGCCGCCCCCGCCGGCGACGCGCCCGAGCCGCCGTGCTTTTCGCTGGCGGCGCTGCTCGCCGATCTTCGGCGGCATCCGGAGCTCGATCTTGACACGCTCGCGTACCACCTGACCCAATCGGACGCGACGG
>VRUI01000026.1 GCA_019456225.1 Planctomycetota bacterium | reverse complement strand
CGTCCGGCTAATGGTTCCCGCTGCCGGGCCCATAGAGGACTTTCACCTCCAAGTAAGTGTGCCCTGCCGGGCACACAATAAAAAAAGGCCTGACTGCCAAAGCCCGGCCTTGTAATTCCACTGTAAGAGAAGTTGCAGTGTCGTTTTTTTTTCTAATTGCTGATTGCTGATTGCTAATTGCTGATCGTTAATTGCTATTTAATGTGCCATTACGCTTGAAATCTTGAATACGGGCAGGAGCAGCGCTATTGCTATTGTTCCTATTACGCCGCCCATTATTATAATCATTATTGGCTCGATCAGGGCTGTTGCCGTTTTTATTGAGGTTTGGAGCTTTTTGTCGTAAAATATCGACACCTTGTCGCACACATGGCCGAGTTTCCCGCTTTTCTCGCCTGCCCTAAGCATCTGTATGATACCAGGATCGACCAATTCGCTGTGAGGTGCCTGAAGAATCGAGTCAGAAAGCTGGTACCCATCGCGTATCTTTACGTCCGTTGCCGACCAGAGTCTGTAGAAATAAAAATTTCCACATGAATCCTTCATTACTTCTATCGCATCGAGAATGCTTACGCCGGTGTTAACCATCGTAGCCATTATTCGCATACTTCTTGTCAGAACCATATCAATGAACATGTTGCCGAAAATCGGCGTGCGAATCTTTAACCAGTCGATTGTTTTCTGTCCGGACTCTGTCGGCCTCCAAAAATGAAATGCGGCGCCTAATGCAAATAATACCGTCATGATCATGGTCATTTTTTCAGGATCCCCAAGTACGGCGCTGAAGTTTACCAGTACCTGTGTAAGTTTCGGCAATGCCGCTCCCTTTGCATTGTATATGCTGGCAAATCTTGGCAGAACGAAAAACATCAACGACCCTGTAGCTGCAACGGACATCAGAAGCATTATCAGCGGGTATATCATAGCGCCTTTAACCTGTTTTCTGGTTTGTTCGTCAGCGGTGATGTATTGGCTTAGGACTTCGAGCATTTCCGACATTTTTCCGGATGCCTCTGAGGCCTGAACCATACTTATAAACATATTACCGAATACCCTTGGATACTTCTTCAGGACCAAAGAAAAACTTTCACCGCCTCGTATTCTTTCGGCGATATCGTCCATTATAGTCTTAAACGCCCCTGGCGAAGTTTGCTCGGCAATGACGTCGAGGGCGTCGCTTAGAACAACCCCGCTTTCAAGCATTACCGAAAGCTGATTGGTAAACGTGATCAACTCTATAGGCTTGATCCTGAGATTAGAAGTCTTAACGCTTTGGGTCTTCTTTGCGAACGTATTTAATTCCTGGGTCATTTCCATTACGGTATCTCACTATGAGTTTACATTAGTAACTCTCAGTATCTCCTCTATTGTTGTGATTCCGGCTTTTACCTTTTCAATGCCGTCGTAGTGCAGCGGAAGCATTCCGTTTGCAATTGCCCTCTGTCGTATTTCCTTGATCGACTTATCGGTTCCGATCATGTCAAGGATGTCCTCGTCCGGAACGAACATTTCGTGTATCGCTATCCTGCCGATGTAGCCCGTGTTCCTGCATTTTCTGCAACCTAAACCACGGTAAAACTCCGGTATCTCTACCTGCCATTTTTCTACAACTTTACGGAAATTGGCGTGGAGTTGATATTTTTCTTTGCAGTCTGGACAAATCTTTCGTACAAGTCGCTGAGCTACTACTGCGATCAGCGATGCGCTGATGAGATATGGAGCAACTCCGAGATCGGCAAGCCTTGTGACCGCTCCGCATGCATCGTTTGTATGGAGAGTCGACATGACCAGATGGCCGGTTAATGCTGCCTGTACGGCAATAGTGGCAGTTTCATTGTCACGGATTTCGCCGACCATTATCACATCAGGGTCCTGTCTTAACAGACCTCTAAGTGCCATGGAAAATTCAAAGCCTGCGCTGTCTTGCACCTGAAACTGGTTTATCCCTGCGATATTACATTCAACCGGATCCTCTACAGTACATATGTTTACCTGTTCGCTGTTAATCTCTGTAAGACCGGCGTATAGAGTTGTATTTTTCCCAGATCCTGTCGGACCGGTTACAAGGACTATACCGTTCGGGGCGTTTATAACATCTTTGAATATCTGCAGGTTATCCATGCTGAACCCGAGAGATTCGAGACTCGCCAGCATCTTGCTTGAATCGATTATTCGTATTACTACTTTTTCACCGTAACTGCTCGGCATTACCGACACTCGAAGATCAATTGCTCTGCCTTCCATAAGAACATGGATGCCGCCATCCTGCGGGAGACGTCTCTGGGCGATGTCGAGATCAGCCATGATCTTTATCCTCGAGACAATGGCCGAGTGCATCTGGTGCGGGGGGGTCATTTTTTCGTAGAGTCTTCCGTCAACACGATAGCGAACCCGAAGTCTTTTATCATCGATCTCGATATGGATATCGCTGGCGTCTTCGCGAACGGCAGTATAGATAAGATAGTTTACCAGTTTGACGACCGGGGACTGGCCTGCGACGTCTTCCAGGTCCCCAATATCTTCGGTGACTGTTTCTATGAGCGAAAAATCATCCAGCGAAGTGTCTTCGATAATGTCGTCAATAACGAAAACGTTTGCCGCTGGCATATACGTCTGGAGTGTTGCTTTAATATCTTTTACAGTAGCGCAAACGACCTGCACCTTGCAGCCGCTGAGGCGTTCTATTTCATCGATAAGAAAGACGTTTGACGGTTCGCTAATGGCAGCTGTCAACACGTCATGCACTTTAAAAAGCGGAAGAACGGTGTACTCTTCGAGAAACTCCCTGGGAAGTATTTCGACGATTGCCGGATCGCATAATTTCGGTGTTACCTGGGCGTACGGAACGTCGTAAGCTTCAGCAAGGGCCGAAGAAATCTGGTTCTCCGTACAGATACTCATACCAACCATTACTTCGCCAAGGAGCTTGCTTCTGCCGATCCTTTTTTGCTCTTCGACGGCCATATCTATCTGCTCGGCAGTGACCACCCCCCTTTTGAGGAGAAGTTGTCCGATCAGCATTTTTTTTTGTGTTGCAACTTGCATTATTCGAAGTCTCTTACCAGTGTTATCAAATCGGTTCTATCCGATATTTCCCAATTTCTAAGCAAAACTTTTTACAGCTTCTGACAATTCTTCATAGGTATCGAGCTGTTTTTCAAGTCGTGTGACAGATAGTATTTTTTCGCAGGTTTCGTCAAGGCCGGCGATCTTTAACTGACGCAATTTATCATTGCAGTAATCGCGAAGCCAGAGAATCTGCTCAAGGCTGAGACTGTCAATAAAACTTATATGCGTCATATCGAGAACAATTCCGGCAGCTCCTTGCTGAATTACTTCTTTCACAGCATCCTCAAAAGGTTTTGAGAACTCGGAAGTAAAGTCTCCGTGCAATTCCACGACCGTTACATCGTTATAGTTCTGAGTACTTATTTTCATCTTAGCAACGTCCCGACGGCAACGGTACCGTATTCATCAAAATTACTGTAATCCCAGGTTTCTATAAAACCGTCCTGGATTATTGTCCAGAGTTTGTTGACATCGCTTTTTATAAAGATTTCGCCGATCTCCTGGTCGAACTGCGTGCCGAGACCTTTTTCAATTTCCTCAAGCGCCCTTTTAATACTCATCGCCTCTCTGTAAATACGTCTCGATGTCATAGCATCAAAGGCGTCGGCGAGACTTATGATCTGGGCTATCAGCGGTATCTGCTTATCTAAAAGCCCTTCCGGATACCCCTTACCATCTGGTCTTTCGTGGTGGCACAATACTCCGGAAACGATCCCGCTCATCTGCTTGATGTCTGACAATATCGATGCGCCTATCTTAGGATGAGATTTGATGACATTCATTTCGCTTTCTGTTAGCTTGCCGTTTTTGCACAGAACCAATTCGCTGATCCCGATCTTTCCTATATCGTGAAGGAGGCCCGACAAATAGATCATGTGAATATATTCATCTTCGAGTGAACGGTGTTTCGACAATTCTTCGGCGATCCACCGCGAAATAAAGGCCACTCTTTCGGAATGACCCCGTGTATACTGGTCTTTTGCATCGATGCTGTTTGTCAGGGCCTTTAGTGAACCGATGAAAAGTTCCTTCAGGTCTCCAAAAAGCCTGCCGTTCTCTACAAAAATTGCGCACTGGTTAGCAACGGAATTGAAGAGCTTTGTCTCCATACTGTCGAAATCCGGCTTATTGAGGATGTTTGTAGCAACCATAAAGCCTATCATCTTTTCGCCTCCATGAAGCGGGACGGCAATAATATTTTTAATCCTTTCGGGCCAGTCATATTTAAATGGCGAGTCAACCATGCTGTCTAAAAGAACCTCTCTGCCCAGATCGATCTCTTCAATAAGGTGAAGCTGGAGGATGTCTGCCATAACCTGATCAACGGCGATAAGACCGGAACCTGCTATCAAAACATACTGAGTTTCCTCTTCTTCAATCTCTTTTTGCAGAAAGATCGCGATTCCTTCTACATTGACAAGCTGCGTCAGTTGGTCACATGCCATCTGCAGATATGTCGCATTTGACTGGGTAACCTTCATGTTCGTGCTCATATTGTAAAGCAGAACAAGCTCTTCGTATGTCTGGGCAAGTTCTGAACTTACCATTTCGATCTGCTGGGAATGGAGGGATCCCTGCTCGAAATCTTTGGCGAAAGTTTCAAGAATTTCCGTGAAAAGCTCTTTTTCCCTGTCACTGGATATCTGCCCTGTAACATTAGTTACGGCAACGGCAACAGTTTCGCCGTCGAACTTTAGACATCTGGCAAAAAAAGCACTTTCCGCATCTTTATACCTGACGTTATCAAAGTCTTCCTTAAGCACATCGGCCGCGAAATTTTTCATTTCCTCATGGCACTGGCAAGCCGAGCCGCATGGAGAATCCAGCAACACTTCTCCTATGACATCAAAGGCGGCAAAATCTGCGGCAAAACCGTTTACTCTCTTTGAGAATTTTTCAAGTAGAGCAAACTGTCCTTCAGGTATTTTTTTGTATAATATTTCATTCATAGAATGCCTATTCCTTTTGAATCAGTGTCAGGTAACCGAACTTGTACTCAATGTTTCTTCGATACATCTTAAAACCTCTCTGGGACTGAAAGGTTTACTAAGACAGTTTGCTATTTTGAGTTGCTCCTTCTTTTCATCCTCGATCGCGAAGCCTCTGGCAGTAAGCATTATTACCGGGATGTCGGCAGTTTCGGGATCGCCGCGCAGATTTTCGATGAACTCTAGTCCGCTCATTACAGGCATCTGATAATCCGTCACAATAACATCCGGCTTTTCAGTTTTAATAAGCTCGAGCGCAACGGCACCGTTTTCGGCTGTTCTAACATCAAAACCATTGTTGCGAAGCTTAATCGCTACGACCTGAACAATATGAATCTCATCATCGACTACTAAAGCTTTTCTTTGCGACATATTTATTCTCCATTTCTACTTAACAGTTTCTTCTACCTGGCTTGTTGCAAGCGGCATGTCAAAACCAAAAGTGCTTCCTTCACCTATGGTGCTGGTGACAAAAACCTTTCCATCATGTACCGTCTCAACAATCTGCTGAACAAGATTAAGGCCCAGCCCGGTTCCCTTCGCGTATTTTTTATTCGCCTCGACACGATAAAACTTATCGAAAACATGTTCTATGTCTTCCGGAGGTATCCCTACACCAGTGTCAGTGACGGTAACGTGAACTATTTTATCCGATTCGTTAACTTCACTGTCAACTTTAATGTTTCCTCCGGGCTCTGTATACTTTACGGCATTGCTCAAGAGGTTTATAACAACCTGACTTAACATATCTTTATCGGCATTTACCTGGTCGTGGATAATCGGGGCCGGCAAATTTACCGTAATATTCTTCTCAGCGGCATAGCTTTCTATCATCTTTACCGCTTCCTGAACAACTATAGCAACGCTGAGGCATTCCTTATTGACCTTTACAAGGCCCGACTCAATCCTGGAGATATTTAGAATCTCTTCGATCAGGCGGTTGAGCCTCTGTGCCTGGCTCTGGATAATCGTGCAGAATTCGGTAATGGTTTCCTGGTCCTCGGCTTCTCCGTCGACAAGCATCTCGGCATAAGCATTAATAGAAGCCAACGGCGTCTTGAGTTCGTGAGATACGTGACTAACGAAATCGTTTTTCATTCTGGATATCTCTTTTTCACGGGTAATATCGTGAAGGACGGCAACTACGCCGGATACCTGATTTTCGTTATCCTTCATGCATGAGATTATGCAGTCGAAAGTCCGTTGATGCTGATCTCCGTCAAAAGTAACTTCATGCTTTACATGGCATTGCCTGCTTTGCCTGTTTTGGCGGACAAGCTCGATGAAGTCATTATCATCTATAAATTCTTCAAGGGAGATCGAGACATCCGGATCCTTTTTGAAACCAAATAGTTCTTCGGCGGCTGCATTGGCCATGACAAGCCTGTCATATTCATCCGAGACTATAACGGCGTCTCTGATACTGTAGATGATAGCTTCGGTGTTTTCCTTTTCCTTAGTCAGTAACTGGAGTTCGAGTTTGTATTCGGCAGTCTTTTTCTCCATATCCCTTGTTTCCTGCACTGAGTCAGCGGAAAACTGCCTTATGGCATCAAGCAGCGACTCTATAGCCGCATTGCCTCTCATGTGCAATTCGTCAGGTCTGCCTTCTTTAAGCTTTTCTGAAATGACCTCCAAAGAACTGATCGTCCCGGACAAGTAATTCAGGAAAACAGACAAAGCTATCAGGACGCACAGACCTGTGACAACAGCTATGACAGCAGCCGGGTTTGGCTTAAAGCCTATTGACACTATGTTCGCCACTAATGTTACAGCGGAAAGGATCAGAATAAAAATTAAATAATATTTTTTGGTTCCCAAAATATCATCCCTCTCACTTATTGGATGCTGCCCCGGTAAACCGCAGCAGAATTGAATATTGTTAGTTTTATTTGTTTACGAATGCAACAAGATCATTTTCCGGATCGATCGCAGAGGCCTTCTCAAAAGCCAACTGAGCTCTTTCATGCTCTCCGATCTTGCGGAGGCTTCTTCCTGTCATAAGCCATGCAAAACAGGTAAGTTTTTTATCTCCGCGAATTTTCTCGAAAGTCTGGATAGATTTGAAATAGTCTCCGGTCATATACTGCGAACAACCTTTAAGAGCTATCGCATCGGGCCATCCGGGCCTGATCGCAAGAGCTCTCCTGGCGCAGGCAAGGGCACGTTTTGGGGCGTTTGCACCGAGTGCTGCCTGTCCCATTTTCAGCCAGAGATCCGCGTCATCACGTCTGCTTAGACTAAGCTTGTCAAAGTATTTAACGGCTTTTCCGTACTGACTGCTGTTTACGCTGATGACGGCAAGCAGTTCCAGATAAGTCTCCTTCTGCTGAACAGAGGCGTCCTTTACGAGCTTTTCGAATATCTCAGAAGCCATCGCCCACTGATGGTCTATTACATAGCAGTACCCGAGAGCGGCAATGACATCCGGAGTCTGTCCGCTTGTCACCAGTATTCGCTTATATATGCTTATGGCAACTTTGACATTTCCGCTTCGCAGATAAAGATCGGCCTGGGCAACGGCAATATCCTTATTTAAAGGCATGAACCTGGATTTGTCCTCCAGGACAGCTATAGCTTTTTCGTATTGCCCCTTCGAGGCGTACACTTCGGCGATCGCGACAATGTATTCTGTATTAGCCGGTGCCTGCGTGAGAGCTCTTTTATAATTACTCAAAGCCCGCTGCTGGTCGTTATCCTGCAGGGCAAGCGTACCAAGCCAGAACCAGACTTCGTGGAGTTTACTGTCATATCTTACGGCGCGACGAAGATAATCTTCCGCCTCGATGATCTTACCCTGGGAGTAGAGTGCCCTTGCCTTGATAAGATTTGCCTGTGCATTTTCATTTTCGACAGCAAGGCACTTTTCCGTCAACTCCATAGCCTTATCGGTCTGTCCCTTTTCCAGCATGTCAATTGCAACCGGGAGGTTCGCCACTGCCGACTGTTTTTCCCATCGCCTGATCGCGGCCAGTTTTTTCTCGGCATGCGAATTACAGCCGGCAAAAAGACCGGCAAAAACCGCAAGAAGCAACGACACTGTAATAGTTTTGTTTAACATTATTTTAATCCTTTAAATTTCCTTGTTATCGTTTAGTTTCCGGTTACTTTTTGATCCTTATTCAGAACCGGGTCCTTCAGCATCCGGTACCATTTGGCTGACTCTTCCCGCTCGAAATGCCCAAGCATGACCCTTTCGATCTGGTCTGTATTGTTCGGGAACTTTTCTGTGATGATCTTATCGCGAAGTCTTTCGATCTCGAGATAGTTACGAGTCTTCTCAAATATCCAGTTAAGCTGATGCAATGCACCGTCCGAATCGCCCGCGCGGTAACGTCTTACTGCTTCTGCATAGCGGTCCTCGGCACGTCTTGCACGACTAAGCCATGAGATATTCTTACGGGCCTTAAAGATAAGCCTGTTGACGTCTTCGAGACGTTCGGCACCGTCGGCATCCTGCGGAGTTCTTATAATATGCGGGGTAATAAGGATGATAAGCTCGGTGCGTACGGACTGGTCGTTTGTGCTCCTGAACAGTTCGCCAATAACAGGAATATCGCCAATAACAGGAATCTGCGAACGTGAGAGAATCGTCTTTTCCTGGAAGAGACCGCCAATTACGATCGTCTTGCCGTCTTCTACCATTATATTAGTCATAACAGTCGTCATAGTCTTTTCCGGAAGACCTCCCACTACAGAACCATTACTTTGTGAAGGTGAAATTTCCATTCGGATAAAGTTACCTTTGCAGATATACGGTCGAAACTCCAGTTTGGTACCACTTTCAAGAAAATCAACTTCCTGAGTTACGAGACCGCTGTCTTGTACACCGGTAGTAGTAAGATAGCCGTCTTCTCTACCGATAAGGAGTTTAGCGGCTTGCTTGTTCAATGCCAGTATCTTGGGGTTAGCCAGTACTGTCGTGTCTGTAGCTTCTTCAAGTGCCCTTATAAAACCTGTCACGTTATTCCTGATAAACCCTATGCTTAGGCCCGTATTGGAAGGCGACTGATTGGACGAGGGAGCAACAGATGTGGCAAGGCCGGCAACTGACATACCATCGTTACCTATTGCCGTAGTTACGCCAAGATAATCGAAATCAATACCAAACTGCGTTGTTTCGTCGAGCTCGGCTTCAAGGATAGTCACTTCGATCAGTATCTGCGGAGGCATTACGTCTATCTTATCCAGTGCATCTTTGATCTCTGCAATGTTTTCCTTGTAGTCTTTGATGATAATCGTATCGCGTATCGCAAGCGAATCTCCGCTCTTGCCCGCTTCTGTATCCCTAAGAGCCGGTGTAGTAGCAGTAACCTGTCCGATCTTTGGAGTTAGCAGCGGAGTTATTAGTGTAGCAGCTTCTTCAGCGGTAATGTAGTAAAGTTCACGAACATACGGTTTAAGCCTGCCCTGATACTCTTCCGGTGTAAAGACACGGATGAAATTACCGTCTTTGCTTTCCTCGAATTTATTAGGACCGATTATCGCCTCGAGTGCTTCTTCAAAGCTGACATCGTAAAGGTTTGTAACGGTGATATTACCTGATATTTTTTCAGACGGAACAATGTTTTTTCTAAACAGCGAACCAAGGATGACGAGACCTTTTTTGATAGTGGTGCCCTCGATGAATCGTATCGATTGTAATGACGCAACGCCACCCGGTTCATCTTCATTGAATACCACTTCAACGTCCGAACCAAAAGATGAAAGAACATTTTCATCTGTAACTACGGCCTCTTCTGTCAAAGTAACATCTGTTTCTTCACCGAAACCTGACAATATGATTACCATTACAGCAGTAATCGACACCAGGAACCATTTAACTACTTTCTTTTCCATTTTTTCTATTCTTACCTTCATTGCATTTCCTTTCTAAAGTTACTTTACATTATCTAATTTAGCCATCCGTACCGTTATCGTATATTCACTCCATTTTAGAACTACCTTGTTATGGTATACTTCCACAACAACCAGCTCATATTTTTTATCGTTAAGTTTTACTTCTAATTTGTCACCGGCTACCTGGAGTTTGCCGTTTATGAATGCCTTGTGCGAAAACTTGTCGGTGCCAAGTATTATGGCGTCAAGTTCAAGCTTATTGGCCAGTTTGCCAGCGGCGTCTTTTTGCGATTTAATCTTTTTATCCTTATCTTTACCGCCTTTGGAAGAACCGTCCTTGCCGATTTCCATGTCCCTTGAGGCAAACATATCCGTCGTCAGCCTGTCATGACGACCAAACTCGAACGGAAGCGGCAGTCGTTTCAGTTTCATAACCGTATTATGCGACTTACCGCCATTTGCAGCAAAAACCGATGCATCTGCTTCGTCTGGAGAATCTGATCCGCCTATAAACACCCTGATCCACATAAATACAAGCATCAGCACCAGCCCGCCGGCAATAATTGTCTTACCGGTGACCTGCGGCATCTGCCTCGATGTATTTCCATGAACGCTCATTTTTTCCGGACTCATTTTCATATTTTGTTTTCCTGTCCAGTACTGGACTGCCGGCGATAATATACTATTGCACCAGCTTTGACAGCGACTATATCCTGATCAAGCTCGCTTACCATCTCAATATCTTCAATCCTGATGAGCCTGTCGAATGACTCTATAGACCTGAAGAACTCAAAAATATCCTTTAGCCCTCCTGAACAATTAATAGTGATCGGTATCGACGATATCTCTTCGCCGACAGTCTCACGACCCGGCTGAATCAATTGTTCGGAGAGATTATGCTTCTTCATAACTGCCGTGATCTCGTCGTAAAGCGAGGCGAATCGCCTGCCAAAAGGAATCTTTCTGTCATAGTCCCCGATTTGCTTTTTTTTCTGTTCCATTTTAGCGTTTAGTATCGGAAGCTGCCTGGCCTGGGTTTTCACCTTCTCGTCTCCGGTCAGGAACTGCGCCCTGGCAGCCTTTATCGACCTTGTCTTAGCGGCAAGGGGACGATATCGCAGCACGCCGAAACCTCCCAGTGAGATAACGGCTACAACGATTATTATAATTTGCTGCTTATCAATATTTCTCATATATAACGCCTGTATTTATTCAATGATATAATTAGCGACGTAACAATTAATTTCAAACTCCGCGGCAGAGGTGTTCTTAATATTCCGCAGAATAACAGGTATAATCTGGCACAAATATTCCGACTGTCCGAGCCTTTTCATAAACGCTGTAACGTCTGCGGCATTGTCGGCTACGCCTTTTATCGCAACCTTAAACCGTATGCTTTCGGAAGGCATGGCATCCTTCATGCCGGAGTTTGCCCTTCCCCGCCTTACAGAAGAACCAAATGCAATGTTTTCAGGCACAAATGCTTCGGACTTATAATTCAGATTTGTAAGCGTAATATTCTTATCGACGAGATAACTAATTTCCGCAAGCATAGAAGATATCTTTACGCCCGTACCAAGCCTTTCGAGCAGGTCTTTCTTTTCCTCTAATTTCCCCAGCGAACCCTGAAGAACCGTATACCCGTTAGCGATCTGCTGATTATTCTTTAGAGAATCGTGCATCATCTCGACCTGCGCCTCGACGACAGAGATCGAAAGACTCGCAGAAAAACTCCATGCGATCAGCGTGATAAATATTCCGGCAATTACAATGTATTGCCTTCTGTAATTTACCTGGCGTCTTTTGCCGGTCTTATACCATTTTGGAAGAAAATCAATCTCTTTCATTATTCGCGCCTATGTAATTATTCACATGCCAGTTCTTCAGTCCGAGTCCAGCGGCAACTGCCCATTCGCATAAGGGCGAATTTTCGTCTCTGACGAAGCTGGTATTACTCAAATCGACACCCTGAAACGGATGTGCGGTTTCAATATCTATGTTTAAATATGTTTTCAACGAATCCACAAACACTTTCTCGTAAGCTTCCCCGCCGGTAAGTATCGCGACCTTTGGCTGATCACCCCTGAATGTAACTGCACAATACTTGTGGCAAAGTGAAATTTCCCGGGCAAGCTCTTCTACGCCTCGGTTTATAGCATCAGCTACTGCCTGAATAGTAGTATTATTGAGGCTCTCGGTATTGCCATGCTGAATCTTCGAGCGAAGCAGCATCGCTTCTTCTATTCCTATGCCCAACTTGCCGGAAACGCTTTCGTTGAGCTGTTTTCCGCCCGATGGAATCTGCTTGATAAAGTATATCCGGCTGCAGCTTCCAATCATCACAGTAGTATAGAGATTACCAACATCAATAAATGAACGTACAATATCCTGGTCTACCTGCCTCCGCATCGTTCTCTGAAAACTCCGGAGTATCGCACACGGAACCGGATCTATCGCCTCAGGAACCAGTCCGGATTCTTCGATAATAGAGATATGGTTTTCTATCGTTTTTCTGTCGGTAGCGAAAAAAATCACTTCATTTTTAAGTTCGCTGCCGTGGTAAACTTTTCCTGCGGTAATATACCGGATCTCGTCTTTTGAAGAATCAAAATTAAAACGCTCGGCGAGTTCTTCCTGCAAGAGGCCTTCTATTTTTTCCGAATCGCTGGGGTCGAGACGTAAACTCTTAATCTTAATACTGTCGTTAGGAATGCAGGACACCACTTTCGTACCGGTAAACGCACCGCGTCTTAACATCTCTTTTATCGATTCGACAATAAACTCTTTGCTCTTTTGAGGATCATCTCCCATATCAAACTTACACTGGACCTTATCGGCGGCACCGAGACGGATATTACCTCCGCTTTGTACGAATTGAAGCATCTTTATCGAATTGCTTCCGATGTCAAGGCCGATAGGCCCGTTTTTATTTATTGCAAATCTGATCATATACGCAAATTCCCTTTTAATTAATAGTCAGATAACCTGTCACTGCCTGAACCTCTATCGTCATCGAATAACCGTCGGCAACGAGAATGATCTCGCCGGAGTTCAAAGGATTCGATGAACCGTTAAAGGGACTGCCAAGGTAGTCAAAAGTAAGTGTATTGGTACTGTCAAATAAAGCAGAACTGATAACGACACGGCTAAGGCGGCTTTCGTTTGCAAAGTTGACCGAATAAGGTTTACCTGTTACAGGATGATCTATGATGGCGGCGAGATTATCGTGAATTTCATAGGTGTTATTTGAAATATCAAAAACAACTGAGTAGTTCTTCTGTCGGCTGATCGCGAGATTTTTGGCATATTCTATGTCGGCTGCCAGAATGTTTGCCGCCGAGCGAACCTGGGTGTCTGCGGCGGAACTCAACATAGGAATTGCGATCATTGAAACGATCGACAATATGAATATAACAACGATTATTTCTACGATTGTAAACGCTTTTTTCAAACGGCACATAAAGTTTGCCTCACAGTTAAAGGTTATTTCGGCTATCTTTCCGTCTTTTTCGTACTGCTAATCCATTTTAATCACAGAATAACTTTTCGTCATCTTGACAAGACTGCTTAACTTCGCCGCTAAGAGTTTTGGATTATATAAATGCCTGTAACGCGAAATCCTCATTTTCAGAAAAGATCGCGACAGATTTTAAAATTTAAATTGAAGATCAAAAAAGGCAGGCCCGCTTAATAACACTGAAAAACGGGATTGTTTTTCACGCTAACCGGTACAATCGTTACAGGTATTATCAGTAGCAGTAAAACTGAAAATCAGAAATGCGCATAAAAAAACCACCGGTTGGAAAGAAAAATTTCCGGTGGCTTAAAAAGTTTGATTCAGGAATTTGTTATGGGGCGTAACTCGACACAAAGCAACAACTAACCAGATGCAATCCGACCAACTGGTCAGTTTTAGTCATCGCGTCTTATAGATTTGTAGTATGCTCCCCCGACAGGCGACCACTCCTTAATATCCACAGCGGTAGGCATAAGCTTGATCGACGCGGCCATAGGATCGCCTCTGACGATTATATTGTCTTCGTAATCATCTTCCACATAAAACCCGCCATCTCTGATGAAAAGCCCGCCGACAATTGTAATGTCACCGTAGTCCTTGTTCACCGTGGCACTATATGCTTGAACAAGACCGGTTATTACAGCCTCGCCTTCTTTAAAGTGAAGTTCTGACTCAACTACTATCGCAGGATAGTTTTTAAATGAGGTAATTGTGCTTTGCCCGTCTTCAAAATCAAGATGGTCGCCTGTAACTATCAAAGTACCATTGATCTTGTTATTCCCATGCAAATCCAGACCGCCATTGCGATAATAAATACCCGCGGGATTAGACTCGGTAGCCCCCCAGTCAACATCCGTATAAGATGAGTTATTTAGCACTACAGGGCTGTAAGGTGTCCCGTCGATATAATAAACATGCTCGAAATCTGAAGCACTTATACCAGGCCAGGTGACATTGCGGTCTGCCCTGGCCATTGACTGTCCGGTATTCGAGCCGGAGAATCCATCACTAAATACATCACCATATATTTGGCCATCATTTGATAAATCACCATTACAATAGGTATCGCCATATACAGTCACGTTGGCGTGAATTGTAGAAGTAGCACCCACCCATAAAGCTATGCAGGGGTCCAGGCGAAGCTGGGCGGCCAGTTTTGTTTCGGAAACTCTGCTTTCACCGCTAAGCTTATAACCCTGGCAGGTTACATTAAATGTACATTCAGGTGTTTCCCCGGTTTCCGAGCGTTCGACCTGAACATCAAAATAATCATCGCTGCCTTTTTCCAACTGGAGAGCCATATCGCCATGCCAGTACCCGTCGGCACCGGTAGCTGCATCCTGGGGATTTACGATAAGAGCCTTGGCATAATTCAAAGCTGACTGGCCGATGTAATCCATTTCCGTACGAAAGATGGTATTATCTCCGCAGGAAAGCTCACTGTCTGCTTTCATGATGAAACCAAACGAAAGCACCGATACGGTCGCTACTATAATCACCATGACAAGAAGTGCAATGCCGGACCTGTTGGACCTGTGTTGTATTTTATTTATCATAACCTAAACCAAACTTTCGTAGTACTATAAGTCATCGTCACTGGTAACCAGGTTCACAAAACCAGAACGTTCCAGATATTCTGCCGAAGCCCGAACCCCTCCGCACATCTGGTATACCTTGGTCCGATTTCCCTCTTTCAAGCTGAAATCAACAATTATAAAATTATCCATTACTAACCAAATTGAGGCAGACAAGCAATCTGCAAGCAAAACCGTAGTTTTTTCATCGGTCGCCATCATCATCGTCGTCAACCCGCTGCCAAATTTCAGTTGGTTCCTGGTCAGCGAAGCTGTATAGTCGGGAAACTCCATCAGGTTGATCGCGTACTCGCTGCCGACATTATCAACATAAAGCCACGCAACCTCGTTGCCGTTTATTGCTCCATCAGCGTTTAGATCATCTTTCCAGAATATCACACCTGTCGTAGAGTATGTAAAAGCCAAACAGCTGTTTCTGGCCAGTTCACGGAGGCGCATAGACGCAAAGCGAAGATGTGCCTGCCTTTGGCCCATTTCGCCGGTCGCCTCCTCTGCCGAACTGACAGCAAAAGCAAGCGTCGCCGCAGCTGCCAAAATTATCGACGTTACTGAAAGAGCCATGATCAGTTCGACCAATGTAAAACCGCCGCATCGCCCTGTTAAATGTGATTTTCGCTTTTCCATTATATCGTCATTCCGCTATTAGAGTCGAGATTTTCACTAGTTCACGCCCGTCGTAACTTACCGTTACCGTCGCCTTGATCCCCATTCGCGTTATATTTCTCCCGCTGCCAATATTATGATATTGGCACACTATAGTCCGACTGAATTTACTGTAGATCTCATTGTCGAACGTATCCCAGGACCTGGCTTCGCATATTTCCCCCTGCGCCTCAGAATAACCTCCGTATTCATCCATAATATCACTATAATCTGTCACCGATATCTCATCCAGCAGATCGCCTGCCAGTTTTGCGGCAAGGGTTCGTCTTGAGCCCTCTGCAAGGACAGCCGCTCCACTGGAATAAGGCAAAACAACCGCACCAGCAGACACCGCCAGTATAACCAGCGCCATCATAGCCTCAGCAAGAGTAAAACCTTTTCGATTGTGATAGTTCCTGTTCATTAAAAACAGCCTCGGCCGTAAGGCCGTTTCCTCAATTCGTAATTAGTAATTCGTAATTAATAATTACAACCTGACCGACAGGTCAGGTTGCTCTAGTATGCCCGATGAAACTCAAGATCATCTGCCCGGAAATCTCCCGTATAGCAATTAAGAAACCATCCGGCTCCCGCTGCCGACCCGATTGTCACCGAGCCGATCCTTACTGATCTTAGACCATTGAAAGGATTTCTGGGCATCTTTTTCAGATAAGGCCCATAGACTCCGTCAGACTCTGTCAAACCATTAACAAATTCTTCCTCGGTGATTTCCTGGCCTTTGAACTTCTGGCCGGGAAGCAAACCTTCATGCTGTACTTTGTAGAGTTCTATCTGCTGACGAACCGTCTCCAGGCCTTTGACCAGCCTTTTAAGATCGCTGCCGTTTTTGGCCTCACTAAACTTAGGAGCCGAAATCGCGGCAATGATAGCTAAGATCAAAAACACAATAAAAAACTCGGGGATAGTCACCGCGTTTCTAAGCGATGCCCGGTTTATTCGTTTACTGCCAATACAAAATGTTAAATATTTTTTAGTTCTCATCTTTCCAGTCTTTCCTTTTTTTCAAAATTCAGAAAAGTCCAATGTCAGTCAATCAAGCAGCTCTAAAAAAAGCCGACCGGAGTGTCTTGTAATCCCACCGCCGGTCGGCTATATTTCATTTCAAGATAAGGTCATCCTACCAGTTGCACATTTCAACAGTTGCATCAACAGCAAAGAATGTTCCATCAACATTGTTATAAATCCAACCATTGGCTGCATCAAGAGCGTCAACAGCAGGATCTGTGATTACAACTGATATTTCAGAACCGTCAGGAACGCCTGCCGCTGTAACACCGCTACCTAACTGGCTGACAGCATTTACAGGCCATTTCTGCATATAAGGACCATAAGAAGGATCGCCGGCAAGTTCCATTGCAGCAGTATATGCGGCACCATTATAGTTCGTCTTAGTAGTAAGACGAGTCACAAGCTCAGTTGCTGTACCAGCAGGAAGCACATCGCCATGCTGAATCTTGTACAGCTCGATCTGTGAACGAACCATCTGCAGGTTACTCTTTACACTCGATACACGAGCCTCAGAACTAGCTTGGCTAAACTGAGGAATTACGATAGCTGCCAGGATACCCAGGATAACTACCACGATCAGAATTTCTACCAGGGTGAAACCACTTTTGCTTCTAGACTTCATAATCTTTCTCCTAAAAAAAAGTACAAATTGAACTACACAAGAAGCTTTTCAGTTTTGAACCGTTCAAAACCATTATTTACATTTGTTTAATTCTGTTTCTTTAGTATTGCAAGTGTTAGCCGCGGGGAACGATAGTTTCTCACCCTACCACCTATAGTGTGGGCACTGTAATTACGGCTTGATCACACTTGCAATTATTTGTAATCTGTTAATTTCTTAAGTTTTAAATGAACTGTGTTACTGCCTACAATAAAACTATAAGAAACAGAATTGCCTATGCCAAACGGAGTGCGCAAAAAAACCCCCATTTTTTTAAACTTTTTCGAGGGCCGATAAGACCGACAAAGGAAAGGGTAATTACTGGCTTTTAAGGGCTGATAATAGTTGGGAAGTGATATTTTTTAGCCGAATTTTTCGTTGATTTTCACTTATATGGCTAAGCTCAATACGTATTGGATCGATGCTTTCAAGGGCAGATTCAATCTTATCGGCCCATTCGATCAGCACCACCGAGCGATCGTAACAAAGATCGTCAAACCCAAGCATCTCAAACTCTGCGACACTATCAAGACGATAGGCGTCTATATGATAAATGTCCAGGCGAACCTCCGGACCGGTATACTCATTGACAAGGACAAACGTAGGGCTGTTAACCTCGCCGCCACGATCAACGCCAAGCCCTTCGGCGATTCCTTTAATAAGATGAGTCTTTCCGCTGCCAAGGTTCCCCACAAGGCCGATAACCTCCCCGCCGACAAGATTTCCGCCGATCTTGACGCCAAGAGCAATAGTCTCGACAGGCGATCCCGTAACAACCTCAAAACAATTATTTTCACAAGTACCCATAATAAACAGCCTCGGCCATCAGGCCGAATCCTCAATTCGTAATTCGTAATTGATTTTTCAAAGGTGATCGTAACCTTTAGGCACCACCTCAACAACCGACCCGTCTTTCATCACCATACTGATCCCCGTTTCTTTCCTGATAACACCAATATTACTGATCGGCGTAGCGAGATCCCACTCATCGATAAGTTTGCCATACCCTTTAGGTGACAGCGTAAAGAGCAACTCAAAATCCTCGCCATCATTCATCGCCGCACCCAACGGATCATCCGATTCCATCGCAGCCATCGAAAGAGGTACATCCCGCCCATCCAGCGTGACCCCGACACCGCTCTTATCGCATATCCGCTTAAGATCGGTGCTGATACCGTCCGATATATCCATCATCGAATTGATCGTGACGATCTCTGTCATACGCAAAGCCTCTTCTACCCGCGGCGTAAAATGCAGATGCTTATCCTTGATCGCCCCGCCGAGGGTGCCGGTGACGCAAACAATATCGCCAACCTTTGCACCGCTGCGCCGAACCGGCAAACAGCCGCCGGGCTTACTGAGCATAGTAACATTAATAGCAAATCTGCCATCGCCGGCCCACGCCGTAATATCACCCCCGACAAGGTAACACCCGAACATACTGCCTGCTGCGACAATGCCCTTATGAAGGTCCATGAGGGCCTCCGGAGGCGTCTTAACGGGCAATGCAACGGCAACGACCGCACAAACGGGAATCGTCGCCATCGCCGCACAATCGCTCAGACTCGCCGCCATAGCCTTGTAACCGGCCTGCTCGAAACCGGCCTCGGAAAGATCGAAATGTGTTCCGTCAAGCAGCATATCCGTCGTAATCAGCACGGACCCTTTATCCGCTGTAACCTGTGCCATATCGTCGCCGATACCTATAGGAAACTTATCGGCCGGTGCATCGCTTTGGTCGGCGAACCAGGATGTAATTTTATCTTCGCCGTCGTTCATCGCTTCTTCAACTGCTCTTTCCAGTAAATAACTTCTTCAGCGGCCTGTTCGGGCCCGACCGCACCGGCACTAAGATACTGCCGCGTAACATTGCCCGCACCAAGCGAATCATAAACATCATCTTCAATCACCCGGCAAGCGGCCTGAAACTCTTTGAGCGGCACGTCACCAAGCTTGCAGTTCTTATCCTCACAACCCGCTACAAGGCCTCCTACGACACCGTGAGCCTCCCTAAACGGCACGCCCTTCTTAACGAGATATTCGGCAAGAGCCGTCGCGTCAAGGAAACCTTCGTCAAGTCCCGCTGCAATATGTTTGGTATTGAACTTCATATTAGAAACGATAGCCGCCGCCATATCAACCGACGCACTGACCGTATCGGCTGCGTTAAAGACATGTATTTTATCTTCCTGCATATCCCGGTTATACGTCGAAGGCGTACCCTTAAGAATCGTAAGCATCGCAACCAGCGATCCATAAACAGACCCCGTTTTTCCCCGGATCAGTTCGAGCATATCGGGGTTTCGCTTTTGCGGCATCATGCTGGAAGAGGTGCAGTATTTATCGTCGATAGTAACGAACGAAAACTCGCTGGACGAATAGATTATGAAATCCTCGGCCAGCCGCGAAAGATGCGTAGCGATAAGCGAGCAGTCAAAAATAAACTCCGCACAAAAATCCCGATCCGAAACACCGTCCATGCTGTTACGCATAATCCCTTTGAAACCAAGCTGACGGGCTGTACTTTCCCGGTCAAGCGGAATGGTAGACCCGGCAACAGCACCGCTGCCAAGCGGAGAAACATTGAGCAGATCGCTGCAATTGCCAAGCCGGATATGATCACGCTGGAACTGCTCGACAAAGCTAAGCAGGTAACCGGCGATAACGATCGGCTGTGCACGCTGAAGATGCGTATACGCCGGCATCGGGGAATTAGTATATTTGGTGGCGAGTTTAACGAGTGCCTTTTGCAAAAGAGTGATCCGGGTCCGCAAAAGCTCGATCTCATCCCGCATCCAAAGGCGGGCATCGGTCGCCACCTGATCGTTACGGCTGCGGCCGGTATGCAGCTTTTTTCCGGCGTCGCCGATCTTCTTGATAAGCGCCGCCTCGATAGCCATGTGGATATCTTCCTGAGCCTTGTCGAACTTGAACTTGCCGGAGGCGATCTCTTCGGAAATCTCAAAAAGCCCATTCTTGATCTCGGCAAACTCGGCCTTGGTGATCATCTTCTGATCGCAAAGCATCTGCGCATGAGCTATCGACCCTGCGATATCATATTTATACAGCCGCTTGTCATACGACAAAGACTCGACGAAATCAATCGCAAGTTCATCAGTCTCGCCACTAAGCCGTTTTTCCCAACTCTTACCGGATTGTCCCATAATAAATGCTCCAAAAGCAATATTTCATAACAGTACAAGGGAAATCTTAACGGCAGGCAAAGAAAAAGTCAACAAATAAAGACCGGCAGCAAAAACACTCCAATATCACTCAGCCGGCTTCTTTGCCTTTCTAACCCGCGGCTGATGTTTCCAGCGTCTGTGGAGCCACCAGTATTGGGTTGGGTCCTGGCGTATAAAATCTTCCGTTGCTTTGACGTACTCCTGCGTTATCCACGTAAGCGGATCATCCTTATCTTTCCATTCGTCCGGGAAAATCACCCGCTGTATTTCGATTTCAAAAAAGAAATCATCGCCAACACGTTTTGACGAAGCGACGGCGATGGGCATATCATACTGCATCGCCAAAAGCCCGATAGATTTATACGTGCTCGCCTTTTTACCGAAGAAATCGACAAACACACCCTTTCTGCCGGCGTCCTGGTCTGCGATAAACCCGATAGAAGCATGCTCGGCGATGATCTGTTCCATCTTATCGGTTGCCCCCTTCTTATCGATGATCTTCTGGCCGGTATGCTTGCGAAGGCTAAGCAGATATTTATTGATATAAGGATTGTCAATGGGCCTTGCTATGCTGTAAATACTAAACCCGAACAGCCCGAGCATATACCCCATGATCTCGAAATTTCCGTAATGGGCCGTAAGCATCAAAATGCCTTGCCCGCCCTGCATAAGCCACTTGATCTGCTCGACATTCTTATACCGCGAGTACTTTCGGTAATTGTCGCGCGTAATAAGTTTTGACGTATAAAAAATATCGATCACCAGCATTACGATCTGCTGAAAGCTCCGTTTGCCCGTCTCGGCGCACCACTGCTCGTCCTTATCAGGAAAACTTCTGCGAAGATTATCCATCGCCCGAATCCTGCCGCGCTTATAATTCTTCCACATCTGGCTGCCAAGAAACCGCGCAAACCGAAGATTCGCCCTGACACTAAACCGAAGCAAAATAAACAATCCAAACCGAAGCGCAGCATAACCAACCCAGTCCTTAACAGGGTTACGCTTTCGGTTTTTCTTCCGTCTACCCATATAAAAAATTCTATAAAAACACGGGAGCGCAAGCTCCCCGATCTAAAAACAGTCTCCGCCGAAGGCGGTTTCCAAAATTCGTAATTCGTAATTGATAATTCAAGACCGCAAAGCGGTCTTCAGCACTTCTTCGGCCTTTTTAACAAACACAAACTTCATACTAGTCTGCGCATCTTTCGGAATATCCGAAATATCCTTCTTATTCCTCGCCGGCAATATCACCGTCTTGATCCCGGCACGTTTCGCCGCGATAACCTTTTCCTTAAGCCCGCCGATAGGCAAAACGATCCCTTTAAGAGTAATCTCACCGGTCATAGCCACCACCGGGTCGATAGGCTTATTAAGCAGCAGCGAGACAAGCGACGTAAATATTGCACACCCCGCACTTGGCCCGTCCTTAGGAACAGCGCCTGCCGGAACATGAACATGGTAATCATAATCGGTAAACTTTTTGTAATCGATCTTGAGTTTAGCAGCATTGGACTTAACAACCGAAAACGCCGCTTGTGCACTTTCAGTCATAACATCGCCAAGCTGGCCGGTAATCATAAGCTTTCCTTTACCCGGCATTGACACCGACTCGATAAACAGAATATCGCCGCCAAAAGGCGTATATGCAAGCCCGGTTGCAACACCGGCAACGGCCGTACGAAGCGCAAGCTCCGACTCGAATTTATGGGCTCCAAGAATCTTCGAAAGCTGCCCCTTACCGACAGTCGCCCGCCTGATCTGGCCCTTGGCGACCTTAGTAGCGACATGCCTGCACACCGAAGCGATGGTCCGTTCAAGATTACGCACGCCAGCCTCGCGAGTATAGCTTTCAATGATCGAATCTATCGCGTCGTCTTTGATCGTCAGAACTTTTTTCCCAAGCCCATGCTCAATAAGCTGCCGCGGCACAAGGTACTTCTTAGCGATACGCAGCTTTTCCCTGGCCGTATAACCCGGCAGTTCGATAACCTCCATCCTGTCCATCAGCGCCGGCGGAATAGGCTCGGTATAGTTCGCCGTACCGATAAACATCACGCTGGAAAGATCGAACGGCTGATCGAGATAGTGATCGGTAAACGTATTATTCTGCTCCGGGTCAAGCACCTCAAGCAGCGCCGACGCCGGATCACCCCGAAAATCCTGACCGATCTTGTCAAGCTCGTCAAGCATAAACACCGGGTTCCTGCTGCCGCACTTGCGAAGCTCCTGCAATATCCGCCCCGGAAGCGCTCCAATATACGTCCTGCGGTGACCGCGAATATCTGCTTCGTCGCGAATCCCGCCAAGCGAAATCCTGATAAATTCCCTGCCCATCGCCCGGGCAATAGATTTACCCAGACTAGTCTTACCGACACCGGGAGGCCCTACAAAGCAAAGTATCGGGCTTTTGCCCTTTGGGTTAAGTTTGCGGACGGCAAGAAACTCAAGTATCCGCTTCTTAACTTTCAGCAATCCGTAATGATCGCGGTTAAGTATCTTTTCAGCCTTGATAATATCAAGCATATCTTTCGTCTGACTGGCCCACGGCAATTCGCACATCCAGTCCAGGTACGTCCTGATAACGCCATACTCCGGACTCGCCGACGGCACCTTCGACATGCGGTCAAGTTCACGGAAAGCCTCAAACGCGACATCGTCGGGCATCCCGGAATCCATTATGCGTGTGTGCATCTCCTCGATCTCTTCGGTAATGCGGTCGGTCTGTCCGAGTTCTGCCTGGATAGCTTTCAACTCTTCCTGCAGGAAATATTCACGCTGACTCTTATCGATAGAGTCGCGTACCTGCCCCTGCAATTTATGACTAAGCTCAAGCACTTCAAGCTGACTGGCAAGCGAAACCGAAACCATCTCCAGCCGCCTGGTCATATTCGTTTCCTCAAGTATCGCCTGTTTTTCTTCGACCGGAATATTCAGAGTCGCCGCAAGAAAATCAACCAGCGCCGACGGTTCCTGGATATTGTCCAGAAGAACCAACGCCTCTTCCGGAATATTCGGGCTTAGCGAAACAACCCGCGCAGCATTGTGCCGGACATTGACCAGCATCGCTGAGAGCTTCTTGGTAATCCTCGTCTTTTTACCGTTGATCATCGTCACCTTCGCCCGAATATAAGGCTCGGTAGCGACGATCTCATCGATCTTAAACCTGACGATACCATGAACGATAACATTTATCGAACCCTGCGGCATCTTGATAACTTTAAGAACCGAAGCAGCAGTCCCAACCGTGTAGAGATCGTCCGGGTTCGGGTTTTCAACAGAAGCGTCTTTCTGAGCAACAAGCCCGAAAACAGTCTCATGCGGAATAACTTTCTCGATCAGACGCTTGCTCCTGTCGCGACCGATAGCCAGCGGCATAACAGTACCCGGAAAAGCAACCGCACTGCGGATCGGAAGGATACCGATCTCCTTAGACAGCCGAAACTTACGCTCGCTGCCTTCTGAGTCGCCATTTTCGCCCTTAACAAAAGGCTCTAAATCTACAAAATCCATAAGTCTCATAAAATACGACCTAAAAAAACATATAACTTATTACAAATACGACCAAAACTACCCCATCGGGGGCATATTAGTGATAATAATACAACAGAATCGCCTCACGTGCAAATAATAAAAACCCCAAATCCCCCATCAGTCATACAACCGGCACAAATCCACTCAAGACCAAAAAAATGCAAATAAAAGCGCGGCAGCGCAAGCTGCCCGATAGAACCCCACAATAACGAAGTGTCTCACAACATCTGAATTGAGCGAAACGCCTTTTCCGTCTTACGCTTTTCGCCTTTCGCAAAAGAAAGCACAGATTTCCGGGCTTTTGGGGAGGCAGAAAGACCCAAATGCTCCAATGCAGTCGCCGCAACCGCCGTGATGGGTACTGCTTTTTCGATCTTTCTCTTTTTTACCCCTTCGCCGATGGCAAGCATCCAGACTCGCCTGCAGCTTTCATCTACGCCTTTGCCCGTATAAAAATCGCTATGGTGAATAAAACCGAAATGGCCCGGATCGTCAGGACGGTCGGCCTCCCTGCCATGGTCAGGCAGGATCAGCATCAGGGTATTGCCCCGATACTCCTTTTGCTCCTGTACGGCCCGCCATATCTTCCACGTCAATTCATCGGTCCTGGCGATAGCATCGACGTATCTGGACCACGAACCATAATGAGCGCAATCGATCTCACCAAAATCGACACTAATAACCGCAGGCGCAAACTTCTTCATACACTCGATAGCGCTATCGGCAAGAAAGGCGTCATGGCTCGTCGAACTGCCGGAGTTTTTCCAGCCGTCATATTGCCTCTGCATAAAACCGCGGGCCGTTTCTGACTTCAAATGCGAAAAGTCGATCCGGCTTTTTTCTTTCGCGATCCTTTCACATTTTCTCGCTGCCGCGATCTCCGCCTCTGTGCTGCCCGATGCCGCCGCCGCTTGCATGAGCCCTTTCATCTGGTCATGTGCCGCCCTGCTTATCGTCGGCGGAACCACGACATTGGCCCCGAATTTTTCTCCGTATCCTTTATCGAGGCTATAGCCGGTCTTTGTCAGTATGGACGCATAGACAAACGCCCACGCCGATGTATCAGCGGCTTTGTTTGCCTTGCGGTATATCTCATAGATCGTCGGATTCTTAACAGGCCTGGTCCAGTCGATATCGTCCCACTCCCAGTGCCCGGTAACCACCGAACCGGCCGAGTTAGGATGAACCACCTTGCCCTCGACTCGCATATTCGTAAAAAGCGTCCCGGCGGGCATCATCTTGTTCCAAAGCTTCGGGATATACTGATGCGAAGGATCGTCGATAGTTTCGCTGGAGCGCGTACCGCCGCCGAACAGAACGATGATCACCTTAGGTTCATCGCCGCTTTCAGCATAAGACAAACCGGAAGATGCGCACACCGCGGCTACGCCAAAACCCGCCGCGGTACGCATAAATTTTCGCCTGGAGATCAAACCGCTCATTTACTGCCGCCTACTTTCGTTTCAAGCTTATCACCTGTTGCTGCTGAGCCGTATTAACCGCAGGCTTATCCCACGAACCGGCATCAACAGCCACAAACAACTCACCGGTCTTATCTTTGACGTTCGCACAATAAACAATGTTGTTTTTGCCTTTGTCAGGCCCGTTTGGAATTACTGTCATCTTAGCCGGATTTTTCACGCACGGCACAGAAGCACGGAACTGGACACCTTCCGGAACCGTCACCTCCAGGTTGATCGGCCCGAACTCATCCCAGAACGATGCAGGATGAACAACATAAGCAAGCTGATAACTTCCGGAACCGGCGGTATCCTTAAACGCATGCTGCTTGTAACTAACCGTAAGTTTCTCCGTCTTACCGGCCGCAAATGTCGCCTGGTAATAAAGAATGTTCATCGGCGCAAAAGTAAACACAACCGGAAGGTTCTTCAAGATCGCCTTGCACGCCTTTTTCTCATCTTCGGAGATTTTGGCATTTTCATCAAAAAAGTCAACCCGTGCATAAACAGTAGGATCAAACGCAGCTGCCTTTGTCAGGCTATCTTTGTCACCCGCGTTTACATCCAGTTTCCTGGGCCGAATCTTACCGCTTGTCATATCAACAACACGTTCGCGAACATCGCCGCCCCATGCCGTAAAAATCTTTTCGTAAGCAGAACCGGCTTCTTTATCAAACCCCGTAGCAAGCTGGGCAAACAATTGCGTAGCCTTCTGCTCACCGATCGCCGACAAAGGACCAAGATTCTCAGAAATAATCTTATAAAGTTCCGCGGCACCTCCGCCAAACATCCCCCAGGTACGTGTGCTGTCTCTCGGATGACTCTTAATCTTGCCGATATCCAGTCCTGCATATTCTGACAACAAAACCGCGTCTCTTTTGTTCCATTTGCGAGCATTGACCAGGTGATAGATGATCCTGTCCACAGCCGCCGACCTTCCGCTGCCCTTACTTTTCCTGACAACATTGACAAGCACCGAAAGCTCACTGTCATCGGCGATTCCTTTATCGATCACGGCCCTGGCCTTTTGACGGATTATCCCGTAGATAGCCGAATTAGATATTATCGTAGGACGAAGATATTTACTACCAAGTTTTACTCTCGCATCCGGCATTGGCATCATTTTCATCGGAGGCACATATATCCCGCGCAGGATCGGAAAACCAAAATCAACCGTAACTTCCTCGCCGGTCGGATTCTCTATAGTATACTCAGCCGAAACACTGACCAGCGGAGGAACCTTGACTTTCTTTGTAGAAACCACCCTCATGAAACGTATCTGCGGACTCTTCTTGAAGTCGATCTTCAACTCTTCCTTGACAACCTTAAGACGCGTTTCACGACCGGGCATAAGATCATCGCCTATTCTCGCAAGAACGCCTTTAGCGGCCGGGTCCCCTTTAGGATACTTCACCACAAAAGGTCCGCCGTTAGCCAGGACCATACCCGGCAGATTAATCAAAACCAGCAAAACTGCAACAATTACTCTTTTACACATAACATTGCTCCTTAAAATAATGTTAACATTTCCTGTATCGCTTTACGGCATCAAAATCACAATGACAAACTTAAACTGCTAATCCCACAAATAATGCCATTTATAATCCAGCTGAATTTCTTTACCAGGTTCCAGGCTGAATTTCCATTCCACCTGGCCCATCGGATTGTGATGAGCCCACCACCACGGCCATGAATACCAGTGCCACCAGACAGGCAGACCGCCAGCCTGGAAATTGCCGGAATCATAGATATCCTTCTGTTCGATCTCACCATCGTTACCGGCACTGTCGATCTTACCCATAGTCGTACGAACAACTTCTACATCGATAGTCTTGCCCAGGAAGTTAGTCATCCTGACACTGCCTTCCATATCGATCCGGTCAAGAGAATGCCCATGCCATTTTTTAACATTAGGCGTACGCTTAACCTCAACATCCTTATGTTTTACTTTAACATCGATAGCAATCGTAACTTCGATATCGCTCGTCCCGCCAACTGCCGTATACCTCGTCATCGCCTGTGCAAGTATCTGCCCATCCCTAAAGATAGTCACAGGAGCAGTCGTTATCGGATAATCGCTCGTGTTTTTTACACGCAAAACATGCTTGACCTTCTTGTCTGTCAACAACTTCGCCAGCTGTGCTTGACGATTATTGTTATAATGCCGTCGCATCTCCAAAGGAGGAGCGAACGGCACTGTCAGCTTGTAGACATCGGCGTAAGAAATCTTAAACTCCGCAACAGGCACAACCATACGCTCGCCCTTTTTCAATGTCACATTCTCGAGCGTAAACACATACAAGTCTTCGTTCTTCTTACTCCCTGTTATCGAAGGGCCAAGATCCATCGTTTCACCCGAATTTCCTCCAGAGCGATTTCTAGATGGCTCAGAATACATCACACTCTGGGTCTGTATAGAATTTAGAAATGCATAACGAGTCTGGCTATTTGGCTGAAACTGATTTCCCAACTGAGCAACCGTCTGCTGCAGCGAGATAGGATCGACAGTATCCTTGAACGCGAAACTCGGAACACCGACCACCAGGTGAGTCTTAACGCCCTTAAGATCGATCATCTCATTGATCAGCGTAGCCTGCAACTTAAAGACTGCGTTACCCTTGCCGTCTATATCAATCCTGTAACTAGGGATCCACCTGATACCCCTCTGCAAATAAACCATCCCGACTTTAACCTTATCACCCAGTTTGCCCTTTTTCGGCTCAAACTTCAAAGTCATCGAATTCCTGAATTCCTCTTTCTCAAGACTCGATTCTGGCTCATCGAGAAAAGTAATATCTTCGATTTTGTTTATCTGCACAGCTTTTGTGCTGCCCGCAAGTTTCAGCATAACGATATTGCTCGTCACACCAAGCCGCTCCTTAGTACCTACAGGGCCGGTCCGCTTAAGTTCCTGACGCGTCTGCTTTAAAACCCTGATGATCGTCGCGTCAAACCTTATCCCGCGTTCGGTTATCTGGACCCGCTTACCGACATTCGCCTCGACAAGTTCCGCTATCGACATAGCCGTCTTACTCACCCCAACCACCTTTTTGCTGGAAACCACACTTTTAAGCGTTGCCCTCTTATCTCCAGAGTACGCCCAGAAAGTTCCGATCACCGGTCTGGGCAGATAGTCAAGTAAAACCTCCCCGCCCTTGCCGACCTCCATCGCACCTTCATGCAAAACAAAAGCATGCCCATCCTTAAAAACAGTAACTTCCTCAACAGGCAACTGCGAAAACGAACTACCGCCGCCAAAACAAATACCCGCACAAAAAACCAATGACAAAAATAACAAACCGTTCTTACTCATGGTATTACTCCTTAAAATAATGTTAACATTTCCCATAACAGCACAAAATCAATGCGACGAAATATACCTCTCATAATCGTACGTCAACGTCGTTTCCTTTCCTGGCTTAAGACTGATTTTCCACGTAACCTTACCCGCTCTTTCCAGCAGTCTCAGTTTTGTCGAATCCACCCTGATAGTTCCGCCCTTGGATGAATCGATAGCCTTGCCCTTGACAGGTGCGGTAACAATAATATCAGCAACTCGCTTTTCAAAGTTCTTGATCTTAAGAGTCCCCCGCAAAGTCACAAGATCATAATAGTAACTGCTCCGCGGACTGTAAGACTTCAGGTCACGATCGATCTCGGCCTCGCTGCTGTCATGAGAAACATTGATCGCCTGAGTAACAGTGATCTCGCACTTGCCGCCCTTGGGAGTGTACTTCAGGATATCTTCGCTAAGCGGATTGTCGTCATGAATCGCCAGGTAAGGCCCCGTCGTCCACGCCGTATCCGTATCGTTCTGAAGAACCAGGTAATGCTTAACCCGCGCAGGCAGAGACCAGCGATAAATATGCGAGTACTTGATCTTCTTGACAAACAGCGTAACGATAGCCTTCTCGCCCCTGCGAACCGTCATATCCTTCTTGGTATAAACAGTGTAATCCGTACCAGCCGAGCTACCCATTTTAGGAAGATTGCCCAGGGCTTTGTCAATATTACCGCCGTTGTTGGCAACCGGCTTATTGATGACGCTAAACTGGTTAAAACTGTCACCGTTATATGCATTTGAAACTATCGCCGCCCGGTTCATTATCTGCTTTCGAAATTGAGCAGGAGCCACCGAAGCACCGATAGCCCGGATAGTCTGCCCCACCGCGATAGGCGCCATATACCCGGTATGCGTAAAGTGAGGCACACCGACAACAAAATTTACATCACAATGAATAAGGTCCTCAGCCTCGTTGACCAGCGTCCCGCGAAGCGTCATCTGCGCCGTATCGTCGTCGAGGATCTCAACGCTGTATTCGGGAATCCACGTAATCCCCTTACGAAGATACGCCATATTAAGCGAAGTCTTTGTCGGTACCTTTTTGCCCTCACCCTGAACATGCACACGCAAAGGAAGTTCCAGCACCTGCATTTTCGAGATGCCCGCGATAGGAACCGCAAAGCTGTTGTTGCTCGACTCGAGAATCGCAAACTTCGGCCCGATAGAGACAAGCTTACCCGCCGCAGAACGTGCGCTGCCCTTTTTCTCATAGGTCAGCTGCAGCTTAAGATTAACACTTGCCTCAAGGCGCTTACGCCTGGTCTCAACATCGTCAGCAGCATCGACACCGTCAAACTCAACTATCTCACCGCTTCCAGAACCAATAATATCAACCAGGTGATCCTTTTGCCCTGAATATATAGCCAGTGTACCGAAGGCGGCAGGAGGAATCTGACCGGACTGACACCACCCGTCACGCAGGCTGACATCGCCCTGCCGGTTAAAAAAACCAAGCCCATTCTTAAAAACCGCCACAGACTTAACTTTAGGCTCCCAGCACATATCATTACCGCCATCGCCATCGCCGCCAATACAAATACCACAACAAAAAATCGCCGCCAGAAACACCAATAACATCCCATTCTTACTCATGACATTACTCCTTAAAAAATAAAATTAACATTACTCTAACAGAATACGTCATTGCACGGGCAAAACACAAGTAAAAGACACGTAAAATACTCTTTGGGAGAATTTACAAATAATTTACAATAGATTTACCCCCCGATAGCCTATAATGGTGTATAATGTAAGACGGCTAATCGCTAATCGCTATTTTGGAGTAGAACCAGATATGAGTAACAAAATCTCAATACTCGTAGTTGAGGACGAACCGACGATCCGGATAGGACTTCGTGACTTCCTTGAGTTTCACGGATTTAAGGTCACAGAAGCGGTAGACGGTCTCGAAGCCGAACGCATTGTTTCGGACACAACATTCGACCTGATACTGCTCGACCTTATGCTCCCCAAGATCAGCGGCGAACAACTCTGCCGTCAGTGGCGACAGTCCGGACTCAACACCTCGATAATTATGCTCACTGCAAAGGGCCTGGAAAAAGAAAAGATCGCAGGACTAAACCTCGGCGCTGACGACTACATAGCAAAACCGTTCTCACTCGAAGAACTGCTCGCCAGGATAAACGCCGTACTGAGAAGGATAGACCCGGCAAAATCTGTCGGACAAAAATTCAGCTTCGGACACCTCGAAATCGACATTTCATCGCTGAAGGTCAGGTCCGGAGAAACAGAAACCGCCATCAGTAAAAGACAGGGCCAGATAATACAGTTCTTCGCCGCAAACCCGTCAAGGGTAATCTCAAGAGACGAACTATACGAAAAAGTATGGGGCGAATCAATGGGCGGAGTCGAAACACGAACAGTGGACATGCACATTGCCAAGCTAAGAAGCACAATAGAATCAAACCCGGCAAAACCAAAACTAATTAAAACAATAAGAGGTGCAGGCTACCTCTACGAAACAATGTAATAAATCTAATCGCTAATCGCTTAATAAAATGTACAAAAGACTACTAATAGTTTCAGCAATAATATTCACCGCCCTTGCCGCGTTCGCCATACTCGGTTTCCACTCGATAAGCCTCCACGCCGAAGGCCTTGAAGGAAAACGCATTGTCGCCTTTTCAGAGGTCGCCGAACAAATACGCATCGACGTAAAACAAAAGCTGGACACCTTCATACAAACCGAGCAAAAACGCCCATACACAGACTATCAGTACTTCTACGCACCAGATACATTTAACAATGGATTTAACCGAGGATTTAATGGATTTAACAACGATGGAAACATAATCCTCCGATCACCGCTAGCCAATTCAATGTCCCACGGAATGGCATACGGACATTTTCAGATCGAACCTGACGGAAAGATCGTCTCGCCATTTTATGTAGAGGGCCAAAGCCAGCAACTTGACTCCGAAAAGCAATTATACGTCTCAAACCTCAACGACAACGTCACAAACTCGCTGAAAAGCAACCCAAACGCGATAGCATATCTGGAAATACAACGAAGATCACTTGTCAATAACTCACTCGAACAAAGCGACTCCAGGTTAACCGACCAAAGAAAACAAAAAACAGGAAAAACTAAAAAAACCATTTCCCAAAAAAAATCAGCTTCAAAATGGCAGCAGCAGTCCGCAAAAAATGCCCGCGCCAATTATAACATAGAACCCTTCCAGAAACAACTAAACCAAAAATCACAGATCGTCACACGGCCCCGCAACGTAGTATATGCAGACCAGCAAAGCAACAAATCAGCAATGGACAACGGAAACATCTACCCCCAGGCAGATCAAATCTCTCAACAGGCACTCGCAGTAGAAGCATTAACAAACAATCAAACGCAAAACAGCTCTTTCCAGCAACAGGCAGGCAGACAAACTCCCGGCAGATACCGCAGAATGAGTGACACCCCCAAAAACCCGTCCCCTGCCCAATCAAGAAGAGGCCAAGGTGAACGCCAGGGTATCCCCAGGCAACTTCTGGAGACACAACAGCAAGTTGTCGCCAAAAACAAAGACAATTACAATAACCCCCTGAAATTCGCAGAGTCTGATAATAACAGCAAACCACAACCCGAATTTGAAACACAAGGAAACGAAATTATCACCGGCCTTAACGGCGCAAATGCTTCAGTTGCTCAGAACGGTTCTGGCAATGCCAACCCAAACATTCCCGACGCATACGACGAACAAAACATCCTTGATTATACCTATGAACAATCGCTGCAAATGGCCCTCCGTAACTCCTTAACAATAGATACTGCCCAACAGCAGGCCGAAGACATGGTACAGATCAGAATAGAGCCATTCGTCCCGATAACCGTCAACACTGCCGCTGCCGACGAAGATACCTTTTTTGACAACCAGGTCTTCCTCCTCCGCCATGTCCAGATCGAAGAAAACCACTTCCTCCAGGGCTTTAGACTCAACGAAAAAGAACTCGTCAAACAGGTAAGAGAATCCGCCTCACGCCTTGTTCGCGGCGGAATGGGTTTTGAGCTTAGCAAAAACGAATCGGACACTGCCGCACACGCAGCCGTACTCGACTTCGGATTCGGACGCATCGTACTGAACCTGATTGAGATGAAACCCCAATGGATCAACAACCAGGTATCCCAGTTGAAAAACTGGTACTTCGCGATAGTGACCATCGTACTGATCGCTACTCTTGTCGCACTGGTAAGCCTCTGGCGAAACCTCAATGCACAGGTAAAACTCGCCCGAAAAAAAGACGACTTCATATCAGCGGTCTCCCACGAACTCAGAACCCCGCTGACAACGATACGAATGTACACAGAGATGCTCGAAAAGAACTGGATAAAGACCGACGACAAACGCAGCGAGTATTACTCAACAATGCTGCAGGAAAGCGAACGCCTCACACGCCTGATCGAAAACGTCCTGGACTTTTCAAGGATACAGCGAGGCAAAAAGAGATACAACTTCGCACTGGGAGACATAAACTCCTGCATCAGCGAAGTTGTCGAAATGATGGCTCCATGTGCCGCAAAGCAAAACTTCGAGATAATAACAGAACTCGGTACCAACATCCAAAGCACCTCTTTCGACAACGATGCCGTAATGCAGATCGTAATCAACCTGATCGACAACGCACTAAAATACGCCGCCAATGCTACCGACAAAACCATAACAATAAGAACCAGGACTGAAGGAAAATACGTCCTCATAGAGGTCGCAGACCACGGGCCCGGCATACCGCACACACAGCGAAAAAAGATATTTGACGAATTCTATCGCATCGCAGAAGAATCAAAACGGGAAACAACGGGAACGGGACTCGGACTGGCACTCGTCAAAAAATTCGCACAGGCACACAACGGATTCGTAGAAGCAATATCTGCAAAACCAAACGGAGCACTCCTGAGAGTAGCAATCGCAACAACAACGCAAGCCTGACAAAACAAGCTAGCTCAGAAGAAATAGCGTAATCATAAATTATAAATCGATCACTTCCCTGGCCGCCAGAGGTATTGCAGGCGAGGAGTAGTCACCTCGTCGATCAGCTTTGCGTCGATATTGATACCGAGTTTCGTTTCTGCCCTCATCAGATTAGCCAGCGAAAACGGCTTTGAATATTCGACCACATGAACACTGCTAAGTTTCGTAAGCGACCTAACTTTATTGACAACATCCTCGAAATACCCGATCTCATCGATAAGTTTTTTTTCCAGTGCCTCTTTGGCCCCGTAGATACTCCCGTCAGCGAGACCCCGAACCTCTTCAAAAGTGAGAACATCGGAACGGCCCGCATTTATAACAGCTTCCTTCCTGCCTTCAAACACAAGATCAACAAAACGATCATAAGCCGGCGTAATGACCTTATTCTCAAGATACGTTTTTTGTTCCAGCGTCATTTCCGTGAACATATTCGGCCAGTCCTTTTTCTCGCCCGACTTGATCGTCACAGGTTTAATACCAAGCTTATCCTCGAAAAGTCCCTGCAGACCCATAACCTGCATAATAACACCGATCGAACCGGTAATAACGGTAGGCTCTGCGATGATCGTATCGCACGCGACAGAAGTATAGTACCCTCCCGACGTTGCGATAGACTGCATAAACGCTACGACAGGCTTACCCGTTTCCTGCCGGAATTTAGTGATCATATGATTGATCTGATCGCTCGCGGCAACCCCACCGCCGGGAGTATTGGTTCGGATTATCAGCGCCTTGACATTTTCATCGGCACGGGCCTTTTGCATCTGCTTGCCGAACTCCCGGCTGGTCTGGGCGGTAATAACACTTTCAATCTTGATGACAACAACCTTGTTGGACTCAGTTCCTTTAATAAGAGTTTCTTCGGTATACCCGGTACCACTATCAGAAAACAAGGCGCCTATAACCGTTAAAATCAAAAGAACAATGACTATCCGCCATAAAATACGCCAACGAGACTTCTTAACCGGACGTTCAATATAAACAACCCTCTCAGTAACACCAGAAACCACTGAAGAACTCTCAGCAACAACATCACTATCTTTATGTTCGTAATCCATAATATTTTCTCCAAATAATCACAATATGAATACGCAATTATACCCCCAAAAACAAATTTTACGAGAAAAAAACGAGAATTCCCAAAAAAAATGGTTCTAACAAGAAAATATCATCCCGACAATATTAGCCCACCAGGCCCATCGGCCGGTTACTGTCGCAATTAGACATTTTTATGCAGCTCGCGCCCCTATCCACGCCAGCGAGATCCATGTCCCAACCGCACTGCCGAGATTTGCCAGCATAAACACCAGCAGAATACGCGTGACCGTATTTGACCAGAAACCCTTAACCGTCGATATTGCATCAGGTATACCCTCAAAATCGGCTACTGTCGGCTTTTTGATCCACGTCTGAACAATACCGGCGACAAAACCGGCGGCGATCATAGGATTAAGACTCGTAAGCGGAGCACCCACAAAAGAAGCGATCACCGTAAGCGGATGACCAAAAGCAACTGCCGCCCCGATAGCACTAAGTATCCCGTTTACAAGGATCCAGATCGTAATATCGTCTTTGAAATGCTCAAGACCCTCCTTAGAAAAACCCCTGACAAGCAAAAAAATCACCAAAGCAGGTATAGCCCACTTGAGTATCTTAGGTACTATCGACTTAGGAGGCACCACCAAAAGCTCATCAAGCGACTGCTCCTTATAAATATGCTCCGTGATCCCAGGCACATGCGCCGCTCCGACAACCGCGACGATCTTTTCACCCGGCGCAGTGCGGATCTTCTCAGCAAGATAAACATCCCGCTCATCGATCAAACGCTTCTTAACCTCCGGGAACGATTTTGCAAAAACCTCCATAATGCTTTCAAGCTGGTCCTGCTTCTTCATATTCTCGATAAGATCTTCGTCTATCTTTTCACCAAAGATAAGCCCGGCCAATAGCTCGGCAAACATCTTAAACTTATTCCACAAGTTCAGATACCCCCACACACGCTTAAGCGTAATCTCGATATCACGGTCGGCAAGCACAAGTTCGGCACCGACTGCCTCGGCCTGTTTTGCCCCTTCCAGCATCTCGGCACCGGGCTCAACACCAAGCTTTTTGCCAAGTTTGCGGTAAAACGATGACATAATAAGCTGAACAAACAGAAAAAGCGCTTTACCCTGCTTAAGAACCTTAAAAAGGTCCATCTTTTTCCAGTTATCCCGCTCGATAAGCGAACGGTGACGAGCCGCGCAAAGCTCGATACAAACAGAATCCGGCCCAACTGCCGCAATCGTATCAATAACATCCTCAACGCTCTGTTTGGAAACATGAGCTGTTCCAACAATATAAACCGTCTTACCTTCAACCTCAAGTCGCGTAACACTTTCAGGAAGTGCCAACTGTGATTCACTCATAAAATACTCAACCTGTAAACAATATTAAAGCCCTGCAAAAGCAACAACACTCCCGCAGAGCTTATCTTATAACATACTTCAAAACAAAAAGAAAGTTCATAAAAAAACTAACGACTAAAAACTATCGACGATCGACTAAAAAGAACCGGAAGCATAAACGGGCAAGGAGGAGGAGAAAAACCCGCCTACACTCAACCGGTTCTAAATAAAATTGTCTTGGCCGTCAGGCCGAGTCCTAAATTCGTAATTAGTAATTAGTAATTTCAAACTGGCCAGCCGGTCAGTTTGATTAACTACTCACCAATGATCACGTCAACAAACATACCCATCGGAAAGCTGACGTTATCATCATCAACATTTACAACGCCCAGCGGCCCCGAAGAATCGCCAGGCGACATCGGCGGTCTACTATTGCTGTAAGCTTGATCATGCCCACTGAAAACCGACGATACAACCCTGCACGGAATTCGCTTAACCATTAGTACTGCCCCCAAAAAAACAAAACACCCCAAAGAACGGAAAACGACCCGCCCTTACAAAGTATATTATACCAGAAAAACCCCAAAGATTAAACCCCGCCGGCAAAGAAACCCAGGCCATCCAAACCATTCTTGAAGACCACCCCAAAAGACAAGTTTAAGGCACAAAAATCAAGAGATTATAGGGCGTTGAGTAAAAAAAACAAAAGAAGGGAAAACTTTTTCCCCACGAAAACTCCCCCAAAACCAATAACGAATAAAAATGACCAATCGCTAATTGCTAATCACTAATCGCTCTATTCATAACGATCCGAACAATATCGGCCAACTGCCCCTTAGCCTCACCCGCATCAATTCCTTCCAGACACCTGATCGCCATGTCGCAATAATCCCGGGCAACCTTCCTGCTGTATTCAAGGCTCTCGCTGCTAATCAGCATCCCTTCATAGTTGT
Source organism: Planctomycetota bacterium (assembly GCA_019456225.1). Taxonomy (GTDB): domain Bacteria; phylum Planctomycetota; class Phycisphaerae; order Sedimentisphaerales; family Anaerohalosphaeraceae; genus VRUI01. Next base: position 20,167 of record VRUI01000026.1, on the reverse strand, counting down.
CCGGTACCTGGCCAGACGAAAGCCCATCAACAAGCTCATCAGCCTCGGCGTTCCTGAGCGTACTGATCAGATGTATCATCGGAAGCGTAGGCTTTCTCTCGGCGATATCTCGCCCCAGCGTCTTGCCTTCACCTTTTTCAGCCCCGGTAATATCGATAAGATCATCTGCGACCTGAAAAGCCATCCCCAGGCTGATCCCAAAATCAGAGAACTGCTTTATTGTTTTTTCGTCCGCCCCCGCCGCAAGAGCCCCAAGTTCGCAGCTGCTCCCAAAAAGCGAAGCTGTCTTAGCCTCTATTATCTCAAAATATTCACCCTCGCTCAAACGCCAGTTATCACGCTGTGCATTCTGCTCAAGCTCACCGGCGCATATCTGTATCGCCGTATCGGCAAGTATCTTCGACACACGTTTGTCGTCAAGCCGCGCCGACATCGCAAAAGCCTTACTCAGAGCAAAATCACCCAGCAAAACCGCTGACTCATTACCCCAGATCGAGTTTGCCGTCGCAACATTTCTACGGCTGTCGGCATGATCGATAACATCGTCATGCAGTAATGTCGCGATATGAACCATCTCGATTATCGTGGCGATCTCAATTTGCAGATCACCTACAGACCCGCAGCACTTACCGCAAAGCAAAACCAGTGCCGGACGCACCATCTTACCGGTCGCCGAAACCACATGCTCAAGACGCCGATCTACAGATTCGCTGCCGGCGACCAGCTGGGCGGCAATACATCCTTTAACAGCTTCAAGCTTATCTGATATCGCGTCAAATCTGCCCGCAAAGTCGTTATATATTGCAGTATGCAAAAAAGTGTTTTTGTTCTCAGGAACGAGCATATTCAAAAAATTTCTTTCTAATAGTTTCGGTTATTTTCCCAGGCTTACCATCGCCGATCACCCTGCCGTCAATATCGACAATAGCTATCACCTCAGCAGCAGTACCTGTCATAAAAAACTCATCGCTAACATAAAGATCGACACGGGTAAGATTCCGCTCGGCAACTTCATACCCCATTTCTCCGGCAAGGCGAATAACTATCCCGCGGGTAATCCCCCCAAGCGCACCAGCCTCAGCAGGCGGCGTGATTACAACATCATCTTTAACAATAAAAACATTATCGGCAGAAGCTTCAGCGACATAACCAAGATGGTTGTACATGATCGCCTCACCGGCCCCCTGATCTATCGCCTCAACCTTGGCCATTATGTTATTCAGATAGTTAAGACTCTTGATCTGTGGAGCAAGCGCAAGCGGATGACTCCGCATCGTAGAAACGCTAACGACCTTAAGCCCCTTTTCATAAAGTTCTTCCGGATACAACTGAATACCATCGGCGATAATAATTATCCCGGGATTTTTGCAAATGAACGGGTCAAGCCCAAGATCGCCGATCCCACGGGTGATCAAAAGCCGAATATACCCGTCAGCTATGCTGTTTGCCTCGACCGTCTTTTCGGTCGCAGCAGCAAGCTCGTCAATACCCATACCAATATCAAGACGAATAACCTTCGCCGACTCATAAAGTCGCTTAAGATGTGCCGCAAGTTCAAATATCTTACCCCCATAGACGCGGATCCCCTCAAACACACCGTCGCCATAAAGCAAACCGTGATCAAAAACAGAGATCTTGGCATCTGCCTCATCAACCAAACGATCATCCATCCAGATTTTCATAAGCTTTCTTCCCAAATATAAAATAGCATCCGCCGAAGGCGGTTTCCTCCATTATACAATAGACATTAGGCATTTTTATCATTCTATTTTCCCGTCGACCAACCGAATTACCCTGTCGGCCCTGTCGGCGATCCGGCTGTCATGCGTCACCATAACGATAGTCTGCCCGGCCAGATGAAACTCTTCGAGCGCCTCTAGGATACCATTTCCTGTCTCAGAGTCAAGGTTTCCTGTCGGTTCATCGGCTAAAAGTAGTTCAGGGTCATTAATTAGAGCCCTCGCGATAGCCACCCTCTGCCTCTCACCGCCCGAAAGCTGGTACGCTTTATGCTTAAGTCGCCCACCAAGACCCATCCGCTCAAGAAGCAATATTGCACTTTCTTTCGCCGTTTTTCGCCTGGAAACCCATCCAAAGCTATTACTGCCGGCCATCGCAGGAAGCAATGTATTCTCCAGAATATTCAATTCGTCAAGCAGATGATAGAACTGAAAGACAAAACCGACCGTTTTATTACGAAATCCGTTAAGTTGCCCGCTCCCAAAGCTCGAAAGTGCTTTACCCCGGAACTCGACACGCCCTTGATTGGGCTTATCCAGCGCACCGAGCAGATGCAAAAGCGTACTCTTACCGCTTCCGGAAGCCCCGACGATAGCGACAAACTCACCTTCGGAAATTGAAACATCAAGCCCGCGCAAAACCTCAAGCTTAGTCTGCCCCATCTTATAAGACTTATGTAAATCAACACCTTTAAGTATCACAATAAAACTCCATATAATAGTCCCCGCCGAAGGCGGTTTCCTTTTTAGTTTTTATCTTTTAATTTTATTATTTTTCTTCATGCCCTTCACGCCCTTGTCTTCATGCTCTTCATGGTAAAAACACACTCCCTATACTTGATTAACCTGCAAAACCTCAACAGGTCGCTTAAACCCAGCCTGCACAGCCGGAACAAACGCCCCAAGCAAAGCCGCCCCGATAGCACAAGCCACAATAACGGCGATAACATTAAACTCGATATCATGCGGGATCTCGCCGATCGCATAGATCTCCCTGTTCCAAAGCTGCCACTCATAATTCTCAAAAAGCCAGTCTTCCATATCATTAATTTTAACCAGAAAACTGCACCCTGCCGACGCGCCTATCGCAGAGCCGACAACACCAACCATCCCCGCGAACAGTAGAAAGATACTCACCACCGACCAGCTGGAAACCCCGATACTTCTCATGATCCCAATATCCCTGGTCTTATGTCCGATGATCATATAGAACACAACAAAGATAACGAACACCGTAATGATCCCAAGCATCGCAAACAGTATCGTAAGCATCGTCTGTTCCTTTTCCATCGGCGCGATTATCTCCCGCCTGTATCGAAACCAGTCCTCGACAGAAACATTATCAAACAGGTTCGCATAAGTCTTATCCTTATTCCGCTCAACATGCTTTGCCCACATCGCCGCAACCTTCGCCATCCCTTCATCGGCGCTTACCCCTTTGGAAAACTTAATATGTATCGAGTTGATCCGCTTGATCGGCCAGCCCATCTCGAACATCGACTGCGCCTCGTCAAACGGAAGATAGATCATCCCCCCGTCAACCTTAACAAGCCCGCTATGAGTATCGTCGCTATTGACAAACACCTTCGTACTGGTCGGATCAGCGCCGCCTCTAGCAAGCCCCCCTTTAGCGTTAAGCGGAAAACACGTGATCTCGAATTTCAAATCCCGCGGGACCGGAAAATGGTCATACTCACCAAAGCTGCCGCTTTTATAGATGATCGAAACACCGATAACCGACCCCGGAAGATTCGGTTCGTAAATATTCTCAAAAGCCTTTTCGGGATTATCCTTGTGGTAATACAAAGTATCCCCAAACCCCGTCGCCGCAGAATGTTTAACCGGATCAACACCTCTGATCTGCAGCCCGATATTATCCTCATAACCAGGCCGTCTCATCAATCCAAACCCATCGATCACCGGCGAAACACCGCAGGCAAACTTTTCCCCTTCAAGCTCGCTGACAAAATCCTCGTAGTAAGCAAACCCCACCAGCGAATCGCTATGGATAACGCAGTCGCCGGAATAACTGTGGTTCTTTTCCTTGAAGTCGCTAACAAGACCGATCATCACGCTCATAACAACGACAACAATAAAAACACAAAGCGCAATAGCCGCCATCGCCAGAAGATTGATCCGACGCTTAAAAAAATAACGAGTTGCCAACATTAGTTTATACATATCTAACCGCTAACCGTACTGTCGGCATCCTGCCGACAGATAAAACAGCTTCGCCGAAGGCGAATCCTCTAATTATAAATCATCAATTATAAATTATAAATTCCAAACAATCCAAGCAAGCCGTTTGAAATACTATTCGTACCTGAGAATCCGTACCGGCCTCACCCGCGACGCCGCTATCGCAGGAACCAAAGCCCCCAACGCCGCCGCCACGATCGCAGCACCGGCGATCCAGTAAACATAATCCCAGTATACAACATTCGGTATCCTGCTGAACATATAAGTGCTGCTCTTCCAAAGATTCAGCCCAAGCGCCGAACTAACCCACGCCTCAACCGCGTTAATATTCTTAGTCATCAGCCACCCGATAAGTATCCCAAACCCCGAACCTGCCACACCAACCACAAGCCCAAAGAAAACAAACAAAACCGCCACCCCGGACGAGCCAAGCCCGCAGCTCTTGATGATGGCGATATCTTTAATCTTCGTCATAACGATAAGGTAGAATATACAGAAGATAAGCAAAATAACTCCGCCGCTGACAACCCCGAATATCAGCATCAGCATACCCATCTGCTTGCGATACTCACCGATCAACCGCGCCTGTTTCAAACGTGAAGTCTCGACATCGAGGGGCGATGCCCAATCCAGTTTCTTTTTCTTTCCAAACTCACGCCAGACGCCGCGTATCTTATCGACCGCCGCTTCCTCATCGGCACCGCCAACAAGCTTGATCTGTATCATATCGGCGATCTTACCCTTGCCCGGGTAAAGCTGTTCTGAAAGTTCTTCGATAGGCATATACACAAAATTGCTGTCAAACTGGTGTACCCCCGTCTGGGATATATCGGCGATATGGAAAGTTATTCGCCTGGGTTTGTCGCTTCCGCTAACTGCCGTAGTAAGCCTGACCTTCCTGCCGACAAATTCGCCCACCTCGTCATAGTCATACTCATCGGTAACAGCATCCGGCTTTGCCACAACCCCGATCCCAACGTATCCGACAGCGACTTCATCGCCGATATCGACCCCACCGCTGCCGACAAGATATTTCGAAAACGGCGAAACCGCATCGCGCCTGCCAACCTCTATCCCCCACAATAAAACCGCCCGAACGTTACCCTTGCCGAGAAACAAAAGCCCCCCGTTACTCGAAAGAACCGCCGTCGCAGCCTCAACAACATCAACCTTTTCAAGTTCGCTGATCAACTCGTCGTAATCAGGGACACGCATCGAACCATACGGATCGATAACAACATCCCCCATATTCTCGCTCGCACTGTTCTCAACAGCCGCGATAAAACCCGAAAACAAACTGGACACAACAATAAGCAGCCCGCAGCACATCGCAACAGAAGCGATGCTAAGCAGAACGATCTTCTTCCTGCAAAGATATTTAAAACAAAGAAAAAAACTCAAATGCTTCATGCAAGAATTCCAATTTCTTAAATCCGTTTCAATCCATTTTAAAAAAACGCCTAAAATCGCGGGAGCGCAAGCTCCCCGATAATTAAACAGCTTCCGCCGAAGGCGGTTTCCTTTTTTATCTTTATTTTTCCTTCATGATCTTCATGCTTTTACCTTCATGTTCTTCATGGTAAATTTCAGCTTTCAATCTGCGGATAAATAAATTACGATAAAGATTTAAGCAGAGGAAACAAAACAACGTCCCGAATACTAGTCTCGCCAGTCAGCAGCATAACAAGCCGGTCGATCCCGATCCCAAGCCCGCCTGCCGGAGGCATACCATACTTCAAAGCGTTGACAAAATCATCGTCCATCGTCGCCATCGTCTCATCCTGCCCGCGAAGCTGTTCCCTGAAATTCGCTTCCTGAACAGCCGGGTCATTAAGCTCGGTATACGCGTTCGCAAGTTCCATCCTGGCGACAAACAACTCAAACCGCTCGGCATACCTCGGGTCCGACTTACTCCGTCGTGTCAAAGGACAAAGAGCCGCCGGATAATCGATCACAAACGTAGGATCGATCAAATTATCCTCGACCGTCTCTTCGAAAACCTCATTGATAACAATCGCATCATCCATACCCTCATCATTAATCCCAAGCTCTTTCGCCTTGGCCCGGACAGCGGCAATATCGTCAATATCGCACCCGGCATATTCCTTCAGCAGATCGCCATACTTCGCCCTCCGCCAGGGCCCGGCATAGTTAACCTTCAGATCGCCAAACTCGATCACATTACTTTCGCAATGTTCCTCGATAAGCGTGCAGAAGATCTCTTCGGTGATGTCCATCATAACATTATAATCGGCATACGCCTGATAAAGTTCCATCATCGTAAACTCAGGGTTATGCCGTGTGCTAAGCCCTTCATTACGGAAATTACGGTTGACCTCAAAAACCTTTTCCATACCGCCAACCAGCAGACGCTTAAGGAACAGTTCCGGTGAGATCCGCAGGAACATATCCATATTCAGAGAATTATGATGAGTAATAAAGGGCTTGGCAGCCGCCCCGCCGGCGATAGACTGCATCATGGGAGTCTCAACCTCGCAAAACCCCTTATCGGTAAGCAGCCGCCGAATAGTCGCAATCATAGCACTGCGTTTTTGGAATGTCCCCATAACCTCAGGGTTCGCCCAAAGGTCAACATACCTTTGCCTGTACCGCATATCAACATCAGTAAGCCCATGGAATTTCTCCGGCGGCTGAAGCAAAGACTTGCAAAGCATGGTAAGCTTATCAACCCAGATAGTGATCTCACCGGTACGCGTCCGTGCAAGATCGCCGCTAGCGCCGACAATATCGCCAAGTTCCAGCAGTTTCACGACATCCCAGAAATCGGCAAGCAGTTTTTTGCTAAGCCCGATCTGGATGGTCCCGCTCGAATCGCGCAGCGTAATAAAGATAAGTTTGCCGATATCCCGCAAAAGAACGATACGACCGGCCGCACAAGCAACCTGACCTTCCTGATCATCTACAAATCTGCCTACGATAGATGCGGTGCTTTCGACACCTTCAAATTTACCCCCATAAGGGTCAACCCCAAGCTCGCGATACTTTTCAAGCTTATCCTGACGCTGCTGCTGCAATTTATCGATACTGGTATTCTCAGACAACTAACTTTCCCTTCAAAAAAACGCCAAAAGGCGACCAAATTCCAATTAAATCATACAAACAGCGCGTATAATACACCAAAACAAACAAAAGGGCAAGGAAAGTACAAAAGAATATTTAAACAAAAGCCCGAAGCTCACAAAAAGCGGTAACACCGCAAGGCGCAGGGATAAAAACCAACAGAACCCTAATAGCCAATCGCTGTTGAGCGAAGCGAAATCAGAGACTGCCCCGGCTTTACGTCGGGGATTTATCGGGACTAATAGATAATCGCTATTAATTTTTCCCGGCAACTACCGGCTTATCAGAAACCTTTTCCGGAAACTCAACCACACCCCCTGCCTGGATGATCTTGGATTTTGCAATCATAAGCGCAACCCGCATCTGAGGATCGGCGGCGATAGTCTCTTGGGCAGTATACCGCTTAACCGGCTTACCCTTTTCATCAACGTGACCGGCTTTGGCAAGAACGTCATTGGACCACTGGATCTCACGATGTTTCTTGATCTCTTCACTGGTCATCTCAACCTCAACATCCGGAGCAATACCCCAGTCCTTACGCCCTTCTTTTTCCATTTTATACCGGTTCTTAACCCGCTGACCAGACGGAAGGTGATAATACGCCATCGTATACTTAAGCTTCGAACCTTCACCGGAATAATGAACTATCGTCTGAACGCTGCCCTTGCCATAGCTGCGGGTACCGACAAGCGTCGCACGTTTAAACTTATCATCCTGCAAAGCACCTGCAACGATCTCAGAAGCGCTCGCGGAAGAGCCGTTGATCAAAACGATAAGAGGATAATTCGGATGCGTACCGCGTTTCCTCGCACGCTCATAGGTAGCGATACCCCATCTCGGCTGGCTCTTAACGATCAAACCGCTATCAACGAACATATCAACAACAGCAGCGGCCGTCGACAGATACCCGCCCGAGTTATCGCGAAGATCGACAATAAGACCCTTCATGCCACGCACTTCAAGATTATGAAGTTGAGCCTTCATAGTCGGTGCTGTATTCATAGTAAAACCTGTAAGCCGCATATAACCGATCTTATTTACAGAGTCGATCATATGTCCCCACTTACCGGAATTCTCCTTGGAAGCGGTGGTACCGTTTGCCCCGTTGCTTCCATTACTCCCATCGTCTTCTCGTTTCCAACCGCGGATCGTAGGAACTTCAATACGGGCACGAACCAGGACAATATCTTCAGTCTCGCCCTCAGCAGCATCTTCATGACGAACTGTAAGCGTGACTTTGGTACCCTTAGGCCCGGTTATCTTGCTCACAACACAAGTAAGAGTCATATCCTTGGTTTCTTCGCCGTTAACGGCAAGGATCTCGTCGTTAGCATCAAGATTCGAACGGTAAGCGGGAGTATCCGGCAACAAACTTGCAACTGCAAGAACTCCGCGGATCTTCGTAATATGAATTCCGATACCGGTAAAGTCCTGAGTCATATTTTTCTCAAAATCAAGTACCCTCCACGGCCAGATAAGATTTGTAAACGGGTCAAGAGCCTCAAGAGCCGCTTGAGTATATTGAGCAACGATAATCTCCTGCGGAATACCAAGCGTATTCGTATTAAGAGCAAGAACCTCGCTGAAAATACGTACAAAAGCATCTCGTTTAAGAGTAGGATCACCTTCAAGCCCTTTCTGTATCGCCGAAAGGCGTTCATGCCACTTATCCATATCCTCGACAGAAACCCTGTAGGATATATCCTTCTTTTCCGATAACAAAACCTGGCTAAGAAAATGACACTGTTCGATCGCCTTTATTGTCATCGCTTTATAATCAAGCAAAGAAACATAGCTGAAATCCAAAGCCCGTACGGCCCGAACAAGCATCTCCGGCTTGATACCGGAATGACGGTCGGCACTCTTTTCACAACTGTTATCCTTAAGCGACATTTCGATCATCGCAAGCCGCATCAGCTTCTTCATATGGTCTTTGTATTCCTTATTATCGGGAAAAAGAGCACCAAGCCAGTAATAACAGTGAGCATAAGCATCAACCCATTCATTCTCGGCTTCAAACTCTCGGCCCTTCTTAAGGGATTTTTCAATAAGAGACTTAACTATCTCGCTGGAAAGAAGTTCTTTTTCCTGTTCCTCGTTAGCATACTCTTTGACCTTTAGAACCTTCAAAAAAGTCTCGTTCATCTCTTTCACTTCAGGATCAACTTCATCGTCCTTACCGCTATCACTTATTGTCTCGGAATCAACAGCATTGATTGATTTTTCGGACTCACCGGCATCAATTGATATTTCGCTCTCACCGGAGCCTTTACCTTTATCTTCTTTTTTAGTTTCAACTTTTGTTTCAGTCTCAGAATCCTTTTTGGTTAGCTCCTCTTTTTTCTCTTTAGGACCTTCCCCTTTAAGGTCGGCCAGCAGTTCTTCATATAACTTAGCTTTAGCCTCTTTCCGTTCCTTGGAAAAGATATTATATTCGTCGATTATACGCCCAAGCTGCAACGCACTCCTGTCAGAAAGCTTCTTGATCTTGCTGATAAGCGCATCGGCGCCCTCAAAATCACCCGTACTGATCTTAGACGCCGCGGCCTCAACAACACTGGCTACATCCACATCACTGGCTACTTCGACATCACTGGAAGTATCACCTGTAGATTTAGCAATAGACGCATTAGAACTATTAAGAACTTTTTTCCCTCCAGCAAGAGCCAGAACAACCGTAATAAATACGGCAAGAACCATCCAGAACCTGTTGTTTTTAACAGTTTTCAAGGTAACCTCTTCAAAATAAACACATTAACGTATTAACATAGACCAAAAACACTTTCAAAAATCATCCCCGACATCACTACATCGTCGTTTTAAAGACCAATATTTACGGAATAAACTCTCCACTTTAACAAAGCAAAAAAAAGCCCAAACCGCAAGCGCAGGGACAAAACCGCTGAAAAACATATAAAAAACCCAATTCCACAAGCCTATAAAGCTACCCCAGCCAAAAAACCAGGGACAGCTATATTATAGACGCTCAAAACCAAAAAAAGTTACGGCCAAAAGCCAATTTACAAATATTATACAATAGACATTATACATTTTCAAACTGACCGAAAACGCCCAAAAAAAAACGTAAACCACTGCAATTAAAGAGCTTGCGTGGCGTCTTTTTTTAATAAAATGCCTCGGCCAAAGGCCGAATCCTCAAATAATCAATTATAAATAATCAATAATCAATCTCAAACTGACCAAAGGTCAGTTTGACTAAAGGCACTCGTCAGCCTTACCGGCACATCCGAGAACATGAAGTTTATGCTTAACCATGTCTTTAATGGCCTGACGACCAGGTCCAAGATACTTGCGAGGATCGAATTCAGCTGGGGTCTCACAGAATACCTGGCGAATTTTCGCTGTAAGAGCCATTCTAAGGTCGGTATCGATGTTAACCTTGCAGACAGCCTTCTTAGCCGCCTCGCTGATAGCATCTTCAGGGACACCCATAGCATCAGGCATATCCCCGCCGTACTTGTTGATCAGGTCCTTAAATTCCTTCAAAACGCTGCTCGAACCATGCATAACAAGCGGAAATCCCGGCAATTTGACTTCAACCTTTTCCACTACGTCAATAGCCAGTTTTGGTGCGGTCTTAAATTTATAAGCACCGTGGCTTGTTCCGATAGCAATAGCAAGCGAATCACAGCCGGTCTTTTCAACAAATTCAACAACCTGGTCAGGATCGGTCAGGTGGTTCATTACATCCTCAGCCGAGACGCCAACAACGTCTTCTTCGATACCACCGAGTTTACCGAGTTCTGCTTCGACAACAACACCGTGAGCGTGAGCATAATCTACAACCTGCTTCGTCAGCGCGATATTATCTTCGAAGCTCGAGTGCGATGCATCGATCATAACGGATGTAAAACCGTCATCGACACACTGCTTGCAGGACTCAAATGTATCGCCATGATCAAGGTGCATGCAAATCGGAATATCCGGATTTTCAGCGACCGCACAGTCGATGATAGCCTTAAGATAATTCATTGATGCATAGGACCTCGCCCCGCGTGAGACCTGAAGAATAAGCGGAGCTTTTTCCTCGACGATCGCTGCAACGATTCCCTGGGTAATTTCCATGTTGTTAACATTGAAAGCCCCAATTGCATAGCCGTTCTTATAGGCCATCTCAAACATTTTTTTCGTGTCCACTAAAGGCATAATCTTCCCTCATAAACTTTCTAATAATAAAACAGTAAATTAAAATTATAATCGGAACACTCCGATTATCACACGCAACGTAACGCCGGCATCCTGCCGGCATGTTAATAAATTAGCACCGCCGTGGCGGTTTCTATTGTTTTTATCTTTTTCTTTTCTCTCTTTTCCTCTGTGCTCTCTGTGGCAAAAAAGGAATACAGTTTTGACTCTCAAAAGTTGCAAGCGATATTTCACAAAACACGCACTGCTGTTTTTAAATTTAAAAATAATCCGCGTAATCTGCGGATAAATATTTCTAGTTCTCCAGAATGCCATCGCGGAACGAAGCGTATCTCCGATCCCCGAAAGTCAGATCCTTGATCCCCTGCGGCCAGATCGAAAACATGATCGATTTCTCATCGCGAGACTCATCGATAGAAAGTGTCAGACCGCAGTACAACCGGTGGTAACGCCTCAGCAATGCTAATTCCGTACGAACATTATTACCATAATCAAGGTTATACTCCTCTGAAACGATAATAGTATAACGATTATTCAAGGCATAAGTTATAGAACCGATTATAGAGTTGGAACCCTTTTCATGAACTCTAGAATTTTTTAATGTCGCTGGAACATCTATCGTCACTGGCCGATAATACCTGCTCCCGATATAGTAACTGATATCCGGATAAACATACTTGGCGATACCAGCGTTAAACTGCTGGACAACACCGGATTGAGTATCATAATTCAGATCGCTCAGGTAAACTGTCGTATCGCTCATCCGCCACATATAGTCCAGATTAACAGTATCACGAACCATACCCCACAACGAATCATCGCGCCGCATAAACACCGGAATAGAAGGATCGTTCCAGATAAACTTCGCAGGTCCGTAAGAATTCGCAGGTCCGAAAGCATTCGGCAGCGCAGGAGACAGAGAAGAATCTGCGGTATCAGAAAGGAACGTCGCGTCGACATCAAAACGCATCCAGTCGACAGTTCGCCTTTTGTCAGCACTGCCTCTACGCGTCTGCCACCTCTGCGACAAACCAAAATTCATGAAATTACGCATCTCAATAACATCAGAATCCTCCTCATAAAGGACTGCCTCGAAATGAGGTTTAATTGTATGACGCAACCCGTCAACATCCCAGAGTTTAGACTTAAACGTCCCATCTTCCTTCCAGAACAAAGTCGACATGCGGACACCAACCTCGCCAAACAAAACCTTCTCTTCAGGCTTGCTGCTGACACTGTTATCGACATTCTTCCTGAAACCTTCCTGGTCGTCGATAGAATAACTCACACCCGTAAACGGAACAATATTGACGGCACCTAATCGCATTGGAACATCAACCTCATGCCGCGTAGTAAGGAAGGTGAAAAAGTCCTGCGAAACATCAGAAGTCGAATCAGAGGGAACACGATTGCGAAGCCGGCTAACACGGGTATCGCCATAGTAAGTCAGCATATCGTCCCAGAAAGAAACGCCCTTAAAATGCAGCTCAGCAGTAGGCAGCTCTTCAAGCTCGCTCTCAAAATCGTTGATTCGAACTTTCATAAGAAATGAAAACGCCCAGAAATCCTCAAGCCGCTTAAGATACAGCAAGGTCTCCTGAGCCTTGGAAGTATTAAATTCTGTACGGTAGTAGCTTTCAAGGAAATGCTTATCTGAAAGATAACTTATCTCAAGAGTTGCCTGCCAGTTATACGGAAGATAATGCTTGTGCCTCGCCGTAAAACGCCCGCGAATATCGGAACCGGGTTCAATATTCTTTCTCGTCCTGCCAAGATCGTCCAGGCCTCTGTCCTTGATAATATAACTGCTCACACCGCCAAAATAATCGTCTCGCTTATAGTCGACCATCACACCGACACCGCTGCCGCGCTTACCAAAATAATCGACCATCAATGAACTGTCAACACCCTCAGGCTCCTTGAGACCGAGAAGCCGCGAAAGGTACCAACGCGTCTCAACAGAAGTACCAAAACGAGAATCATGTCCGACCTGTATCCGCCGAATGGGGATATCCGGACGCTCAAAATTAGTACGCAAACGGGGCCATACAAAATACGTACGCTTGCCCGCCTTCAGCCTGATATCGGTCAGCACCGCGTCGAACTTACTGTCATCGGCAATCCCGTCGGCCCGCTCCTGAACACCGGTCGTATCGGTCATCACCAGTTGACTCGCAGTAAGGGATAGCTGGGGAACATAAAACTCACTCGTTGTAAGAACGATATTTTCCGCCTGAAAAATATTCTCAGAAACCTGCTGAAGTTTCGCGGCACGAAGATAGATCGGAATCCCCCTGCCAACATCAAACTTACGCATCTCAGCCTTTACTGCAAGAGCACGCTTATTCACAAAATCATAAAACAACTCTTCGGCGCGGATCGTACGTTCACCCTCGGTCATCACGATATTACCCGAAAAATAAACCGCGTCAACCGTACCAGTGCCGGATGGTCGTTTCGCATCGCTGCTCTTGGCAAGTTTGTCGCTGCCGTAAAATATCACCCCATTGTCAGCCTGGAACTCAACAATATTACCCTTGTCATCCTTCTTCTGCCAAAGATAAAAACGCCCCATCAAAGTCGCGACCTTCACGCCGTCAGCTTCGGTCATCCGAATCTCAGGATCCTTCTCCCAGACTCCGGAAATATTGATCGGGTATTGAAACTCTCTTTCTTTAACTTTCCCTGATCCGCTGCGGCTAGTATCTGCTTGAGGCGCAAAATCAACGGCAACTGCCGGCCCCGTAGTCTGTTTAACCTCGCCGATCTCAAAATAATCCGAAGCTCTTAGCGGGTTTTTCAGCGCCTTGCCGTATTTCTCATCGACCACCGAAATATCCTCTTTGTACCTTGGAACGATCGCCTCAGGTGCAACTATAAGCCTCGATCGCAAGGGACGAACAGCCTTTGATGCATTCTTAAAAAGCTGCATACCCTTAAGATCGTCCAGAACCCCATCGGATCGTTCCTCTACCGTCGAAAAAACCTCACCAGTGACAAAGAAATGAACAACCAGCGACTTGCCCTGTTCGATGATCGCTTGATTGTCCTTAGACTTACCCGACAATCCCTGAGAAACCTTCACATTACCTTCCAGGTACGCACGAACAGCATAATCAATGCTTTCGCTGCCGCGATACTCATAGTGTTTGGTAGTGATCCAGACAACCGCCTGATCGCAAGACAGCGAACTGCCGCCGAACTCAAGCGAAAAACCTTCATCAAAAACTACGATCTGCTCATCAGCCGATCCGTCAACCGAAGGATAAACACTCATCCGAAAAGCCCCAAGATGAATATCCTGACCGGCAAAATAATCGCCTCTGCTGGATTCCTCAGCAAAGGCACCCGCCCAGCATAACGTTAAACAAAACAATAAAAACAATTCCCATAATTTTCGCATAAAATATCCGTACTTTATTAAAATCAGGGCAAAAAAACCCTATATCAGGACTAATAACTAAAGATTAGGAGTGATTATAGCGATTCGACAAACAAAATCCAGTCAAAAACACCAAAATAATATAGCCTCGGCTGGCTTGTCGCGTCGTACCCAGGCCAAGACGGAAAGGCCGAATCCATACCTAACGACTAAAAACTAGAAACTAATCAAAGTCGCTCAAGCCGCATAACAGCCCGGTAGATCCCATTGATCCGGCTCCCTTCGATAATATTGGGAGCATACTGTTGATTTCGCGGCTGCAACCGCACATTCCCCCCCTCCTCAAAGAAAACACGCTTAAAAGTAGTCTCATGCGGCATAGTAAACCGCACAAAACAGTCATCCCCAGCCGTAACCTCCAAAGCCGGCGAAAATATCACAATATCCCCCTCGTTAAATTTCGGCTCCATGGAATCCCCGAACACACGAACAGCGAAAGCGTTGGGATCATGCAGATCCGTACACCGGACATAGTCATCGGCGAAACCCACCGGATACCCAAGATCGTCAAAATCCACCGGGTACCCCGCCGCAACCTTGTTGATCACAGGCACCAGTTGCCCCGACACGATAGGTTTCTCATCAGCATCGTCGCCAACCCCCTCGGCCCCTTCAACAGCCCCGCCTTCCTGAATAATATTGCGGATAATCTGCTTATAACGCCGGTTTTCCGCCTCTCTCGCCTCATAATCGCTGCGAATATCAGCAGGCATACTCTCGACGTGTGCGATATGCAAAAGCAAACCGGCGTCAAACTCAAGCACCATCTCAAGCTTGCGCAAAAGCCCGTCACCAGGCGGATTCTTAACCTTGCCGGTTTCGATTGTTGATAGATATGGTTTAGAAAAGCCCGTCCGCCCAGCTACCTCATCAAGGGTAAACCGAAGCTCTTCCCGTCGATCGCGAATAATTTTTCCAAGAGACATAATCAAAATTTAACACAAAAAACAACAAAATGCAACAAAAAGTTAAATAAAAACAAAACAACAAAACAAAACAAAAGCCCGAAGCGCAGGGATAAAACCACACAACAACAATGCCCCCCTAAAAAAATAATACCGCCTTTAAAAAGCCTTCACCCAAAAACCGGCCAAAGGCCGGTCTAATTGGTTATTGGATATTCCGTGTTGGATATTGGATATTCAAATATCGCATCCGGTAAGATATGCTGTTTACCGCACCCAAGCCCTTACGAAGGTGGGTACACATGCTGCTTCTACTTCTTAACCTTGTACACCTTCAAAACCCCCCAACCATTTGCAAGCAGTCTATAAGTCGTAGTGCTTAACCCCGCGTTCATCGGTCCCTGTCGAGTTAAGACGAATTTCAGCCGTCTTTCTCTTATACAGCCAACCGCTGGACGTACCATCGGCAGCAACAGAAATATCTACACCGTTAGGAACAATTACAATATTCCAACGTCCGTTAAAAGGGTTCTTAGGCATCTTAGAAAAGTACTTGCCGTATGGGGCGGCATCGGTCGACTTATCAATAGCCGATACGGTACCGTCTTCTGCCGTATATTTTATGAATTGATTAAGTGTTACTGCACCTGACACCGCAGATCCGGCAACGAAACCGGGGATCTGGCCGTCATGCTGAAGCTTATAAAGTTCAATTTGATGTCGCAAAGATTGCAGCATTTCCTTGGCAGATGCGACGCGAGCTTCTTCAGCCTTACCCTGAACCAAAGGCATAGCCAGCGTAACAATTATCCCAAGAATCGTCACCACGATAAGAATTTCGATTAGTGTGAAACCTTTCTTCATAAAAAATCTCCTAAAAACACTGGATCTACAGTCGTTAAAATCTAATCCTCGAACATTCAGGTATCGGCGATATAAACAAACCTTTTTATGAAAAAATAAACCAAACCCCCTAACCCCGCTTTTATAGGACCCCGGCGATATTATCGGTGCAAAGATACCTAATACAAAAACAAAATGGAACATCCAGGCTTTACGTCGGAAATAAATCAAAATCCCCCAACCATTTGCATGCAGTCTATAACTCGTAGTGCTTAACCCCGCGTTCATCGGTCCCTGTCGAATTAAGGCGTATATCACACGTACCGGCCTTATACAGCCACCCGCTGGACGTACCATCGACGGCAGCCGAAAAATCAGTACCGACCGGCACTATTGTTATTGTGTCAAGCTTGTTAAACGGATTCTTCGCCATCTTAGGAAGATACGGACCGCAAACGTACTCGCCGGTCTTTTTGGTAAATGGAGATACGCTGCCGTCTACTTTCGTGCAATTTGTAAATTGCCTGACCGTATTTAATGGTGAGATCGGGCTTCCGCCGGCGAAACCGGGAACCGCATCCTCATGCTCGAACTTATAAAGTTCAATTTGATGCCGCAAAGATTGCAGCGTTTCCTTGGCAGCTGCGGTACGAGCCTTTTCTACATGACCCTGAACACTAGGTATAACCATCGCCGCCACTATCCCAAGAATCGTTACCACTATAAGAATTTCGATTAATGTAAACCCTTTTTTCACAACAAAACTCCTAAAATAAAGCTATAATTAGCAGAACTTGTCCGGTTAAACATTCAGTTATTCGGTTAAAAAAACGGACCCATTTATGAAAAAATAAAACTTCCGTTTTTTCATTGCTTTTATAGGACTCCTGCAATATTATCGGTACAGGTATTTGTTCTAAGAGCAGATTGATAGATAAATGTTGTTTTTTTAAGGAGACGAAAAAGCATGTAAAAACCGGTGATCGAAAAGTAAAATAATTATTTTTATTTAAGGAGAAGTGAAATGTATTGTAAAAAGCTAGTAAATTTTGCATTGATTATTTGTATCTGCCTCGCTGCAGCAAGCTCAACCCTGTTAGCCGACCCCATAGATTCTAATAACATCGATGGCCCTGTAACCGGCAATTTGTTTATCAACAATGACTGGGATAATCCCAGCAGTATCACTGACTACGAGTTTGTCAATTTCCTGCCCGGAGCCGAAACTTCAGGTTTTATACAGGTAAATGCAGGCGGCGAAGTACACCTCTACGGAGGAACATTTAATTCAGAGTTTGGCCCCGCTTTTGAGGGTTGGTTTGAGTTAACTGCTGTAGGCGGAGTTATTACCGTTCACGGCACAAAATTCTGGGTTGGCGGACAACTCAACAACGACGAAGAATTGATTGACGTTGAAATTGATCCGAATATTGTTCCATATATCGACATTAACCCTGCCACCACTTCTTTTACTGCCGGTGCCTATGGCTACTACAACATCATATGGGAACATCCCGATGGAACCATTTATGACATCTGGATGGATGCAACGGTCCCGATAAATCTGTCAACTGAAGGTGCTCGTGAGATCAATGTATTCCCTGCCGATCTGACGCACGATTATGGCGACATCGAAATTGGAGTCAGTGAAACGTATGTCGTCCAAATTGTAAACTCGGGATGTGTCGACCTGACTGTATCGGATATCTCACTTGAAGGCAGTGCTGATTTTGCGATCACTGCTGAGCCTGTCCCTACAGATGGTGTCATTGTAATAGCTCCCGATGAAATCGCCTCGACTGACATTGAGATCACATTTACACCTTCTTCTGAAGCATTTGTTCAGGCAACACTAACAATTGCCAGTGACGATACTGATGAACCAACTGTCGAAGTAGTATTGTCAGGCGTAGGCGTTGTCATTGAAGTCCCTGTCGAAAAATTGATCCAGCTAGCTATAGATTTATTTAACGAATCTATCGCAGATGGTACGATCATCGGGTATGCTCCGAAAAATAATGCCAAGACTGCCGCCAACCGCATAAAGGCATTGGGTAACATGCTCGAAGCAGCTGGAAAATTATATACAATTGGCGAGACAGACATCGCTCTCAAGCAGCTTCAGAGTATCGCCAAAAAGACAGACGGCGAAAAAAAACCGCCCGACTTCGTAATCGGTGACAGCGTAGCCGAGCTAAACCTGTTGATCGATGAAATAATCGAGATATTATCTTTATAGACTTAGATCAATAACACAAATACCGGAGGGCCGAGTCCAACTCGGCCCTTTTTTTTATAAAAAAACAATGAACAGTTCCCCAAACGCAAAACTCGTCATCCCCGCGAAAGCGGGGACCCAGACGAACAAACACAATGAACCCCTACGCAATCCGAACGACAAACAGAAGCGCGGCAGCGCAAGCTGCCCGAATAAAACCGTAATGTCGGCATCCTGCCGACATCACCCCAACACGCCCCCTTTGTCATTCCCGCGAAGGCGGGAATCCACGCTCAACAATAACAATTAAACCACACCCAACCTGTCATCCCGGACTTGATCCGGGAGCCAGAATAAAAATGCCCCGCCGAAGGCGCCCAAAAAGTTGAGCGAAGCGAAATCCCGAAGGGAGTCTACCCGGCAGTAGTGACGGAATCAATATGGAACATCCGGCAGCAGTAAAGGATTGGATATTCATTTTTTACTGGATATTGGTTATTCCTTGTTCGCTATTGGATATTCGCCTTTTCATTCGCTATTGGTTATTCCTTGTTCGCTATTGGATATTCGCTTTTTCATTCGCTATTCGATATTCCTTGTTCGCTATTGGATATTCATTCTTTTAATTATAAATCAGCCTCCCGAAGGGAGTCTACCCGGCAGTAGTGACGGGCCAAATCTTTATGGCGGACTAATCGCTGTTTGCTGTTTGCTGTTTGCTGTTTGCTGATCGCTGTTTACTTGTCATCCCCGCCAAGGCAGGGACCCAGACGAACAAATACAATGAACCCAAACGCAATCCGCACGACAAACAGCAGCCCTAAGCGCAAGCGCCGGGCCAATCACACCCCGCTAGGATGCTGACCAAAGCGAAGTTCTGGCTTTACGCCGGGAACCATTCATAAATCGAAATGTCATTTCCGCCAAAATAAAATCACCGATTGCCTACGGCAATGGCTTCGTCAACTGCTGAAAGATTATTCACCATTCGATGCCATTGTTTCGGCAACTCAATCGGACTTTTGCATAAGGTGATAGGCTTATCAGCATTGCCGGTTCATATTGCCAAGCTGCTCCACGGCCACTGCTCGGCTTTGCCGACAAGTCCCGTGGCAAAATCAAAATCGACAACCGTTTTGGTCAGCAGATTACCGACCGCGCTATATTCGTAGGCAGTAACAATATCCAGCTTTGCAATTAGTTATATTTTAAAAACCAGCCAAAATCGCCGTTTACGCTACCGCAAACAGCGATTTAAATTTTAAAGGTGTCTGACCCCCTAAGTTTTCCTAATAAGTGATCTTACCGCTTGGTTTTGTTTGCTTTTTGAGGGATAAAATGAGAGAGAGGGATTATTCGGTTACTGTTCCTGTCAGAGATTCAGCAAGTATGCCCGGAATATCGAGTACCATGCCGATTTTTGTATTTGCCAGAACCGCTGTCCCGGCAATCGTATTTATGTATGAAAACCGTTTGTCTAATTCTTTTACAACGACTCGCTGCTGGCCTAATATCCTGTCGACAAGTATCGCCCCGTGACTTTCTTTTCCTTCAGCCAGGATTACAATCGCCT
>VRUI01000140.1 GCA_019456225.1 Planctomycetota bacterium | reverse complement strand
TATTGCAGATAAATTTGAAAAGTGAAAGAGTTTCAATTATGTTGGACGGCAGTAATGTAGTTTAGTGTAAAGGTAATGCAGTAATGAGCGAGAACAAATATGGCAATAAAATAGTTATAACAATGAAGGATATGATGTCCCAGATGGACATATCAGATAAGACCCTGCACAGGATGATCGAAGATGGTGGTTTGCCTGATTTCAGTTATGGCTCCCGAACATCCCGGAAGAAGGGCTGGCACGCCGACGTTCTCAAAAGGCACGCCATGGAGAAATATGAACGGTCATCCAGCTACAAGAATGTCAGTAACGCCCGTAAGATCGTCACTCAAGATATGAGCATAGTACCTCTGGGTCGTAGAAATCGTACTGTGGCCCATCAAGATGCTCACCTTGATAATAGGTACTCCCCTAAGAAGAAGTTGGGTGGCAAAAAAGTGCCTAAAAGCATGAGGCCCTCCACCAGAAAGTCCCGCGTTTCGACAGGTTTTTGCTATCCGACCACTTAGAACATACCGTGTCAAAAGCTCACCATCTGGGGTCAGGAAAACGGCATCAGCAGGTTTTACCTTACGACCATCCCTCATCTGTTTCAGAACTCCCATGGCGGCATCGTTCAGGCCTATCGTACGTCTCTTCCTGCCTTTGCCTACAATAGTGAGGGTCTTCTGCTTGAGATCACAGTTTCGCCATCTCAGATTGCATATCTCACTGGCCCGAAGCCCTGTATTTGCAAGAAACAGCACCCATGGATGGACTACACCAGAACAGCTTCCCAGTACCGCCTCATATTCCTCCTGGTTAATGAAATAAACTTCAGGTGGATCTTCCTTCAGCTTCTTGATCCCATCTGCCGGATTATCGATACCATAGTTCTCATGGATGTAATCACACAGGGATTTGATGGCACACATGCTGTTATTGACGGTCTTGTTGACTACATTACTCATCTGGGAATTGAGGTAGCAGTTGATATGAAACTTCGTCAGGTCGGTTATGTAAGCCACAGTGTCAGGCAGGAAAGCCATGAACCTTTGAACCAAGGAAATATATAGCTTCGCTGTAGTCTCGGTATAACCTTGGCAGAAATCCACCCAATGATTAACTGCCTCATCCAATAGTACCGGCTCAATAATCTCTGCCCGTTTTAGCACCTGCTCCCGTTTCTCACAGTGTTTCTTAAAGCTTAGAGCAATCTTTTTATCTTTGAAGGACTTGCTCCCTTTGTCCACACTCCCATCAGAGAGAGTCACGTGCCAGAATACTCTCCATCTCTTGCCAACTTTTTCCCATCCCATTGATGCCAAACTATATACTCCAAAATATAAAGACCAAAGCTATTAGATTGCTTATGTTTTTGGAGACTACCGCGGATATAATCACTTTACAAACTTTTTTGAAAAAAATAGAGAATTCGACAAGATTTGGACTGGTGGGGAGGAAGTATTTGTATATATATATTAAATAGTTTCTATTTTACCCTACCCCAACTACCCAATAGGACGAGATCGTTTCTATAATTTCATCCTGGGGGCTTTTATGGTTATGTCAGGAAGACTATGAGTAGGTGGTGTAGGTGGTAGGGGGCTTAGTAAAGTTTTTTTAGCCAAGGAACAGTGTGGTTTTGAACGTGATTT
>VRUI01000139.1:652-1671 GCA_019456225.1 Planctomycetota bacterium | reverse complement strand
TTTCACTAATTTTTTTTGGGGATTTTTTCTTTACTTTTTGTTGGTTTTGTGGTAAGTAGTAATTAGCAATCAGCAATCAGCAAAAAGCAAAAAGCAAAAAGCAATAAGCCCCGACGTGAAGTCGGGATTTCGCTTCGCTCAAATTTGGGAGTTTGTCAATTGGGTTGCAAAATACGGAAGTTAATGAAATGGACGGGATTGCAGCATGCTATTTTATCTAAACCCCCAAGGAAAATCTCAGAGGTCTTTAGTTGCCCAATGGGTTGTAATAGATAGGGTAAGGACGGAAAGGATTTCCAGCTGCCCGATGAATTTGTTTAATTGGAGTTACTATGCCAAAGATACCAATGTCAAAACGTGTTACACTTACTTGTCCGCATCCCGATTGCAATACAGTATTCAACTCAATTGAACTGAAAAAACATTTAGATTCTGTCGGAGTCATTGATAAGATTCTTTGTTATTTTATATGTCATGCGTGTAACAAAATGATAATATACCTTCTTGTGGAAAAGCGAACATCAGCGGGTAGAGAATTGGTTTCTAAGGAACGCATATATCCCAATCTTAGCCCAAGGCCATGCGCCCCTGATTTGGTTCCTCAAAAATTCTCAGAAGACTATAATGATGCCTGTAAAATTGTTGAGATATGTCCAAGGGCTAGTGCAGCATTAAGTCGTAGATGCCTTCAGCATTTAATTCATGAACATTTCAATATTACTGATAGAAACTTATCAAAGGAAATCGATAAAGTTATCGAAACTTGTGGTTTGCCTTCTCATTTATATGAAGCGATTGATGCAATTCGTAACATTGGTAATTTTGCTGCTCACCCGATGAAATCTGAAAAGACAACTGAAATTGTAAATGTTGAAGACGGTGAAGCGGAGTGGAGTTTAGATGTTCTTGAAGGGTTGTTTGATTTTTGTTTTGTTCAGCCTGTTAGGCTTGATGAAAAAAGGGAAAAGTTAAATGAGAAACTTAGAGATGCTGGCAGGCCTGAATTGAAAACAGGTAGG
>VRUI01000139.1:0-642 GCA_019456225.1 Planctomycetota bacterium | reverse complement strand
CAGGTAGGTTGCAAGCAGGTGATAAACCGGCAGGTAGTAAGTGATTTTATTGGAACTTGAAATTTTCCTGGCGTAAAGCCGGGATGTTCCAGATTTAGGGATTTGGGAGATTGTCAATTGGGTTGCAAAAAAGGGAAGTTAATGAAATGGGCGGGTTTGCAGCATGCTATTTCACCTAAACCCCCGGAAAAGGGGTCTGACCTGCTCTGTAGAAAAGCTCTGATTTTTTCATTTTGTCATACCCTAATACATTCAAAATCACCAAATAATCGCCAAAAATGGATTCCCGCCTTCGCGGGAATGACAGCATGGAGTAGGTTTTCTACAGAGCAGGTCTGACCCTTTAAATTGCCCCTTTAAATTGCCCCTCTTACGCATGGTCATCCCTTTCAGTAGTTTTTGCGGTATTATAACCGAAAACCCGATGACCTACATATTATCTATTTCTCTTAATAATTGAAAATATTTAATTTTATCAACGCACTTGAGTTGTTCAATTTCCTTAATTTGCCCTAGGCAACTTCCATTTAGTGCTGTATCCAGGCCATAAATTTGCAACTGTAGCTGATTATTCAACTCCCTCTGTCGAAATTGATGCCAAACTGCAACTATTTACTATTTCTTAGTACGTAAAATACTATA
>VRUI01000025.1 GCA_019456225.1 Planctomycetota bacterium | reverse complement strand
TCGTTCAATTAATTTCAATTAATTTCAAAAAATAACGCCCAAAACCATAGGTGGGAAATGTCCAAAATGTCCTTAATGGCCAAATATAACCCCAAAAACAGCTGTTCCGCTCCAAAAGACCCGCAAAGCCCTCAATCCACCTGCCAACCATTTGCGAATCTTCGATTCAATTTTAGATTAACCACCTCGCTTATCTAAATAGCTCAATATCCGTTTTTTATTACTGATATTCAACAAAATACCCGATAAACCAACAGTGAAATTGAAACGATTATTCTTTAGAAAGAACCAACGGCTGCTGACAAATGCCCAGTTCAAATCCGCGCTGGATCGCAATTGCTGCGTAAGAAACAGCGAAATGCTGCTCTTTATCGCCAAAAACGACTGCCAGTACCCCCGTCTAGGCATTTCAGTTTCAAAAGCCTGCGGCAATGCGGTACTCAGAAACCGCGTTAAACGGGTCATAAGGGAGTCTTTTCGCAAAAATCAGCACCAGATAGCCCAGCCGTACGACTACCTGGTGATAGCAGTAAAACCAAAGAATGCCGCTGATAAACAAAAAAAACGTTTATTTAAGGCCAAAATCGACGAAATCGAACAAATGTTTATGAAGTTAGCGCTTTCAGGTGCCGAAAAAGCTAAAAGAACGAATCTTTCAGGCAATAATAAATAAACCTAAAAGGCAGAGTATTGACAACTAAAAAAAAACTAATGCAGATTGGACTAACAGCAAAACATGCTGGAATTTCACGACAAACTCTGCAATACTACCTGATGGTCGGCTTGCTGGAACCTACAGAGGTAACCAGCTCGGGCAGACGCCTCTTCGATGAGTCGGCTGTCAAAAGGATTCGATTGATCAGAAAACTAAATCAGAGCGGCTATCCGCTGCGAGCTATCAGGGAACTATTTCTCGAAGGTCGGTTTGATTCGAAAGGAGTTGATTCATGAGTGATTATAACACCATACAAAGAAAACGAAATATTATCGTGGGCGCATTTGTGTTAATCGCTGTTGCTGCTATGCTATGGCTGGTAGCGATATTCGGTGATTTGCCGGTTGCCGCGACTCAACTGCGATCATTCGAGGTTGTCGTCAAATTCCCCTCGGCATCGGGCATACAGGGTAAAACGCCCATTTATTATTGCGGCTACCAGATCGGCAAGGTCATATCTGTTCAGGCTCCGCAACTGCTGGAGGGGCCGGACGGCAAAGAAACCCACCAGATACTTGTCGCTTTGGCGATCGAGAAAAAATTCAAAACAATCCCTATGAACGTGGAATTTAAAGTAATGAAACGCAGCATGGGAAGCAGTTTCGTTGAACTTACAGACCCGGAATACCCCTTAGGGCCAGAGGTTGACGTAAAAGATCGTTTTCTGCATGGTGATCTGGATCGCTTCCAGGGGTCGGTCGGTTCGACTAACGAGTTTATCCCTGAGAATATTCAGAGAAAACTTGAAATGCTGGTTGTCAAAGTAAGCTCGCTAGCGGCTAGCATCGACCAGATCGTCGGGGATGAGGAAAACCAGATTAATATCAGGACTACACTTGCCAATTTCACATCTGTTACGAAAGAGGCCGCTGCTGCACTTAAGTCTGTAACAGATTTCACCGCTGCCGGTACCGTGGTAATTACCGAGACATCTGAGAACCTTAATAAGACGCTTAAAGAGGTTAATGCCCTGATCGGCGCGGTAAACGATGGCGACGGTACGGTGTCGCGGCTGCTTAACGACGGCAGACTTTATGAGAATCTGCTGGAAAGCTCCAAAGAGCTTAAGCTCGCCCTCGAACAATTCAAAATGTTCGCCGCCGAAGCACAGGAAAAGGGACTGAAGATCAAACTGTAAGCTTATCCATTTATAAATGATTATTGATTCCCGACGTGAAGCCGGGATGTAAGCAAAGTTGGAAAGGGTTTGAAAGGTTTGAATGAAAACGTGTGAAAGGTATTTTGGCGTTTTATCCCTGCGCTCGCGCTTCGGGCTTCTGTTTGGTTTTTGTTTGATTGGCGGTCAAAACACCCGACAGGCCCGGTTTGGAGAGGCTATTTTTATGAGATGGAATTTAGTTTTATTTTTGGTATTGGTTATTGCTTTGCAGTTACCTGCTTTGGCTGTTGAAAGGAAAGATATTAAATTGGCGGACAAATGGAACCTTGAGGAGATATTCGAATCCGATGAGGCTTGGAATGAGGCCAAGGATGCGCTTGCCGGTAAGGTTGACGGGATATTGGTTTTTAAGGGTAAGATTTCCAAATCCGCGGCTGAACTGCTTGCCTGTCTGAAATTTGGAACCGCATTTTCGAAAGATATTTCGCGTCTGTATGCCTATGCCGGGATGCGGAGCGATGAGGACACGCGAATTTCAAAATACAACGGCATGATCCAGCAACTGCAGTATATCTCAACGGAATACGGCACAAACTCTTCGTTTATTGAGCCTGAAATTTGCTCGATGGACAGCAAGACTATCGCGGCGTTTATTTCGCAAAAGCACGGGCTGAAAGTTTATAAAAAATACCTTGGCGACATCCAGCGAACAAAAGCACACAAACTGTCCGACAAAGAGGAAGCTTTGCTGGCCCAGACGGGGCTGATCGCCTCAACGAGCAGTTCTATTTATAAAGTTTTCAGCAATGCCGAACTGCCCTTCCCGACAGTTGAGCTAACCGACGGCCGGAAGGTGACACTGAACCAGTCGGCGTACGGGCTGCACCGGCTCGACAAAAACCGTGAAAATCGGGAAATAGTTTTCAAAGCCTTCTGGCAGCTTTTCGACAGCTTCAAGCAGACATTCGGCGCACAGCTTAGCGGCAGTGTGAAAAAGAACATCTTTTACTCGCGTGCGAGGAAATATGATACGGCCCTTGAAATGCACCTTGACAGGAATAATATTCCGACAGATGTCTATCACACGCTTATCAAAAATGCCCACGACAATCTCGATGTATTACACAGGTTCTTAAAGATCAAAAAACGTCTGCTCGGTGTCGAAACGCTGAAGTACTCCGACTTATATGTCTCGGGTGTCTCTGGAGGCAGCGAGGATTACCCGTACGAAAAAGGTATTAAGCTCGTTGTCGAATCGCTCGCTCCGCTTGGCGCCGATTACGTTGCGGCGGTAGAGAGGTCTTTTAGGGAACGGTGGATCGACGTGTATCCTTCGCCCGGGAAAAGGTCCGGTGCGTACTGCAATGGCAGCGCGTTCGACGTGCACCCGTATATGCTGCTCAACTATAACGGCAAGTACGGGGATGTGAGCACGCTGACACATGAGATGGGCCATGCGATGCACAGCTATTTCAGCAACAAAAGTCAGCCCTATCCGATCGCCGGTTATTCGATTTTTGCCGCCGAGGTTGCTTCGACATTCAATGAGATCCTGCTGGTCAACAAATCGCTGAAAGAATCAAAGAACGACGACGAAAAGCTTTACCTGCTGGTCAATTACCTCGACAGGATCAGGTCGACAGTTTTCAGGCAGACACAGTTCGCCGAATTCGAGTTGAAAATGTTTGAAAAAGCAGAGAATAACGAGCCCTTGACCGGCGACGTGCTGACAGAGATTTACGGCGATATACTGAAGGAATATTACGGCCACGACAAGGGCGTCTGCCATATAGATGACCTTTATACGGTCGAATGGGCCTATGTCCCGCACTTCTACAGCAGCTTCTACGTTTATCAGTACGCGACATCATTTTCGGCGTCGGTTGCCCTTGCTGAAAGAGTGATGAGCAAAGAACCCGGTGCCGTCGACAAATTCATCGCGTTTTTGTCTTCGGGCGGAAGCGACTATCCGGTTGAATTATTGAAAAAGGCAGGCGTTGACCTGACAACCTCAAAACCATTTCAGCAAATGATGGACTCGATGAGACGGGCAATGGACGAGGTGGAAAAAATACTGGACAAGAAGGGAAAATGATTTAGAATTGGTGTAACTACAGAAGGCAGCAGGTAGACGGCCAAAGTGGAAAAAGCGATAATTGAATCAAACAGGCCGGTTGGCCAGTTTGAAATGTATAATGTCAATTGTATAATGTATAATGATGGAAACGGCCTTACGGCCGAAACTATTTTTATAAAAAACACACACCACGCGGGTGCGGGTCGTCATGTTGATCGGTTATTGCTCTCTCATCGCCAGCGGTTTGCCTAGAATCTCGGAATAGATGATGGCCTTGCGAATATTTTCCCTTTCCAGGAGTTCCTTAAGGACCGAACCTTCCTGCGGGATAACTTTCACTTGCTTTACAGGCTCTTTGGCTACTTGCTTAGTCGGCGTTGGAACTTTTCGCGTTGTAGTCCGCTGGACTTTTTTGGGCCTTCTCGGGGGCGGCTCTGGTGCCTGCCTTTTTGCCTGCTGCTTGTAAGCTTCTTCCATGGCATCGTGCATTGCCTTTTTCAAGGTAGCTACGGTGCCGGGTCGCTTTGGCTCAGGTTTAGCACGCTGGGCGGGAGGCATCGGTTCACGAACGCGCTGAACCGGTGCTTGCTGCGGTATGGTTCTTTGGCTTTGCCGGGGCGAAGAGGCGTCGGGGATCGGCTTATAACGCATTTTCTTTTCCGGCTGACCGGGAACGGAGGTTTGCTGGTCGCGCTTCTTTCGATCTTCCCGCGCCGCGACGATAACCTTGCCGATTCCGCCGATTATCCAGATGGCGACAAAAATAACAGGCACAACCCAGCTGAAATCATTGCCGGCGGCAAGAATAAAAACTTCAGAGAGAATATTCATAAAAAATTCCCTTATCAAATCTAAATAGCCTCGCCCGTATGGGCGAATCGATTATTATACATTCCAGTCTGTCTTGATTCGTAAAGACATACCTAGTCCCTATTATCCCTGCGCTTGCGCTTCGGGCTTCTGTTGGCAAACTGTCCTTTATGTCAGTTTGACTACTCTTGTTTCTTACCAGGCTCTGCGATAGAATCTCTCATAGATGTATCGGCCATGATATTTTTCATTCTGTAGTAATCCATGATCCCGAAGTTACCGCTTCTGAAGGCTTCTGCCATAGCCTTTGGAATTTCGGCTTCGGCGAGGACGACCTTTGCGCGGTTTTCATGGACGAGCGCCTTCATTTCCTGCTGGCGAGCGATAGCCATCGAACGTCTCTTTTCAGCTTCTGCCTTAGCTCTTTCCTGGTCTGCGTAGGCCTGGGCCTTTTGCAGTTGAGCACCAATATTTTCGCCAACGTCAATATCAGCGATATCAATCGAAAGAATCTCAAACGCGGTGCCGGCATCTAGCCCCTTCGCCAAAACAGACTTGGAAATATTGTCCGGGTTTTCGAGGACGCTCTTATGGTTGACCGCGCTACCGATAGTGGTGACAATACCTTCGCCGACACGAGCGATAATAGTCTCCTCGGTCGCACCACCGATTAGCCTGTCGATATTTGCTCGAACAGTCACACGCGCCTTAGCCTTAAGCTGAATACCGTCCTGTGCAACGGCGTCAACGGTCACTCTGCCTTTTGAAGGGTCAGGGCAATCGATCACCTTGGGGTTTACACTCGTCTGCACGGCCTCTAGAATATCACGTCCAGCCAGGTCAATCGCGGTAGCGACGTTAAAAGTCAAATCAATGTTAGCCCTGTTTGCCGCGATAAGAGCACGGATAACATTTGGAACGCGGCCGCCTGCAAGATAATGACTTTCGAGATCACGCTGGCTAATTTCCAAGCCAGCCTGAACAGCCGTAATACGACTAAGCACGATAGTCCTGGCATTAACCTTACGAAGGGTCATACCGATCAATTCGCCGATAGTAACCTTTGCCCCGGAAAGCGCGGCCTGGAGCCATAACCGCCCAAAAGCAACCACGATAAACAAAAAGCCTAAAACTAAAGCCCCGCACACTGCAAAAATGCCGATCTGAAGCCCACTTGCTGCCAAAATCCCTACGTTTAAATTCATGTCATACCCTTTCGTTATTAATTCTCTACTGTTCTTACTGTTAATTGAGTTCCTTCAACACGTATTACTGTTACTGTTACATCATTTTCAACAAATCCTGTCTCGGCGACGCATTCAAGCCTTTCGCCGTCAAATTCACACATACCAACCGGTCGCAGCGGGGTAATAACGACGCCGGTTTCTCCCAGCATTTCCAGCAGGTCAGGCGTATCCGGGATAGCATCGCCCTTTTGTCTTTTCGGCCCGGCCAAAGAGACGCTCTTGCCGAACCGGGTATTTGGAAACATTCTGTAAGTGATGATCCAGACTATCGGCATAACCACAACGGCAATACCAACCCCGACCCAGCCCATTGCCGTCGATACTTTAAAGAATACCCAGATACCACCGGCCAGCGCAGCTATTGCGCATCCGGTGAGAAACCCGAAACTTGGAATAAATATCTCGACAACAAGAAGAAATGCCGCCAAAACGATCAAAAATAAACCAAGGAAAAACCACATTTAATTTGCCTTTCTTACTACAACTCTATTGCCGTGAATCTCTGTGATCATAACCGTCTGGCCCTTGTCGATAAACTCGCCTTCGGTGACAACATCGGCGATAGCCTTTTCAAACTGTGCCTGCCCTGCGGGCCGTAAAGTAGCGACCACTATGCCAATATCATCAACTGCGAGCTTTGTCGATTTTTCCTGGGGCGGCGTTGAAATGATCGGTGCGGTGGCCCCGCCTTTGGTAACCGCTTGAAGGGTAAGGCGTCTGAAAACCGAAATCTTCGGCAGGTACCTCGCAAAAAGTATCGCGATAAACACAAACCCCGCAAAACCGAGAGACACCCCGACAAGACTATCAAGTAACGCGGACCATCCGCCTACTTCCCAACTCGGCCAGGGAATCTCGCCGGGCTCATTTTTGATAAGCATCCCAAAACCGCCGGCGATAATGCAGGCGATACCGGTTATCCCGGCAATCCCGAATCCTGGGATAACGAAAATCTCAACCAGC
This sequence comes from Planctomycetota bacterium, assembly GCA_019456225.1. Classification (GTDB taxonomy): domain Bacteria; phylum Planctomycetota; class Phycisphaerae; order Sedimentisphaerales; family Anaerohalosphaeraceae; genus VRUI01. Next base: position 50,666 of record VRUI01000025.1, on the reverse strand, counting down.
AAAAGAATAATACCAACAATGAAAACAGCTATCTCGATCCAGTTGGCCAGACCGACAAGGAACTTACTGCCGATAATAATAACAATGCAAATAACAGCGACAAGACCGGGCAAACCAAGCCCGGGGGAATTAAGCTCGATATATGCCCCCAGCATCGCCAAAAGTACAAGGACGCCCATAACCGCCGGTGAACTGATCCATCTAACCATCTGCTCGGACCAAAGCATCTCCATGACGATGGGCTTTTGAGAAAAGACGACTTTATCACGCCCTTCCAGGAAAGTAAGCACCCCGTCAAGATCGTCAACCTGCGTCCTTGCAATACCATATTCTTCAGCCTGTTCTGCGGTCAAAGTAAGTATCTCTTTATCACTAACGATCAGTTCCTTATTTGCAGTATCCCAGGCATTAGGATCATTCGCAATTTCCCATGCATTCGGATCTTTAGGCAGGTCAGGAGTTTCAAAAAATTTAAGTTCCCCGGTTGAAAATTTCTTGACCCGGAAAACTTCGATGCGTTGGGTAACCATCGCCTTTAGAAGTGCCTCGGGATAGCCGTTGGCCTCGGCGGACCGTGAAAATATCCCGCGAATAAAACTCTCGGATTTTTCGCGTTCGGTATCTTTAAGTTCGGCTCCCATAGTAATCGGTGCGCAGTCGCCGATAGTCGTATGATTAACCATTATAATATCTTTGCAAGCAACGCTGATCATCGCACCTGCAGAGATAGCCTTCGTCGGAACATAAGCGATGGTATGCGCTCTTTTGCCCGCTTTGAGAATGAGATAGTCGGATATCTGGTGGCCGCTGATAACAAAGCCGCCGTAGGTGTCTATCTCATAGATAAGGTAGCTAGCCCCCATAGCAATCGCCTCTTCGCTTCGCCGCTCGATAGACTTCAACAGCCCGTCATCGATCATACCCTTAACGGAAATAACAGCGGCAATGGCTTCGACAGGGGAACCAGAAGAGTCATCGAGAGTATCTTTGGCAGACGTACCAGAAACGTCCCCCTCGACCGCATCAGGTTCGTTCAACCCAAAGACGGCACTAAGACTGAAAACAGCAAGCAAAAGCATTGCTGCGATCGTAAAACGACCAACATTTTTTCGCTCCAAATCATCCATGACCAGAATCTTACCCCCAAATACAATACTTGACAAGTATTATTTTATATCTTTTTTGATAATTGCTAATAGTTGATAGTATTTTTTATCAAGCAATACTATTTAGTATCTCAATTCCCCGCTTTATTTTATCATCGGTCGTTGCGTAGCTGATCCTGAAGTGAGAATCGGTTTCACTGAAAACATTTCCGGGAATTATGAGGACATTATTGGCTATGGCTTTTTCGACAAATTCGGTAGCGTTTTTGGCGGAATCAGGGGCCTTTACAAATGTATAGAACGCCCCGCCGGGTTTGTATACCTCAAACTTACCGCGGAGGCCGTCATATATCATGTCCCGTTTTTTTCTGTATTGATCGACATAATCGGTCATATCGACATCAAGAGCGGTAATCGCGGCCTTTTGAAACGGAGTCGGGGCACAAACAAAGGTATACTGCTGTATCTTTGTCATCTGCTCAAGAATATCTTTAACCGCATCGCCGCCGGCGGCATACGCCATCCGCCAGCCGGTCATCGCATACGCCTTGCTGAAGCCTTTAAGCAGGATCGTCTTTTCGTAATGGGGGGCGATACTGGGGCATTTGCCATCATAGCAGAATGTTTCGTAAATCTCATCGCTCATAACAACGACATCATGTTTTCTGGCGATTTCGGCGACCTGGATGACCTCATCTTCGGTATAAACGGCGCCGGTAGGATTTGCCGGGGAATTAAGGATTATCAGTTTTGTGCGATCACTAATAGCTGCTTCGATCCCGGCGATGGGGAGTTTAAAATCGGGATAGCTGTCGACAAATACGCATTTTCCGCCCATCATCCGAATAACATGCTTATATATGACGAAATAGGGGTCGGCCATAATAACTTCGTCGCCGGAGTTAATTATTGACATAAAAAGCAGCAAGAGTGCCCCGCTTACCCCGCTTGTAACCAGAACCGCAGGATCATCGATCCCCATATCCGCCGAGACTTTGGCGGTAAGTTTTTCAAGAAGTTCTGCATCTCCGGCCGTCTGGGAATACGAATTGCTGCCGGCGTTTATAGCGTCAACGGCAGCGGCTTTAATCGGATCAGGAACATCAAAATCCGGCTGACCGATAGAAAAGTTCACAGGGTCCTTCATTTTAGCTGCCAAGGCAAAAACCTTGCGTATTCCGCTGGCATCGATCAATCCAGCCCTGTCAGATATAATATTTTTCATAATATTGCCTCGGCCGTCAGGTTCAGTTCGACAGGCGCAAAAAGCAAGCCGCTTTTGTGGTCGTATTTTGCACGAAAGCGGCTTGTTTTGTTGATTCTTACCGTTTTCAGGACTCCGTATCCTCTGCAGTTTCTACAGCTTCTGCACCTTCTTCGGTTTCTTCTACTTTTTCTTCTTTATGTTTGCTTGTGCTAATTTTTCTGTGTGCGACTTTAGGCAGACCGGTTACATCGTCGCCTTCTTCCCATCGCTCTTCATTTTTAAGCGCTTCAATACGTTCATTCCTTGAAAGAACGTTCCTATGCCTGGTAAGAGCACCTTTAATCTTCAATGATCTGTCAATTGACATCTAATAAATCTCCTATTACTATCTAACTTTCTGTTCGTAAATACCTTTAAATTCAAATCGTAAATAGCCTGAGTCTCTTTGAGGCTTATATTTATTTCCAACTTCTTGTATTTTTGCTTTGGCCTGCTTAATCCCTGATTGAAGATCGCCAGGCTTTAAATACCTTTCTTCCGTTATCAGGGTACTCATGCTGCTGCCAAGCTTGATCTCTGTTTTAATGCCGTTGAGGGCAAAATGCCCTGAAAGTGCCTTTAACTGATCAACATCAGTATGCGAGGCAATTACAATACAATGGTCTTTCGGCGGACCGACAGGGTTCGGCCCAACTTCACTAGTATCAGGGTCAATCGGCGTTTCACCGCCTGTTTCACCTGTTTCTTCCTTTGTAACCTTCTCTGGCGGCGTTTTAACCTTATTACCGCTATTTGGCGGAATTGGGTCTTTGTCAGGCAACAAAATGACAACTGCTACAAAAATAGCCAGTACAATAAGTGCTTTTTTAACAGAAAAGTTCAATAAACGGCCGACAATGACAATTGCATTGCGTTTAAAACCGATTGGTTTAACAACTGACCTTTCTTTTAAATTAACCTTACGTCCGGATGTAACTTTTTTAGTAAACGCCTTGGCTCTCTTAGAAATTTCGAGCTTAGGACGAGATTTACGAGCTTTCCGGGCTTCGCTGCTTACTTCATACAAGACTTTTCGAGAACGCTTACGTGGCATAGAGCTAACACCGAAAAAGTTCACATTAACCTTAAAAAGACAGGTTAAACGCGTCAAAACGCGAAAAACTGTCATTTCCGGAACAAAAAAACTATCGATCAATGCTGAATTTCACTGATTCTATCAAGATAATCTTACCGAAACAAACATCAAGTCGGCATTTTATTAGAAACCCTTCCGCGTTTCAACCACAAAATTGAATAATTTCACAATAAAGGCTTAAATTATCAATATTTAAGATTGCAAAACAAAAAACTTGACAATTCCCGGGCTTGTTATTATTGTATGTTATCATAGAAATGCAACTTCTCTTTTACTGTCGGCTTTATCCTTATCCCGTTCTTCCAGTCGGGATATATATTTGTTTTTGAACGGACGTAATTATTCTTTCAAATTTTTGCTTTACTCAGTTAGCCACTTCTGTTAAAAAGACGCTTTATTATGGAATTGTTGATTGATTATTTGTATCTAAATGGTACAGGTTTCTTAAATATTGTCTTTCTGTAATTAATTATTTGCTGTAAATTCCGCTTAAAATTAGCGGCTGTTATGTTTTGAAGATTGGAGTATTATTACAAATGTTACCAAAAAAGAAAATCAGTAAGACCAGGACCCGCACAAAACGTGCTCACCATGCTTTGTCGCCAACTAATTATTCGCTTTGTAAAAAGTGCGGGAATGCAAAACTTCCTCATTCGGCATGCGATAAATGCGGTTATCTAAATTCATCAATAACACTGGACCTGGCTGGGAAGGATAACAGCTGACAATGCGAATAGCAATCGACGCTATGGGCGGCGACCATGCACCACTAGAGATTATTAAAGGTGTTCTGGAAGCCAGTCAGATTCTCGGCAAGGAAGACGAGTTGACCCTGGTGGGCGACGAATCGGTAATAAAAAAACATTTATCGGATCTCGAAGCAACCACCAGTCCAATTCAGATCGTTCATGCTCCCGAAACTATCGGGATGAATGAAAAGCCTGTCGAATCTATCCGTAAAAAGCGCAAAAGTTCGATCGCCATAATGGCAAAGATGGCGGCGAAAAAACAGGCCGATGCCATTATCTCAGCCGGTAACACAGGTGCCTGTGTTGCTGCCGGCCAGCTTCGTATGCGCAATCTGGCCGGAGTTAATCGGCCGGGTATTTCTGTTATACTGCCCACTTTCGGCGGACCTGTCACAATCTGTGACGTAGGTGCAAACGTCTCATGCAAACCGATCAATCTCTACCAATACGCTGTAATGAGCAGTATTTTTTCCACGGAGGTCACTGGTATTGAAAGACCACGCGTGGGTCTCATGGGAATCGGAGTCGAAACTGAAAAAGGAAACGATCTGGTCAAAAAAGCCAGAGAGATGATCGAATCAGATCCAAACCTTAACTTCACAGGTTTTGTTGAAGGCAGAGACATCATGAACGCTGCATGCGATGTGGTTATCTGCGAAGGTTTTGTCGGCAATATCGTTCTAAAGCTTACAGAAGGTGTCGTAGACGGTCTTTTCGGTGCGATCAAAAAAGAGCTTGTCATCGAAAGCAAAGAACTTGCCGAAAAGTTCGGGCCCGTTATGAAGAAGATATACCAGAAGTACGACTATCATGAATTCGGCGGCGGACTGCTGATCGGTCTTAATGGAATAAGCATGATCTGTCACGGATCCAGCAAGAGCAGAACGATCAAGAGCGCGGTTCTGGCCTGCAAGGAATTAGTCTCGCATAAAGTCAATGACAAGATAGTCGAATACCTTTCTAACTCAACTGTAAGAGGTAACGGTGAATAACAATAACAATGGAATGTACAAGGCCGTAATCGCTGGAACCGGAATGTGTGTCCCGACAGGTACGCTTACAAACCAGGACCTTGAGAAGATCGTCGATACTTCCGATGAGTGGATCACTACCAGGACCGGTATAAAGACTCGTCACATTTGCCAGGAGGGTGACACCACCGCTTCACTTTCTTCCGAGGCTGCAAAAAAGGCCTTGGATGATGCCGGCATCTCACCCCTGGACCTTGACATGATCATCGTCGCGACGATCACACCCGAGATGGTATTCCCTTCTACAGCTTGTTTCGTGCAAGACACCATCGGCGCGGTAAACGCCTGGGCATTCGACGTAAACGCCGCTTGCAGCGGTTTCGTATATTCTCTTTCGATCGCCCACCAGTTTATAATTTCCGGCAGATATAAAAACATTCTCGTTATCGGCGCCGAAACCCTAAGCAAAATAACCGACTACGAGGACCGCAACAGTTGCGTATTATTCGGAGATGGTGCGGGCGCTCTTGTCGTACAAAGCAAAACCGAAGGTGACTCTGGAATATTGTATGGGTGCAGTTCTTCTGACGGCGGCGGCTGGACAAGCCTCAATTGCCTTGCCTACGGCTCAAGAAATCCGGCATCGAAGGAACTGGAAAACCCAAAGGACGTTTTCATGAACATTAACGGCAGAGAGATATACCACCTTGCAGTAAGACGGATCGTCGAAATGGTTCACGACTGTATGGATAATTGCAACCTTACGACCGAAGATATAGACATGTTTATCCCGCACCAGATGAACGCCAGGATAATAGAATCAGTCGCAAAACGTCTGAAACTCAACTCCGACCGCGTTTTCATCAACATCGAAAAATACGGAAACACTTCCGCTGCTTCAATACCAATGGCACTGGATGATTGCCGCCGTCAGGGAAAACTCAAAAAAGGCGATATCGTTCTACTTGCTGCATTCGGAGCGGGCCTTACCTGGGGAGCGAATTTGATTAGATTCTAACAGCTTTTTGTTAAAATCTTTTAAGAAACGGAACTTTCGATTATGAAATCAGCTTTTATATTTCCCGGTCAGGGTGCACAAATTGCAGGAATGGCAAAGGATGTCTGTCAGGATCATCCCGTCGCTGCCGATCTTTTCGCGCAGGCGAACGATATCCTGGGCTACGACCTTAGCAAGCTATGTTTCGAGGGTCCGCAGGAAAAACTTAACGAGACTTCTTTCTCTCAGCCTGCGATTTTCACCACGTCGGCAGCGATCCTTGAGGTAATAAGGACAGAAACTGAAATAAAACCGGATGTTACGGCAGGTTTGAGCATGGGCGAATATACCGCTCTTTACGCGGCAGGGCTAATCAGCTTTGAGCAGGCGCTCGTCCTTGTCGACAAACGCGGAACTGCCATGCAGGCCGCCGCAGACGCGACAGAAGGGGCAATGGTAAGTATCATCGGCCTCGATGAAGAAAAGGTTAACGCTTTGTGCGTAGAAGCGGCCGCCGGAGAACTGTTAATACCAGTAAATTACAACTGCCCCGCCCAGATCGTCATCAGCGGTGATGTCGGCGCGTGCAGCCGGGCCGTAGAACTCGCCGAAAAACACGGAGCAATAAAAGCGATTTTGCTGCAGGTTGCCGGTGCTTTTCATACTGAAAAAATGCAGTCGGCCGCCCAGGCACTAAAAATTGAACTTGAAAATGTGAAAATTTCGGATATTCAGTCTGTAAAAGTATTAGCGAACATAAACGCTGAATATTACACAGGACCAGATGACATACGCAAAGGCCTGGTCAGGCAGCTTGTAGAACCGGTCCTGTGGCAAAAATGCATGGAAAAACTGCTCTCCGAGGGCGTAGAGGATTACTACGAAATAGGCCCGGGACGAGTATTGACAGGGCTGATGAGAAGAATAAACAGAAAAACAAGGGTAAAAAATGTTAGCGACTTAAAGTCACTAACCGCTATACTATCCCGAATAATCATAAAAAAATGAATATCCGGCAAAACTGCCGGAACCAGTTAGTAAGAATGCAAAGCGGAGTATATAATGTCAGAAAAAAGATTAGCAATCGTAACAGGCGGTGCACGAGGCATCGGAAGAGCGATAGTTTTGGAACTTTTGGGCCAGGGACGCGAAGTTGTAGCAATGGATATCCTTCCTGAGCCACTTGAAGAGCTTCAAAACGTCGTAAAAGAGGCTGGTTTTACCGTAATAACAAAGTGTCTGGACATTACCGATACGGAAAAGCTGACCTCCACTATCGCAGAACTTGCCAAGGAACACGGCGGAATCGGCATCCTCGTAAATAACGCCGGTATCACACGCGACAAACTGATGATGCAGATGGATGCATCCGATTTCGACTCTGTCATCTCGGTTAACCTCAAAGCGGCGTTCATGGCTATTCAGGCCTCGCTCAGGTCGATGATACGCAACAAGTTCGGCAGAATCATAAATATCAGCTCGGTAGCAGGTGTAATGGGACAGGCAGGGTCTGCAAACTACTCGGCCAGTAAAGCCGGACTTATCGGAGTCGCAAAGTCGGTTGCTCGTGAAGTTGGCAAAAAGAACGTTACCGCAAACTGCATTGCCCCGGGTTTCATCGAGACAGATATGACAAAAATCCTCCCACAACCCGTAAAAGACGCTGCTAAGCAGGTTATTCCGGTAAAACGCTTCGGCGCTCCCGAAGACATCGCAAAGGCCGTAGCCTTCCTGACACGCGACGATGCGGGCTATATTACCGGGCAGGTACTATGCGTTGACGGCGGAATGGCCATGTAAGGCACAATAAAAATAAAAAAATGATTGAAACATACGTTTCGGGAAGTTATGATACCGCCCGAAGTTAAATTAATGTAAGAATGATGTTAAGCCGTCCAGGAAGTGACGGCAACAATTTGTTGTTGAATTTTAAGGAGATTCCTAGTGAGTACAGATATTGCTGAAATCGAAGCAAAGGTAATTGAGATTGTTAGCGAACAGATGGGTGTAGATAAGGGCGAGATCGCCAGAGAAACTTCATTTATTAATGACTTAAATGCAGATTCTCTTGACACTGTTGAGTTGGTCATGGAATTTGAAGATGAGTTTGACATGTCTATCCCGGACGAAGAGGCTGAAAAGATTCAGACTGTCGGCGCTGCGATCGATTATATCGCAAGCATTGCAAAAGATTAATTTTAATACGGTGCATAATTTCCATGAGTAGAAGGCGTGTAGTCATCACAGGTTTGGGTTGTGTTACGGCTCTTGCAGAATCTGCAGACGGTCTCTTTCAGGCGCTTTGCGAAGGCAAAAGCGGAATCTCGATGATCGAGTCATTCGATACTACGGATTTCACTGTAAAGATCGGCGGAGAATGCAAAGACTTTAACATTAAGAAATATTTGTCCTCTCGCGTAAGCAAGCGGATGGATCGTTTTACCCAGATGGCAGTAGCATCGGCAATTCAGGCGGTTGCAGACAGCGGTCTTGACGTTGACAAAGAAGACAGGAGTCGTATCGGCTGTATCATTGGTACGGGCATCGGCGGTCTCAAGGAGATCGAAGATCAGCACTCTCGTCTTATAACAAAAGGCCCTAAGAAAGTGTCACCGTTCTGCGTACCCAAACTAATGGGTAACGCCGCTAGCGGAGGTGTCTCGATACACTTTGGCTTTACAGGGCCGAATATGTGTATCATAACCGCATGTGCCGCGGCAGGCAATGCCATAGGCGAGTCCTACTACAACATCCTGTCAGGTAGAAGCGACGTCGTAGTTACAGGCGGTGCAGAAGCGGCTCTTACACCTATCGGACTTGCATCATTCTGTTCGCTCAAGGCCCTGAGCACAGACAATAACAATCCAACCGGAGCTTCGAGACCATTTGACGCTTCCCGTAACGGGTTCGTATTGTCGGAAGGGGCAGGCATTGTAGTACTTGAAGAGTACGAACATGCCAAAAAACGCGGAGCAGACATCTACTGCGAATTCCTCGGTTATGGTGCAACGGGCGATGGATATCACATCACAGCCCCGGAACCGAGCGGAAGCGGAGCCATTAAGGCAATGCAGATTGCACTAGCCGGCGCCGGTGTCCGACCTGAAAAGATCGACTACATTAACGCCCATGGTACAAGTACAGCTCTTAATGACGCTGCAGAGAGCAAAGCAATACGGCAGGTCATCGGCGATTACGCCTATAAGGTTCCTGTCAGTTCGACCAAGAGTTGTCTTGGCCACCTGCTCGGAGCAAGCGGCGGAGTTGAGCTTATCGCCTGCGTCAAAGCAATCCAGAATTCGGTCATTCCCCCGACCATCAACCTGGAAAACGTCGACAAAGAATGCGATCCGAAAATGGATTTCGTACCAAAAGAAGCCAGGCAGTCACGAGTCAATATCGCGATGAGTAACTCATTGGGATTTGGCGGACACAACTGCTCACTGATCATCGGCAAGGTGTGAAATTTATAAAAAGTTAAAATCCTAAGGCTGCCGGAAACCCCGGCGGCTTTTTTTATGTCTGCCGGAAACCGTCCGGCACTAATCGCGAATTGCTAAAAAAATGAACATATACCTGGCCCTAGTCTTATTACCCATCGGCTTCTACATCTTAATAAAAGGTGCAGACCTGCTTGTTGACGGTGCGGTGGCAATCTCAACAAGACTCGGAATAAGCCCCCTGATTGTCGGCCTTACGGTCGTAGCGATGGGAACTTCGGCACCGGAGGTCGCAGCTAGCATAACCGCCGCTTTTAAGGAAAGCGGTGATATGGCAATTGGAAATGTTTTCGGATCCAACATCGCAAACCTCGCTCTCGTCGGCGGTCTCTGCGCAATAATCAGACCCATCAGCGTCAAATTTACAATGATAAAGCGTGAACTTCCGATCATGTTAATTGTTGCTTTGCTGTTATTGCCCGTTTTTTCAAATCAATACCTTGGCCGTCCAGAGTCGGCATTGCTGCTGCTGACTTTTGCCGCCGTAATCCTGATGATGGTTTTTTACGGCCTGAGGGATTCCAGAAATAAACCGCAAGAGGTCGAGCTAATTAAAGATGAAGTACAGGCGACTACGTCTGCAAAGCTGAAAACCTTCCCAAAGTCAATACTGTTTGTACTTTTGGGGTTGATAGCCCTGACAGGCGGTGCGCAGCTAACCATCGGGTCGGCATCTTCCATAGGCAAAATGATCGGCCTCAATGACGCCGTCATAGGCTGCACGATCCTGGCGATAGGAACATCACTGCCGGAACTGATGACAGGGCTGATCGCCGCCAGAAAAGGCCACGACGACCTGTCGCTCGGAAATATAGTCGGCTCAAATATCTTTAACACCCTGCTCGTGATCGGGGCAGCCGGCACTGCAAAACCGTTCGCTGTAAGCCCAAGATTCAGCGGAGTTGACTTCTGGATAATGATCGCAGTAACAGTAACATTCATCGTGGTCGCCGCAATATATAAAAAGATCGGAAAAAAAGCGGGTGTCCTGCTGGTGTGCATGTACGCAGCTTATATGATATATCTTTTCGCAACAAGCAACCCAGCCGCATAAACAAAAATATATTGTGCAACGGGCTCTAGTCAAACATTAAAGCGTCGGCGAAGACCATCTGGAACTCCATTTCGTTGGCTATTTCGACATACTCAATGTTTTTGACCAGCTCACCTGCTCTTTTGCGGCAATCATTATTGATCAAAACCATCTGAGAACCTGTCGCAGCCGCATTACCGACAAAATGAACCTTATCCATGCCTACAGCCGGCAGCAGCCCGATCCGAACTGCGCTTTTGCGATCTATATAATTACCAAAAGCCCCTGCCAAAAGGATCTGGTCGATCTGGTCGTCAGTTACGCCGATCTTTTTTTGCAGAAAGACAATTCCGGCGCGGATTGCGGCCTTGGCCAGCTGGGTTTCGCGTACGTCCTTTTGAGTAAACAACACCGGTGATGAATCGTTGTCAGCGTTATCGGCAAGTATGAATGCCGGGGCTTTGTTTACTGTTGTAATTCTTGCAAGTATCAATGGCGGTAGTTTTCCGGCTAGCTCGTCGGCGTTGAGGAACCGGCCGGTTTGGTCGACTATACCCAGATCGAGCAATGCGGCCATCGCGTCGATAAGCCCGCTGCCGCAGATTGATTTTGCAACGCCGCCGCCGATAACCTCCAGAAGTATGTCTTCCGGACCGATCTCGATGCCTTCGATAGAGCCTGCAATCGCCCTGGACCCCTGGGCGATACGAGCACCCTCCAGTGCCGGTCCGGCGGCGCAGCTTGCGGCGTAAAGCTTGTCTTTTGTGCCGAGCACCAACTCGCCGTTTGTTCCGATGTCTACAAGCAGCGACATCTTTTCGACTCTGTCCATATCGACCGCCAGTGCCGCCGCCGTAGTATCTGCACCGACAAATCCCGCGATGTTTTCGATAGTATGCACATTGGCAGCCGGGTTGATATTGAGAGATATTTGAGCGGCGTTTATATCGTGAGCTTCAAGCGAATATGCCTTGTATGGAGCCTCTCCAAGCTGTTTTACGGGCAGCTTGAGGAAAAGATGATTCATCGTCGTATTGCCGGCGACACACATCTCGTAGATCGCGGTTTTGCCTACCTTTGCTTCGTGACAGACTTTGTCGATCAGCGAGTTAAGGCAATTGACGATCGTCTCATGCATATCCTTTAGACCTTCATCTGTCGATGCATAAGTGATACGGCTTATAACATCGTCGCCGCGTGATATCTGGGGATTAGCAGCACCAGCCGTCGCAAGCGGTGAAGCATCAATTAGATTGAAAAGCTTCAATACAACCGTTGTCGTACCAATGTCTACTGCGACACCATACAAACTGCCGGTAGTATCGCCAGACTCCAGCGAAAGCACCTCAACAACGTCTTCGTGTGGGCTCCTGTAAAAAACCGTAACCCCTTGATCCGAGTCTACCGACGGAATAATATCGTTGATACTGTCCGGAACTAAAATATGAACATCCGGCGCCATATCTTTCAATATCCGCTTTAGCTGATCCAGGCTTTGCGGTGATTCTTTAAGGAATACTTTTGATACAGATGGGATCGCGTCAACTTCGAGTTTGGTTTGCTGGGCAATCTTTCGCTGCTCGAAATGACGGTCGGCAAATGGAACTGTTACCGTGATATCTTCGTGGACAAAGTACTGGCAGGCAAGGACGTCGCAGCCTTCGGGAAGTATCTTAACGATACACTTGCCGCAGGTTCCGCCGCCTCCGCAAACGGTGGAAAGGATGATCCCGGCTTGAGCGGCAGCCTCATGGATAGTGGCGCCTGCAGGAACACGAACCTCCTTGTTTTGCGCCTCGAAGATTACTTTATAGTCAGCCATTTAATAGTTTGCGTATAAAATGCGCAGTAGATTTTGTAATATTACCAGAGCTAAAACACCCCGAAGGTATTAGCTGATTTTGTGACGTACTTTCCAGCGTGCACGTCTTTTTTTGCTTCCAACTTTACGTCTGCGTCTTGGCTTAGCCATTTAGTATAACTCCAAAAACAATCAGTACTGATCTTAAATACTTATCATTAAATTACTTTAGTTTTGTCATTATATATGGTATTATACGAAATGCAAGAATTTGTGTGTGATTTTTATTAATTTGATCGTTATCGGTCGGTTTTCGGCCAGTTTGAGGTGAAATATATGATCCAGTGTAAAGATTGTGAGTATTGTGAAATATCTGAAGATGGGCGTAAAGCTTTTAAATGCGACCCTTTCAGTAATATAAAGGAGCCTGAATGCCTGCAAAAGATGCAGATCATGCGTCTTGATATGCTTGCGGCAAGCTACAGATCTATGCTTTACTGGCAGGAAAAGATGGGTCCGATGCAGAATAAGCTCTTTAAGTATGTTGAGCGAGAGATTGACGACATTGATGAGACTGAATCCTGGAAGTATCAGGATGACCCTGATGGCGAGGGGGACGAGGGGGACGAGGAGACTATATAACCCCCCTTTTGCCCATTTTGACAGAAATCCCCCTTCAGGCAGATGCTGATGGATAAAACTTTATATTTTTTGATTTTTAACGCATTTTAATTAAATATTGCAATATATATGAGAGACAGACCGTTTTGTATAACGGTTACCGGTTGAATATGGCTGATAACAACGAGTTAAACGGAATAGTGATCAGGTGCCAGAATGGCGACAGTACAGCTTATGATGAGCTTGTCGACATGTTTGGAAAAAGCTTGTATGGCTATTTTTACCGGTTATCTGGTAATTCTGAGATAAGTAACGATCTTCTCAGCGAGTTGTTTATGAAGCTGGTTGTGAAAATCGGATCTTATAAAGGCGGCTCTTTTAAAAAGTGGGTTTATACAATAGCCTCGAATATTTTTTATGATTATTTGAGGTACAGGTACCGTCAAAAGAAGCTTCTCGACGGAAAAGCCGATACGATCGGTGAATCTGCTCTTGGTATTGACGCTTCTTCGGATCTTAGAGACGAACTGGAGCATTACCTGGCAAAGCTGGATACAGATACCGCCGAGATACTAATGCTTCGCTTTTTTGGTCAGCTAAGCTTTAAGGAACTTGCCGAAGTTCGCAGCGAACCGATAGGGACGACGCTGTCAAAGGTCCATCGCGGGCTAAAGAAAATGCGGAAGGTGATGGAAGGTGAATCAAACTGACCTGTGGTCAGTTTGGAATTATTATTGATTATTGATTATTTAAGGATTCGGCTTGGGGCCGAGACATTTTTACAAAAAGAAAAAAGGATTTAGCAGTAACATGAGTAAAGAAAATTTAGACAATTTGTTAGCAAGTTTTTATGATGCCGATCAGGTTGACGGTGTCAAAGAAGATATTCGTATTGGAGACGAGATCATCGCTTCGGGCGAAACGCTCGTACCTGACGCTGCTGTTATCAGCGGTATAAAAAATGATATCTCCGCTCGGCTGAAGTCTCGGCGCGACAGGCGGATGAACACGATCTCTATGCGTACGGCAGTTGCCGCTATGATCGCTATAGTCGCTTTCATAGGCATACGGACCATGATACACCAGGGAGACTCTCCAATACGAACAGATATTGCGAGTGGTTTTTTCTGGGGCGAGGATGCAGTTGCCAGCAGCATCGCCAATGAGCTTAATGAAATCAATTACACTATTCTTTCGAGCAGTCTCGATGATGACGAAACTGAATCAGTCGATGCTGTTGATGCTTTGGAATACGAAATAATGGTAGCCGACGCCAGCTTTTGGAGATAACATTGAAATCGTCAAGGAATTCTATTTTATCAATTCTGGTACTTGCACTTGCTTTATATATTTGCGGGGCGGCTATAGCAGCGAAACCGGATAAGGCCAGGGGCGGCAAAAAAAAACCGGTAGTTATTAAGCTGATACCGACAAAGATGCCTGTCTTTGAAGGTAAAGTGTTTACTGATGACGATAAGAAATTTCATTCATGGCTGACGACATTTTGGCCGGAAAATGCGAAAAAACTTAAAGCACTCGAAAAGAAGGCCAAAGCATATCAAACCAAATTCCATAATGAAAAAAGGTCGGACCGCCGGCTGTGGAAAGGTTACAAGCTCAATGCGATCAATGGCCAGTTTCTTGTCGAAGAAGTAAAGCTGCGACTTATAAGAATCGAGATTCTCGATAAATATATGGCCGCTAAAACGAAACAGCAGAAAACAAAATTGCACGGCGATCTTACTAATATTGTCTCAAAAGAATTTGATATTACTGTCACGATCAAAAAATACAACTACCACAAGCTTAGAAGAAAAATCAGTAGGATGAGGAATGACCTTGCCAGACGTGAACGTGACGTTAAAAAGCTGGTTCAGCGAAAAGACTTAGAGATCAAAAAACGTATTAAAAATTTGATCAATGGCGAAAATGAGGGTGGTTCGCCCGTTTCCGGGATAGTTATCGCGGCAAAACCGGATAAGGCTGTCAACAGCAATAATAAGCCGGTAGTTATTAAGCTTAAAAAGACAACGATGCCGGCCTACAAAGACAAACCTTTCACTGATGATGATAAGAAATTTCATTCCTGGTTGACAACATTCTGGCCAGATTTAGCACAAGATCTTAAAGATGTCGAAAAAAATGCCAAAGCTTATCGAACTAAGTTTAATCATTTCAGAAATCGATTTGTCCGGCTTTGGAAGGGTTACAGGCATGATCCGATCAATGGCCAGTATCTCGTCGAAGAAGTAATGCTGCGACATATAAGAATCGAGATTCTCGATAAATATACTGCCGCTAAAACGAAAGAGCAAAAAGCAAAATTACTCGGCGATCTTACTGATATTGTCTCAAAAGAATTTGATATTGGTGTCACGATCAAAAAGCACAAGTACAACCGGCTTAGAAAAAGAATTGACAATCTGACGAATAATCTTGCCAAACGGGAAGGTGAAGTAAAAGAGCTTGTTCAGCACAAGAATAAAGAAATCAAAAAACGCGTTCAGGAATTGATCAAAGCCGAAGAAGCACAGAAGAAAAAGTAGCCCAAAACCGCCATCTGCTGGTCTGAATGTATAATGTCAATTGTCTAATGTATAATGAGGGCGCGGAGTATCGTCAAGCGATCCCGTATGCCAAGTCACATCTTAAGATTCTCTTGTATATTTTTGCACAGTGATTATCCCTGCGCTCGCGCTTCGGGCTTCTGTTTGGTCGGTATGGGGGTTAGAAATCGTAGCGGTTCCATTTTCTTTCCGGGTCGGCGCCTGCTGAGATTATCATGTCTATTTCTTCTTCGTCGTATTCTATGATCGCCGACTGGAGGGTTTTAATGTCTGTATCGGTGCTGTTGATATTCGGTTTTGTTAGCAGGTCCTGTAGTTTGTCGTCGTCGATGTCTTCGAGGTCGCCGGTAAGACCCGCTTTGGCTTGTACGAGGCGTTCTGCGGTGTAGAAGGATTTGTGCGCCGGCAGCGGCCTTCCATTTTCGAAGATACCAGGTATGTCGATCCTGTCTTTTGCTTCTATCCAGAGCATGTGGTTTGTGTGGCACTGGAATCCGGGGTACTGCAGCATTGGGCTCGATACGAACTGGTCGCCGGATTCTTCGGTTATTACGGATTTTTTGTAATCGGCTAGAGCGTAACTGTGCGGCGAAAATTTCCGTATTTTTTTGAGTGCTGCCAGTGCGTTGTCGACATCATCAAGTTCCAGGAGCAGTCTTAGTACATAATTGGCTCCAAGTCCGTCTGTTTGTCTTTTTATGCCCTGAGGCAGTTTTGCGGCAAGGGCGGAGAGGCCCATGTCGTTTACTCCTATCCCCCCTACCCGGCCGATGAAGGTATAGATGAGGATTTCTCTGCCGGGGTATTTGTATCTGATCATTAGCTGGCGGCCGTCAAGGTCTGGGCTGCTATAGGCGGTATTCTGAGCGCAAAATTTTTCTTCGTCCTCTCTCTGCGCCTGGATGACGGTGGATACCGGTGCGAAGATTTGCTTTGGCTGAATCTTCAGTGCCGTCGGTGCGGCGTAGGTTATTTCCTCGTCCATGTTTATCAGCAGGATGTCTTCAACGGGCAGTTCGGCGGCGGCGGCGAGCGATTCTATCTCTTTGTAGACGTGCGGGAGGTATTCCTTGAGGTCGTCAGTAAATCCAGCTTTTGTCAGTGCCCAGTCTATTATCAATTTTCCGTTTTCGTCGCCGAAAGTCTTGTAGATGTATTGTTTGTACTTTTCTACCGAATCGCGGATTTGCTCTTTGAACGCCAGGCCGTGCTTTTGGCCCATTTGCGATGGAGAGCCGTCCAGTTCGAGGTAATATATCCCGTGCTTGTACTTATAGAGTTCGTCGTCATCATCTTCGGTGCAGGAGTATATTATCAGCGACGCGGCTGACAGTAACAGCATAAATTTGACATATTTATTTGATAACCGGTTGAACATTTTCATTGCTGCGTGCCCCCTTTGTATTACCTGGCATTGATCTGCAACTCCGGTTAATTCCAAATCGACCTTAAGTATACGCCCATAATGTATATGGTGTGCGGGGTAATATTAGTAGTCTTTCAGATATAGGCTTAAAGCAGCTATTTGCTGTATTTGGTGAGGAATATCTGGATTCTAACGGCCTTATCCCTGCGCTTGGATCCGCCAATTCTGTCGGATTTCGCTTCGCTCAACTTCGGGCTTTTGTTTGGGTTTTTGTTTTGGTTAAGGGTGATTGTTAAGGTGCCGATGTTTTATTGAGATTGTATTTTTTCAGATTACTACTTTTGGGGGTTTTGCTATGTTAATTTGCAAACGCGGTTTTTGGATTATTTGTGTTTTGGTTTGCTTTGTATGCGGTTGCGGGCGGCAGTATAGTATTAAAACTTCCAGCCCGGTCGCGGTGTTCAGAAAGCAGCTTGTCAGCGCTTTGAATTCCGGGGAGATCAGCGAAGAGAGTCGTCAGTTTTTGCGGCTTGAGTATCTTGATAAGGATTACGAAAAAGATCCGGCAGGTATGATCGCGATTCTTTATGACAAGGCCAGGCAAAGCGGCGACATGATGACGAGGTTTGCGGCGGCGGAGCTGTCATTGCTCGAGGGACGCAGGGTCTTTGACAAGGACCAGCATAAAGCGGTGGGGTTTTATCTACAGGCGGCCGAGCTTGCTTATGACTATCTGTTTGGAACGGAGGCCGCGAACAAACAGCAGTATCTAAAGCCCTCTTACCGATTTATGGAACTTGTATATAACAGGGCTGTATCGAGGGCGGCGGTGATCGGGCAGTTGCGTCAGAACGGCTGGAGCGAGACCAAGGGTTACCAGAGCGTTCATACGACATACGAAATTTCGCCTGTTAAGGAGGGAGATGTTGTTTGGAACCCGGAGCATTTTGATAAACTGCTTGCGTCTAACCGGATCGAGGTGAAGGGGCTCAGGAATAAGTATTTTGTAAAAGGGATCGGCGGTTCGCTTGTTGGGATCAGTGAGAATCTTGAGGGCCATCCGCTTTTCGATGATTACAGTAATAAAGATATGGTTGCTCATCCTGTGACGGCGATTTTGGAATTTGACGATGCCGTAGAGGTCGGCGGCGTGTGGAAGCGTAAGGGTACGATGACATTTTATAACCCGCTGCTTACCGATAGCGTGACTCTGGGAGGCAGAGAGGTTCCGCTTGAAGCTGATTATTCTACATCGCTTGGCGTTCTGCTGTCGGGACTTAAGGCGAAGGACTCGGATGTGTGGGAGGTATTTGCCGCCAAGGATGAGATCGAAGATGCCGGCATTTATATGCTGGAGCCTTTCCGCCACGATCAGATCCCGGTTGTTATGGTTCATGGACTTATGTCTTATCCGGCGACGTGGTCTCAGATGTTTAACGATCTGCGCGGCGATGCCGAGTTGCGAAAAAAGTATCAGTTCTGGTTTTATCTTTACCCGACCGGGCTGCCGCTTTTGTATTCGGCGTCATTGCTGAGGGACGAGCTAAACGGTATCCGCGGGAAATATGATTCTGCCGGGACAAATCCGAATTTCAATAAGATGGTGGTAATCGGACACAGCATGGGCGGGCTGCTTACGAGATTTTTGATCGCCGACAGCGGTGAGCTCTTTTGGGGTGGTACTTTTAACAAGCCGCCGAGTGAACTTGGCGTTAGCGATGAGAACAGGGAGTTTATTAAGAATATACTTATATTTGATAAGCTTGATTATGTTAACAAGGTTATTTTCCTGGCAACTCCGCATGGCGGGAGTAAAGATGCCGATTCGTTTATCGCCAAACTCGCTTCGTCATTTATTTCATTTCCCGACAGGATCGAAGAATTCAGAAGAGATCTGCGGGCCGAAGATATGACCGAACAGTCGAAAGAGATTCTTGACAGTGTGCCTAACGGAGTGATGCAGCTTTCGCCGAGTGCTCCGGATATTGAGGAGCTGGCGAAACTTGGAATCGATGCGGGCGTGATTTACCATTCAATAATCGCTACGGGAAAAAGTGATTATGGCCCGGGCAGCAATGATGGTCTCGTTGACTATGAAAGCTCGCATCTTGACGGAGCCGCATCTGAAAAACTAGTCAAGTCCGGCCATGGCGTTCACAGGCACCCTTTGGCGATCGCCGAGGTTAAGCGGATTCTACGTGAATATAGCAGGGAGACAAAGTAACTGCGTGTATTGAAGTACAGCCTATGACTTGCCTGCCAAGGTCGTTCGGTTATCCCTGCGCTCGCGCTTCGGGCTTCTGTTTTCTGGTACCAGCCATTTTTGTCTGTTTTATTCAACGACCACCGCTGTTCCGTATGCCAGTATCTCTGAGGCGCTTTGCATTACCATTGAAGTTGCGAAACGCATTTGTATTACGGCGTTTGCTCCTTTTGATTGTGCGTCCTCTATCATTCTGTCGAGTGCCTGTTCGCGCGATTCGGCCATCATCTTTGTGTATTCTGTCACTTCGCCGCCTATAAGGTTGCGAAGACCGGCCATGATGTCTCTGCCGATGTGTCTTGCGCGGATGGTGTTTCCTTTTACAAGCCCGATTGTTTTTACGATCTTTTTGCCTTCGATGCTTTCTGTTGTTGTCAGCAGCATGATTATCTCCTTACGTCTTTATAGCGGTCTTTTTTTCTGGTGTTAAGTCTTTCTCGCAATACCGAAACAAGGAGTACGGAAAGAGCGGCGATGAACGCCAGAAGCGCTCCCTTAAATACCCAGGACAGGGTTTCGTCATGTATGATCTCTTCGATCATCATGTAGCCTGCATAGAACAGCAGGACCATGCCGGATACGGAAAGGATTATCCAGCCTGCGGCGCGTTCTATGCGGTTGTAGATGCTGGACCAGTATTGATCGAATACCTCGTCTTCAGGCTGGTATAGTGTGATGTCGTCGGTGATGGATTTCAGGTCTTTGAAGTCTGCGAGCTCCTTTGTGCATTCGTCGCACTCGGTGAGATGTTTTTCGAGTTCTACTCTTTCTTGCTCAGAAATTTCGTCGTCGAGGTAGCCCATTAACAAGTCTTTGAATTTATCGCAACTCATGATAAATGTCCTCCATTCGGAGTTTCTAAATGTTTCTTTAACTTTTTACGTGCGTGATACAGTCTGCTCATTACGCTTCCTTTACTGCAATGCAGGGCCGCTGCGATCTGATCGTATGGGAGATTCTCAAAGTGTCGCAGCACTATCACCTCCCGGTGTTTGTCGCTGAGTTTGCCGATCGCTTTCCAGACCTTGTCTTTTGTTTCGTCTCTTTCCATCACTGCATCCGGGGAGAACCAGTCGCCTTCGGCGGGTAATGGGATTTCTTTGCCGTCGGCGTTGTGCAGCGAGATGGTCTGGCGTATACGTTTTCTCTTTAAATGGGTAAAACACAGATTTTTCAGGATTTGATAGAACCAGGGGAAGAACCTGCTGCGTTCTTTCAACTTGGAGATGTTCTTGAATGCGCGTACGAAGGCTTCCTGCGAAAGGTCCAATGCATCGTCGTGGTTGCCGACGAGACCCAATGCTATCGAGTATGACTGCTTCGTGTATCGATTTACGATCACCTCGAATGCTTTTGGCGAACCTTTCTGGCAGCGTTCTATGGCAGCTAATTCTTCCTGGCAAATACCTTGCAATTTGTGCTCCGAAACCCGCTAGTCGTTGATTGTTAAGTCTTTTGTTAGCAAACATATAATATAGACAAGCGAAAAATGATTCTATTCAATTTTTTTTAAAATTAACAGCCGATTTTGGTTAAAAAAACCGCTTTTGGTAAAAAAACCTAAAAAATGCAAAAAAACTGCTGGTTTTGCTTGACGTGATGTAAGGTTTGCTTTACATTATGTATAGTTAAGGTTACATTCATGAAAGGAGTGAAAATGAATAGAGCACATAAAGCGGCAAGGTTTGTCTTTGTAAACTATACGGTCGCAATTATATTGATTATTCCGGTTTATCTGTTTATGTTGCCGAAATTAGAAGGTTCAAGGGCTCTTGCATTGATGGCAACCATGGGGCTTTGCAGTCTTTCATTATTTGTACCGGTGATTTTCAAAAAGCTTCCCACGCAGTTTGAATGTGATGAACGGGATAAAATGATCGATCATAAGGGCGCTCTCGGAGGTTTTCTGTCAGCATATCTATTTGTAGGGTTAACATGCATGCTGCCGTTTTTCATAATGGGTCCTAAAGCAAATATTTCTGTTGCATGGCTTCCATGCATATTTATGGGTGCCGGCATAATGCAATTTTTTATGCGATCAATAATAACTCTTGTCATGTACGGCAAAGGAGGCCAAAGCAATGAATAAAACGCAAAAGGGAGCCTGGCTTAATCTAAGCGGGTGTTTGATTTGCATGGCATCGTTTGGATATATCTATCTTCATTTTTTTGTTCTTAAGAAAGGACCTGGAATTACAGGTATTTGGCCCTTACTGGCAGCATACTGTGTGTTTCTGGTATTGCCGATTGTTTTTCTTCACAAGAAACAGAGCCCCCATGAAGTCGCAAAAGATGAACGTGACAGCCTTATAGAGAAACGGGCAGTGATTGCCGCTTTTGTTTCTGTATGGATATTACTGTTCGCGGCGACTATAATTCCGCGTTTCATTGTCGGTGTTGATGGGTCGATTGCGGTATGGTGCCTTGCTTTTATCAATGTGGGAATACTATTTATTGTAATGCTGGTTTACTCTATAGCGATCTTAGTTCAGTATGGTAAAGGATCAAAACTATGAATAGATTAGAAAAAAATGCGTGGGTCGAACTTATTAGTGTTGCAGTTTCAACAGTTCTTTTGGGTATGATGTTTGCCTATTTGGTCAAAGTAAACGCATCCGGTATGATTTTCGTAATGATAATCATTGTCGCAGGGATCGTATTGGCGGCGATCTTTGCCGTGATTGGCTATAAAATGGAGTCCAAATACGATGAGCGTGAAAAAAAGATCAGACACAAGGCTTTTTATATCTCCGCTATGGCGATGACTGGATGCATGACGCTAATGTGCTTAATCCCTTTCTTTCTTATTGGCGGCAAGGGGGGTATTGCCGTCTACTATCTGCCAATGATTTTTTGTGGATGCCTTTTAGTCGCCCAAGCCGTCATGTCATCTGTTATTCTATTTGAATGCGCAAAGGAACAGGCAGATGAGTAGCGCGCTTAGCAATAATATTAGAAGGCTTCGGTTTGAGCATGGGGAGATGACTCAGCAAAAACTGGCTGATATTGCCGGTGTGACACGTCAGACGATCATCGCTGTCGAGCAGGGGAAATATACGCCCTCGCTTACGCTTGCATTTAAGATATCAGCGGCATTTAATCTCAGAGTAGAGGATGTTTTTCTGTTTGAGCCGGGTCAAACCCAACTTAAACCGTAGTAACCTGATCGATTCGGTATGATTATAGTTGCATTTTGCGAATTCTTAACGGTTTTGGGGTAATTCTGATTGGAAATTCGCGATTTTTGTTTTTTTTTTCAAATCGCCAACTCTTATAGAATGATGTATCTATCTGGAATATAAGAAGTTATGCTCAGTCCGACTTGTAGGACAATTCTGGTCTACTTGTTAAAAAGTTTTTTTTATAAATATTAAGTTTGCATTTTTTTTAAAAATCTGTAGAATTTAGCGTTTATTATAGGTTTGACACAGGTCTCTTATTCTTGAGACTGTTTTTATATAGCATGATTTCGTGATTCTTAACTTCGATAATTAACCGGAGCACAACTCAATGAAATTTAGAGGCGGTTATAACATAACCCTGCAGGGCAGGCCCAGCAAAAAGGTGAAGATCCTGCCGGAGCCAGAGGCTCTATATCTTCCACTGGAAAGCAAACGCTTTGATTTTACCAGCATTTACGTCGAGGAAGGCCAAAAGGTCGATACCGGCGATGTCCTTGCAGTCGATCCCGGTAATTATGATGTTCCACTCCTTTCTCCGCGTGCCGGAACTGTCAGGCTTTCATCCACTGAAGGGCATATCGTTCTCGAAGATATTTCCACGGTCGACGACGTACCTGATTACGACAAGGATAGTATCCCGCATATTGCCAGGCAAATGGGTGCTTCCGGTGAAATGCGGCATAAACTTCTTGCTCTTGGGGCGTGGCAGTTCTTTCGCGATGCGTATACGAACGAACTTCCTGATCCGATGGGAACACCGCAAGCTGTGATCGTTTCTACGCTTAGTCTTGATCCTTTTACGGCCAGGGGCGATGTCCAGTTCAAGAACCGGTTGCTTCAGTTTACTCGAGGCCTTGAGTATCTTCAGTCGATGCTTGAGTATCAACCGATCTATTTGGTAATACCTAAGTCCAGGACAAAGTTCCACGACAAGGTTAAAGATCAGATTCGCGGATATGCCTGGGTCAAACTGATCGAGGTTCCGCTGGAGTACACACGTACTAACTTTAATATTCTTGCACGTAATCTTGGATTAAAGCGTGCCGATGGACCTATCTGGGGTGTTAAGGCCGGAGGTGTTCTGGCTGTTGACAGAGCTCTTACCCACACTAAGACTTCCCTGGTACGCATTGTATCTATCGGCGGGCCCGGGGTGAAAACTCCTGAGCATGTTAAGGTTATGGCCGGTTACCCGATCGCCAGGATTAGAGAGCAATACGCTCGTGAAGGTCAGATGCGTTTGATCAACGGTGGTTTTTTTACCGGTAGAATGCTTGGCGAAGATGAAATTGGTCTTGGTGTGGAAATCGCCGGTATTACGATCATCCCGGAACATACCGAGCGTGAATTCCTCGGTTGGCTCAGACCGGGATTTGACCGGAGCAGCTATTCTAACGCGTTCCTAAGTACTTTACGAGGGAAGTTCGCTGAAAAGTTTACGACAACACTTCGCGGTGAACCTCGTGCGTGCGTTTCATGTAATTTCTGTGAGGAAGTTTGTCCTGCCGGGATAATGCCTCACCTTATACATAAGTATCTTTACAGTGATATGATCGAAGAAGCAGATGCCGCTCGTGTTGATCTTTGTGTTGAATGCGGTCTTTGTTCGTTTGTGTGCCCTTCCAAGATCGAGCTTCGCGAAGAGTTTATCGGTGCCAAAGTGTTTATCGAAGAAGAAAAAGCCGAAGCCGAAGCTCAGCGAATCAAACAGGAAGAAGCAGTGCAAAAAGAACAGGAAAGACGAAAAGAATCCTCTGAGGAGAATCTCTATTGAAATTTTTGCTGAATATATTTGAAAAGAAAATTAAACCGAACTTTGAAGAAGGCGGTAAGCTGAAAGTGCTCAAGCCCCTTTACGAGGCTATCGAGAATTTTGCTTTCTCTCCGGCTGCCAGAACGATCCAGGCACCGCACGGACGCGACGCTCTCGACGTCAAGCGGTATATGACGATGGTGATCATCGGGCTTTTGCCGTGCACAATTGCTGCGTTCTATTTTTATGGGTTGCGTCTGTTACCTATGATAATCGTCTCGTATGCTGCAGGCGGTGCTGTTGAGGTGCTCTTTGCATGCATTCGCAAGGAAGAGATACAGGAAGGCTTTCTTGTTACCGGATTGATATTCCCGCTTGTATTGCCCCCTACCCTGCCTTTATGGATGGTTGCGGTCGGAGTCATGTTCGGCGTGTTCGTCGGAAAGGAGCTTTTCGGCGGAACGGGGCGTAATGTATTTAACCCGGCGATTGTTGGAAGAGTTTTCCTGGCCCTTGCGTATCCTACCGCGATGACGACATGGGTGGCGACTGGTAAGGGTTTGTTCGGCAACATGTTTAAATATGTAAACGCTCCTCCTGCTGCCCAAGCCGTTGAAGCGGCAAAAAAGCTGGGAGAAGTTGCAACCGAAACGGCGAATGCCTCACAAGCGTGGTATTCGGATATAATTGTTGACGGTGTTACCTCGGCCACTCCGCTTGGCGGGGCCGATGTTAGTGCCGTTGATATGTTCTTTGGTAATGTTTCCGGTAGTCTTGGCGAAAGCTCTGCTCTTATGATCATCGCAGGCGGTGTTTTCCTGCTGATGACCAGAGTATCCAACTGGCGTACCGTTGTCTCTATACTGGGTTCCGCGGCGGTTATGTCATTTGCTCTTAACAAATCAAACCCGGACGAATATATGCCGGCTCTCAATAGTCTCTTAGCCGGCGGACTTCTGTTCGGTGCCTTCTTTATGGCGACCGACCCGGTCAGCGGGCCTATCACCAATGCCGGTAAATACGGATACGGGATTCTTATTGGGTCATTGGCAATTTTAATACGTAATTTCTCAGCTTTTCCGGAAGGTGTAATGTTCGCCATACTGCTTGGCAATATCGTCGCCCCGATACTCGATGAGATTGTTTTCAGCATTCGGTTCAGGAGGCTAAGAAATGAAGGGTAACACATATACAATTTGCTATGCCGCGATTTTGGGAACTGTTTGTGCCCTGCTGCTAACCGGCGTCGCGGTATTTACAAAATCATTCCAGGAAATTAACGAAGCTGCCGAAAAAAATCGCAACATCTTCACGGCAGTAAGCCTGGACTATAATCCAGACGCAAGTTCCGAAGAGCTTATGGATATCTTCAAAAAGAATATCGAAGAAAAATCATCGGCTGACAAAGTTGTCGATATTTTTAAAGAGAAAATCTCCGGCAAAGGAACTCCCGACGAACTGGCTGTATCATTTGCTGAAGAACTCGAAGGTAAAAAATTTGCTGATGGGATCGTCGCAATATTCAAAGAAACCTACTCGGCAGACCTGGCGAAAAAGGAGCTTATTGAAACTTTCAAGCAAAACCTTACTTCGCTAGACGATGAATATCCAGAGCTTACGCTTTACCGATACCATGACGCAGACGACAAGACATTAGCAGTAGCTCTTGATTTTGGCGGACCTGGCCTTTGGGGGCCGATTAAAGGCATCCTTGCACTTGAGCCTGACCTTAGAACTATTAAGGGTATTACATTTTACGAGCAGGAAGAAACTCCTGGAATAGGCGGCGAGATCGTAAAAGATAAGTTCCGAAACGGTTTCCTGGGTAAGAAGATCGTTGATGCCGACGGTAAAGCTGGTATTTCGATCAAAACCAATATTAGCAACCCCGCCGATAACGAGATCGATGGAGTTACAAGAGCGACAATGACATGTGACAAAGTCGCTGACATGCTTAATGTAGTTATTGAGAAAATTGTTAAGTAGCTTATTAGCAATTAGCGATTAGCAAAAAAATTAGTGAATATGAGTTTACGGGATTTATATAATGGCTGATTCTAAGGGATCTATGACTTGCGGCGGTATGTGCGGCGGCAAAGGCATCGAAACATTTAAAGAAGGTGCATGGGCGAACAATCCTATCGCTATTCAGGTGCTGGGTATCTGTTCGGCTCTTGCCGTCACCAGCAAGTTGTCAAACTCGCTGGTTATGGGAGTTGCACTTCTGTTCGTTTGTGTTGGGTCTAACCTGTTCGTGTCACTGCTGCGGAACCGTACGCCGCACAGGATCAGGATGATCGCCGAGGTCGCCATCATCGCGACTTTCGTTATTCTGTTCGATCAGATCCTTAAAGCTTTTTTCCCGGCGATGAGTAAACAACTTGGCCCGTATGTCGGCTTGATCATTACAAACTGCATCGTCATGGGCAGAGCCGAAGCATTTGCTTTGCAGAATCCACCGCTGCTTTCGATGATCGATGGCGTCGCAAACGGCGTCGGGTACGGTGTCGTACTGGCGGCGATCGGCTTTTTCCGGGAGTTGTTTGGAACCGGCGAAGTGATGGGCTATAAATTACTAAGTGAGTCGTGGTACACGCCCAACCAGGTGATTTCAAGTGCACCGGGTGCTTTTATCGCACTTGGAATACTCATCGCGATATTTAACGCTGTTAAGGGGCCAGACCCCGAGGAGAGCAAATAATGAATGAAACCTCTGCAATTGTTATTCTAATAGCGGCGATATTTACAAATAATATCCTGCTTGCAAACTTCCTGGGAATGTGTTCGTTTGTAGCATGTTCCAACCAGATAGGCACTGCCATCGGTCTTGGAACTGCTGTTACTTTTGTTACGGTTACGACTTCGATGATCAACTTTGCGGTTTATCATTATGTTCTTGTCCCGCTTGAGTTGGCACATCTTCAGTTTATCGTTTTTATCGCGGTGATCGCCGCATTCGTGCAGTTTGTCGAGATGTTTGTCGAGCGGTTCAGCCCCAAGCTCTATTTCGCCTTGGGTATCTTTTTGCCGCTTATTACGGTTAACTGTGCCATCCTCGGTGCATCTATGTTCCTGATCATTCGCAATTATACATTTGCTCAGTCTGTCGGGTTTGGATTCGGCGGCGGACTTGGCTGGATGCTCGCGATTGTTCTGATGGCCGGTTTAAGACAAAAAATGAGGTATAGCAATATTCCAAAGCCGTTTGAGAACGTTCCGATCGCGATGATCGTAACTGGCGTTCTTGCGATGGCGTTTATGGGATTTGGCGGAATGGTTTCTATTCAATAGTTCATACAACTAAAGTAGACTAGGAGTTTTCAGTGGTATATTTGTGGGCAATATTAGCTTTTGGCGGGCTGGTTGTTTTGCTTTCTCTGGTGCTTATTATAGCAGAGAAGGTTCTGATCAACTATGGCATTTGCAAACTTGATATCAATGTTGGTGAGAAACCGCTTGAAGTAGACGGCGGACAGACGCTCCTTCAGAGCCTCTTTGCCAACCAGATATTCATACCCTCGGCATGCGGCGGTAAGGGTTCCTGCGGCCATTGCAAGATCGTTGTAACCGAAGGCGGAGGCCCCCTTTTACCGACCGAGACGCCCTACCTGACGCGTAAAGAACAAAAGAGTAATGTTAGACTCGCCTGCCAGGTTAAGGTTCGTGAGGACATTTATGTCCGTATTCCGTCGGATCTGCTTAGCGTTAAAATGTTTACCTCTACCGTTTCGATCTCCGAAACTATGACCTACGACATCAAACTTATCCGCCTCAAGATCGACGGTGACGAAAAGATTTCGCAGCGGCCCGGTCAGTATATCCAGATCCAGGCACCGTCGCCTGACGGACCGGTTTTCAGAGCTTATTCAATCAGCTCGCCTACGTACGAAGACGACAGTGTCGAAATGATGGTTCGCCTGGTACCCGGCGGTATCGGCTCGACGTTTCTCCACGAGCTTAATGTCGGTGACGAGGTCATCTTTACCGGTCCTTACGGTGAGTTCTATCTTAACGATGACCCCGAGACCGAGATCATTTGTGTCGGCGGCGGATGCGGTCTTGCTCCTATGAAGAATATTATTTTTTCGATCTACGACAAGTGGCCGGATCGTTCGTGCTGGCTGTTCTTCGGCTGTCGCGGAACCGGTGACATCTTCTACCTCAAAGAGTTCAAAGAACTCGCAAAGAAGCACCCGAACTTACACGTTGTTTATGCCCTTTCAGAGCCTGAAGAAGGCGCAGACTGGAGCGGTGAGACCGGTTTTGTTCATCTCCCTGTCGATAAGATGCTCGAACCTGATCTTGAAAGACAGGCATTTTTGTGCGGCCCTCCGCTAATGATCGAAGCGGTTACGAGAGTACTCGAAGACAAGGGAATCGCAAGCGACGACATCTTCTACGATAAGTTCTAAGTGACAAACAGGAGCGCGGCAGCGCGAGCTGCCCGAATAGCGACTTAGCCGGTAACCCCAACAAGTTATTTATATGCTTTTAATGTTAACACCTGCGTCCTGAAGGTGCCGCCGAAAATATCATTATATAGTTTTGTTTTTTTTGGTGTTCTTTTTGTTGTTTCTTCTCGGTCTCGGCTTCCTTAGCGTTGGAGGCGGTGTTACTTCGTATTGTTTTTTCAGTCTTTCCAGTTCGACCTTCAACTCTTTGATTTTCGCTGCGTACTTTTTGTTTTCGTACTGGCTTTTCATCTCGGCTGGGTCTTTTTCAAGATCGTAAAATTCCCACTCTTTGATATCGTAGAAGTGTATTAGCTTGTAACGGTTGGTGGCAACACCTTCATGCCTGCGTACGCTATGAACGGCTGGGAATTCGTAATAATGGTAGTACAGGCTCTTTCGCCAGTCTTTCGGGGCTTTGCCATTTTCCATGATAGGCT
Organism: Planctomycetota bacterium; assembly: GCA_019456225.1. Lineage (GTDB taxonomy): Bacteria > Planctomycetota > Phycisphaerae > Sedimentisphaerales > Anaerohalosphaeraceae > VRUI01. Next base: position 21,524 of record VRUI01000025.1, on the reverse strand, counting down.
TTAAGCTTACACCCTGCATATCGGCCGGCTGAGGAGCGCCGGCGATGTCGAGGAATGTTTGTGCAAGATCGAGATTTTGCACGAGATCGTAGTTTGATGTACCTGGCTTGATATGCTTGGGCCAGCGGGCGATCAGCGGGGTGCGGAAAGATTCTTCATACATGAATCGCTTGTCGAACCAGCCATGCTCGCCAAGATAGAATCCCTGGTCGGCGGAGTACATTACGACCGTGTTTTCGGCAAGGCCGGTGTCGTCGAGGTATTTCAGCACGCGTCCGATGTTGTCGTCAACCGAACGGATGCACCGCAGGTAGTCTTTCATATAACGCTGATACTTCCAGCGAACAAGATCCTTGCCCTGGAGGTTGGCTTTATTGAATTTCTCATTTTTCGGCCCATAAGCAGCATTCCATTTTTTCAGTTGATCGTCAGTAAAGCCGCGAGGCGGTACGAGCTTGTTGTCATTGAGGCCCATTGTTTTTTCTATTGACATATCCTGTTTGCAGGCCGCTGTTCCGCGTCCGGAGTAATCGTCAAAGAGGTTTTCCGGTTCGGGGATCGTAACGTCATCAAAAAGCGTCAGATGGTCCGGCCCCGGCTGCCAATTTCGATGCGGTGCTTTGTACTGGAGCATTAGCATAAACGGTTTGTCCTTCTCGCGTTCGTCTTTAAGCCACTTTAGTCCCAGGTCGGTTGTAATGTCTGTGTTGTAGCCTACATGTTTTACTCTTTCTCCGCGTTTGATAAATGTCGGGTTGTAGTATGCTCCCTGGCCAGGCAGCACTTCGTCATAATCAAAGCCGGTCGGTCGTGACCTGAGATGCCATTTACCAACGATCGCGGTCTGGTAACCGTTCTTCTTGAGTATCTTCGGGAAGGTCTGCTGCGAACCGTCGAAACTGGTCGAGTTATCCAAAACACCGTTGAGATGGCTGTGCTTGCCGGTAAGAATGACGGCCCGGCAAGGTGCGCAGATGGAGTTTGTCACATAGCTTTTATGGAATATCATTCCTTCCCGGGCGATACGGTCGATATTTTTTGTCGGAGCGACCTTTTCAAGACGGCCTCCATAGGCACTGATCGCCTGGAAAGCATGGTCATCGCTATACAAAAAAAGGATATTAGGCTTTTTCCCACTCGCCTTTGTCGCAAAAGCAGGAACCTGCCCGACAGTCAGCGCAGCGGCGGAAAAACCGAACATTTTTACGAAATTCCTTCTGTTTAATGCTGTTTTTTTCATGATCTCTCCTTCGTGAAAATTCAGCGTAGGCCAAAACCCGCCAAACAATTAAGATTTACAGTGATTATTGTACAATATTGTACCGCAACACTATTTAAAACGTAAATTAAACCATCATTATTGCAATACCGAAATAAATCATGGATTTGAACCGTTTAATTAGTTATTATGGAAAAAAAGCGGAGAACGAAAGGGTATATTGCCTGATTCCGTACTGCGGGCATCCTGCCCGCAGAAGCTGTTGGCTAGAAGCCAACAGCACGAAAAACTATAACCTAACGATTTATTAAGGAGTATCCAGATGAAAGTTCCATGCTTAATCTTATTATCAATGATCGCTGCCGTTGCTAATGTTGCAGTTGGGAGCAAAGTTTCTGCTACCCTCCTACCTCCTGAATCCGGCACTAAATTACTTGGGTCTCTTATATTAGATTCTCCGGCTGTCATACAAGACTGGCTCTTTCAGGCTGATGGCAAACCGACTTTTGAGCTTGCACGAAAAGAGATCGGGTGGGCACGTCAGATTGCCAAAAGGATTGGAAATGGAGCAAATCTTAAAGTTCAACTGAGTAATCTTGCCAACCTTGAGAAACAGCTATCTGTCGCGAAAGAATCCCCCGGTGCAATAGAGGCTATATATTTTTCGATTCGTTCTACTAAGCGCTCTATCATGTTCAAGGATCCTCTCATCGATTTTAATGAGATACTTCTGATTGATAATCCTTATCCCGGTGCAGGTCGTGAACCTGGCCATGAAGCTCGTCACCGTAATGGTTTTATGGCTCTTATGGGTGGTCGGCTTGCTGTTCTTGAAGGGCTTAATCCGGATGCTAAAGTTCGTACGCTTGCTCCTTCCGGCGAAAAGGAAGCTTCATTCTGGCGGCCTGATGTTTCGTGGGATGCGAAAAAAGTTCTGTATTCGATGCGGCCTGAAGGCGAAAAATCGTTTCATATTTATGAATGCAATATCGACGGCAGCGGTAACAAGCAGCTGACTTTCGGCGATTATGACGATCTCGACCCTATCTATACTCCTGACGGAAAGATCATCTTTTGTACGACTCGCGGACATACTTATGTTCGCTGCATGCCTTATACGCATTCGTTCGTGCTGGCCCGCTGCGATGCGGACGGTAAAAATATCTATATTGTCTCACGTAACTCCGAACCTGACTATCTGCCAAGTGTACTGAACGACGGACGTATCATCTACACTCGCTGGGAATACACCGACAAAGCTCTCTGGCGGGTGCAATCGCTTTGGTCAATGAATGCTGACGGCACAAATGTAACCCACTTCTGGGGAAACCAGAGCGTTTGGCCTGATGTTATTACAGAGGCCAGGTCAATCCCCGGTTCTCGTAAAGTTATGTTTACAGGCGTCGGTCATCACCGGTGGTTCCAGGGATGCATCGGTATTGTCGACCCTGACAAAGGGCTAAATTATCCTGACGGGCTTTTAAAAGTTACGCAGGAAATGGGATGGCCGGAAGTTGGTGACGGACCTGGCGACCCTGATCTCGATGTTAAATATCACGCCTCCGGTAAGTATGGCGCATATAAAACGCCGTACCCGCTTAGCGAGGAAGTTTTCCTGGCATCGGCTATACCTGGGGCTGCATCGTATCCCAACAGCAAATCAGTACTCTTCAATCTGTATCTAATGGACGTTTATGGTAATAAAGAGTTGATCTGGAAGGGCAAGCATAATGCCTATCATGCAGTTCCTGTACGAAAACGTGAAGTTCCGCAGGCTTATCCTGATATGGTCGCATGGCCGAGTATCGGCAAGGATCAAAAGCCTCTTAAAGATGGTGTGCTTTATACGAATAATGTTTTTGAGGGTGCTCCGGAGATCAACAAGGATGAGGTTAAATATTTGCGGATCATTGAGATGGACCCCAAGACTTACAGCACGTGGTGGAAGACGGTTCAGCATGATGGGCCGGCTGTAGGCCTGCCACAAGCCGAATCGGTTAAGCGTGTCTACGGTACGGTTCCGGTTGAAAAAGACGGTTCGGTTTGCTTTAAGCTCAAACCCGGCGTTGGATATTACTTCCAGCTCATCGACAAGGACTACCGTGTCATTCAGAATATGCGAAGCTTTACCGGTGTTATGCCCGGCGAGACTCGCGGCTGCGTTGGATGCCACGAACTCCGTAACCCCACAGCTGGCTCAATACCTAAGCAACCGCGTATCGGTATCGCAATGAAAAAAGGACCGGTTACGCCTACGCCTCCGCCGTGGGGACGTGAGTCTGTCGGATTCCTCCGTTTTGCTCAGCCGGTATTTGATCAATACTGCATAAAATGCCACAACGGCGAAAAGAAAAAGCCGAAACTTAATCTTACACTACGTGATTCGAATGTTCCATGGCGATGGGATAAAGGAAATCACAGACCCGGTGAAAAGACTCCGTTTAAGGAGCCTTACGTCGAGCTTATCGGCGGGCAGATCGGCTGGGGTCGCAGTATACCAAAAAATGCAGATGGTGTCGCTGTTTCGCTATCGGGCTGTCTTATCGTGGAAGGCTATAACCAAATGGGCGTAACTGCAATAGAGAACCTTAAGACCCTTCCGCCTAAGGCAGCATTCTCGCACCGCAGCAAGATCGTCAAAAACGCTATGAGCGGTAAGCACCACAAAGTTAAGGTTGATCCCGCATCGCTGCGGCGTCTGATCGCATGGGTTGACTGTAACGGACCGTACCTCGGAGAAGAAGAGATTCGTGAAATGTATGACCCGGTCTTTGAGACAGATGACATCGGTGCGGTTGAGGCGAGAGTTCGCACGGCACCGGAGATCAACAGGTTTAATATCAGACAGGACGGCGATTCGAATGCAATCGTCGGCAAGGCCATCTATTCAGATAAGCCATATGTCCAAACTCCAAAGAAAACCAAAAAGCCCAGAAAACCAATGAATGTCAAAATGCCCAAAAATGCAAAGATTATCAAAGCAACCTATGGCGCAAAGAATAAGCGTATAGTAGTCACCGACAAGTTGCGTAAAATAATCGCTTCAGGCCAAATGTACATCTCAGGCTTTAACCGGCATTTCGGCGACCCGATCGGTGGGACGCCTAAGGTTCTGGAGATCACATACGAGCTAAAAGGAAAAAAACGCACGATGAAAGTCCCCGAATCAAGCAGATTGGCAATCAGGTAATATGGATTTTTCTTTCGACTCAGACGAGCAGTTCATGGCACGTGCCATCGATCAGGCATACATCGCCGAAGAGAATGGCGATGTGCCTATCGGCTGTGTCATAGTACATCAAGGCCAGGTAATCGCAAAGGCATACAACCAGCGTGAACAGCTCACCGACCCTACCGCCCACGCCGAGATCATCGCTCTAACCCAGGCCGCCGACTACCTTGGTTCGTGGCGGCTCGCCGACTGCACGATATATGTCACGCTGGAACCTTGCCCAATGTGCGCAGGCGCCCTGGTACTTGCACGCATCGAAAGGCTCGTTTACGGCTGCCACGACCCGAAGGCCGGTTCGTGCGGAAGCATTTACAACATAGTCGAAGATGAGCGGCTAAACCACATGGTAAGCGTAACTTCCGGGGTGCTTCAGGAAAAATGCAGCCGGCAGCTATCGGATTTTTTCAAAAGACGAAGACAAGAAAAGGCTCTTGATAAAGACAATTGTTTGCAGTAATAAAAATGCCGCTGCGATTGCTATTTAAGCCAGTCTTCTGCTAAAACAGCCAGATCATATTCATCGATGATATCATTCGGATCAGCAACATCAAACAAAGGATTGTACGCACTGTCGCCGGGCGAGCTTTTCCATGATACCGCAAACAAAGCAAAATCGGAAAGATTGACTTTGTTGTCAAGATTGAAGTCCGTTTTGAACGGCGAAGATATCTTGATCAATTCAATGCCGTTACCTGTGCCAAGATTTCTCGAGTACTGCTTATCAATGTAGTTATTCCAGTGCTCATGAACGCCCAGACTCTGCAAACTGTTTCCATCATTATCGGGATCGTAAAACGTACGCGAATCCGGAAAGTCGGCCATTGCAGCTTCATGCAGATAATCCTCGGCGCCTCCTTCAAGAGAAGATGCCGCAACGATATGCGGCCATTCCTGCAAAAGAAAATCATAAGCAACAGAATCGATGGCAACAGGATCTAAAGAAGCAAAAAGGCTATTTGGCCAATCACCCGTAACACCATCTCCAAACGGGGGCATAAGCCATTTATACGGATGTGCATCCCACTTATAACCCCCGAAAAGACCGTCAATCAAATATAAAAGCGTCTTACCTCCCAACTCCTCATGCCCCATTAAATCAACCAGGGCCCGATAGCTGCCTGGCTCATTGGATAAACACTGGTGCATGTCGTAATAATCCAGATACCCGGAATCTCTGAGGTAACCGTCCGGGCAGCGAAGAAGCGAACCGTAATGATTTTTTGCACACAATGTTACACCAGCTCCATGGCCTTTCAGGATGGCAAAGTTGATGATGTAATCGGCATCGGCAAAACTGACCGGAAGATAATCCTGTAATTTCTCATCAGCATCATCCGTACTCCAATAAATCGGGACATTGGAAAACTCTGATCTGGTCCTGCCCGAACCACCGAAATTGCCCAAATATTTCACATCCGGAAATTTTGGCTGCAACATATTCCAGTAATAGTTTGGAACCATACCGGTCGGATCACCGACTGTAATTTCATTAGGATCGACACCGGCTCTATCAATAAGCTGTCTAAGCAAAGACAGGATCATCTGAGGTGAGTTATCAATTTTGTTCATAATGCTGGACTTTTTATTATAAGTTACAGGGTCAACAGTATGATTTCGAGCAGCGCAGGTTGTAAGGTTAATCTTGATAGCCACTTTTTCACCGCTTTGATACCCAACATCGCCTTTGCCGCAAGAATTGTTGAAATATCTGAAAATGGCATCCCACGCATCCTCTTCAGTGCCTTTTCCGGCGATTGAGCGAACTGCCTGCGATATCATCTGCTCGACAACATTGGGGTCTGTATGGCCGTCTTGCCACCAGTGCTCTTCTGATTCGAACCCATCCCAGTTGGTAGCATTTGGATCATGGACCCATACAACCCGGCCTGGATGAATACCACGGGCTGTTCCAAGGGGAGCGTTAGGTAAAGAATTATTTGCTAAAACTATTTTTTCACCGCTTGCCGTCAGTGAAAACCAGATACACCCAATACTAACTGCAAAAAACGCGACCGCAATCAAATAACGTGACCGGGTGATAAGGGTTCTTGCTTTTCGCATCGCAGAGATAGAACAGATTATTCCCACTAGCCATATGACAAAAGAAGAAGCTATAGGAAACGCCGCACGCTGACAGGGATATGAAGCTCTGCTCGGCTTTGGTATAACGCGAACAAGAAACCAGACCAGTGAGGCAAGACCAATAAGCGAAAATATCAACCTGCCGCAAAAGCGTTTACGTCTAAACCAAAACCAAATGCTCTTTCCTTTCATACACAGCCTACCTTTTCATCATACAGGTCTGAAACCTAAGGGACTATCAAACGCGCCTGGCAGGACTCGAACCTGCAACAACGGGTTTCGAAGACCCGGACTCTATCCAATTGAGCTACAGACGCAGCAGCGTAAAGAATAGATAATACCAGATTAAATAGGAATTGTCAACACCCTTTGCTTACGTTCTAATATCGATTTCAGTTAATCCGAGCCAGTCATACAATATTGTCATTCCCGCGAAGGCGGGAATCTACAGCCAACGAAACCTTGCCCGTGGCAACAGCAAAGGTAATATTCATTGTGGTATAGACTCTTTTTAACTGAAGCTAATATATGTAAGTTGAAGTGAAATTTATTAGCGGCCGGGATAGCTTCCCTGGCCGCTAATAATTAATTCCTCCCAATAGCGCATTTCCTGGCAGAATAATTACTATCCCCTATCTTATTGAACTGTAGCGATTCCTTTGTGGTATTTGGAAAATCTGGAGACGGATTTTCCGGCAGACACTGCCATCGCCTGCCGAAAAGCGTATCAACTGGCAAACCGTCCATGTCCCTTTCGGCGATCCTGAGCATCTCGCTAACATCGTCAACTATGATCGCCCTGCTGAAATCCGTAAAAGTATCATTCGGATCGAGCAAAACGATGCAGGATTCCGGCGTTATTGTCTTAGGTTTTAAACCGCTCAGAGCCTGCAGGTCAAAAACCGAAAAGGCTTTTTCGTTGATCAGCACTATACCTTTGCTGTATACAGGCTGACTTGGGGCGCCCCTGACTTCCATGCATCCAATGATCTTTATATCGATCCCGTTTTCGGTTCCGTGGAATGCAAAAGCTGTTAGCCGATGATTACTATTATCGTTTATATTTTCGTTTCTGCCGTCCATGCTATCTTCTTCAATCACCGAAATCCCTTTCGATTTAATTATATTTGACATGATTCTTTATAATCTATCTTATATCCTGTCAAACAAAAACTGTGAACGGTTACGCCCGCATTAAATTTCGCGGCCAAGGCCGTCCCCCCCGGAATCGACCTGGCCGCCGCATATTTTTAATTGCTTTACATTTGATATTCCTGATATCGGCGTCAGCCGTAAAACGCATGCTCGTAATTTGCTAATTCAATTAGCTAAACGCTATTGGCTTTGCAAACAAACATGCCGGCATCTTGCCCGTTAATATATTTTACAGAGTCGTAAGCCCGGAGCGAAGAGCATATTTTACAAGTTCCGCCGTGCTGTTGATATGGAGCTTATCCATGATCTTACGCCGGCAGGCATCTATCGTCTTACCGCTCATACTAATTCTAAGAGCGATTTCCTTGGTAGATTTGCCATTGGCGAATTGACGGATCACCTCACATTCGCGTTCCGTAAATATCGGCGATTCGCCCGTCCCTTCACGCAATCTGCCTACATAGCTGCTTGCGACGACTTGCATTATACGTGAACAAAAATATCTTTCCCCTTTATTGACTGCCCTGACTCCCTCGGCGAATTCCTGAAACGCAGACTCTTTCATCATCAGTCCTGTCACACCGGATGCGATAGCCTGATCGATCGTATGACGCGTTAAAACCGCCGATAGAACGAGTATTTTGGTCTCCGAGCCAATCCCCCTCAGTCTTGTAGACGCCTCTATACCGTCCATTACGGGCATACTTATATCCATTGCGACCACATCAGGCTTAAGTCTTTCGGCCATCACAACGACCTCGTCGCCGGTCGCTGCAACGCCGATAACCTCCATATCTTCCTGACGGTCTACGAGATATTTCAGACCCTCACACATTATTTCATGGTCGTCTGCCAGAATTATCCTAATCTTTCCGTTTGTCTCCATTTTTAACCTTACCTCTCTGAATTAGTGGTTAATTTTGTTCATTAAAACTAATCATTAGTGCCATTATCGTCTATATTTATAAACAGGTCCTATAAGTTATTGACTATAATTCGCAGTATTTTACTTACACTGCAAAAGTGTATGGCTTATCCGAAGGGTGGAAAAGATATTAAAAAAATTGCTTCAAAGCAAACTTTGATTTAAAACTTCTCAAAATAGAACGATTTGCTTGACATTTCACCCGATTTACGTTATATATGTTTGACCCTGTTCATTTATCCAAAGGAGTTACAAATGAAAACACTTCAAATTATTGCCTTATTGACGATACTAACTTCTGTTGCTTTTTCCGCAAATAAGGGACAAAAAGGCCATATAATCCCATTTGACGAAGCGGAGATGCAGTCTAATGATTCCGCTTCGCATAAGGAAATTAAGCCGATAGGCACTACAAAAGAGACCGAATTTAAGGCTTTGAGCACTTTTTGCATGGACAGTAAAGGCAATCTGCTTGCCTGCGACTCAAAAGCTAAACTTATTAAGGTTATTGGCTCAGATGGAAAGCTGCTTGATACATGGAAGCTGGATTTTGCCCCATATTCGATAGTTTCATGCCAGGACGGCAGCACCTATATCGCAGGCATCGGCGTCGTATGCAAGGTTGACGCCAAGGGCAAAGTTGTCAAAACCGCTGACGTCAAAGGGATGCCTTTTGAAAAAAGTAAGGCTTCCGGGATCGCTTTCACAAAGAAGGATGTGTTTGTCTGTTTCGGTACCGGCTGGTCGCTGAGGTCACTTTCTACGATAGTACGCTTTTCGCGAGATCTCAAAAGCCCAAAGATGATCGCCGAAAAACTTCGCGGCTGTTGCCAGAGACTTGATATTGTTGCCCGCAAAGGTTTTCTCTTTGTCGCCGAAAATGCCCGCCACAGGGTTTTGAAGATGGACAGGGACGGAAAAATTCTCGCCAAGTGGGGAAAACGCGACCGCATGGGCACAAAAGGATTTGGAAGCTGCTGCAACCCGATGAACCTCTGCTTTGGAAAAGATGGTGTACTCTTTACCGCCGAATCCGGACTCGGAAGAATAAAACGCTACACACCGGACGGAAAGTATCTCGGCCTGGTAGGACATATAGGCGTAGAACGATTTACCCGGGCCAGTAGAAAGGCAGCATCCTGCAGCAATATCCCGCTAGCCATAAGCAAGGATCAGTCACGAATATACGTCCTCGACTTCACGGCAAACCTAATAAGAGTAATGGCAAAAATCGAAAAAGATAAACAAAAACCCTAAGCGCAAGCGCAGGGATGCTGAGCAAAGCGAAGTCCCGATTTATCGGGATAGGGGCACCACTTGCCGGTGCCCAAAAAAGACATAGATGCTTAACCAACATGTCCGCCCGCTGAGCGAAGCGAAATCCTAATTTATCGAGATAGAGTTGGCCGCTCCCGCGCGGTTTTCTGAATTTATATAAGGCCTTTTTATGAACCATAGTTTTTTAACGCGATATGTTGTTTGTCTCACATTCTTACTGTTGATTACCGCCGGATGCGAAAAAACACCCGACGATCCTTCGCCCGCTGCACCTGCACTTAACATAATCGTAATGGACCCGCTTGCCGCACCGCTGGCCTGTGCCTGCGTTGGAGGGTACGCACAGCGAAACTACGACGCACTCGCCGCCTTTCTTTCCGACAAAATCGACAGACAGGTCAACATCGCATACGGCGAAAATCTCATAGAAACCATCAAGCAAAAAACAATCATGCCGGACCTGATAATCGGCAAGTATTCAACTGTCGTTTTTGATTCGTCACGAGCCTCTCTTGAAATGTCTCCTCTCGCGTCATTGACCGGCAAGGACGGATCAATCGAATTATACGGCATGTTCGTCGTCGCAGCCGGTGATACGGCTAAAAGCGTATCAGACCTCAATGGACGCACCATCTGCTTTGGGCCAAAATGGGAAGACGAAAAACACGCCGCCGCGATAGAAACGCTAAAGGAAAACAAAATTTCACTGCCCCAAAAAATCCGGACTTCTCCTTCATGCAGCGGTGCCGCGCTAGCCGTCGCCGAAAAGGATTACGATGCCGCCATCGTCTCCAGCTATGCAATGCCCCTGCTGGAAGGATGCACGACAATAGACAAGGGTTCATTGCGGGTAATAGGCAAGACGCACCCGGTCCCTTTCGTAACCGCCTTCGTTTCTAAATCACTCGACAAACTCACCCGCCAGGCAGTTAGAGACGCCCTGCTTGCCGTTAAGGAAAACAAAGAGCTTCTTGAGAAAATGGAATCCAAATCGGGTTTCGTACCCTTTAAAAAAAAAATACCGATTCAGCAAAAACCGCTGGATAATAAGAAAACCGATCAATTCTGGACAGACTGGCGGGGACCGGCCCGCGACGGCAAGATCAAAAAGCTGCCCGAAAAACTTTCTGAAAAACCGCGGTTTCTATGGAGAATACCCCTTACCGGTTTTGGCCTTGCAGGCATCGCCGCGACAGACAAATATGTAATAGTCGCCGACAAAAATAAAGCAAAAACCGAAGACATATTTCTGTGTCTAAACGCCGACACAGGAGATGAGATTTGGAGGATTGAATATCCCGCCGCCGGTGACATGGAATACAGCAATTCCCCCCGCGCAAACCCCGTGATATACGACGGCATGGTTTATCTTCTCGGCGCCTTTGGCGATCTCCACTGCGTAGAACTGGCAACCAGAGAGATCAAGTGGAAGAAAAATTACGTCACCGATCTTGGCGGTAAACTTCCGCCATGGGGTGTTTCGGCGGCCCCTCTGATCGTTGACGGCAAGGTCATCGTAAACCCCGGCGGCAAGGATTGCTCGTTAGCTGCCCTCGACCCGAAAACCGGCGACACAATCTGGAAAACCCCCGGCCTCGAAGCTGCGTATTCGTCTTTCATCGTAGCGACATTGGGAGGCGTAAAGCAGATCGCAGGCCTCGATTCAATTTCGATAGGCGGCTGGGACATCGAAACCGGAAAGCGCCTCTGGCAGCTCATCCCCACGCACGAAAGCGACTTTAATGTTTCAACGCTTATCGACCTGGGCGGCAAACTGCTTGCTTCGACCGAAAACAACGGCACACGAATATACGATTTTGACGACAACGGAAAGATCATCGAAAAGCCGCTCGCCAAAAACGAGGACCTCGCCCATGACTGCGCAACACCGGTGGTAGTAAACGGTTTGGTGATAGGAACTTCGTCGGGGCTCATTTGCCTTGACATCAAAGACAATCTACGGACCGCATGGACGGATGACGACGATGCGTTTTACGACTTCGCAACCTTCATCGCAGACGACAAACGCGTACTGGTAACCGGCATCGAAGGCGACCTGGCACTCATCGAAGCAACCGCCGAGTCCTTAAAGACGATCTCCAGAGTCAAACTCTTCGACAAAGCCGAAATATGGTCACACCCGGCAATCGTCGGCGACAGGCTATACATACGAAGCCACACAGAGATAGCCTGCATCAAGCTTACAGACTAAACGCTATGGTTCTGCTTCGTATGGATCGCTTATTTCGGCCCCAAAGATCGACGCGACAGACTCGCCTATCCACCTAAATACTCCAAATATCGCACCGAGCGGATCAAAATTACCATCGTCGGAAAAATCCGTGACATTTAAAACCCCGTCGTATAGTTCCGGGTCAGCAATACCGCCTGATTTAACGTCATCAGGTTCAATATCAGGAATTTGATAGCGATAATCCTCTGCTATCCATTTATCGTAAGCGATCAGCGAAGTGTCATATCGCCGGGCCATAACCGGACTGACAAAAAGCCCTCCGCCAATAAAGACGCCAAGCAAAAATAAAATTTTCCAAACACTATTCATTTTACCACCCCTCTAGCAAAAACATAAAACAGCCTGACAGGAAATTATTCCCACGTCTTATTTATATTCCAACCCGCCAATAACGGTTCCGACAAATGCCTCACATAGGATGAATAAAAAACGAACGAAATGAATCAAACCGCCAAAAATAACAGGTTACGCAGATTAGACGGATTATAAGCATCAAACATTCATCATTATACATTAGACATTAGACATTTGTTAAAGTTGGTCGAGGAATTCTTCGAGTGGCTCGGGCCATGCTTTTATTTTTTCGCCCAGAAGACGTTCTATTTTTGTGCAGTCGAATCGGCTGTTAAGCGGACGCGCCGCCGCAGTTGGAAACTCGTCGGATTTGCATGGGTTGATAACTGTTGTCATTCCCTTTTTCTCGAATGCGAATTTCGCCATCTCGTATCTGCTGACGTATCCGCCAGCCGCAAAATGAAAAATCCCAACCGGAAATTCCGCGTCGATAGCGATGATACGGCATATCGCCGCGGACACTTCCACCGTTGCAGTCGGCGCCCCGACCTGGTCGTCTACAACCTTTAAAGTATCGCGAGTCTGCGCAAATTCAAAAAGTTTCTTGATGAAATTCGTACCCGCATGGCCGTACGTCCACTGAACGCGAATAATACAGGCCCTCGCGCCGCTTTCGATAAGCTTCTGTTCCCCGGCAAGTTTGCTCGCCCCATAGACGCTGATTGCGTTGGTCGAATCCTCTTCGGTATATGGCCTGTCGCCCTCCCCGTCAAAAACAAAATCAGTACTGATATGAATCACTGGAATATTTTTTTCGCAGGCAAATTCCCCAAGCATACCAACGGCGTCGGCGTTTACCTTATATGCGATCCGCTCATCGGTCTCCGCTTTTTCGACATTGGTATATGCCGCGCAGTTTATCAAAATATCCGCAGTGTCAACAGCTACCTTAAGTTGTCCGGCGTCACAGATATCAAATTCAGGCAGATCCAGCCCAACAGCCTGATACCCCCGTTGCTCAAGCGTTTTTCTAAGGTCCGTACCAAGCATTCCGCCGGCGCCAAGGACGACAATCTTCTTATTATCTGTCATTAAACTTCTCCAAATTTCGGCAGCTTATCTTCGTCAATGTCCTTTAGTTGCGTAAACACCAGGTCCTTAGGCGAAAGCAGCGGCTCATCCACTTGCCAGTCAATGCCCAGATCCGGGTCATTCCACATAACTCCCCCTTCCGAGGGCTGATCGTAAAGATCGGTGCATTTATACGAAAACAAAGCAGTCTCGCTCAACACACAAAAGCCGTGAGCAAATCCCGGCGGAAGATACAACTGCCTGTGATTGTCCTCGGAAAGCTCGACCGAAACGCTTTTACCGAACGTCTCACTGCCAACCCTGATATCGACGGCAATATCAAGAACCGTCCCTGCAAGTGCCTGAACCAGCTTACCCTGGCAATGCGGATTTTGAAAGTGCAGACCGCGAAGGGTTCCCTTACTCGAAAAAGAAACATTATCCTGAACAAAAGCAAGTACAATGCCCGCGTCTTTATAACGTTGAATGCTCCACGTTTCCAGAAAGTACCCGCGCCCGTCTTCAAAAACTCTCGGCTCCAAAATTACAACGCCGTCAATTTCAGTCTTAACAATATTCATCAACTATCTCCCTCATGTATAATTCTCAGAAGATATTTCCCATATCCGTTTTTCTTAAGCGGTTCGGCAAGGGCAAGCACTTGTTCTGCATCGATCCGTCCCATCCTGAATGCGATCTCCTCCGGGCACGCAATCATAAGTCCCTGCCGTTTTTCGACAGTATGCACAAAATTAGCCGCATCAAGCATAGACGCGGAAGTACCCGTATCCAGCCACGCTGTCCCCCTGCCGATAACCTCCGCATTGAGTTGTCCCTTGCGAAGATACATATTGTTCACTTCGGTAATTTCAAGTTCGCCGCGAGCGGAGGGTTTTACCGCGGCGGCGATTTCGGTAATCTGCGAATCATAGAAGTACAGACCGACTGCCGCATAATTCGATTTGGGATCGTCCGGTTTTTCTTCGATAGACAGAACCTTCTTGCCCTCGTCAAACTCGATAACACCGTATCTCTCCGGGTCGCTTACCCAGTACCCGAATATTGTCGCCCCTTCGACATGGCCGGACACCGACTGCAGCAGTTCCGGCAAACCTTGACCATAGAAAATATTATCGCCGAGTATCAAACACGCACCCTCGCCGGCGATAAAATCAGCACCGATAATGAAAGCCTGGGCCAACCCTTCCGGCCGCGGCTGCTCGGCATATTCAAGACTTATACCCCATTGACTCCCATCGCCAAGAAGCCTGCGATAAAGCGGAAGGTCCTCCGGCGTCGAGATCAGAAGTATCTCACTGATCCCGGCAAGCATAAGCGTTGTCAGAGGATAATAGATCATAGGCTTATCGTAAACCGGCAAAAGCTGTTTACTAACGGCCTTGGTAACAGGATAAAGCCGCGTCCCGCTTCCGCCGGCAAGAATAATACCCTTCATATTTAATTTCCTTATTTAAAATCACATAATTGTCGATATATCAGCAAATTTATCCGGTTGACCAGCCAGTCACCTCGGCTATAATAACGGTTTTATCGTCAATTTTAAAGCAAAAATACAGTTAAAGCGATCTTCAGTCTGCAAATGTCGTGAAAAAT
This sequence comes from Planctomycetota bacterium, assembly GCA_019456225.1. Taxonomy (GTDB): domain Bacteria; phylum Planctomycetota; class Phycisphaerae; order Sedimentisphaerales; family Anaerohalosphaeraceae; genus VRUI01. The sequence goes on along the minus strand of VRUI01000025.1, from coordinate 6,400 downwards.
TGCTAAAATCCCTGAAAAACGCCAATTTTTCACAAAATGAGTAACTTTTTTTATCAAATTGACACTAACTTAACAGCAAATGTAATATTTACTCTTGAAAGGAGCATCATAATGACAACAAAATTCCAAAAAACAATAGCAATAATATGCCTCGTTTCTCTTTTAATCGCATCGATAGCAATAGCCGCAGACGAACAGAATGATCGAAGACGTCCCCCGCGGGACGGCCGGGCCAGAGATCAGCGAGGCCCGAGAGATGCTCAACCAGGCCGAGGCGCCAGAGGCGGATATGGCGGAGGAGCCGGAGGCAGAGGAATGGGCAGTCCCGAAGGAATCCCCGGTAGAGGCATGGGCGGTCCAGGAGGCATGATGGGCGGCGGTATGATGGGTGGTGGTATGCGGGGCATGGGTATGATGGGCGGAGGATATGGCGGTGGTATGATGGGTGGAGGCATGCAAGGTCTTATCCCCAACATGATATTGCGCAGACTCCAACTCACCGAAGAGCAGAGCAAAAAATTCGAAGCTATCGAAAAGAAACATACGAAGAAAAAACTACAGCTTTCCACCCAGCATGTTACCCTCAAAAATAAGCTTGAAGATGCCGTCGATAAAGCTGACAAAGAAACCATCGTCAAGATTGCTAAGGAGATGGGAAAAAATATCGGTGATACCGCCCTGCTGAAAGTCGCCGGCAAAAACAGCCTCAAAGAAATTCTTAACGAAGATCAACTGAAGATGATCGAAAAATTCAACAAGCAAATGGCTGAGAGAAGAGAAATGATGCGTAAGCAGATGGAAGGACGCGGCAGCAGAGGCCCGGGCTTTCGAGGAGGCAGAGCCCCGGATAAAGATAGTGAAGGCCCAGGCAGACGCCCAGGTCGCCCAGGTACAGGACGTACCCGACCGGACCAGGATCGAGACAGACGCCCAAGTCGAGGACGCCCACGTTAACAGATAATTTATCAGAGGATTAAAATTGATAGCTGCGGCATTAAACAATTCAGGATTTCAGCTTTATGGTCAGGCAGATTTCGCCAGGGTGGTACTCTCTGCGGAAAAAATACTAGCTGATCTTTTCCAGGATTGGTTTGCCGCCACTACCAGCGACGATCGCGACGCCGTCGACAGCACCGCCCTGCTGGATATTCAGGATGTTAAAAACAGCCTCGAAGGCGACAATGAAGCCTATAAGAGGCTCGTAGAGCGTCATCAGAGGCAGATATCCGCGATGATGTGGAGATTTTCGCGTGACAGAATCGTCCACGAAGAACTCGTCCAGGACGTATTTGTCCAGGTGTATATATCCCTCCCCACATTCAAGCGGAAGGCACCTTTTACGCACTGGCTGCACCGCATAGCGACGCGGGTTGGCTTTAGCTATTGGAAGAAGAAAGCACGAATCAACAGGATTAACACGATAAGTATTGAAGATTTCGATCAGGCCTCGATGACGGCGACAGAATCCAGTGCCCCCGACAAAGCTGCTGAGATGCTCCACGGCATGCTCGAAAAACTGCCCCCGCGGGACAGGCTTGTTTTGACGCTCAGATATCTTCAGCAAAACAGTATAATCGAAACCGCCGAATTAACCGGCTGGACCGTTGGGATGGTAAAAATACAAACATGGCGTGCGAAAAATAAATTTAAGAAACTGTATAAAGAATTAGTTCCACAGGGTGAAAAATAACATGGAAAACTTATTAAGAAAACTGGCAAACAGGGCCCGCCTGGAAACGATGCCTGACTTAGATGTAGTCGACATCGTTATGTCGAGAATATCCGCTCAGCCCGTTTCCGCCGTTGGCCCATACGACAAACCTTTCGTCTGGATAGCGTCGCTCTCGACAGCTGCCGCTATTGCTATCGGAACATTTGCCATCTACGCGTATTTCGCATGGTCGAATCCGCTTTCCGAGATGTCAGAAACTATTGCGTGGGTACTTTGATGACAGATAAATCAGATACAACTGAAAATCCTAAACCGCTCGCTATCCGCAGACCAAAAAATCTCCGTATGGTTTTGCTAAGCCTGGTAATACTCACAGCCGGCATAGTTATAGGTTCTGCCACTACCACCCTGTTTATCCAGAAAAACTCCCGCAAACCCGGCGATTATCGCCCAGGCGGAAGGATGATCCTCAGGCTCAAGAAGCGACTTGATCTATCCGACGATCAGTCCGAAAAGATCGAGCCGATCATAAAAACGTTTATGGATAAACACCGCATTATAAAGGAAAAGGCCAGGCCGCAGGTCGAAGCGTTAGTCAGCGAGATGAAAGAGGGTATATCCGCCCTCCTGACAGAAGACCAGAAAGAGAAGTGGCAGGAGTGGCAAAAGCACATTGAAAGAGGTTTCCGAATGCGAAGAGGCCCCGGCCCGCACAGGCCCAAAGGAAGCGGCTACGGAGGAGGCCCGCATAGGCCAAGAGACGGTCGCGGACCAGGAGGCGGCCGCGGTCCAAGAGACGGTAGAGGTCCGGGAAGTCCCAGAGGTTCCCGCCCGGAAGGCCAAGGCCGCCGCCACCCAACACCCTCAGGCCCGAATATGCCCCCGCCCCCAACGCCAGGAAATCCACAATAATAAATATGGTACATCCCGGGTTTACGTCGGGAGACATTAGACATTATCAAACTGACCGGATCGGTCAGTTTGAGTGAAAATGGGGGTAAAATTTAAGAAAATCGTGAAAATTTGAATTTTTAGGTTGAAAACTCTACCTGTTTCGATGACAATATAGAAGTAGTATTAATATCGTAGATAAGGGACATAATAATGGAAATGTCATAAGTAAAAAGGAATTGAAATGTCAAAAGAAAAGAGGAATTCTTGGGTAGGTTGGTCGGATGATGAAGTAAAGCTGCTTAAGCAGCATTTTCCGAATGGAAACGTTCGAAAAGTAGTAGAATTGACAGGACGGCCTTTAACGGCTGTCAGACAGAAAGCCTATGACATGGGGCTAAAATCAGGTCAAAGACGACCCTGGACGGAGGAACAGATCCGGCAGCTCAGGGAACTTTTCCCATCTGAGAGTTTGCCCTCTATAGCAGAAATTCTTGGAGTGCCTTTAGGTTCGGTAATTTACAAGGCCCGTCAAATCGGGCTAAGGAAAACTAAAGCTCCTGTCCCGCCAGTAAAACTCGCCGGCGGAGCGATGCATTAATATTCTGATTATTTAATCTTTTTTTCCTTTTGAAGGGGTTTGTAAGATGGCTAATAAAAGAAAAGGCTTTACTCTAATTGAACTGCTGGTAGTCATCGCCGTCATCGCGTTGCTGCTTGCCATTTTGATGCCTACTCTGAGAAAGGCAAAAGAGGCCGCAATGCGTATAAGATGCGGGAGCCGGTTAAAGCAATGGGGTATGGCAATCCATATGTATGTCTCGGACAACCATGAAAAATTGATGAGGATCGGCCAGTACTGGCCCATCGGCAACGGCAGGCCTTATCCGCATTACATTAATATCAGGTATGACGAGCAGGGCGGACAGGCAGTATGGAGCATCGAGGGCATAAACCCCTATATAAATGCTTTCGGCTCCAATTTTGCAAATGACGGCATAGCAACAGACATGATCACCTGTCCCAATTGCAGCGGGGATTTTATGATGCGATGGGCAAAAGAGGTTAATTGGCCAAGCCACCCGTTTGTCGAGTTTGCATACAGCTATTTTGCCGGTTTCGATAATATAATCGATAGTTTACCCGATACTCAGTACAGTTCAAATGCTAAGGACGTCCTCGTTACAGATACTCTCAGGTCCAACAGGCTCCTGATGGCAGAAATCCTGAATCTCGATACCAGCGACGGAGCCTACAGATATAATCACGGAAAAACTGGATGGTCATGGAATGAGGCGGGCGGGATAAAACCTCCTGCCGGACGTACTACAAAATCTCCGAACCCGAAGGCGATAGGAAGAAGCCAGTTATTCGGTGACGGCCATATCGAATGGAGAAACATTAGTACTGTCGATAACCTGCCCATAATGAGTGACAGGGATGTCGACGAATGGAACGGGCCCGGAAGCGGATGGATGTCACCGGGTGATGACACAAGCTACTTCTGATTTTTTGATAAGTTTGAGTTCTGTAATTCTCTTAATCTGGCGATTTCGGGGGGAAAACGGATCTTAGATACCTGGCGTTGTGCTTGTAGGATTCGACAAGACCTAAGGGCGTTTTCCCTTCGATATGTATCCAGCCGCGGTAGCCGATATCATCCATTGCCAGACGAACAGCGGGAAAGTTCACTTTACCCTTGCCGAAGAGAAACTCATAATCCTTTGCGTGAAATTCGCAGATGTTTTTTTTGCCCAGCCAGCGGATTTCTTCGCAAATGTCATAGCCCTGTTTGTGGCTGTTGCCGACATCGTAGTACATCTGGACAGCCGGTGAGCCTACGCGGTCCATTATAGCCTTTGTTTCCCATGCGCTTAGCCAGCTTTCAAGGCCAAGAATCACACCTGCCGCCTGGGCCTTTGGAGCCACCTTTTTTAACCGGCGGACCACTTCATCGATCCCCTTGTGATCGCCTCGAAGTTCCCCTTTGCCAAAAAACGCCAGAAGCACGACCTTGACATCCAAAGCTTTACATACATCAATACTGTCAGAAACCCACTTTTCAGCCCTGGGGTCTGATTTATAGGGAATCGCATTTAGCGTACCGATGGCAAGGGAGGTGATCTCGACTCCATGCTTTTTGGATTCGGCGAGATATTTTTTCTGCATCTCAGGTTTCCGCAGGTGCATATCGTTAGCTTCGGTTCCAAGGCTTACCTGCACGCCGTCAAGCCCGATTTCTTTGGCGACTGCAAAACAACCGGGGTCCGCATTTTTGCGTATACTCCAGTCGCAAACACCTATTTTAAAACCTTTATCTTTCATCGCCGAGCTCCTATAGCTTTAAAGTTTTGGTGTCGAGTTTTGGATCCAGTACCGTGTTATCCCGCAATAATTCCGACCAGGTTACTTTTCTGCCCTGGTATGCGGCTTTTCTTCCAAGGATGCTTACAAGAGTACTTCGCACACTGGGGGCAACGGTCGGGTTGGTGTAATCACCTTTGACAATGCTCTTTTGGAAACCTGCAATATTGGCGGCCGCTCCAACCTTGTAGATGCTGGTGGACAGACCGCCCTTGTAGGAGTTTCCTCCTGAACCGAGGATCCTTATCTGGCCGTTGTACTTGGTTTCAAGAACACCTTTTGATCCGAACATACGGTTGCGGATACCATTCGGCTGTGTGCCGAAGCCCTTGATCTGGTGTGCAGAGAAAGCGATGCCTACATTGTTGGCATATTGATAAGTCAATACGAAGTGGTCCCAGATATCACCTACGTCAGGGTTGAGTGTTCTGCCTCCGGTACCGACGGCACTGAGGGGTTCTTCGTTCATGATCCAGCTCATAACGTCAAGGGTATGGATGCTCTGTTGGGTGATGATGTCTCCCGACAGAACCTTGTCCAGCCCCCAGGCCCGCAGGCGATTCTCTGAATTTAAAGGGTCCTTGGCAAGGATTGGCCAAACTCTGCCCCAGGGGCTGCCTCCATGAAAAACGCCCTCTCCGAAAGACATCTCACCGAGTGCTCCTGCATGAACACGCTTGACGGCTTCGATGTAGTATTGGTCGACGCGGGTCTGGAAGTCTACGAGGAAGCATCGTTTTTTGCCGGCAGCTTTTGCACTGCTTTCTTCAATGCTATTGCATCCGGGTACGTCTACGGCGATCGGTTTGGCGACATAGACATGCTTACCCGCATCGACTGCCGCTTCCGCCTGCACCGGATGAAAATACGGCGGGCTGATTATCGCAACGGCATCGATATCTTGTTCTATGAGCTTCTTGTAGCAATTTAGACCCGTGTAGCGTTTGCCTGCGGCGATGTTAAGATCTTTGCCAACAACGTCTACACGATCCTGAAAGTAGTCGGCGCATGCCGTGACATCGTATCCACCATTTTCTTTGAAAAGTTTAGCGATCCAACCGCCTCTGCCTCCGCAACCGATCAGGCCCAGTGAGATTTTCTCATTGGCTTTGTATCCTTTTGCAATTTCCGGTTTTGCTATAGTAAATGCCATAGCAGCAGCTCCTGCTCCTGTAAGGAAAGTGCGACGATCGATCTTTTGTTTCTCAGCCATTTTTACCCCTAACTTTAGATTATTTACGTAACCCTTCACGATTTTTCCTGTTAATCACTCTAAGCTCTCTTTTTTGACAAGATAACAGGATGATTATAAATCTTTAACTTTTCGTTTTATTCTTACCTTATCTTTGGCAAAATTCAAAATCCCATTTTATTATAAACCGTATAAGCACAGGCAATGATCTTTTCTGTCAGTTCGCTATGCAGTATTTTTAACCTTACGCAAGTTGCAATATTTCTTTCGGATTGACATGA
>VRUI01000024.1 GCA_019456225.1 Planctomycetota bacterium | reverse complement strand
AGGAACCGCCGTGGTACGGAACCGTACGCCCGGTGGTGTGGGAGGACGGCGGGAGCAATCCCGCCTCCTACCCGATGATGTTTCAATAGGAATATAAAAATGAGATCACTAAAACAAATAATCCTGGTCATCGCCTGCCTAACCGCAACAGCCTTTGCCGCAGACCGCTATAAGGTTCGCAGCACCGGCCAGGCCCCAGCTGACCTCCCGGACGCCCGAACGGCAGCGATCGAGGACGCACTCCGCCAGGCAGTCGAACACGCAGCCGGCGTTAAGATTTCATCAATTACAGAGGTCAAGGATTTCAGGCTAATTGAGGATGCGATTTACGCAAGCACAGCCGGTCTCGTGGAAACCTACAAGGTCCTCCAGGAAAATCCCGACCAGGACGGACTTTACACCCTCCGCGTCGAGTCAGTGGTTTCCCGCGCCGACATCAACACAAAATTCGAGGCCTGGAAAGCCCTTATAAAACGCAAGGGCTACCCAAGGCTAATGGTAGTAGGCTCAGTCGACAAGCAGCCTTTCGAGCGAAGGCTCACCGCCGAGATTCAGGGCATCCTCGAAAAGAAGGCCCTTACCGTCATCGACCTGGAGATGCTGGAGGAAAACAAACGCCGCGATGCCCAAAGGGCCTCACAAGGCGACCTGGACCCGCTAAAGGCGGCCCTGATAAGCAGAGAAGCAGGCGCCGACTATTTCGTCTCCGTTCAGATAGAGGGTACAAAATACACCGCCCAGCAATATCACGGAATCACCCTTTACCCCGTCGACGCGACCGCAATTGTGAAAGTTATCTCGGCAGATACCGCCCGTGTGATCGCAAGCGAAGTAGTAGACGGCTCGCAAAAAGCAGACACCACCGAGCGGGCAATGCGAGACGTAACAAGCACCGTTACAGCAGCGGCGATAGAAAAGGCCCTCCGCCGGGTAGCGGTGAACTGGCTAAACGATCTCGACCAGAGAGGCGGGATGCAGATCACTGTAAAAGCGTCAGCATTTTCTTTTGAGCGTCTGGAGGCGATCGTTAAGGGACTGAGATCTGCCCCCGGCATCAAGGAGATAATAGTAGACGCCACCGACAGCCAGGGGAGAAGCACATTTCGCATAATCACAAATGACCTGGCAATTAATATCGCCGCGATCCTGAAAAAGATCGATCCGGCGATAATAATAAAAACCACAGACAAAACCAGCATAGAAATTTCCACAGACGCGGCCAGCCCTCCATCCGGCGGCATAATAAATTCCAACACAGCCATGATAGCAGCAGTATCAGCCGCCGGAGCCCTCGCAGCCTTCACAGCAGTAACCATCATAAGAACCAGAAAAAGCTAAAAATTACCCCCAAAGTCATACTCCTTTCACCTTTCTCCTTACTCCTCAAAAAAAAATGCAAGTTTTTTTTTCCAAAGCGTCTGAAGGGTTGATATGCAATATTAACTGTTATTTTAAGGAGTCCAAAGATGAAGATTTTCGAAGTATTCAGGAAATTCGCCTTCGCTGGGTTGTTGGCGATAGCGTGTGTGCTGAGCGGCTGTCAGCAGCCCAGCAGGGCGGTATTCAACGAAAGCATCCGCCAAAGCGTCGATTCCGTACAAGCCGGTGATATGGAAACCGCCGATATCCATCTCGCCGAGGCCCGCAAGAATGCGAAAAGTCACGAAGACAAGCGAATCGTTCAAAGCATCGACGACCTTGTCACCGGCGCAAAAGCGATGATGGCAGGCGATGTCGCCGGTGCCAAACAGCAATGGGCAGACATCGACGACCCACACTTCAACCGTGAAGTCAGGATAAAAGCAAACGTCATGATGGGCGTAAGAGTTCCACTGGTCGCACAAGTTAAGGAGCCGAAAAAATGAAAAACTACAAACTCACAACTCTAATCGTATGCATTGCGGCATTGCAGCAGTTCGCTTATGCCGAGCAACCCGCAAACGCCGTAACTGCCGCACCGGTAATAAAACCGGCTCCGGTTGCAAAACCGCCCGCCGCCGTCAAGGTCACAACAAAAGCCAGCGATTTCGCCGGCTATGATTTCGAGCAGGTCGTCCTGAAGGTAGAGACCAGCGTAAACCCGCTGCAAAAGGCTATGGCCGGTTCGTTGAAGGTCTTCGCCGAAAGCGTCGACCAGGCCCAGAAGCTCATCGAGCAGGGCAAAAGCAAAGAGGCTATCCAGAAATGTTCCATCGCGATGGAGACCGTTCTAAAGAGTCGCGACAAGGTCCTCAAGCCAATGTGGGCCGGCCAGGACTACCTCAACGACCAGATCGGAAAGGTTCGCGCCAGACTCGCGATCGCCGTCGAAGCAGCCGGCGGAGATTCCAAGGTCAAGCTCGACAAAAAAACCGAAAAGCTCCTCGACGGTATCGCCTCCCGCATATCCCGCGAAGCCGACCCATTGCGAAAGAAGCGGCTTGTCGCTCATTACAGAACCATCCGCCAGCTCTCAAAGATCAAGCAGATGGCCAAACAGCTCTCGCCAAACCAGCGTAAACTCTGGCGAAACGTTCTCGGCGTCCTCGAAAACACCGCTCTGACCCATCAGCAGGTTCTGATGGGCACAGAGGTTCTCTTCGCCCAGTTCGAGGCAACAACGACAAACCTCAAAGAGTACGAAGGCCTCATCGACACAGTAGAAGGTGCCTCGCGCCTGCTCGGAGTCGTCAAGGGTCTCGGCGAAAGCGGACAGGGCCTCGCCCAGTTCTCACGCAACATGACACAACTGCAAAAACGCATGGCAGGCTTCAACACCCAGCTCGAAGGCATACTTGAAGATAAGATGATCGACCTCGAGGCGCAATCCGAGGCCATCAGTTCAAGCATAGAGATCGACGGCGCCGGCAGTGTAATGGGTTCAGCAGCCGACGACGAGCTAAACGCAAGACTAAAAAAGTTTGAAACCAAAAAGAAACCCTAATCGCCGGAACAAACAAAAACCCGAAGCTCACAAAAAGCGGTAACACCGCAAGCGCAGGGATAAAACGCTAACATTGCAGCAAAATGTTACAAATACAGAAAGGATCAAGTGCTATGAAAACCATACCAAAACTAATATTACTATTTACAATTATCGCAGCAGCATCGTCCAGTGTTTTTGCCGCCGATCTCTCCACCGAAAAGAAGGCAGAGTTCCGAAAGCTCGTCATCAAAAGAAATCAGATGCACAAAGAACTGCAGACCCTGGACAGACAAGCCGCCGAACTCGTAAAGCAGGACAAGGACACAACCAAGCTAAACAGCAAACAGGTAACCACCCAGGACCGCCTCGACCTTAACCAGCTAAGGCTCGAGACCATGGCCGCCAGGTACGAACTCGACATCCCCGACCTGCCCGATCTTAACAAGCAGGCCGATGCTGCCGAAGCCAAAAAGATTTACGGCGCAGATGCTTTCCAGAGGGGAAGAGTGCGAACAATACTCGAGCTTAAGCGGCAGACTTTTCAATTGCTTCGGTCCATCGACTATTCGATCATTCTTTCAAAACTGAAGGAGAAATAAGATGTTTTCCGGTTATTTCCAGCAGGGCGGTATAATGATGTGGTTTTTGCTTGCCTGTTCCGTCGCGTTTACAGCGATTCTCGTCGAGCGATTCTGGCGGATAGGTCTGTGCGGCAAGATTTTCCGCCGCCGCATAAACTACGCCGAGATCGTCCGCAACAAGCAAATCTTCACATTCTTCAAGGACGTCCCGCCAAGCATTGGCCTGCTCGGAACCGTCCTTGGCGTGATACAAAGCTTCGGCCTCGAAGGCGGCAGAATAACCGCACAAGCCGCCGGTTCCGGACTCGCCGTCGCATGCTATACTACGGTCTTTGGTTTGGCAATAGCCATCCTCGCAGCCGTCTGCGAATACTTCATCGGCTGGATGATGCCTTCAGACCTGGCGGCAAGGGAGACACTGACATGAAGAGCTTCGTCGACCTGCTTTTTATACTCCTCTGCAGCACGATAGTAATGCTCAGCCGTTCCATAGAGGTAGGCGCCGTCGAGATCAACCCGGCGAAGGTAGGCTCCGGCTCAGTATCCGAGGTTCGCGCTGACGACGTAAGAGTAGTATCCGTAAACAAACTGACAGTTACAATGTCAGACGATCTAGATGGAGCAATAGAATTCAGGGATGTAGCCAAAGCCGCCGAAGCGGCTGGCACTGACAAATGCATTTTGCTATCAGCAGCATCTCAAGAAGTAACCCACCACAGAATAATGCAGGTATGGTCAGACTTCATAAAAGCAGGAAAAAAAGTAAAACTGGCAGCAGTAGGCCCGCCCCTTGTGGGTGCCCAAAATTAACGTGACATTTTCTGAAATGCTTACAAAGGAAAAATAAAATGTCAAAATTCGGACTAATAATAGGCTTGGTATTCTCAGCCATCCTACACGCCTGGCTGTTTCGCTACGGTATAAGCCCGGTTAATGCTGTTGAAACGCAACAGCCCGACGCCGCAGCCCCAGCCGTCGCCGCCGTAGACATTGCCAGGATCGCAGAGTCTCAAGACCCGCCGCAGCCCCGGGAAACTGCCATAAAACCACCCGCTGTAAAACCAGTCGAAAAACAAACACTTCCGCCGACCGCCGAGATCCCCGAACTCGTAGAAACCGGCAAAAAACAGATTACTGCACAGGAAAGTCCCGGAGATTTCGCCGGTGAGACAGACGGTATCGCCGACCCCGTCGTAAGGATCAATTGGGGCAGCCTCAGTAATGCCGTTTCGATACTTAAAACTTCCGGCATGAAGCTGGTAATCTACGAATCATCAGGCAGTGTTAAAAAGCAGGTCGTTATTGAAGGCGTCAGCGTAAGCGTCAAACCGCTGCAGATCGAACCGGCGGTCCGCTATTGCGACAGTCTGCGAATCGTCGATAACGTACCGGCGTTTGCCGCGATCCGAACCGCCGTGAAAATATCATCCGCCGACCACCTCGCTATTCTCGTTCCGGTCAATATCGAAAGGATCATAGAGTCGGCAAAGATCGCGGAAATTTCCAGAAGAAGTTTATCGCTAAGAGACGTAAAGGTCCTCGGCGGCAGGTTTAATGTCGCAGGCGGCAAAGTAATATTCATTATTGAAAAGGTTCTACTAAGGAGCTAATGAAATGTTTAAGACAATATTTATAATTCTCGTTTCCGTAACGGCGTCGGCAATAACTACAGCCGGCCTGTTGTATCGCTACACCGTCCCGATCGCACCTGCAGCCTCGGCTCCTGTTGCCTCCGCTCCTGTTGCCAGGGCAGTTATTCCACCTGAGTACGCAGCAGCAAGGCCCGGCCCCGTCGAATTGCTGGATGAGTACGTGAGTTTGCAAACGGAACTTCCCGCTGCAAACCCTCCGTCCAGTCCGGCTAAAGCCCCGGTGCCCGCCCCTGTGCCCCAGAGAGGCTTCGACCAGCAACTGCTGATGTCAGATATTTCCAGCCTCTCAAAAAAGCTGGAACGTTTCAACGACTTCCTCTCAGGCGAGCTGCAAAGACTAAAAGAAGGAACCGCCAAAAAAAAGCAGCCTTGACATAAACAAAAAGAAACGCTACGGTAGGTACTGACGATAAGGAAATGACAAATAAAAGCCCGAAGCGCAAGCGCAGGGATAAAACCGTAGGGGCATCCCTTGTGGGTGCCCAAAAATAACATAGATTATAATTATGTTGTCATCCCGGGCTTGACCCGGGATCCAGAATAAAATAGCCTCGGCCATCAGGCCGAATCCTTAAATCATAAATAATCAATTATAAATCTCAAACTGACCACAGGTCGGTTTGAAAAAGGCTAACATGGAATTCACAATAGAAAAGGCATACAAAAACGCGATCACCCGATGGGCAAAGATCCTCTGGCCCAAAGAGCTCTTCGCCAGGCACGTCGATTGCGTCCGTTCCAACGACGTAAAGCCGGTCTACCTTGAGGACCTCTATCTCGCCGGTGCCGCCGGTTTCAGGATCGACCCTGCATGGGAAGTGATAGACGCCGAGCTTTCCGGCCGCATTATGAACAGCCTTTCGAATATGCCGCTAGCCGATATGACACCCCAGGACGCCTGGTCGGAAACACTTGCAAAGGTTATCGATGACGATACCGAAAAGGATCCGCTTCCGGACGGCCGCCGCCCCGCAAAGATCATTCGTTACAGGGGGCTTGTTAAATTGTTAAATTATTTGATAGTGATTTCCAAACGCATCGCGATACAGCGAAACAGAAAGAAAAAGCCCGATTACTTTTTGTCGGCCCTGGAAGGTTTCGATCGCGCCGCGACAAACGCCGCCGATTCGCCCGAGAAAAGACTCATTACAAAAGACACGATGAAGCTGGTCTTTGAAAGGCTTCAGGATGCCTATAAGGGCCTTACGACAGAGCAGCGTTTTTTGGTAATGATGGTTTACAGAAAGGGAATGCGTCAAAAGCAGGCAGGGAAAATGCTGGGCTTTTCGGAGTCGAAAACAACCCGCCACCTCAAAAAGGCGATAGAGATAATAAAGCAAAGCTTCGCATCCACCGAGGGGATAGACCTGACCGCAGAAGTAGAAACAGCATTCGCAACCCTATGGCAAAAAGCCTGGACGCAATAACATAACCAAACAAAAGCCCGAAGCGCAAGCGCAGGGATAAAAACGCTAAATTAACAAGAGCAACTGCCAAATAGCAATTAGACCATACAGCACATAATGCTGGTAACTGATAACTGGCAACTGATAGCTGAAAGGATAGACCATGAACTCGTACAACATTAGTGATGTTCAAAAGCTCAGGATATTATTTGAGCAAGCTTTTTCATCCTGCTCGGACGAATTAACCCAGGCCGATTGCGACGAATACATCGCCCTGATCGCCGAAGGCCGCGCCGATCTATTGCCTGCGCCCATTAGAACAGCCGTTCTTGACCGCATTTCATACGACCCCGATTCTGCCGAGATACTCAAAGACATATCAGCCCATGCCGGTTCTGTAAGCACCCGGCGTCCAAAGACTTACTTCAAAACGATCTCGATCTCCTGGGCACTTGCCGCGTGTCTTATGTTCGGTATCTTTGCATGGCGAATCGCAGACCCCGCTCCATCGCCGGAGGTTATGAAGCGGTTAGAAGCATTCGGTGGTCAGGGTGATAACAGTTACTGGCCTGAAGTCAACAAAAAACGCCTCGCAAATCAAATTACCCGCTGTCGGTGGAGAGATTACGCACTGGTAGGTTCGGTGATAGCAACCTGTCTCCTGTCAACAGCAGTGCTCGCAGACAGGCTAAAGAAACCAAAATCCTAACGCCGGGACCGTTCCGTACTGCGGGCATCTTGCCCGCAGCCTCACACCTCACACCTCACACTTTTCGCTTTACGTCTAGTCAATGGTTACTTCGAAGCTTCCTGAACTGCCATTCGTGGCTGGCTGCATCATCTGCATCATCATCTGCATACCAGCACCGACAACTTCCATCAGATGATCCTTAGGCATTACCACACTGACATCAACCCTGCCGTCACTGATTTTGCCCGCAACAGCCATACAACTCCTGGAATCGGCACTGAGTCCCGAAAGCATGCCGCCAATCATCTGGACTTGCGGCACAGGTACCGAACTCGCCGCTTTACCGCCGATGCTGATCAGTCTTAGCAGGTTCAGAGACACTACGACATCCATATCAGCGGAATTGTCAACCATCTGCAAAGCTTTTGCCATATCGCCCGAAGGGCGGGGCGCTCTGGCTTTGGTCATATGAATAAGGCCCTTCATCTCGGCGATGTCACCCATGCTGGATAGCATTATATCACCGGAAACCGCCATATTTACATTAACAGAGCCCCCACTACCGCCTGGGGCTGCCATTTTCATCGTGTATATCTTAGTGTTGCCGTACGTTAAGGGCTGGCCCATTGCTACTCCATGGGGGCCTGACAATGCGCTTATCTTCTTCAACTGTAGTTCATAGAGACCGTTGGCTTTTGCCGGGTCGGTGACGTACGATATATGCTTGAAAGTAAATGGAACGTTGTCGGCAGTCGGTGATAGTGAAAATGCCATTTCTGTGTCAAAAATGCCGATCTTTTCCATGATCATGGCTTTCATCTCGGCTGGGATCAGCGTTTGTCCGTCAGGTCCGGCCGGTACCATTTTCAATAACCGGTCGACTATTTTATTGATGAGGGGTTTGTTTAGTTTCGCTGCTACATTTATTGCTGCTTTGTCTTTTAGGTATCCGGCTAGCTTAAAGCCTGGTTGGGCGGAAGGGTCGGCGACTAGTGTGTTTGCAATTTCGGTGCCTGGTTTCGCCGTTATTGACAGCCCAAGCGTCAGTTTTTGTTCTGTTGGGGTCAGGGTTATGCTCAGCGATTTGATCTGGTCAAGGGCGCCTAATAATATTGCTGCCAGGTCCAGATCTCCTTGCTTGGGTACCGATTGCAGGGCCATGCCGAGAATCGGTTTAAATGTAGCGGCCGCCTGTTCGATGTTGCCGTAAATCCATATCGGAGCAGTGTTTGCGAGTTTCTGTTCGTTGGCGGTAAGTTTGGCGGCCAGTGAGTTTGATTTTCTTAAGCCGCGTGTTTTCCTGAGGGCGTCTTTTAGGGGTTCAAGGGTAACGTACGCATATTTTCCGCCAGGAGCCTTGGCAGTTACCATATTTCCAAGCATAGCGTTTGGCGGGGCGATGGTTGAAATCCCATCTGCATCGGGCTTGGAGCAATGTGGATTTCCGCTTGTGAATTCTTCGTAAGTCGTTACAGGGATGAGGATTACAACAGGAGGTGCCGGTGCTTTCATGTCATTGTTCAGGTATGCGATTACATTGCCGCTGAAGTTGATACCGCTTAGCATCGGGCTGCCGAGAAGTTTTGCGATCGCCCCGTTTGCCATCGCCGATAGTGGGGGCACCATCGGTACGCCAAGCATGAACTGGTCGAGTTTTGAGACCGAGTCGCCGAAGTTGTTTATTCGCAGGCAAACAAGGGCGTCGGCTGGTACAAGGTTAAGAGGGTCGCCTGGGTTTAAAACGGCTTTTTTGGGCTCTAAAACCGGGTTTATTACTACTTTAATGATTTCAGGCTGAGCGGGTTTCTCTACTGGTTTAATGATTACCGGCGGAGACGGTTTTTCAGTTATATTTTTTGTTGGGATGATTTTTTTGGGTGGCGTCGGTGGCGCTCCCCTCGTGTACGTTGTTGAAGTGCCTTGCTCTTTTTCTCGCTTTAGACGCATTATCCTCTGGCCGATGGTTTCGGCGAAGGCGGTTACTGCTAACGTCATTGCCAGTAAAGAGATACAAACGATGATAGTTTTCTTACTCTGGGTTTTTAACATTTTCAAATCTCCTGTTTTATAGTTTTGCTATCATTTCAAGACATTTTTAGCCTTTGTTTAATAGACTGCCGATGCCTCCTATAGTTCCATTATATTATATAACTTTTTAAAATAAATGCAAGTGTTGATCTGAATTTTAGCTTAATTATGGACATTGTCGACATTTCCCACCTATGGTTTTGGGCGTTTTTTTTGCATTTTTTTTGAAATTAATTGAAATTAATTGCGATATTTTGACTTTTTTTGAATTATTTTGACTAAAAGTGCGCGCTTTTGAACGTTTTTTGACACCTTTTTCAGAGGTAAACTAAATTCAACAAAGGTAGAATACCTTTATTACGGGGTACGACGAACGGTCGGATTTGGTGTTGTTTTGCTTGTGTTTTTTCACCACCAAGACACGAAGACACTAAGGGACACGAAGAAATTTCAGGCTCAGATTGACGCGGGTTTTTTTAAAAGATTTGCCACCCCGACCCCGAACATAAAAACCATCGGGGCAGGTAATCGGGACAGGCTCCGGAGCACCGAGAAAAAGAGAGAATTTATCCATCCGTCATTACTGCTCTGCCGGACTTCGCTTTGCTCAGCTTCGCGCATTTACGCGGAATTTTTAAAAGATTTGCCACGGAGGAAAAAGAGGTACACAGAGAAAAGATTTGAAAATATAAGGGAGTTTTTTTCTTTACTTTTTGTTGGTTTTGTGGTAAGTAGTAATTAGCAAGAAGCAGGAAGCATGAAGCAAGAAGCAAAGAGCAAGAAGCAGGTAGCAAGAAGCAAAGAGCAAAGATTTAAAAGCGAAATGAGTAACGTGTGTAAAAAACGGGATTCCGCCTTTGGCGAGGCTTTTTTATTATGGAAGATTAAAGGGAATTTGATGTTGGCGGTGAGTGAGATGGACCGCCTGTTTTAAAAAGGAAGGAAGTACGGTATGGCTGAAGATAAATTATACAAACCCAACGAAGCAGATCTAAAGAGCATAAAGGAAATCGAGGGGCTGCTGGGGAGAGAATTAGAGCAGGTCTCAGAGATCAAATGGGATACGTGGGGCTATGTTGTCAGCGAAGATGGTGCGGTAGCGGGATTGGGGTTTTATGAATCCAAGATTGATTTGGAAAAACTCCAGACGCTGACCGGTATATTGGCTTCACTGAAGAACCTGACGGCGTTAGAGTTAAGCTATAATAATCTGACCGACGTTTCTGCACTGGCTTCACTGAAGAACCTGACGACGTTAACTTTAAGCAATAATACGCTGACCGATATTTCCGTATTGAAGGAACTTACGAACCTGACAGGATTAGATTTACGAAGTAGTAATCTCGCCGACATTTCTGTGCTTATGGAATTGTCCAGCCTGACGGATTTAAACTTAGGCAATAATAATCTTACTGATATTTCCGCATTGAAGGAACTGACGAATCTGAAGGGGTTATACTTATGGGATAATCAATTAACCGGCCTTTCCGAACTGAAGGGACTGAAGAAACTTGAGTCGTTAATGTTATTCAATAATAAACTTACTGACATTTCCGAGTTGAAGGGACTGACGAAACTTACGTTGCTATCCTTACACCACAATGAGATAAAGGAGTTGCCGGAATGGATAACGCAACGTGGGATCGAAATAAATTACAAGAACGATGTCCAAATAAATAGGATTATCCTCGGAAACAATCCGCTGGAAATTCCGCCGGTGGAGATTGTCAAACAGGGTCTTGGGGCGATTAAGAGTTATTTTGAGGAGTTTAATAAAGGGACCGGTGAGAAATATGAAGCTAAGCTTTTGATTCTTGGTGATGGCAATGAAGGCAAGACTTGTGTGTCACGGGCGTTGCGAGGTTTGCCTTTTGAAAAGCAGCCAACTACTCATGGCGTTGATGTTGAAAAGTGGCCTTTTAATTATGATGGCAAAGATGTCACCCTTAATATCTGGGACTTTGAAGGTCAGGAGATCAATCATCAAAGTCATCAGTTTTTTTTGACCAGTCATTCTCTTTATCTATTAGTATTTAAGTGTCGCGACCAGTTTTTGATGGAAAGGGCTGAATACTGGCTTGACACGATAAAGGCCCGAGCCCCAGAGAGCAGAGTTGCGATAGTTATTTCTGAATGCGCCGGAAGAACACCTTATGTACCTCAGGATAAACTAATAGCCAAATATAAGGATACCCTTGTCGATGGGAAATGGCTCTTTGAGGTAGAATGTGATGGCGGCGAAGGGATAGGTGCCGGGATAGCTGATCTCCACGAATACCTCAAGAAGGCTGCTATGAATCTGGAGCATATGGGGCAGAAGTGGCCGGATACCTATAGAAAAGCAGAAGAAGCTATTGAAGAACTTACCGAAAAAGATACTTGCCATCATATTATTCGTGAGGATCTCTATACGTTATTTGGTGAGTGCGGAATCAGTAAAGACGGGTTTGATACCGCTGCTATTGCTCTTGCCACTCTTGGAGTGATTACCCATTTTCCTGATTGCCCCGACCTGCTTGATTTTATTGTGCTTAAACCGCAATGGCTGACTAAAGCTATTAGTTTAATAATGGAAGATAAACAGCTGAAGGAAGACAAAGGCGAGATATCTTACGATAGAATGCGACAGTTATGGGATGATGATTTTGCCGGGATGTATCCAACCTTCCATAACTGCATGAAAGAGTTTGAGCTTTGCTATGATATGGAGGATAGCCATTATGGATGTCTTGTGCCATTGCGTTTCGGCTATGAGCGGCCCGATATAAAATGGACTTTGGATGATAATGTTAAGCAGAGACGTATTGAGTACAAACTTAATATCCGGCCGCCGATGGGGATTATGAGTCGCTTAATAGTCAAGGCTCATCATATGATCCATACGACTGATAAGTACAAAAAAGGTATTTACTGGCATAACGGCGTCTTCCTTAGAACTGGTGATGGTGAGTTTGCCAGTGAAGCTCTTTGTGAGTTTGACAATGATGATAAGATTCTCAGCATAGAGGTCAGAGCAGCTTTTCCGCAGAATCTGATCGAACAGATACACGGCATTGCCAAGGCGGTGTTTTCGTTCTATACAGGTATGAAACCGGAAAGAAGATATGGCTGTATTAAGATTGATAACGATAGTGAAGTAGAAGAACAATGCAGCGGTTTTCATTCAGAACGTCGTATATATTCTGCGATTATGAACAAGCGAACGCTAGACTGTGAATTTGAATGGCATGATGTTGGCCCTAAGCAATTAGTATTTGGGTTTAGCAGTTTTGGTGAATTTATTACAAGGGATGAGCTAAGGCGGGAACTGGATAAAAAACCGGAATGGGCTGATCAATTCACCGGTGATATTATGGACTTGATGGTTTGGGCTGATAAGAACAATGATTTATTGGAAAGGATTTTGTCAGGCCAGGAGAAGTTAGTACCGGAAATTGGTCAGCAAATGGAGTTGAAGCTATATGAATATCTAAACTATTTTGATAAGATGCTGGATGACAGGGAGTTTACTTCGGCTCCGGGGATTATCTTGATTGAGCCGGTAGATGGCAGTCTGTGGAATCCGAAAACCTATTTTGAGAAGGAATATAGAGTAGTTCCACTCTGTGAGTGTATGGGGTGCAAGAATCCTCGCGTTGACTTAGGAATTACATTCAAACATGATCGGTCGTGGTGGGTCAAGAGTGCCCCCTTCATCGCAGGCGGAACTAAAGTGTTATCGCTTGGCCTGGTAGCTGCTTGTGCCGGTGCTCCGTTGTTGATTGGGGCCGTAGGGTACGAAGCGGTTGAGTATCAATTAGCTATGTCGAAAGAATTGGCTAAGAATATTACGCTTAGAGGCGGGGCGGCTAATGAACCTGATAAGCTTAGCATGGACGTGCTTGGGGCGGCAAGTGATGGATTGGTGGATAGTCTTGGTGAACGCTTATTACGTGAACAACTGGCATTGTTCCTTGAAGAAATAGCTTCGGTGAACTATCGAGCTAAGGAATGGGGTACGCTACAACGCAGAAGAATGCCGGATAATAGTTATCGGTGGGTTTGTGATGAATGCTATAGGAAGGGGTGCTGATTGTTTTGTTGATAGTTTTTTTGCTGCGTGGGGGTGGCCCGGCCTACGGTGATGTGTTTATGTGATGATAATTGTGTTTGTTGCGGTTAGGCGCCTGCCGCCTTTGGCGACAGGCTTGTTTCGCAACGGTTACTACGGCGGGCTAAAAACAAAGACCTACCGCAGGAACGGCTTACGCCGTACCTGCTATTCTTCACTGTTAGATTACGTTGCTCTAAGTCGTTAAGGTTAGGGCGTTGGCTTTTTCTCTTGTTCCAATGATCCCTTTAAAGGGGGTAAAGAGGGGCAGCATGAATAAGATTCTCGGAGATATGTGTCATTCGCCTGGTATCCAGACAGGTTGAGAAAAGAGTTTCGGGATGATTTTTATCAGCGGGATATTGCTTAATGATACGATTGTTTGTTTGATCGTCTATCATATGTGCGTCTGGATTCCCGCCTGCGCGGGAATGACAAACGGGGAGGGTCGATTTATTATTTATTATTTATGATTGATTATTTTGTTTTGTACGGGAAATCGCTGTTGTAACGCACGAGGTCCTTCGACTTCGGGTCTGCGGCTCTTCGCTCAGGATGACAAAGGGTGTGTGAGGGGGAAACAATTACTAATTTTTTGTCTTGCGGTTAGGCGCCTGCCGCCTTTGGCGACAGGCTTAACCCCGCATTGGTGAATGCGGGGCTAAATGTTTTGCGGTTGGGTTCTATGCGGGCCTTTGGCCCTTACCCCCTACCGCAGGGGTAGGGGGTTAAGTGGTTTAGATGATTGCCTTTGGCAATCGCTATTTTTATACTATGGCCGTGTGGGTGCGACTTTTGAGACTTTTGAAAATCGTTGAGGTTCGGCGCACTCCTTCGGAGTGCTTAACCCCGCATTGGTGAATGCGGGGTTAAATGTGTAGGGGTTTTTTATTGTTTGTTTTTTCGTTTTTGTTTTCTTGCCTCTTGCCTTCTTTTTTCTCTTCTTGTTGCTGTTAGCAGCTTTTTGAGTGCCGTTTTTTCGAGGAGTTTTTGCAAACCCAGTTTTTTGGCGGTTAGTATTAGTGCCGCATCCTTACCTATTGTATAATGGGTTTTTGGGTTTTTTGTCTGCATTATTTTTAGGATCAGCTTTGTTACGCCCTCTGGGGCGCCTGCTCTTGGGACGATCTCTTTTAGCATCAGCCTGAGGAAACCGCGGTTGTAGTCGGCCATGGCGGAGTCGGGGTTGTAGAAGTTTTCGGCAACGTTGGCGTTTAGGCCGATGATCTCTGTTTTATGGTATCCCGGCTCTACGCATACCACATCAATGTTGAAGGGTTTCAGCTCGGTATGTATCGAACGTGAAAAGCCGACCAGTGCGTGTTTGCTGGATGAATACGCGGCGTTGAACATGTGGCCGACGAGACCGGCTAACGAGGCGACATTTATTATCAACCCCTGTTTGCGTTCGATCATCTGCCCGGCGACCGCCCTGGTAAGTGCGACGGGGCCGAAATAGTTTGTCTCGAAGATAAGCCGTGATTCTTCCATGGACAGGTCCAGAAATGAGCCAGTTATCAGGATTCCTGCATTATTGATCAGTATGTCGATGGGGGCGTATTTTTCGGCGATCTTCTTGATGTTTTCCGGGTCGGTTACGTCGAGAATGTCTATTGTCGCTGTGACGTTTGCGCTTTTTAGTGCGTTTTCCAGGGCGGCGGTCTTTTTTGGGTTTCGCATTGTTGCGATGGTGTCAAATCCGGCTTTTGCGGCTTCTATGGCGGTATAAAGGCCGAATCCGCTTGAGCATCCGGTGATTAGCACTCTTTTTTTGTTTTCCATTTTTGTATCCTGATGAGAATGAGTATTATGGATTCGGCCTGACGGCCGAGGCTATTTATAGATCGGTGAGCTTGCGCTCCGCGATTTTATTATCCTAAAATCTATTGAAAAATGCGGATAAATCAAGGGAATTTGGGGCTTTTTGAAAATATTCGCGTTTTTTGTTTAAAAATTGCCATTAAAGCTTGCAAAATCGGGGTGAAACGATATATTTGTAAGGCTTTGGAACTATTATAAATATATGTACTCAGTGCGCCGCCGGTTTTCGGGGCGTCTAATTTTGAAACAGGAGTATTTAAGATGTCTAGAGTTTGTCACTTTACAGGAAGAAAAACCGTAGCAGGCAGAAGTATATGCAGGCATGGTAAACCTAAATACCTCGGCGGTATCGGTCTGAATATCACCGGCGTATCGAAAAGGAAATTTAAACCTAATATCCAGAAGGTCCGTGCTATCGTTGATGGTAAGATCTGCAAGATCAGGGTTTCGGCGAAGGCTATCAAAATGGGGCTTGTTGTAAAGCCGCCAAAGAGAAACTATAAACCTGCCCAGCAGGCAGCCGACTAAACTAACTTTCGAAAAAGAATAAATAGAATCTGAAAAAGCGAGGCTGCTGAAGTCTCGCTTTTTTTTTGTCTGGAAAATGCCCATGTCTAATAAGATTGATGAATTACAGGTTCGGACGGTTGCTAAGCTTGCGAGGCTTGAGCTTAATGATGATGAGGTTGCCAGGTTTAGCGTTGAGCTTAGCTCGATTCTTGGTTATATCGAAAAGCTTGGCGAACTTGATACTGATAATGTCGAGCCGCTTGCTCACTGCCTTGCGATACATAATGTGTTCAGGGAAGATGTTGTCAAGCCTTCGCTTGATAACGATACGGCTTTGGCGAATGCACCGGCGAGGCATGATGAGTACTTTAAAGTTCCCAAGATTCTTGATGATGCGGGAGGAGCGTAAGAGATGTCTGAGGAATTGCTTAAACTTACTTGTAAAGAGTTGCGGGATAAGATTGCCGGTGGGGCGGTTAAGAGTGTTGATGCTGCTTCGGCTGTATTTGATCGTATCGAAGAGGTTGACGGGACTGTTGGGGCTTTTATCTCTACTTTTAAAGAGCGTGCGCTGGAGACTGCGGCGGCTGTTGATGAGAAAATCGCTCGGGGCGAGGCTGTTGGTGCTCTTGCGGGGGTTCCTATTGCTGTTAAGGACAATATGTGTGTTAGTTTCGGCAAGACTACTTGCGGGTCCAGGATACTTGAGGGGTTTGAGGCTCCGTATAATGCGGGGGTTATTGAAAAGCTTATCGCCGCCGATGCAGTCATCGTCGGTAAGTGCAACATGGACGAGTTTGCGATGGGGTCGAGTACGGAAAATTCGGGTTTGAAAAAGACGGTTAACCCATGGAATACCGATTGTGTTCCGGGGGGGTCGAGCGGTGGGTCGGCGGCGGCGATGGCGGGGGATATGTGCTTTGCTTCGCTTGGTTCTGATACCGGCGGGTCGATCCGCCAGCCTGCGAGCTTTTGCGGTGTGACGGGTTTAAAGCCTACATACGGGCGGGTTTCGCGTTACGGACTGGTTGCTTACGGGTCGAGCCTTGATCAGATCGGGCCGTTTACGAAAGATATTACCGACACGGCGCTAATGATGAATGTTATCAGCGGACGGGATGAGAGAGATTCTACGAGCGTTGGCGAAGATATGGCTCCGGTGCCGGATTATCTTGCCAATATTGATACGCCAATCGAGGGTTTGACAATCGCTGTTGTGCCGCAGTTTAACGAAGGGGCGGACGGGGATGTTCAGGCTGCTTTGAACGCGGCACTTGATGTTTATAAGTCGCTCGGTGCAGAGATCATCGAGATCGAGATGCCGCATTTCGATTATGCAATCGCGACGTATTATGTTGTTGCGACGGCGGAGGCTTCGAGTAACCTGGCGAGGTATGACGGGGTTCATTACGGACACAGAACAGCTGACGCGAAGGATTATATCGAGGTGTATTCCAAGTCTCGCGAAGAGGCGTTTGGGATGGAAGTTAAGCGTAGGATCATGCTTGGGACGTATGTTTTGTCGAGCGGGTACTATGATGCTTATTATCTTAAGGCGCTTAAGGTTCGCAATCTTATTAGGAGCGATTTTACCAAGGCGTTTGAGAAGGCTGATTGTTTGATGATGCCTGTTTCGCCTTCGACTGCTTTTAAGGTAGGGGAAAAGACGACCGATCCGCTGCAGATGTATCTTGCTGATATTTATACGATCTCTGCGAATCTTGCGGGCGTTCCTGGGATCAGTATTCCGGCTGGGTTTGATTTGGATGGATTGCCCATTGGATTGCAGATACTCGCCGAAAACTTCGCCGAAGAAAAGATTATGCGGGTCGCTCGGATGTTTGAGAAACAGACTGATTTTCGGTTAGCCTCTCCTCAGTTGTAGCGGTTATTTTGCCACAGAGGAAAATGAGAAAAAGAGAGGGATAAGAGAAAAACAAAAAGAGTTAAAAACAAAAAGAATAAAAAGGAAAAAGAGAAAAGATTAAAAATAGAAAAGCTGATTATTGTAATAGTAAGCCTGCTCTTTGGTTGATTAGTTCTTCTTGTTTTGTGGCGGTTATTTTGCCACAGAGGAAGGAGAGGAGAAGAGAGGGATAAGAGAAAAACAAAAAGAGTTAAAAACAAAAAGAGTAAAAAGGAAAAAGAGAAAAGATTAAAAAGAGAAGATTAATTATAATTAGGAGTAGAGGTTATGGAACGAAAGAAGGATGATGAGCTTACTGAGCGGATCATTGGTGCGGCGATTGAGGTTCACAGGGAACTTGGGCCCGGGTTGCTGGAGAGTATTTATGAAAGGGCTCTTTGTCTTGAATTTGATTTACAGGGAATAAAGTATAAAAGTCAGGAACCTGTGGATTTGTTTTATAAAGGTAATAAGTTAAGCGGTTTTAGAGTTGATTTGCTAGTTGAAAACGAAGTGGTTGTTGAACTTAAGGCTGTGAGTATTGCTCCGAGTACTGTGGTGTCGCAGACGATATCCTATTTGAAAGCGACGAATTTGAAACGTGGTCTGGTAATAAATTTTAATCAAAGACGTTTAATTGATGGAATAAAGAGAGTTTCAGTTTGATTTTCAGATCGTTGAAATTAGCATAGAGAAAATAATTAAAAAAGTTTTTCTCTTATCCCTCTCTTTTCCTCTGTGGCAAAAAGGAATGCAAGTAGGATATTAGAAATCATAGTAGTGGCATAGATACAAGGATATAATAATGTCGGATATTAGTTGTAAGATTATTGTTGGGCTGGAGATTCATGTTCAGCTTAATACTAAGACGAAGATTTTTTGCGGGTGTGCGCTTGCGTTTGGCGGGGTGGCTAATACTCGGGTTTGCCCGGTTTGTATTGGTATGCCGGGGGTTATGCCGGTTATGAATAAGAAGGCGTATGAGTACTCTGTGCTTGCCGGGCTTGCTCTTAACTGCAATATTCCTTCGTTTACGAAGTGGGACCGTAAGAGCTATTACTACCCGGACCTGCCTAAGAATTATCAGATCAGCCAGTATGACCTGCCTATGAGCGAGCATGGGTATATCGAGATTCCGCTTGAGGGGGGCGAGACAAAGAGGATTCGTATCCTGCGTGCACACCTGGAAGAGGATGCCGGCAAGAATACGCATACGCTGGGCAATTTCTCGGCGGTTGATCTTAACCGGGCGGGGACGCCGCTGCTGGAGATCGTTACCGAACCGGATATGAATAACGGGGCAGAAGTTAAGGCGCTTGCTGTCGAACTGCAAAGAATCGTTCGTTATCTTGGCGTTTCGCTTGCCGATATGCAAAAAGGGCATATGCGGTTCGAGCCTAATATCAATCTGCATATTACCAAAGACGGCAAGGTTTATAAGACTCCTATCTCGGAGGTTAAGAATCTTAACAGCTTTCGTGCTTTGGAAGGGAGCGTTGCGTATGAGGCAAAGCGGCAGTTGAATGAGTTTTTGGAGCATGGGACGACTATGGAGATGGGGAATAAGGCTACTTACGGCTGGGACGATGTTAATGAGTGCACCGTTTTGCAGCGGGTTAAGGAAGAAGCTCATGATTACCGCTATTTTCCCGAACCGGATCTTGTGCCTATCGAGATGAATGAGGAATGGTTGAACGAGATTAAGAAGGGGCTTTGTGAGTTGCCTATCGCCAAGCAGAAGCGGTTTGTCAGCGAGTATAAGCTTAGCGATTATGATGCGGGGGTTTTGACGGCTGATCGTGCGACCGGTGAGTTCTTTGATGCGGCAGTGGCGGCAGGGGCAACGCCGAAGCGTGTTTGTAATCTTATTACGCAGGTTGGGGCGAAGTTGGCTAACGAGGCTGGGTGCGGGGTTGCTGAGCTTGGTGTTGACGCAGAGGTGCTTGGAAAGCTTGCGAAGATGGTTGATGACAGCGAAGTTAGCGCTTCGGCGTCTGTGACGATATTTGAAGAGATGGTCAAGACTAAAAAGGCGCCGGAGGTAATCGCAGAAGAAATGAATCTGATGCAAAAGAGCGATGCCGGTGAGATCGAGGCTCTCGTCGATGCGGTTATCGCAGAAAACGAAAAGGCCGTCGCCGACGTTAAAGAAGGCGGCAAGAAATCCAAGAAGTCCATGGGCTTCCTCATGGGCCAGGTAATGCAGAAGTCCAAAGGACAGGCCAATCCCAAGGTAGTTTCGCAGCTGTTGGCGCAGAAGCTTAGTTAAGTTCATTAAATTGGTATTTATGAAAGGGTGTTGTTATGGTGAGTTCTACACGGCAGGTTCTAATCAAGGCATTGGTAGTTATTGTCAGCTTAGTATCCTTTATAGGGATCGCTTCGGCTGATAAGGCGTCTAGGCCGAATTTCATTGTTATTTTTGCCGATGACCAGGGTTACCAGGACCTCGGTTGTTTTGGTTCTCCGCTTATCAAGACTCCTAATATTGATAAGATGGCCGCCGAGGGTATGCGGTTTACGGACTTCTATTCGGCGAATTCTGTTTGCACTCCTTCGCGGGCCGCGTTGCTTACCGGCTGTTACCCTCCCCGGGTTGGCCAGCTCAGGGTCCTGTTTCCCAGTTCGACAGTCGGGCTAAATCCCAAAGAGATCAATATTGCAAATATGCTAAAGTCTCGCGGTTATGCGACCGCTTGTGTGGGCAAGTGGCACCTTGGGCACCAGAAGAAGTTTTTACCGACCAGCCAGGGGTTTGATGAGTATTACGGTATTCCTTACAGTAATGATATGTCGACGGCCAAACAAATAGTTTACAGCGATAAGTGTAACTGGAGAGAGGGTATTACCAGACAGAAAGTCGAAAAAGCGTTCGCTGATCCCAAACTTAAAGGGTACAGGGGTTTTAAGTACAAGGTCCCTCTGATGCGTAATACCGAGTGTGTTGAGTTCCCCGCTGACCAGTCTACTTTGACAAAACGCTATACCGAAGAAGCCGTTAAGTTTATTACTAAAAACAAGAACAATCCATTCTTTCTTTACCTGCCGCATACCATGCCTCATATTCCCCTCTTCGCTTCGGAGAAGTTTAAGGGTACGAGCAAACGCGGGCTTTATGGTGATGTTATCGAGGAGATTGACTGGTGCGTCGGCCAGGTGCTAAAGACGCTCAAAAAGCTCGGCCTCGATGACAATACGCTGGTTGTTTATACTTCCGATAACGGGCCGTGGCTTATATTCGGCAAAGACGGCGGATGCGCCTTGCCCCTGCGTGACGGCAAGTTTTCTGTGTATGAAGGCGGGATGCGAGAGCCTTGTGTTATGCGGTGGCCGGGAAAGATACCGGCAGGCACCCTGTGCAGCGAGGTTTGCGGGACCATCGATATGCTGCCGACGATCGCCAGGCTTTCCGGCGGTGCGGTCAAGACTAAAGAGATCATTGACGGTAAGGATATATGGCCTTTGATGAGTGGTAAAAAGGGTGCGGTCTCACCTCATGAGGCTTATTATTATTACAAATCTAACGCTACGCAGCTCGGAGCGATTCGCAAGGGTAAATGGAAACTGCATCTGTCCAAAACCATCCGTAAACGCAATAAGAATAAAAAAGCAAAGAAGAAATGGACAGAAAGCAAGACAGGCGTCGAGCTTTATGATCTTTCGACAGATATCGCCGAATCAAAGAACGTCGCAGAAGATAACCCGAAGGTCGTCAAGGAACTGACAAAAATCGCAAAAGCCTTTGATGCCCAGCTAAAGAAAAACGCCCGACAGCCCGGCAAGATATAAGGCACCACATGCTGAAAAAAAACAGCAGCCCTAAGCGCCAGCGCCGGGCTAATCGCCCAACCCCGTAGTGTTGGCTTTCAGCCAACATCATTGTGCTTTACGACGCAGAATCGAACGTAGGGTGGGCCTTGCCCACGCGGTTTTGTGCGAGTTCTGAATTGGGCAACAGGCCCTCAAGCTCCATAACAGCAAAAAAACACCGATAGCACTTGACAGTCGCCACATTCAAAGGATATTACGGACATTTAAAAAATCGCAACCAAAAAAGCGGTGTAATAACGGTGTAGTAACGGTGTAGTTTTTCGAGGAGTTATCTGTACGCGCCACCGGGAAACACTAGTTGCCGTTCTGTAACCCAGCCGAGCAATACCTCAACCAAAGAATTTAAAATGTATTATGTCTGTTGTACAATGTATAATAATCGAAACGGCCTGACGGCCGAGGCTATTTTTTTAAGCGATCATTCAATGCGAATCTTTCAAGACATTATTGTATGTATTATGGTGCTGTTGCTTATGTGCTTTGGCTCTGTTGCTTCCGGTGAGGCCGGGGTATCTGACGCCGCCGCGGTCATGGCAATTCCAGAGATGCATTTTCTTTCAACCGGCGAGGACCCGAACTATGTTGCCCCTGCAAAGCCGATTTTGATCGATAATGACGCTGTCGGTTCACTTATTAAGGCTTATAAGCAAACCGGTGATGAGAGGTATAGCAGGCGGCTAGCGGTTGTCCTTTATCGTTTCTCACGGGATTTTAAAAGTCTTGTCTCGGATGCGAACTCGGACCGAACGAAAAGAAACGCTGTAACCTTTGAGCCTGTTGACGGTGTTGAGATGGTTCTTCTTCAGGCGTATCTTACTGTCAGGGATACTGCCGCTGTTAAAAAGCTCTCAAAAGAAATTGGTGTCGATGTCGCCAAGGCGATTGAGGGTGACCTTATACGGGCGATGGTTGATTCGGTTATCAAAGAGCATCAGAAGGAAATGGCATCCGGTAACTTAGCTGAGGTTTTTCCCGATTACCTGGCTGATGTAGGACTTGTCGGCAGGGCGATACACGAACCGGAATATGTTCGGGTTGTTTGCAGGTATCTTAGCGGAGTTGGGTATTACTCCCATGGCGGCGATGGGGGCGGGTTGTTCTTTGATATGCACAGCACAGCGGGGCAGCAGGGGCATTTGGAGGTCTCTCGGCGTGTTAAGGCGGTGTTTGGCGCTGTTGAAGGCTACAGCGATCCTGTGGGGTATAAGGATAAAACCGGGCGCAGGTATGATGATGTTTCGCTGGAGGATTTTCCGCAAGTTGAAAAGATGCTGGGGGTGCTTGCGAAATATGCTTTGCCCGACGGGCAGATGAATTTGCTGGGTGATTCGGCGGCTTTGAAGGTTTGCGAGCCTCTGGAGGAAAGTACGAATGTTTTACTTGCCGGTTACGGACATGCTGTTCTTGGCGCCGGTAGAGGGGGCGACCAGTCGCAGGTTCAGATGCATTTCTCCGCGCAGGGAGGCAGTGAAGGGCATGGTGACTGTCTTAGCCTTGTGTGGTATGCTCACGGGCGTCAGATGAGCGGTGAGATCGGCGGACAGCGTAATAAGCTGCGATCGTGGTCGGCGAGTACGCTTAGTCATAATACTGTGGTGATCGACATGCAGGAGCAAAGCGGCGGTGATACGTTCGGAAATGTGCTGATGTATGTCTCTGATATTAAGGGGCTTTCGGTTATTCAGGTCGATGGCGCAAAAGCATATCGGAATCTGGACGCAAAGAAGTATCGCAGGACTATAATACATAATACGATTGATGAAAAACGGCCGTACTTTGTTGATGTGTTTGAGGTGGAAGGGGGGACGACGCACGATTACTCTGTGCATGGTTCGGTGTTTGGCGATATGGTGGGCCAGTGTTCGCTTAGTATGCAGCGTATGGAAGGCGCACGGCCTTTGCTTGAAAAGGGTGATAAGTGGGTTGATCCTGGGGTCAAAGCCAGCGGGTTTAGTTTTCCTTCGAGCAAATACGGTCTTATGCGGAAAGTTGACAGGGCGATGGCGAATAAGGATTTTAATGTGACATTTGCTTACGGAGATGACAAAAGCGCAGGCACGCGAATTCATATGCTGACTGATCCGTCTATGGAGATTTTTCTTGGCGAAACTCCGGCATTGCGGCTAGCGGGAAACTACGCTGATGGTAAGGTTTATGATTGGAAGATGCCTCAGCTTATTGCCAGGAGGAGCGGCGAGAATGGGCTTAGGAGTACTTTTGTTGCTGTGTATGATATGTTTGAAGGCGGGGCGAAAATTAAATCCGTAAAACGACTCATTTCTTCGGATGCCTATGTGTCCCTGAAGATCGATCTGGGCGACCGCGTTGATAAACTGTTGTATTGTCCGGGTGGAAAGCGGTCCATGATAGGCGGTGGTGTCCAGATGAAAGGGCAGTTGGGGCTGGTGACTGAAGAGGACGGGAGATATCAAGGGCATCTCGTCGGTGGGACGATCCTCAGGAAAAGCCCTATGATGGTGCGGAAGAAAAAAGCTTTGTATTCCGGCAGAATACTGACTGCTATGCGAGAAGATGCCGGCGATGAGGGCAATGCTTTTACGGTTGATACGATACTGCCGACCGGCGATGAGCTTTCGGGCAAATGGATGATAGTGACTCATACAATGTTGGGGCAGGTAACGGCAAGCAATGATGCCTCAAAAGAGCAGAGCGGCCGGCACAATGTGACGCATGCTTTTGAGATCGACCGGGTAGAACGAAAGGGCGTGAAGATGGTCGTCTATCTCAAGGAAGATCACGGCCTTGACATCGAAGGCGGTAAGGCTAAAGAGGTTTTTTCAAAGTGGTTGGGGTTTACCGGGCCAAATAAATTCGTTATTTACACGAATATCGAAAGTTCGTCCAGGTAGGCAGGAAAAAGGGGACTGTTTTTGGATAAAAAACGTGAAAAAAGCAAATTTTTGACAAAAATATACCCTCATTTAGGCCTTATTTTCAAGGTGACGAATATAAAACGCACTTTTTTCCAAAAAAAGTAAGTTTTTTAGATAAAACCATTTGACATAATAGTCAATTTAGTGCAGAATTACCCCTCACAATTTGACGGGGTCGTAGCTCAATTGGTTAGAGCATCGGACTGTCGATCCGAAGGTTGAGGGTTCGAGTCCCTTCGGCCTCGTTATAAAACAGCGTTTTTGGCAACAAGAACGCTGTTTTTTTTGCGCCTACTCATCTGAGACAGGGGTGCGTGACAAGTGTGTGCCAGATTGTGACTCAGGCCCATTACTTGAAGCTTCTCTTGCCTTGGATACTAAGCTTTTATTTACAGCCAGGTAAAATTTTCTGGTCGTTTCAAACTTAGAATGGCCAGCAAGGGTCATAACCTCAAATTCACTCAACCCCGACGATAACCAGTGAGAAAGACAAGTCCGGCGTAAATCATGAAATTCACCTTTGCTTATAGCTGCAATCTGCAAAATACGCTTAAACATGCGGGTGAAATTATGTACCGGGCATCTTCCATGCTCAACTGTCCATTTACCCTGCTTTCTGAGGCCCTGTATGTAGTCATACCGGTCTTCGGGTACGAATACATACG
This sequence comes from Planctomycetota bacterium, assembly GCA_019456225.1. Classification (GTDB taxonomy): domain Bacteria; phylum Planctomycetota; class Phycisphaerae; order Sedimentisphaerales; family Anaerohalosphaeraceae; genus VRUI01. The sequence goes on along the minus strand of VRUI01000024.1, from coordinate 32,648 downwards.
GATACCCATCAGGACGCTTAGAATGCAGCTCTACAAGCATGGCAAAGACTTCACTAGTCAGAGGCAGTGTTCTTCTGTCGGTGTCCTTGATATGCCACTCCCAGACGTGCTCAGTGCTGTCCTTGTGGGCAACCTCAACACTCATGCAGGCAAAGTCTATATCAGACCACGTGACGTTCAGCAGTTCACCTCGACGCATTCCAGTACACAAAGCCATACTAATTAGAAGCTTCCACTCAAGATAGGGCTTTTCCGCTTCATATTCGCCAGCGGCTTTTACCATACGAAAGCACTGGTCGGGCGTATAGATGTTTACTTTCTTGGTGGGCGTCTTTGGTTGCTTGACATACTGAAGCGGATTATCGTCGAGTTGTCTTCGTTCTTTCGCCAGCTGGAACAATCGTTTTAGATGCCGAAGCTTCTTGGATACCGTACCAGGAGCATTGCCATTATCGCGACAATACTGCAAATACTTCTCGCCATGGTCATGGGTGATATTGCGAAAATCAATGTTGCCGACACATCCGATTAAATCCCTAAGTGCTTTGCTTGTTTCACGGACGGTGCTGTCTCTTACCTGGCCCTTTGAACGTTCGATGCTGTCCTTGAGGAAGTTGCTAAGTCTCATTGACTTTGGCTTTATAATCCCCAGCTTCAGATCACGTTCTAGTTGAGCCCGTTGCTTTTCCGCTTTCCTCTTGTTGGCGTGTCCCAGTGATGAGCGTTTTCTCTTGCCATTCTCATCTACAAATTCCATATAATATTTAAATGAGCGGCCGTCTCTTGACGGTCTTTTTTTCAATCTTACTAGTTCAGCCATAATGGTCGAACCTCCTTTCCTGACATAAGCCAGCAAGACCGATCCGTCATTATTATACATCGCCTGTCATCATAAATACAATATAAAATCATAATTGCACCTTATTTTCTGTACTTTTTTTTACCCACTCAGCAATCGCCGAAGCGGGATATAATGGTTGCCTGCAAATATGAATACAGGGCAAATCGCGGTTTTTTTTCAAGTGAGTTATCACGTTATGATAATCCTTGGCCTTGCTTATTTCCGGTACTCTAAGCAGCCGAATAAGCTCGTCTTCTGTCATCAATTCCGGGCAGGGCATAAACCCGCCGTTGCCGTCTGGGATTACCGAGGAAATATTAAACGAATAATTTTGTTCTTGCTGACTCATATTACACCTGTACTTTCTTTATACTGTTGCCGTTGCCAAAACCCTTTAATGCTGCTTATTCAGGGGTTTTGGCATCACCGCTATCATTGTTTAACACAAATAACTCACTTGGCCGACCTCCATCGGTTCCTGCTGGTATGAACTGCCATTGCCCCCAGCCGATGTCAACAAGTCCTTGCAATGCATCTTTTGCAACACCGTCGCCCTGGTAACTCCTGCTTGACCGGCGAAGATTGCGAACTGAAATTTTTCCGCCTCTAGCCCGTATTACTTCAAGGAGCTTTCGCTGATCCCGCTTAAGCTCATCTTCGCTAAGGACCACATAAATGCGTTTCAGTTCTGCTTTGAACCATTGGACGATCAATACACCTGCAGCAATACTATCACTATCGATATAATCTTCGCTTGCCAGGTCAGGATCACCGGCGGCAGCTCGCACACAATGTATAATCAGTGCCAGCCTGGACGCTGTCGCTTCAAGCTTGCTCCAGACTGCAGCAAGGTCTCCGGACAGTTCTGCCTGCTCAATTCCATGGTCGTTGTAAAATGCGACCCACAGGTCCTGCGCTGCTGGATTAAGCGATAATGGCTTAGCTTTAAATCCGCCGATGCCATCGTCGTCCATTTGCAGTTCAACCAGTTTTCTGAAGACCACTTCTACACTCTCTATAAGCAGCGGAGATACATCAGCATCCCGCCACACTTTTGGTTGACGTGGTGGCATTGCCATCAAAAATCTCGCGACGATCCCACTTTCGTAATATTCTCTGGTCAGCGACCTGCGAAGAATATCGGGCTGTATGCCACCGCAGATACTCACAGACGCATTAGGAATGCGAATCGTCCTTGGCGTGCCGCTCTTTCTATCTACAAGCAGCATTCCGGCATTGTACATTTCTAGCCAGCGTGCTTCATCAGAACCCTTGCCGCCTTTATACGAATTGAAGGAGTTCATCCATCCGCTTAATTCGTCACAGGATTGAAGAATCCCGCGCGGCGACGTGTTCAGGATTGCGGCGAGAGCTTCTATTGTCGTGTCGTTGCAGAAATAACGATTAGCAACAGGTTCTCTTGGCTCATCAGGCAGCGGGTCACTCTTTTTTCTCTTTTTCATGTCCTGGTCATACTGCCTTTTGCTTTCATTGTAATCAACCATCTTTTCGTCATAGTCTCGAAAGGACTCTAACTGCATTTTCTTTAAAGGCTGCATTGCATAAGATATTGCCGGAGTTTTCATTGCCCCAGATTCGCCGATTACAGCCGTCCACAAGATCGCCGGTTCAGTCCATGTTCCTTTGAGTTTTACACATCGCGAATTGCCTATCGAAGATGCAAGAATGCTAAGCATTGGAATGATAATAAACGCAGGATCACACCCAAGCGCCTCTGCGCCATCAACTATGTAGCTTCTGATCGGCTCGGGCAAAAACTCAACCGGAAACGGCTCAAACTCATCCGGCATTCGCCTGGCTTTCTTAGTGTCTATAGTACGTCCATCGTTAAGATCCATCATTATTCCATCCTTTGCTTAACCCAAGTTGCTTCCACTGCCGAAGGTCTTTAATGCCAAGCGGCGGCGTAATGATCTTAACTTCCGGACAACACTCTATCAGCTTAGCAGATAGCTTTTTAGCCCCAGCGATACCGACGGCATCGTTATCGGCGACAATCGTTATCCTGGAGCCACGGGCGAATCTAACAGTCATGTCGACCTTGCTGTCGCAGTTTGGTCTACCAATAGAATCAAACCCTAAATCCAAAGCAGCCCCGCAATCTGTTGGGCCTTCTGTGATAAATAAAGGCCCGCTTTCAGAGAGACCTTGCGGAATAAACAGACCGTTACAGCTACCCTTAACCGCAAACTTCCTACCGTCCCCATAGCGGCGACGAATCCCGATGATCTTTTGATTCTCGTCGGACATCGGAAATGTAAAGGATTTTCCGTCCCAGCCGACACCAAGCCGTTGAAGGCTTATCGGAGATATTCCCAGACTTTCGCCCAGCCAACGCAGCTGCCTGTCGCTTAGCCTTTCCTGGTAGCTTCTGACAAGTCTGTCGAAGTCTGGTTTAGGTTTGTTATCCGGCTTTTGAATGTTGAATTTAACATTCTTTGCTTGTCCAGTATCGGGACCGATTACATGCAGCCAACCAGCATCGCCACAGCGTTTCTTTGAACCTTCGGAAATTCTCGCACAGATTGCGACTTGACCATCCTCGGAGTAAACGCACCAGTCTGGTTTCAAACAAATTTTGCAGGGGTTGTTCTTATTTACACGAATCATAGTTACCTCCGTCCTTTATAGCTTCCCAGACTTCCCTATCGGGAGCTCCAGCTTCCAAAAATGCTTCGATTTCTTTCCGAAGCCATTTCCGCGAACCACCCAACCAAAGTGCTTTCGGCAACATCTTTTTTTCGTCCAGACGGCATACGTGACGAAGTGATACTCCGAGGATGGCGGCGAGCTCTTTAGCAGAGATCGCCAAAGGTGGTTGTGTCTGGTTTACTTGTTCTTGCTTTTGCTTTGCCATGATTACATTCCTTAACATTAATTAGCATTACCTATGCTCTAAGGAATGAGACCAACCATTCAGTCAACTTTTTAAGCGCGCACCTCTCCTAACTCTATTTAGTTAAATGATTTAGAGAAATTACAAAAAAAGTTATAAGGTTGAATATGAGGTTTACTGCTTATTGAGATGTATACACAGCACCTGCTACCCCTCTATGCTTTCCTGCCCCCGTTTATCGTGCGGTAAATCTTGAGACCTTTCGGTACTTATAGACCTAGAGTTCTTTGCGGCCAATTTTTTTTCGGCATTATGTAAGTGCTTGTAAATATTCTGAGCTGTACATTTAAATGTAATCGCAACTTCCATTGGTGTTTTGTTCTCTGCATACACCATTCGGTAGATATCTGTTTCTCGTTGAGACAAATCCGGCGAAGCTTTGCGTTTTCGTCTTTTCAGTGTCTTTGGCAGAAACCTTCTTATTTTTTTGGTTATCTGCCATTGTTTTAAGTAGAAAGGATCAACATCGCTGCTGCCTTCTTTCGTGCATAAGACTTCATAATACACGGTTCCATCATTAGCCGTCCCCCTAATTGGTTCAACCGGACACCCCTTAGAACAACAGGGGCATTTAATTGTGGTCGCATTCTCTATAGATATAAGCATCCCCATATCAACGAGTTCATCCAGTCTACCTTCAGGCCACCTCTTCACCTCGTACGCTGCAATGATATTACCTACCTTGCTTTTTTCTCTTTTGGCTAATACCGCCAGATGTTCTTTTAATTCCATTTTATTGAGCCTTAATACTATTGTTTTCGGGCAATGATTTCTTGAACTTCCAATTCTTTTCAATATGCCTTCGGATTATATTATCATATGAATCGTCTGCCAGATCGGTTCTATTGGGCAGAACGATCTCTCTGGTTCGGGTTTTCTTTCTAATACCTTCCTGCTTTGTAAATTCTACCTGAAATCTTAACTTTGTTATTTCAGCACTGCTCGGATCAACCCCATATGAACTGGCGGCCGTATGTAACCTCTTGAGGAGTAGGAGCTTTTTTCTTTGTTTATTTATGGTTTTAAGAATGATTTCCTCATTGTCGCCCATGTCACAAACAATTTCTGTCACATGAATTTTGTGGATAGTCGCATCGTTATCAAACTTAAAACTTGGGTTAGTTAATATTTCTGACATATCATAAATATTTGCATCCCGGTTTGGTCTGACCTTTAATCCTAACATGTGTTCACAGAAAAGGTCTGCTAGTTTTTCCGTGTTTTTTTCGCCGCTTGCATGGATGCGAAGATTGCCTGTCATAGGTTCAAAAAAGAATATGTTTTCAAATATCCGATGCTGCGGATTTCTTTCAACGTCATCGCCTTTTTCGTTGAACTTAAGTACAGATTTGACGCTATCCTCCTGGAAGATATAATAACAATATTGTTCGATATCATCATCTTTCTTATGGTAATCGTCAATTATACATTTATCACCTCGTCCCCTGCCTTTATAATGCTTGACAACATTATCCTTGAATGTATTTAATTTGATTTTGTTAGTCTTGTAGTCTTTTCTTCTCTCTATCAAAAAATCTCTTGTTCCGTTTGTACTGATAACTTGTACGTATTTGAGAGTATACTTATACAGATCGTCATGGTGTAGATTTACCCACATGGCTCTATCAAAGGGGCCTATGATTTCGTTTTCAGTAAATTCGTCAACCAGCTTAGCGCCGTATTTGGGTTTCTTACCGTGGTCAATCATCGCAAAAATTATATCTTCGTCCGCCAGCGAAGTAATATCTTTAAGTTTGCTAATCAGTTTTACACGACGATCAGAATTGATCTTCTCGATTTCCTCTGCGAGGGCATTTACTTCATTCTCAGGTAAAGGTTTTACTTTTCCCCCTTCACCTTTAATTTCCCACTTGAAATTACTTATGACACCTTCTCGATCAAAGAATGTCTGTAGAAGGGAGTTTTTGGTATTTCGCAGAAACGATTTTAACGAATAGTGGGACATATAATACTCCTCCATGAATAGAGGTTACCCGGCTCCGCCGGTAAATATAATTATGCCCTGAAGCACTATCTGCCGCAGGGCGACATATTTGCTTATCAAATGCTACGTCCTATAACAAAGCAATTATCATGCCAGAATATTAAATGTGTCGCGTAATATACATAACTATCCACTATACAGAGACTTACGTAGTTTAATGTGAAGTCCTACAGACTGCCATTTCTGGCAATTTTGACAAAATCGTGGCAAAAATGCTATGATTTTTAAGCTGATTGCTAATCGCTAGAATTTTTTATTGAAATTCTGGCGGTCTGCCGATAGATTATTTATCAGTGAGAGTAGAACCGACCTCTGTTTTATCAAGTCCCTCCGCAACTCTTTTAACTACTTATTTTATAAAGACTTAGTTGAAAGGACCGAATTATGAACAACACTCAGCCCCTACTTTTTGACATCCCCAGTATCGCAGAAACCGGAGTATGGTGTACCCTCGCAGACGGCATCGATCCCGCCCAGTGGGCAGGTATCTGTAGAAAAATCGGGCAATTATCCCCGGACCAGTTCCAGGAAGCAATTAACACGCTTTTTCAACCAAAACCTTCTAACCTTCGTACTTTCGCATCTTCCACCCCAAAGAATCCAGATTCTTTGATTTCACGCCTAAAACGCGTTTTTTGCTTCAACCAGGCAGAATGTTCGCATCTTCCGCTTGTTAGTATTGGACCGGAAGGGATTAATGCGTAGTTTTTGTTGACATGCGGGCCTATTTAGGTCAAAATATAGTTGCTAATCCTTTTTGGCAGAGACTATACCTAAAACGATTTTTTCCGCACAGGAGAAATAATATTAAATGCAACGGGAATACTATTCTAATTCAATCGCTAATTTCCTGGATACAAATCCACAGGAGATTCTAGGGATATTAGCAGACAGCAACGAGTTTGCTCTTGAACAGACTCAGCGGGATGCTTGGAAGCAGCAAATCGTCATCCTCCAAGATGTGCTTTTGCCTTATCGCGGTCAGGGTAGTGTTTGTTTTGAATATTCTATTCCTCGTATGGGTCAGCGGATCGATGTAGTTGCGATCATCGGTGCAGTTATCTTTGTACTTGAGTTCAAAGTCGGCGAAAAAGATTTCCCCTCACATGCCATAGACCAGGTTTGGGATTATGCTTTAGACTTGAAGAATTTCCATGAATCCAGCCATGACCACTATGTAGCCCCAGTCCTTATTGCAACCAAGGCAAAGCGGGATTTCGTAACAGTAGCAACAACTCCGAAGAATGACAAATTACTATGCCCCATCAACAGCAATACAGAATCTCTCGGAGAAGTGATCGAAAACGTTCTACTTTTTGCTGAAGGTGAAACAATTGACTACTCATATTGGAAAGCCGGTCGTTATTGTCCGACTCCAACAATTATCGAATCTGCGATGGCTCTTTATAACGGCCACAATGTAGAAGATATTTCCCGCAGCGATGCAAGTGCAATAAATCTCAGGGAAACATCTCAGGCAATCTCCAATGCTATAGAAATATCAAAGCAAAGGGCACAAAAGACAATCTGCTTTGTTACAGGCGTTCCAGGTGCAGGCAAAACTTTGGTTGGGCTAAATATCGCAACTACTCATATTGACGAAAAAAGTGAACTATATAGTGTATTCCTTTCGGGCAATGCTCCTTTAGTAATGGTTTTGCGTGAAGCATTGGTCAGAGACAAGGTTGAACGTGAAAAAGCCCGAGGCAATAAGATTAAAAAGGGCGAAGCTTTCAGTGAGATTAAGGCCTTTATCCAAAATGTCCATCATTTCAGAGATGATTGCCTTGTCGACACCGAAAGGCCTCCAATCGAACATGTTGCCTTATTCGACGAAGCACAGCGGGCATGGACTCTGAAACAAACTTCGAATTTCATGAAAAACAAGAAGAAGATGCCTGATTTTAATCAGTCTGAGCCTGATTTTTTAATTTCCTGCCTCGACCGTCATGATGATTGGGCTGTAGTGGTCTGCCTGGTTGGCGGCGGTCAGGAGATCAACACCGGTGAAGCTGGTATCGCAGAATGGATCAAAACTCTACAGGAGACTTATCCAGACTGGCATATTCATCTGTCGCCAAAACTCACTGATAGCGAATATGGATCTGGTGAGGTCCTTAAAGAATTAGAATCCCGGTCAAATGTTGTTTATAAAGATGAACTGCATCTTGGCGTTTCTATGCGGTCCTTCCGGGCTGAACATGTATCTTTATTGGTTAAACAGATACTTGACATGGATGTATCCGGCGCAAGAGAGACTCTTCCGAAGATTGAAAAATACCCGGTAGTTATCACCAGAGACCTTAAAAAAGCCAAGAAATGGCTAAAAACTCAGGCCCGCGGTTCAGAGCGGTATGGGATTGTCGTTTCATCACAAGCCGAAAGGCTCAGACCTCATGCAATCCATGTGAAATCGCCAATAAACCCTATTCATTGGTTCTTAAATAACAAGCAAGATGTTCGTTCTTCATATTATTTGGAAGATGTCGCTACCGAATTCCACGTGCAAGGTTTAGAGCTAGACTGGTCTTGTGTTGTCTGGGATGCAGATTTTAGATTTACGAATGATGGTTGGGATCATCGCTCGTTTAGGGGCAGCCGCTGGACAAAAATCAGAAAAGAGGAGCGGAAGATGTATCTAAAAAATGCCTACCGGGTATTATTAACAAGAGCCCGTCAAGGAATGGTAATAGTAGTCCCTCCAGGCGATCCCGAAGACCCGACCAGATTGCCAGAATTTTACAATCCAATTTTCGAATATCTAGAAAGCATAGGTTTTCCTGTCATTTAATGCAGAAAACATAGTTTTAAGCTTATCCAGATTCATCGATTTCCCTTGCAGAAACCAGCCTCTTATGCATTTAACCCGCAATTATACATAAAAAAAGTGGGATTACAATGGAATATTGACATTATTTCCTGGATTGTCGTTAACCCCTGAAGGTTGCATGCTTATATTTTCTACATTTTTTTGACTCTTTACTTGAAATAGTGATCGAATCACTATAGAATAAAATATATTATGAGGCACTCTTAAGAATTTTGAAGGTATTTTTTCAGATTTAAAAAGTGAATAACTTGAAATCACAAGATTATTAAGTTATTTTATGGATATAGCAGTCTGGTAAGAGTATTATTAGGGCATCAGGGAGAACATTATAAATGAGAAGAAAAGTTGAAAAATTTGATGAACGTCAAAGAAAGCCTGTTTATGGCCCTGTGGTTTCCAGAAGGCTTGGGTCTTCAATAGGCATCAATTTATTTCCTGGTGTAAATAAAGTGTGTTCTTTGGATTGTATTTACTGCTTTCTTAAACACGAAGGAAGTGCAGATCCTTCGAAATATTCGATGGATAATATTGGTGATGAGTTAGATATTTTTTTCAATAAGGAAGGACACGCTCTAAAAAATACTGCTCGTTTTTTGACCTTCTCAGGAAATGGAGAACCTACACTACACCCGAATTTTTCACAAATTGTAAAGGATGTGAGAAGTTGGAAAGAAAAAGAAGCTATCGACCTTAAGCTTGCAATTTTCACAAACGGTACTGAACTACACGAATCTGAAATTCAGGAAACTCTGCTTCTTTTTGATAAAGTTTTTATTAAGTTTGATTGGTGTTCTAATGAGGAATTTCAAGCTATTTCACGTCCAACATCAACTTTGGCATATGACGATTGTGTTGCAAAAACAAAAGCTTTTGTCTCTCTAGCAAAAGCCAAAAGCTCATCTTGTCAAGTAATCCTGCATACTGCTATGTTCCCTCATGGCAAATCTGATTCATCATGGGACCAGTGGTCAAAGGCTATTAAGAAAATAAATCCAAAAGAACTTCAACTATATGAACTGGAGTTTGAAGGATCAAAATTTCAACCTGATGTTTTTTTTGATTTCCATGAACTAAAGCGTGATATACTAACTCTTTTCCGAAAAAATACGTTTATACCCGAATTTTTTTTCTCGAGTCCATTCTATGTTAATGTAGATCTATGTTCTGCTGTTAATTCGATTATATATCTTCCGCTTTATATAGCTGACTATGAAAAATTGTTTGAGGAGCACGGCGTTAAGGTTAACCAGATGGTATCATCAGACGGAGACTTAGGGGCTGCAGATTCAATACTTACTGGCAATGCTCAATTTGCCATCTGTGATCCTCAAGCTGCCGTTGAGGCCATTTCATCTTTACCGTCAGATGTTGAGTTTGATCCAAAAAATGAACCGAAACTTGTATCTGTACTAATAAATCGACTTGCATTGTGGACTCTCGCTGAAGGGGATGAGCAGTTACCTCACAATGCAATCATGCAGAGTGATAAAATAATAACTTATGAATCCGGTTCAACAGCCAATTATATTTGGCAATGGAAAAAAAAATATAATTCCAAAAACCTTAAAGCTAAAAAATTTGAAGCTGTAGAACCTGGGAATGAGATAAACGCATTTTGCCAAAGTGTCAAGGCTGGTCGGTCAGCTTGCGTTATTACAGCTGATATTTTAGGCATAAAATTATGTACCATGACTTGTAAAGAACATAAACTTGCTTCCGGATCTTATGCAGACAGAAAGAATAGAATCGGAAAGAATTTTCTTTTTACAGGATTGCTTGCAAGCCGCGAAGTAATAGAGAAATATCCAGGTGCAGTAGAGGGAGTCATTTCGGCCCTACAGGAAGCGATCAGGCTCTTCTATGACAAGAATTACATGAATAAATATCGCGGCAAACTGACAGAATATATTCTCAATGAATATAATACCAGAAAACCTTTTCGTCCCCAAAAGTGTTCTACTGATAAGCTGAACTCAGCAATCCACTCGGCAATAAAAGAAATTGAACTTCTTAAAATTTATTCTACTACTGGTAATGTGAAAACAAAAGAACTATTAAATGCTTTTAGAGTCCGATTTACTAGCTTAAAAAAAATGGTGTCAAGTTCCTTTTTCAGTGTTTGTTATCCCATGAAGATTCCTCTTGTGAACGCCCGTTCTAATATCTTCTTTAGGTTCTTCGGACCGGTTATCTGCTTTTGGAGTTGGATTCTTAATTCAAAGCCATTACATACTTTTCTTTTTGCCCTTCTGTTGCTTGCAATATCAATAGTATCTTTCTGGCAGTACTCCAAAAAACCCCCTTATTACCCCAACCTTACGGTATCTATAGCGGCAGTGACTGCAAGTCTCTCGGCGGCAACCTTTGGTACCTTTTTTGTCTCAATAAAAAGGCGAAAGGATGGGAGCTTGTGACCCTTAACTCGAATCCAAAAAATAATTCAAATAACCATGTTGATAGCCTTCTTAATGGCATGCAAACTTGTCAAAAAACTAATTCGGGCTTCATAATAGGTGAGACTCTTTTCTTACACAAGAATAGTAAACCATTCATGGGGATAAAACGAACAGAAATCGAAAAGCATTGGATAAAAAACAGTAACTACGGAGATATTTATTTGCCTCCGTTCTGTAACTTAATGCACACAATTAGACAGAAACTCCTGATTGATCCTTTTGGTAATTTTCTCGAGATGGCATTTCCTAGGCTTCTTACTATCGACATTGCTGAACGCTTTGGCCTTCTTAATTCTTGGCCATATATCCTTTTATCGGTAGATAAATTTTGCTCTAGCAAAGAAGTAAAGGCCATTGATAAAGATTCTGAAAAGCGAATACTCGATCCATTGCAGTGCGCTGGAGCATACGCATATCTTGCAGATAGAACTTTCAATAAAAGTGAGTTACCTGTTTGTTTTCGAGAGGAACTGGGTGGTTGGACATATCGGAATGAAAAGCGTAACTCTTTACGTCCAGTACTAAAGGCAGTTGAATTTCTACGCAATGAATATGTTTTTCTTAGTACTGCTCACGATGTTAAATATTTAAGAATTAAGCTTATTAACGCTTTTTGCCAATTCCTTGACAATTTTGGAATTTGTTACAGAGTCATCGTAGGTAATGGATGTTTTGAAATTGAAGAAAATCTTTTGATTGAAAAACTCAGAGCCACACAGAAAATAATCGACATACCTGTTTTGGATGTTGAATTATACTTGCCTGAGAGTGATACTTGGGTAGAAATTCTGGGAGCTAGCCTTTGGGGGGAGCAGCTCACAAAGGCTTTCAATATTTCTGGGACTAATTTCGCAATAGAAAGTGGGTGCGTTGGAATTGGAATCAGTAGACTAGGCTATGCATTTCTTGCTCAGTTTGGAAATAAGAAGGATTTCATATAACTTGAAATAAAAATGATAATGTTTACATTGAAAGGAAAACCGTATGAAAAAAGAAAAAAACAATCTATTTACCCTTGCTGCTATTTGCTTATTGCTTATCATAACTACTTTGATATGTGTTTCATGTAGAAAATCCAAACCTAACGATTTAACGAAAGTTGTAATTGCACAATGGGGACAAGAAAAATATCTTATCTATTTACCTCTCTATGTTGCTATAGAAAAAGATTTCTTTTCAGCCCAGGGGCTAGATATTAATCTCAAATTTTCTGGAAATGATGATCAAGTTTTTGCTTCAGTTATCCAAGGCACGGCAAACTTTGGAATTGGTGATCCCGTATTCACAGCAATTGCCAATGAGAGAGAGCCAGGCATAGGGAAAGTTGTAGCAAGTATAGTAGACGGAGTGGCGATATGGGGTGTAACAAATCGCCAAGATATTCCCGTTATAACATCCAAACAAGATCTTTCTAATCTTAGGATAGGGACATTTCCGTCACCTTCGACAAACTATGCACTTATGAATGAAACGATAATCTCAGGCGGAAAGAAACTTGAATCTACAAAAATTGTTCAGGCCCCGATTGGGTCACAAATTGCACTATTAGAAAAAGGACTTGTAGATATTGCAATGGTTCTCGAACCATCAGCCTCAAAAGCTGAATCAGAAGGTTATCGTATCGTCTTCTCTTCGCCAAAGTTCTATGGATCCTTTGCTTTTACCGGCTTAACAACAAGCGGTGATTTTAATAGCAAGCACCCGCAAATAGTACAGTCAATGGTTAATGGTCTCCAGGAAGCCATGATATATTGTCATAGTCATCCAAAAGAAGTCATAGAAATTGCTGAAAAGCTTTTTCCTTCACTTGATACTGTCGTTCTAAAAAAAGCGGTAAATCGTATGCTGCAAGAAAAAACTTTTCCTACTTCTGTTATGGTGTCTGAAAACTCTTGGCGTTCGGCAATCTCCACAAGAGTTGCTGTAGGGGATTTGAAAGAAACTCAAGACTATTCAAAATCAGTCGATATCACTTATGCAAATAAAGCTATAGCAGAGATACCGTAGCCAGAGAAACTCTTAATGCCCCATAGATAGGTAATGAATATGAATCAAAATAGATTCTCAAGTAAAGACAGAAAGATGGAGTTATTGGGAATATACAACCTGTCTAAAAGCTATGGCACTGAAGCCAAGTCTGAAGTAGTTTTTGACAACTTCTCACTTGAAATCAATCAGGGAGAAAAAGTTTCAATACTTGGTGCTAGCGGGTGCGGGAAAACAACACTACTTAACATTATTGCTGGTATAGACAAAATAGCTGATCCCCAGAAATTCAGAATTAAAACGAATCAGCGAATTGGTTACATGTTTCAAAATGACCGTCTTCTCCCTTGGCGGAGGGCTAGAAACAATGCTCTATTAGGTCTTGAGATGCTGGGTAAAAAAATTACCACGGACCATTTATCCAAGGTGTCCGGTTATTTCCAAAGATTTCAAATGAATCATGATGAAGAAAAATACCCTAAGGAGTTGTCGGGGGGTATGCGTCAGAAAGTTGCTCTTATGCGGACTATGCTATACGACCCAAGTATTTTATTACTAGATGAACCTTTTTCAGGCCTTGACTACCATACAAAACATTTCCTTGAAAAGGAGATGCTGCAATTTGTTCACGAAAAAGAAAGAACTATGATTTTTGTCACTCATGACCCTATCGAGGCAATTGCAGTAGCAAATCGTGTCGTTGTCTTAAGTAGAAGGTCTCATAATTCTGAGCCTACAGAAATTTTATTAGATGAACCAATTTCATTTACTTCAGATCGTGCTGGGAGAGATCCTGTAATCGCAAGGACAGAGCCTGAATTTTCGTCTTATGAGAAACTAGTACTCGGAGCACTGGCAGAATGAAAAAAAAACGAACACCAGTAATAAACAAGGCTGCTGTCTTTAAAACATTAATTGCGATTATGCCCTTTTTGTTTGCCTGCCTTCTTTGGGAATTAGCCGCTAGAAACTCTTCTCGTTTCGCATTTTTGTTTGGATCTCCAACTCTTGTCTTGAAATACTTGTTTAATTATATTTGTTATGACAATGGAGTTAGTGACATATTGATTACCGCGTCAGAAGCTTTTAGTGGGTTTATAGTGGGGAATATATTAGGAATATGTTTAGGACTTGGATTGGCATTTTTTCCACGTATCGAACGAATAACTAGAGTCTACATTATTATGTTTGGAGCTATCCCTATTTTTGCTCTAGCCCCAGTAACAATCATGTGGTTTGGGATTCAATTCCTATTAAAGTTCATGATAGCAATGCTATCCACAATTTTTGTCGCCACTGAACATGCCTATACAGGAGCGATTCAAAGCGACCCAGAACTCATCATGCTATTAAATAGCTTTGGTGCCTCCAAGAAGCAAGTTTTTTCTAAAGTGATCTTTCCGTCTTCTATCAATTCAGTAGCAACTTCCTTTCGAATTACTGTAGGTCTTTCACTAGTCGGCGCTTTTATTGGCGAGTTCATTTCAGCTGAAAAAGGACTTGGTTACCAAATTTTAAAATCTAGTGGTCTATTCAATATACCTGGAGTAATTGGAGGAGTGCTTCTGATAGCATTATTAGCGATTTTCATGAGAGCGATACTATTTGTGATAATGAGAGCCGTAATTCCATGGCACTATGAAAGCAAAAAACCATTTCAGGTTTAATTACATTTGAAATATCACTTTGTATTTAGATTTCCACTTTGTAAGATTTCTTTTGGTAGCAAGGCAAGATCAAGTATTCTCATGAGAGGTTCATCGCAAAAATATTCTAGTGCCGTTTGAAAACATAGAGTATTGCCTATAAAGTGCAAATGATGAAGTCATTACAGGATTGAATAAGCAGCTTCCCCAGGTGTACTAATAAATGAAAAAAAAACTAAAACAATGGCGTTTCACTCTTATACTTATCTTTTCAGTAATAGCCGGTGCTCTGCTTGGTCATAAGATCGGCCCTCAAGCGAAGAGCCTAAAACCGCTAGGCGATGTATTCCTGAACCTGCTCTTTACCGCGGTAGTTCCGCTGGTATTCTTTTCGCTGTCATCGGCCATAGCGTCAAACTCCGATCTAAAGCGGCTGGGCCGCATGGCGAGTCTGATGCTGGCGGTCTTTATCGTTACAGGAATAATCTCATCCTGCATAATGATCTTTGCAGTAAAAACTTTTGACCCGGCAGATGGCCTTGATCTGGACTTGACTAAGCAGGAAGCTAATGAACCTGTCAGCCTGCCGGAAAAGATCGTAAGCACATTCTCCGTAAAAGATTTCCCGAACCTTATCAGCCGTCATAATATCCTGCCCTTAATGATCTTTTCAATTCTGATCGGCCTTGCCTCACAAGCAGCCGGAGAAAAGGGCAAGCCGTTTCGGAAGTTCCTTGTTTCAGGTGCAGAGGTAATGGGTCAACTTATCAAACTGATAATGTATTACGCCCCGATAGGGCTTGGAGCATATTTCGCTTACCTGGTCGGTGTGTTCGGCCCACAGCTTATGTCTTCTTACGCCCGCGTAGTCGCGTTGTATTACCCCGTGGCTGCATTGTACTTTGTGATAGTGTTTTCCATATACGCATTCGCTGCAGCTGGCCGCAAAGGCGTCAGAGGCTTTTGGACGCACATCCCTCCGGCAGCACTAACAGCCTTGGGAACTGGCAGCAGTTTGGCGGCATTACCGGCTAACCTTGAATCTGCAAAACGTATTGGGGTACCAGAAGATGTCCGGGAGATCGTATTGCCAATTGGTGCGACTATCCATATGGACGGCTCCTGCCTGGCAGCGATCCTGAAGATTGCGGTACTGTTTTCAATATTCGGGAAAGAATTTACCGGCATAGAAACTTATGCCAGTGCGATAGGAATATCACTTTTATGCGGAGTAGTAATGAGCGGCATCCCCGGCGGAGGCTTTTTGGGCGAGGCTCTTATCGTCTCTTTTTACGGCTTTCCCCTTGAGGCCTTACCGATCATTTCAATGCTAGGCGTGCTGGTTGACCCGATAGCAACAATGATAAACTCCTCAGGCGACACCATAGCAGCAATGATAACAACCCGCCTCCTGGGAAATAATAAGATTGCATATATCCCTTAGTCTCTCTGCACAGAATGTAAACACAAGCAATAATTAAAGGTATTAGGACGAAACAATGGAAATCAAAAGACTTATATTGGATAATTTTGGACCTTTCAGAAGATACGACATTACCTTTACAGAAGATGAGCCAGCCTGTGTTCTTCTGACGGGCAAGAACAATGAAGGAAAGTCAAATATCATTCTTGCTCTTAAGCTACTGTCCTCTGCTTGCAGATCAGTTGGAAGAAGAAATATGTATACAATAATTGATGACAACGAGTACTTTAAACTTCCCCAACAAGATGTTCAAGGGATTAAAATTGGAAGAATGCTACATAATTACTCTGGAGAACATGCTAAAATAAAAGGCATATTCGAAAATAATCTTACGATTACAGTACACCTCAATGAAAATAAAGATTTAATATACGCTGATTATAATGGCAGGATTCCAAGCAATTTAACAGATCTTTTAGGATTTATTCCTCCTCTCGGGCCATTGGCTGAGACTGAAGATCTTCTTGGACTAACACATATTAAATCAAGTATCAACACAAGTCTCTCCCCACGCCATCTACGTAACCACCTTGTTCAAATCCTGGACTCAGAAGAATATAATATGGTGCAAGAAATCATTAAGGCAACTTGGCCAAGTATTAGGCTTATGGATTATTCTCATAATTTAGACGAAAATTCTCTAACCTGTTTCTTTATGGAAGGACGGATGGAGAGAGAGCTGGCATGGGCAGGTCAAGGTTTACAAGTATGGTTTCAGCTTATTACCCATCTAATAAGACTTCGAAATTCTTCAGTCCTTGTACTTGATGAGCCAGAAGTTAACTTACATGCCGAAAAGCAAAATGACCTTGTACAAGTTTTAAAGGAACATCACAAAGGAAGCGTCATAATTGCGACACACTCGGCTGAATTAATGAACAACGTTGACGTAAGTCACATTATTCACGTTCAAAAAAGAAACTCCAAGCCCACTCTTAAGAAAACTACTGATCGTACAAACCTTAATCTTGTCCGTTCTCAAGTCGGAAGTAATTTTAATCTTATTGCTTCTCAATTTGAAGCTGTAGACCTAATCTTGTTTACAGAAGATGTTAGCGACTTCAAAATCATTCAAAAGCTAGCGATTGCCTTCGGTTTTCGCTCTAAAGTGTTCAATATCCCATTACATGGTTTCAGTCAGTATCCTAAAGCCATTAATTACCGTGACGCTTATAAGTTGCTTATCGGTAATGATACGCCACACAGAGTAGTTCTTGATCGTGACTACTATCCAGATGTTTACTTGGCAAAAGCAAAGAGAAATCTTGCTAAGAATGAAATCGTTACGGTATACACCCCTGGTAAAGAAATTGAAAACATTTTCCTTTCGCCAAAAGTGCTCAAAAACCTTATTCCAAATCGACACTACTCGGATTTTGAAGTATTTTGGGAGGAAGTGTTCGAGGCTAATAGATTGGATGCATATAGCTCATACCTAACTTTACATGACCAATTTCTACCGTCGAGACTTGATACCAAGACGATTACAAAAAAATATACACCGCAATTCGAGAAGCGCTGGGCTGATAAGAATATTCGACACAAAATTATCGAAGGAAAAAATGCCCTTCAAAAATTGAGAGGTTTTTTTCGCCTTGCTACTGGTTCAAATCTTACCATGCAAAAACTCATTACAGCTTGCGTTGACGCAAATGATTCAGATATTCGCAATTTCATAGAGGAGTCTTTTTCTGTATAATCATTGTTCAAACAGAAATTAACACAAACTGGATTATTAAAAAAGCTGGGCCCCTGAATCCAGAGTGCCCAGCCTTCCACTGTCGATCATAAATAATAAAGTCTATCCGAGTCTTCGGGCGGCTTCGTCCGCCAGTCCCTGATTACGTTCAGCATTTTAGATCTTAATAGTTTATTGCATTCACCGGTTGTGCCATTTGGGCATATATTGTCCCCTTATAAACACTTCTTCCATAATTTTCAGTTTTTTGAAAAATTTATTTTTCACCTAAGTGTCTTTCAAGAAAGCACTTGCGTAGACAGCAGCAGCGAAACTGCACGCCTTGCAGATTTTTTTCTTTGCAAATAGCAAAATTTGCCGTATATATGTAATAGAAACAGCAAGCAAATTTAATATCTATCTCAGGAGATTAAAATGAACATGACATTAGGTAAAAGACTCCAGAAACTTCGTGAAGAATCCAAACTGTCTCAGTCGGATTTGGCAGGCCGCCTTAAATTCACAGCAAGTCGTATTTCTCGTTTAGAATCAGGTGATATATATTTGGATCCAGAGGAAGCGAGTGCTATCGCAAAAGCTATCGGTACGGACAAAGCAGATTCTTTAACGTCTTACCTTAGCCAAGAATGGAGCGTGTTGGATGTTCCCGCATTTGAGCATCCAAATTCAAATGATCTATGGAAAGCCGAGCAGGCTTTACAAAGGTTAAATGAACTTAAAAAAGATCCCGAATTGAAAAACGTGTTTCTTAAGCAAGTGGAGTTATGCGAGGAAGAACTGCGACGAGCAGCAGGGTTCCTCTATTCCACAGAGCATTCTATCGCGTTTATGGGGAGTCTTGGTGTCGGAAAAACCACTGCGGTTTGCTCTTTAACGGATGTTTTACGTGATAAAAAAGAAAAAGATTTAAATCGCCAGATGGGACTACAAACCGGTTCGGGTCGTACGACTATTTGCGAGGTTCACATTCGCCGCGGGGGCGAGTACGCAATATCAATCGAGCCCTGCTCAGAGGAGGAGTTGAATTACCATATTTCTGATTTTTGTGACTTTTTACTTAATCTTGCAAGTGACGATCTGGGTAATAAACAGAAAGGCGGCTCCAGTATTAGCGCTGAAATTGTGCGAACGCTTCGCAATCTTTCAGGACTTACTATCAAGAAGCATAAGTTGCCTGACGGCAAATTTAAAACCGAAGATCCTGCGTTGGACTTAGTTAAGCAATATCCTAAAAAAGAGGAACTAACCGTCGAGCTACTGTCGCGGTACAACGCTCCCAAAAGGAAGCGTACCTCGATTAGTTATCCGTCGATGACATCCATTCCTGCAATCAAATGGATTTCTAAAACATTTCGTGAAATCAACTTTGGGCATCATTCGGAGTTTTCGTTGCCTAAACGCATTGAGGTTTCGATTCCAAGCAAAGTATTAGATTCTGATAATCTCAATATACGCCTTATTGATACCAGGGGCATTGATGAAGAGTCTGCTCCACGACGGGATTTACAATCCTATTTGGATGATGACCGTACTTTAGTTGTTTTTTGTTCTGGTTTTAATGATGCGCCGAATGCCGCTGTTCAGAAGTTGATTGAACGGGCAATTGATGGAGGCTTGCGAGATTCGATAATCAGTCGCGGGAGACTTTTGATTCTCCCAAAAGGCGGAGAGGAAGCCGCGGTTCTTAGCGATTTTACCGGGGAACCGGTAAGCGATTGGGATGAGGGCAGAGAAATCCGTCTCGACCAAGTAAGGACAACGACCATGACAAGTTTAAATGTTCAAAAGATGCATATAGAGTTTTTGAATGTTCAATCTGAACAGGATTGCAGCCAAATTCGTTCTTTTATGCTAAATTCAGTAATCGACCTCCGGGACAAGATGGCAGTTCAGATAGATCTTTTGTCCGATCGAGTAGACTATCTGATCAGAAACAAGGCCGACGAGCAATCGCGTGCAGTTTTTGAGAAAGCGATAAATCCTTTACGGATATGGCTCACCTCAAACGGTACATTGAAGGGGCAAATGCATCGGGCGGACAAAGCACTTCTTGCGGATATGGATCAGCTGCGGTACGCATCAAGCCTCAGGGCATCCGTCAATCGTCGCGGTAATTGGCACAATTTTGATTATTGGCATAGTTTAGGCTATGGAGTGAGGTGTGATGTAGTAGCTCATTCCAAGGAACAGTTTACCAAGCTCGAAGGAATTATTGAAAATTCACTGAATGATCCTGATCTTGAGGAAATGCATGAATTTCTCCGTCAGTATTTAATTAAAATTAAGGAAGCATCCACCTTTTTATTCGTGGATGTAGAGCAGCTTGGTGAAACAATGTTTGCTGAACCCTTACGGGCAGAATATGAGTACTGGAGAGATTGTCAAAGCAGGTGGGGAGGTGGACCAGGGTACAAGTCAGACATTCGGAATTGGACGTATGGTTGGTTTGAAGACGGTTCGCGATCGACAATGCACGAATTTTTAGTAAAAGAAATTCAGCTTCGTTGGGGCCAACTTATCGGGTCTCTTTTGAATTACTTAGAAACCGATTCCTCGAACTCTGAAAATGAAGTATAAGCAGTAGTTATTAAGCGTAGAACAAATAGGGCAGGCACCCTTTAAGGGTACCTGCCCATCAATAATAAATCCTATCCGAGTCTTCGAGCAGCCTCATCAGCCAGGGAAATTAAAAGGGCCAGACACCTTTTTCCGGTAAATCGCCATTTCCAGTTGAATAAACGCTGATTATGCAGGCATTAACTAAAGTAACTAAAGCGAATCTTTGCGCCTTTAGGCGGCAGAACGTATGTGCAATCGATAAAAAACTCATCGCGACTATGCAAACTGACTAGCGTAGTGCTACTGGGCCTTAGGGTCTGGGGATGATCCTGTGAATGCGAAAAATGTAGTGCCGCTTTGTCTTCCCGAACGGAATCAGGGGCTGGCAGATCAAGCGGCTTTGAAGTTTGGCTGATTTCATAACAAGGTGGAATTGCGGCAAGGGGGCAGGTTAAATCCTGCCCTTTATTTCCACCTTGATCTCATACTGTTAAATATCGCGGTACTCAACAAGCACCGTCTCAATATCCATATCAAGATTCTGGATTAGCTTTCTAATTTCTCTCTCGTACGCCTGCGCGTGTCGCTTGATTTCAGGGAACGTATTATCGAAAGAGTATTCCAATGATTCGCCTTTTAAATCCTGATCCGTAACAGTGTTGTTTGTGCCGTCCGAAACAAATTCATCGAGGTTGTCGCCACTGATATTTTTCTTGTTCAGACGAAGCTTTTCAAACAACTGCCCGCGATAAAGAGCGGCCAGAACACCCTCATAAATCGCCTCATGGAATTCAGGCCCAAGGGCAATTTCAGACCATACGGAAGGATGATAACTGGCATAATCAACTTCGATAGTATACACCTGACCGGGAACCGGCCAAACATAAAGCTTGCCACGACGGCGGGCAACATATAAAGGCTCGCCCGGAGTAGCAGCACTACCGTCGGCAACAGCGTTGAGATAGTCGCGATAAGTCTTTTTCTCAAGCAGACCCAGCCCGGAAATCGAACACTCGTAAATCCGCTTGAGTGCATCGGGCTCATCATACTCGTATTGATCGGCGACCGTATCGAACGTAGATAAAGCCGTATAGAAGTCGGCTCGACTCGTAATGTCGTAAAGGACGCCGTCAAGCTCTGTATTGATACTTGTGACACCGGAGCCCGTCCCGAGCCTTATCATAGTCACATTTAAAATTTGCGAACCAGTCATATTATTAACTCCAACCAAATAAACCTGTGCCAAAAATACCCTCACCAAAACCGATAGGGTCAGTCAGAAGATCGATAGAACCTGAATAACGATTTATCATAACGCCCCGGTCGATCCAGACCCGGTCGAACAGATCAGGTACAACGTCCCCGGGAAAAGGAGGCGACAAAAAACCTATGTCGTCGACATCGGCTATCAATGTATAATTTAAACTCACTGTGCTTTACCTACTTGCTTAAGACCGTCAACTTCTGTTACCGGCTGACTTGTCGAAACAGTACCATCGGACTTATGCACAACAATGCCGTTGAAATTATCGCTGGTATGCTTATTCAAAAATCGCATAACAAGCCACATAAGCTTTTGCGGTACGCTCCACGTATCCGGATCACCCGAAGGCTCGGAAATCACAAGATCGTCAAGACCGTCAGCACCAAGTTTTATCGAATCGAGCGAACCAAGGGCAGAAATGACGTTGCTTATCGCATCGTCAAGATTATCCAGCTTCGGCGCCCGTCCGGTAGTATAACCCTGCGTAGTCAAAGCGGCTTGAACTGCCGTATTTATAACTGTGGTATTCATAGTTTTTATTGCTCCTATGGCAGTGGCGTCGCCCAGAATATCAGGCATACCGCCGGTTCTAATTTGCTCTTCTAATGGCTCATAATCGCCATCTAACAAAGGATCGACTTCAAGCAGATTATCAATGTCATGCTTTCGGATATTGCCTGTAGCTTCGTCTGGGTGTAACTCCATCACCTCAATAAGTTGTCCAGCTTCCGAATAAGCACATAAATTCTTGGTAATGAATGAACCGCCATACTTGGCAACTTCTAACGCATAAGCACTGGTTATTTTGTTGAGGATAATATCATTGATTGAAATCAAACTGCCCGAATTATTTACCCTGAATTGCCCTTGGCTACTTGCCGCATCAAACCCAGTATAAGTATTATTCAAGGATACAACGGTACTGCCTGTATTTGATAGCACCCCTGCGGCGGCTCCTTCAAAATCCGTCACGTTGCCAAATCCCACAAAAACGGCGCCAACAGCGACATTTATACCAACCGCTGAATTATCATGCTTAATATAATTGTTAAGGAACGTGACAACAGAAGTCGCGTCCGTATTAATTATAACATCGGCATAGACTGAACTTGTAGTAATGAACGAATCTGATAACAAAAGGTTCCTGCACTTTGCAGTATCCATTCTAACACTAATCTCAAAAGCATTATGCTCAAGATCGATGTTCCCCCATGGTCCTACGGATAATTCAAACATGCCATTTTCTACTGGGGCATTATTAAAATAAAAACCCCGCATCGTAATATTATATGAATTGTCTCCGGCAATAAGATCACCAGTAAGCCCACTCATATCAACAGCAATAAGCTTATCGGCATGGACACCGTCTGCTTTCATACTCTTATTGCTTTGGAAGAAAGCACCGCCGGGATCGGTAATATCGCCGGGGATTCGATGAAAGCCGATCACCTTAAGCCATGTATTGTTATAAACGTCGCCCGACCAGTCAGACCAGTCCCATTGGTCTGTGGGAGCCAAAGATTTATTGACCCAGACTTCGTGGGTATATTTTTCAGCGTCTACGTAACTTTCACATAAAGTCGTTATACCGTTCCAGGCACCTCCAACAAATACATCGCTACCATCAGGACCAGCTGGATATCCCTCATAAAACCAAGTGGTATCGAGTACGATATATGTTTCACCCGGCCCACCCGTTCCAACTTCGCGAATCTTGTAAATGCCCGCACCCCCAGCAATCATAGAAGTTTGGTCTTCATGGTATGCGAGCATACCAACCTCAGCATTATAAAATGCGGTACCCACACTATCCGTCACCTTTACATAATTAGTACCACTAATATCATAAAGGCTATGAACTGTTGTCGAAACTGAAATAATCGGTTCCCCATCGGAACCCATAAGTTTACCCATAGCAGTTTGTTTACCTGCATCGGTATCTATATTAGGCTGGCTATCCCACCAAGCCTTTGTGCAACCGCCAGCTAACGCTTGCCCGGTAGGTGAATTGCTTTTGTAGTCATTACCACCCACAAAAAGCATACAACGGTCATTTACAGTTGCTTGACTCATAGTTCAACCTCCTCGACAGGCAAATTCAGCTGAATCGTTTCGGCAATCTCGCGAAGGGAAACGCCCGCAGGTGAAACCAAAGACTTCACACGCTTAAGCAGTGCAAAATCTCGACGCCGTTTTCGTTCACGGATCATCTTACGTTTTCGCTTACGCAAAACTATATTGTTTTTAACACCGTCCGTCAAATCCTCAAGACCCATAGACTCGATCACTGCAATCTCGGCAGAGGGATTAAAGTCAGGGTCTTTACCTTGCAGCCGAATGACAATTTCCTGCTGGCCATCTTCAAGTTCGGAAACGACCATGTCGCAATCAGGGAAATTTCCCGCAAGGTCGATCATGTTGATCGAGCTTTTAAATAATTGTAGTGCTTCGTTTTTATTCATAATTACGCCTCTTCTGTCCAGATGCCGGATTTTCCGATGACTATCCAGTTACCGGAACCGTCGTCAACCACCGTCATAAAAGCACCGACCGTACTGCAGTATTTGTACTTGCTTGAAGAAACACCGCTTTCGTCGACGATCACACCGGCAACAGGGTCAATATTCAACTGCTGCGCAGCTTGAACAGAGACAGTATATTTAGTACCAGCAAGATTAAAACTCGGCATGAAAATCGTAACTGCCCCGGTAGCACCGAGGTTAGTATGAATACTTCCGCTTTCCTTGATTTCAAGCTGATCGTCAGCAGTATGAACTTCGATTATCGGCCGGTCAACATTCGGCATAGACATACTGTGAATATCACGGCAGTCGACAATAGAAGTAATCTCGCCGTTTACAGTTGTAACTTCGGCTAGCCAAACTTCAGCGTGGAAAGGGTCGTGCCAAAATTCGGACTCCTTAAACTGTATAGTTGCGGTTTCGTCCAGGTAAACATAACGTGTAGAATCGTCTGGAAGGACATTACCTGAAGAACCGGCATAATCAACAACACTATTGCCGTCCCAGAACCGGCCGGGTTTGATACCGTAGGTCAATCCGCCCTCATTATAAAGACGAAAATCGTTAGCCCGTTTCGTAGAAAGCAGCAAACGATAAAGCAGCTTACGAAACTGCAAAAAATACGGAGCGGTTCCGGTAGCGATATACTCGACGCCTGTTTCGGATTCACTAAGCAGATCAAGCAACTCGTCGTCAGATGGATATATTTCAGCCATAAACAAAACTCCTTAGGCAGCACGGATAGCAGAGCCATCCGCACCACCACAATTAACCTTTAAACCTGTCACAATTACTAATCCAGATCGACTGCTGTATCACAAGAAATAACTGCAAAATCCTGACTATTGAATTTTGCTTTACTGAAGCCGTAGATACTGGAAACTTCAACGCCGAACTGGCTGTCATACTCGAAAACTTTTTCCTTCCAGCCGATCTTACGACCGTATGCAAGAATACCGGCTTGAGCACCGCAGAGCAAACCGCGGGCGACAGAGACGCCATTGGCACAATCGTCAGCAATATCAAAATACTCGGAAGCGGTAGAACCACCGGCACCGGTACGAAGCTGAATCTTATCGTACTCATGGACGATAACGCCATCCCACATGCCACAAGCACCAGAGAAGAGCGGATTAGAATCGCCACGGATATTCGCATCTTTCTGTGCGTTGATCCAGCGATCTTCCATCTTCAGGGCTTTGATCTGCCAGGGGCTTGCGAAGAATACGAAATACTTTTTGCCCTTGATAACGACAGGACGAATCTTGCCATAAGATGCACCGCCGTCGACCTGTGCCATTCTCTTCAAGTGAGAAAGCACCTGCGTGCCGAATCGGTGAGCACCGGCAGAACCGGAAATCAAGGCGTCATTGCCTACAGTTACAACGCCGACAGCACCGCTGGAATTCTGACCGCCGTAAAATTTACGGGCAGAACTCGGAGGATTAAGCATGATAGTATTAACCGCATTAGTCAGGCCAGAAAGACCAAGAACAATATCGGTATCACGCGATTCTGCATGCCAGGCACCGAGAGCCTCTTTAGCTTCACCTCGAAGCTTGATCTTGGTACGTCTCTCGGTCATTTCACCGTCAAGACGAACAGCCTGCTTACGCTTATGAATGGTCGTATCGCAGTTGTGGAAAGTCAGAGCAACCTCGCTACCTTCGATTGCCTGGTCGTTAACCTTACCATCATCGATAAGCCGTGCGCGCAAAGGGGTATGAATCTGATCGCCCTTATTTTTCGTCAGGTCAGTATTAACCTGAATGATGCTGTTGCTGTCGGTCCCGACAAAACGGCCATCATTGAAAAACGCGTCCTTTTCAGCTTGCCGATAAGTTTTTTCGCCCCAGACTTCCTCTACGGAAGCAGAATGGGCGCCGCTTCTTACAAACACTGTGTTTGCCATAATAAATTTTCCTTAAATTTTGCCGTTAATCCAGTTCGTCGGCAAGCTTATCAAGCTCTTCAGCACTCATACTGCTAATGTCTTTCGCATTTGCAGTTTGAGCATTGCCGCCGGTTCCCGGAACACGGCCGTTTAGTTTAATGTTTTCAAGCAGTTTTGCAGTCCGAACCGCTTCGGCCTTTTCCGAAAGATCGGGAGTGTTAAAAACACAACGCCGATACTTTTCGGCTGCCGGATTTTTTGACTGTCGTATCGCCAGCTTATCGCCTTCTGAAAGATTAGCCTCGCCCGCGGCAATTACCGAATCGAAATCCAGCCCTTCGCCTTGAGTCTCGGCTGTCATCTTCGATTTGACTTCAGAGATTGTTTCCTTTTCCAATGCGTTAAAACGTGCATCGGAATCGGTTTGCCTCTCTTCGGCCAGCATCTTCTTAAACTGGCTGACTGTCATAGGAGCATCTTCGCCATCACCCGCAATTTTCCCAGCGGGAGGGGTTTGAGTCTGCTTCGCTTTTAGCTCTGCAAGCTCTGTTTCGATACCTTGACGCTTCTTTACTTCCGACTGCTTATCAGCAAGCAATCCTTTAAATTGCTCTTCACTGTAAGTCTTAACCTCGTCGGTTTTTTGTTCTGCTGCTGCTTCCGTTACTGTGTCACTCATAATACAACTCGCTTTCTTAAAATAGTTCTATTCGCGGTAAAAAACACATCAATACATTTTTTCTTTACTCGCGAGCAGAATGGGTGCATTGCACCCCTCCCTTGAATTAAGGATCAAGTATCCGATACCTGCCCATCCCCGGCAGTTGGGGAAGACCCGTCGGTCTTTTTAATAGTTTTTGTATCAGGACCATTTCCCGCTACAGGGAGCGGAACAATCCTGTCGATGATATTTTCTTTATTCGCCAGATCACTGTTTTCAATGACAACATCCGGCGGTATCTGATTCGGGAACGTCTTAACGATCTCCATAAGATTGTTAAAGTTAGCAAACCTGGCAATCGGCGAGCTTGAAGAACTCTCAATTTTGATGCCATACTTACCAACCTTGCGGCTTTTTAAAAGGCTCAGGTCTACTGACATATTCTTTTCAGAGATGATGTTGCGAATCTCCTCGTCACTGTAAACATCGGTATGGCGTACCATATCAACCAGCCCCAAAGTAATCAGCTTTTGCGTACGGCTGAAATTATCAAACATAACCTCGACAACTTTCATTCCTTGCTGTTGTCTAAGCTCGATAGCCCGGCCAGATTCGTTTTCGCTTCGTATTGCCTGTCCCATAAGGTCAGGATTCGCACCGGAGATTTCTTTCATATCATCACCGCTCATTCTGGCAGCCGTTATATGCCCCTCAGACAGCGGAGCAGGCTCGATCCGCTCAATACTGCCGCCAGCCTTTGATTCGTCCAGAACAACGCCAGGAGTAGCTCCATGCTTCGCCAAATGCCTGTCGTAGTTGTTCAGCACCTTTTTCACTTTAAAGCCACTGTTAGCCGTCTGGTTAAGGTTATGCAAAGCCTGCGAGCGTCTCTTATTAACTTCTTGCTGTGGCCCAATCAGATTCTGGGATACCCCCATAACATAGCCATCCACCCAAAACGGACAGAAGCGATAATACGGAAAATTCGTCACACCGTTGTAAGGATCAGTAATATCTTCCAGAACGATATTGCCAGCGGTTACGGTCTTATGCAGAACCGGAACAACCCAATCCTTCATAAACCAGATTTTACTCTTCTCATTGATTGCCAGAGCCAAATCCTGATTGTCAGAACCAACCGTTTTAATCTCGCCGTTTACAGCGTTGATAAGTATCGAACGTTTCTCATGCTGTTTCCACCAGCATTCACGAAGCCGCCAGCGGTAAATATCCTTGTCAGAGTCGCCGACAATATCACCGGATGCAGGGTCAATATCCAGCCCGCCGTCTTTTATCTCAGCTTGTTTTAGCGGGTAGTTCAGTAACAGAGCTTCTTTATCCATCCAGTAATCACGAATAACAAACTTACCCGTCCGGTTAAGGTCATACTCTTTAGCATCCGGATCCTCACGCATATCAAATGGCGAAACCTTGGAAACTTCAATATCACCATAGATAGGGTCATTGTCATAATTCACACCCAAACCAAGCCAGCCTTTATTGCCAATTACACCGTCAAGGAAGCAGTCAGCGATCTCATAGTCGGCATCAGTAACATCAAGACAATGCCGCATAATCTCAGTAAACACCGCAGCAAGCTTCTTCAAGCCGCCTTTACGAGCAACAACAGTAATATCCTGCCTTCCTTGTCGCTGGATACCGGAGAGCAGATTGATAATAGGCAGAATCATATTGATAGTAAGATGCGGCCGCTTTTCAGCGTCCAGCTTTGCAATGTCGGCCGGACTCCACTGATCACCAGTATAGAACGCGAAACCCTGCGCCATGCGATTAAGCTCATCGCGCAAACCGGCATCGCTGTGCTTCCAGTATTCCGTAACCATATTTAATCTGATTATTTCACTCATATTTTATTTCTATTCTGCGTATCACATCGCCATTGCGGAATAACCACCCGCATAGATGTCATCCTCATCGTCAAACCCATTAGAATAAGTCCCACGACCGCCAATGATCTCACCTTCAACAAACTCAAGGGCATACAAACCGTTGACATACGCGTCTGCCCGATCAGGGCTATTACCAAGCCGCTTTTTAATATCGGCCTTACTCTCGATGAGTATTTTGCCGTTTCTAAACTCATAAGCAGGTGTGCAGAGCTGTCCTGTAAGTCTGGACTCAATGTTCTTTAGCTCGATGTCGTTGCCAGCAAACATGTCGGCAGCCCTGCACCATATTTCCGCCCGCTTGTTGTAGTACTTCTCCGGTTCGTCTGCTTTGCCTGCATTGTCTATTGCAAGTACATTGTCGCCCATTTCAATAAGCCGGTCGACAACACCGCCACCAATCCCGCAGGCGTCTACTGCTATAAGACAGTTGCCGTGTTTATGAGACAGAGTGTGCAATACATTAGCAGTGTGCATAAGGCTCTTTTGACCATAGATTTCGACCTCCTTAATTTCAGTATTTTCCATATAATAGATTACAGTTTCGTCATTGCCGTATCTCGCAGGGTCACATGTAATCAGTTTTTTGATGGTAGGGGGGTATAACGTCAGCTGCGAAGCATTAGAAACCCACGAATCCTTAATAACCTGATCAAACCCGCCCAAAGAGTCCCAGGAACCCTCTAAATACGCCTTAAGCAGTTCAGGACGGTTCTTGAACGAATCCTTCAATACCTCAATGTATTCTGGCCCCAGATGGTGGTTATCAGTAGGCAAAGCCTGAATATAAACCCGGTTAGGTGTCGGATTGAGTATAAACTCTTCTTTCAGGAACGACTGAGCCGGGTTAGCAGTAAACAATCCCTTGCCGGGAATCTTCTTGCCGTTGATAATGAGCCGAAACGTAGCTCTAAGCTCACCAATCTGGGCAGCGTCTACCTCTTCGGCCTGGTCAATAAAAAAGAATCCATACTCAGCCGAGTTGAACTTGTTGACGATGTCGCCGTTATCTAAGCCGCCGGTCAGTATCTTAACCCGGTTGGCAATAACGATTTCAGCAGGCTTGCCCTTGATCTCATAAAGCTCTTCAGGAATAAAACGCTTCCATGTTTCCAAGGTCGTATTGGTAAAGTCGATACCTCTCTTACGCCCCATGAATCCAATCGGTATAGGATGCTTTCGTTCTTTGATCTCACACATTTCAATGATCTCTACAGCCTTTTCAAAGCACCAGAGACATCCAAACACAGACTTACCGCCACCTTTAGCACCACCGTAGAGAACTTCTTTAATGTCATCCCTGGCAAGCGTCATGCTTGCAAGTGTCTGCTTCTCAGTGAGGTCAGCATCAATTTCAAAGCTGTATTTAGTTGAATCACTCATTGCTTTCCTCCTGCTGATCGCTGTCTGCTGGAGGCTGGTCGCTGCCCTTGGGGTAGTGCTTGTTGATAACAAACTTAAACGGCAGCCCACCTTTGCCGTTAATACCGATGTTAGCTGTAGTCTTACCCTCTGCCAGCAGCACTCGGTCAGAGTATTGCTTAGAGATACGAAGAACCTTATCCATCTCGCGGTAAGCCTTACGCTTTTCGTCAAGTTCAGTATCAGGATTACAGACGATCTCAGAGAGTCCTTTGACATACTCTAAGGTCACACCATCAGCCAGAGAGCTTATCTGTTCGATAATCTCAAGCTTCTTATCTGGTGTAAGTTTTTTCTTATCCATAATAATCCTGTCTAAAGTATAGACCAAAAAAAAGAGACACGCAGAGCTTAACGCTCCAACGTGTCCCTATAATAGACTCGATGATTATAGCACCTCAACGGGCATGACCCCGAATGTGCCTACTTAATTTTTGGCCCAACATAAAATACCTGATTCTTGATTATACTAGCACGAAAGAACTTATTTGTCAAGGTTTATTTATTGTAACTATATATTCCAAAGGCACTTAGCGATGGCAGGGGTAGACTGCCAATGCCAATGACTGCCTAACCGTGACAATTAAATCTAAAAAATATTACCAAAAAAGCATTTAACTCATTATTGCCTCAATGGCCTCTGTCGACATTAAGCTAATGGATTGTTATATATGGAAGTAGGAACAATTACTATGAATGACGAATAAAATCTACTATCAGGCCTTTCTTTAGATGTTACTTGTCATAGGGGGATTTGTAATTATGAAACATATTACTATTGTTTTCGTTTATACCGTTTTTTTCCTAATGGTATTGTTATCACAGGCTGTTATTGCTGGACAAAAAGCTCTTTCTACGTCACCATTCGTTGAGGTTTCATATGAAAAAAGAGATGGCTATGTATTGCAATCATTAGATAATAGAAAGACTACTTTAAGCGGGGCATATATTTCGGTAGGGATAGATAAGTTGACCGTAAATAAAAAAGATAGCATAATAAGATTGATAGTCGATAAAAATAGACATGCATTTGCTATGGTAACCCTAAATGCAAATTACAATTCTCAACCATTATCAATATCGAAGATAAGCGTTCCAATGTTACTTAAACGTCCACATAGTAGCCTTGATATGGGTGTTAAATGGATTATGCTTTATAGGATTCCTTGGGTTTTACATAATGCGAAACTGAAAGTAAGATTAGCATACACTGCCGATTCAACCGCAACTGCCCTAATCAATGCATTCTCTGGCATAACCTCGGCAATACCAGATTATACAATTTCTACTTCTCTTACTGCAGGGCTTGCAATAACATCTACAGCCGACAAGCTTTTGTTCGATTCTGATAGGGCAATTGATTTGTTGAATGCGGAAAGAGATTTGCCTGTATTAGCCGGGGACCAGCTCCGAGAGGGTTATTATGCCATTTTTGCTGCAGAGAACAATTCATTGTATCAAAAATATTGTGAAGAAAACGGACTTGTTTGGACTGGCAATAATCTAGAATTTAATGGTCAAGCTATAAACGATGTTTGTTATGCTGTTATAAGCATTAGAGTTACAGACCGTTATTATGCTTCACCGGGATATGCGATTAATGACATTACAAGATCTTGGTCTGGTAAATATAGAGAAGCATTGACTTACTCGTTTGATCTGACGTATTTACTAACATCTGAAGATATAGATTCAACGAATAGAAAGATCACCAATAATTTAATTGAAGCAATAACGTTATTAGGTGCCGATTTAGATATTATTCAACAAGAAAAATATGAAATCCATAAATATGTTCGAGATCAAATTATGGAAAAGTTAAAGTCGGTAAAGAAAAGAATTGACGCTGAGAAAAAAATAACAAAAGTATCAACCGCTACAGCTATAATGTCTGCTATTAATACTAATACACAATTTGTAGATAAGTCATCTGTGAGCATTGCTGAGAGATTATTAAAAGATATACCCGATTTCGACAAAGAACTTGCTCCAAATCTTAAAGACGCTATCGCTGATATCGAATCTGTTATATCCATTGATTAATAAAATATTCGCATTAAGTTATATTACAATTCTATCATATTGCCTATTATTGTATACCCTCCACATATTTCCTTGCCAGTCCCAATAACCCCACCGCTCGCAGTCGCTTACGCTCGTGGCTCGCTAGTCATTAGCTCGTCTCCGGCGGCCTCGGACCCTTGCGGGCCATCGGCAGCCTCCGCTCGACAACGTCGTTCTTTATTCCCTCAGACGCACCGCTTGCCACGCCTCCTGCGATGACAAGCTAGCCCATCCGAGACGCCCGGCGAACAAGTCGCCGAGCTCTCCCACCGCTCGCAGTCGCGTCCAGCCCTGGCGGGCATGGTCGCTCGTGGCTCGCTAGTCCAATCCATTCCACCGCCCGCTCGTTGGCGGGCTAGTCTTTTCTCGCGATGTAGCGCGATATAGTCTCTACGCATCGTCAGCGTTAGAACGTCACCGCCTCGGGGCCACAAGGGCCCGCTCGTCGTCGTCGCATGATCGTCGCAGTAAGTTCATTAGTACCGCCATGGT
>VRUI01000138.1 GCA_019456225.1 Planctomycetota bacterium | reverse complement strand
GCCACCAGCCTCAGGTGGACTCGGCGAACGCAACGCCAGCAGTGGCCATCAATTGTGCCACTATGCAACAGGAACTAGTTAGTTCTTGTTGCTGGTTGCGACCTGCTTCCCAGATTGGTCGACAAACATGCGATTGGAAGCCGAATTCGATCGAATTTGCGCAGTGGCCCCCTTGCGAATTGAGTCTTGCACGGCGACAGTCGCCGGTGTTAACAACGGTTCAAAACACAAGGAAAACCACATGCGCGCAAAGATTGTCGCCCAGCCCGAGCTCGATTGGAACCCACCGACCCTGAAAATCACCCAGGAATTTTTCGCCAAGTACGATCGCATCTCCCAGGTTCTCGACGAGAATCCCTTGATTCTGGACCTGGTGCATGGCGACTTGGAGTCGCTGGCCGAGACGATGGAGGGCGAAGGGCGTTCGCGCTACGCCAGCGATACGGTCCTTCGACTCTGCGTTTGTCAGGTGGTCGAAGGGTTGTCATTGCGGCAGACCACGGTTCGCGTCGATACATGTGGTGCACTTCGTCGCTTCGTTCGAATCGACAATGGATCGATGATGGACTATTCGACCTTCTGCCGTCTTCGAAACGCGATCACTCCCGAGACCTGGCAGAAGATCAATCAAACTCTCGCCGCGTATGCTGTCACGCAGGGGGCGATCACCCCACAATCGCTACGGCTGGACACGACGGCGGTGGAAACGAACATTCACTGGCCAACGGATTCATCGCTTCTGGTCGATGTATTCGGCGCCGTGAAGCGCGACCTGGACAAGGCCCGCAAGCTTGGCGTGGGTCTGCTCGAGAGTCGGCGTTTTCACCTGGATGCGGTTCGCAAGATCGGGCTGCGCATCGTCCGCAAGGGAGGCCGGAAAGGGGTGGCGGTGAAGGAACTCAAACCCCTCTACAAGCGCCTCATCCGGCTGGTGGAGGACATTCTCTCTGCGGCAGGGACGATCGCGGAGTGCCTGCAGGATAGCGCCGACTCATCGGGGGCGATTGACGAGAGCCTCGCTGCACGCCTGGTCGAGTACCAGTGGCTCGGCGCTCAGGTCGTATCGCAGTCCCGCCGTCGGGTCCTCAAGGGAGAGTCTGTTCCCAATGATGAGAAGCTCTTCAGTGTCTTCGAACCGCATACGGAGTTGCTCAAGCGCGGCAAGGCGGGCAAGCCGATCGAGTTTGGTCATATGATCCAGATCCAACAGGTGAAAGAGAAGTTCATCACCGACTACGGGGTGTATGGCCGAAAGCCGGTCGAACCGGAGTTGCTCACGGCGGCACTCGATTCTCACCGGTCCCTGTTTGGCGTTGATGCTTCATGCCTCGCCGCAGACAAAGGCTACTTCGAACAAGGGATACTCGCCGAACTCGAAGAGCGTATCGATACCGTTTCCATCGCCAAGAAGGGCAAGCGAACTCCCGAGCAGCTGGAGCGAGAACACGACCCTCTATTCAGACATGCCCAACGATTCCGGGCCGGCGTCGAAGGAACGATCTCCTATCTCAAGCGTGTGCTCGGGCTTTCACGCTGCTTCACCAGGGGATGGGAGCACTTCCAGGCGACCGTCGGCGCCAGCATCTTCACACACAATCTGCTCATCCTGGCCCGCTGCTGAATTACCTCTTCAGCTCCAAGCTTGAAACCGGTTCCTTTCCAGACCGCAGGCGCAGGTACGTCTCAAAACTCATCGATCAGCCGATTCGTTCCGAATATGCAGCGAATCGGGCGATTCGCCACCAGCCTCAGGTGGACTCGGCGAACGCAACGCCAGCAGTGGCCATCAATTGTGCCACTATGCAACAGGAACTA
>VRUI01000137.1 GCA_019456225.1 Planctomycetota bacterium | reverse complement strand
AAATGGACGAAAAAATGACAACTATTATCGCCGGAGACGGGGATTTGAGACAGTATCTGGAGAAGTTAGCGAAAGAACTAGACACTATCTACTTCATTGGGACACAAAGTCACCAACAGATGGCTAAGCTCTTCAATGTTGCTGATGTTGTAGTAGTCCCTTCGGTATTTGAGCCCTTTGGACTGACGGCACTAGAAGCTTTGGGTTGTGGGACTCCAGTCATTGCTAGCAACGTTGGAGGTCTTAGGCAAATAGTCAATAAACAAGTTGGCTGTCTGATAGAACCAGGTGATTACAGGACTCTAGCCTTGAAAGTCACCTCATTCATTAGAGATGGGTTAAAAGAAAAAGTAAGGTTCAAAGCTGCAGACTATATAAGGCGGAACTTCAGTTGGGAAGAGACTAATAGCAACATTGAGAGGGTCTATGGACGGGTCAACAGTTGGATAGCATAGCAAGTACAGCCCTCCAATCAGCAAGAGTTCAGCGTCTTTTCCTCACAATCACCGCACCCAAGCCGCGAATCATCAATCGCAATCACGATGGGTACATTTCCCTTGATTTCTTAACATGAGCCAACCGGGGGACACCCAGAAGCATTCCTGTGCCTGATTTGACTACATCCTAATCCATTTCTCAATATTTACTCATTTTCTTCTTGATCTTACTTCAGAGCACCTATAGAATTAAACCAGATTTAAGAATATTCTATTGATAATTGAGATTGGAACTAATTATGCAAGTTAAGAATATCAGTATCAGCAGGATTAAGGTCAAACGGGGAAGAAGGGCAATCAATAAAGAAAGAGTTGCTCAAATTGCAGAGAGCATCACAACACTGGGATTACTCCATCCTATTGCAATTAACAAACAATATCAGCTTGTAACAGGTAGGCACAGACTTGAAGCTTATAAAAAATTGGGCAAAAAGACTATCCCAGCTATAACTACTGAGAAAGGTCTTAAGGCTGATTTGGCAGAGATAGATGAGAACCTCATCAGGCAGGAACTCACTGTTTTAGAACGAGCTGAGTGCTTGAAAAAAAGAAAAGGCATATATGAAATGATGTACCCTCCAGCAAAAGGTGGACCAGGAAGAGGGCACAAAGAAAAGCAGAGAAATAATTTCCATCCTTTTAGTATCGATGCTGCTCAAAAGTTAGGAAGCAGTCGCAGAACTATAGACTATGAAGTCCAAATAGCCAACAACATCCCTTCTGACCTGAAAAAGATGATACTAAAATCTGATTTGGCAAATAGCAAAAATGAGCTTCTCCAACTTGCCAGACTAGATTCTAAACTCCAAAATAGAGTTGTCAAAATACGTTTGAAGCAGGATGATATGACTGTTGATGAAATAGTCAAAGACTTGATGGTCAAGAAGAGAGTTAAGGAAAGGGAGAAGGACAGAAAAAAACTGCTGAGTAATTCTGCTTCTCAGTCAGAAGATATAAAATTGTATCATGGCGAAAGTCGTAAATTATTTCCTGGTATAATAAAAGCACTAAAAAAAGAATCTCCTGACGCTGATATAATTATACTCACTGACCCTCCTTTTAATATCAAGTTTTCAGGTTATGATAAATATTCAGATAATCTTCCTGATGATAGCTATATTAAAATGATGACACTATTCCGTGGTCTAAAAACTGCAATAATTCAATACCCTGAGGAAATGATGTCTCTTATTTATCCTGCCCTTGGAAAACCTGATGAAGTATTGGCTTGGTGTTATAACTCAAACATTAGCAGAGCATTTAGACTCATCAATATTTATAACACAACACCTGACTACAATATGGTCAGACAACCTTATAAAAATCCTAAAGACAAAAAAGTTAAGAAACTTATAAAGCACGGCAGCAGTGGAACTACTATATATGATTGGTT
>VRUI01000023.1 GCA_019456225.1 Planctomycetota bacterium | reverse complement strand
TATGTCAATATTTGTCTCAAGCAAAGGCCCTAAATTTGTCCGATAATAATCGTGTTGGCAAACTTGAGGACGAAACTTGACTTGAAAAACAGAACAATTTTGGGTGTTGGCTAAGTAATTCTTATTTTTCGGTCTATTATTGCTGCCTACGGCTCGGATTTAATAATTTTGACGCTATATGAAGATGTCTTTTGAGTCATGGATAAAGGCCAACTTAGCTGCTTATTGCTGATTTGCAGACAGCCAGTTTCTTTACCATTGACATTTATCGTATAAGAGCCGTTATCAATCCCAAGAAGTTCGATATTAGTTGTGTGATCTGATTTAGCCCTGTTTTCAACGGTGAAGACAAAACTATCACAGCTATTTAGTATAGAAACAGGCTTGTCCGGATCAAAGCCGTCGCGTTGCAGCATCAGGTGAATTTTTTTGTCCTTTTTAATTATATGCAGGCTTTGTCTCAGGCCGTCTTTGGGGTAAACATTAAACTGGTCTTTGGTTTTTTCTAAAACTCCGCCGTAAGCGATAAGACCGAATATCGGGTCATCAGCGACAACTGTTGTTGCTGTCCTTAATGCTGCATTATATCCGACATCTTCTTCGGCGCTGTAATACCATGATCCTCTCTTATTCCATTTTCCAAGCCAGCCTCTGGCGTACGCTGCCGGCTCGAATCCCCCGCCTGCTGCTCCGTCGTTTTGCTTGCCGCTGTACCAGTAGCCGTAATTCGATTCTTTGGTTCCAGAATTTACCAATGCCCATGAGCTGAGATTGGATGCATATCCAAGCCTTAGATATTTAAATGGTTCTTTTGAATAATAAAGGGCGTAATCCATTATTGACCATCCGCCCATCTGTGACATATAGCTTAGGGTGTAAGCCATTCCTGCGCCGCTTCGATAATCACTTCCGAGATAGTAGTAAGCGGTTTCGAGCCAGCCGCGAGCAGCAATATTGAGATTGAGCTGTTTTTCAATATATTTGTCAACTGCCTGCTTTGTGACATTAAGAGTCCTGTCATTGTTCTCAAGAGCCTCCAGGGCATACCTTGCAAATGCTCCGGTTGACTCAAAGCCAGTCGAATCGAAGGCAAATTCCGAGCCAAAAAGATACGGGTCATCATTCACAAAATACTCAACCTTTTTGTTCCAATGTTTGCATAGTTCGGCAACTTCCTCTGTCTTGCCTTCTCTTCTAAGAGCTTTAATGAGGTCGTTAATTACGATCTCGTTCATTGTGGGGGTGTGATATGCCGACCAGTTAGTCACCCTTAAGGGCACCGTGAAATAAGCGACAGCCGTATTGTAAGCCCGCATCAGATACTGATCTTTTGTCAGCTCGGTTTTCATATCGGGATAAAGATCGGCGATCTGGTACATCCTGTAATACAGCAGCACGATATGCGGATAATCGTAAATTCGCCATACATGTTTTTTGCCGTTTCTGCCCGGATCGGAACTATCCCTGTTGACCTTCCAGTTCGGAATTCCGTAAATCGCATAAGGGAGTTCTTCCACTTCTGTGCACTGCATGCCGCCCCAGAGGTATTTGTCGATATACAGATCGACACTTTCAATCTCTTTTTGGTCGGGGAAGAATACATTTTTAGACGCAATGTAAGCAGGTCTTGCGTTGCCTGCATCATCACAGGCATCGGTAAGCCATGCTGAAAGTCCGTCTCTGTCCTCGCTGCTTCGCAAAATCCGGTTCTTCATATCCCAGTCACTGTAAACACCTTCGTACCACTTGCCGCTATTCC
Organism: Planctomycetota bacterium; assembly: GCA_019456225.1. GTDB lineage: Bacteria > Planctomycetota > Phycisphaerae > Sedimentisphaerales > Anaerohalosphaeraceae > VRUI01. The sequence continues at coordinate 58,348 of VRUI01000023.1, read as the reverse complement.
TATACTGGTGCTTGTTTACGAGGAATGCCGAACGTTTTTTTATAAGAGTTTCCAGCGGCTCGGTGACAAAAAACTCCAGGGGCATTTTTTTATTGCCGTCATAATTGACCGTGAGCATATTTTCTCCGAGCTTGGCGAATGCAATTTCATAAATATGAATATTAGTTTGCTTTTTACCAAGATATTTGATTTTTGTTTTGTTCGGGAATTCCGGAGAGATAGAATCTATCTTATTGTTAGTTCGTAGTGCGATCTGAGCGGTCAGACCGGTCGGGATGACCATTCCGGGTACTACATGAATATCAAAGTTGCCCTCTTCACATAGCAATTGCCGAATGCCTTCGTAACCATTGGCCCACTGAAACTTAAAGCTGTATTTAACGCTGTCACCTTCCTGTCCGCTGGGTTTGAGAATAACAGCGGTGTTTTCCTGTCGCCAGTTTCCGCCCCTTTGCTTCATTGTATCGCTGGCTGATTTTGAATGAATATACGGGGTAAATATTCTGCCGGTGTCACTGCCTCTGTCAAAATATTCCAAAGATGTATTTTGCATCGGAGTAAAAAGCAGGTAAGGAGGCTCGGTGTTAGGCCGCATCCAGAAAGCAAAAGAACCATTGCCTGCTATCAAAAAGTGCCCGATGACCCGCTTGGTATATGTAGTTTCCTTGTCCCAGCCGTAGTTCGTATTAAACCTTATAGGCAGGCCGATATCTGCGATCTCAAGGTCTTTATCACTTAAGTTTTTAACATCTATTGTCCATATAAGGGCATTGCCTTTTGTCTTGAAACTTGAGGTTGCTTTGATTTGTTTTGAGAGAGCCTGGAGTTTCTTCTGTCCCTGGGCCTGGAGTTTTTCATCTTCGTCGGTATCGACCTTCCATTCGTGAATTCCTCCGGAAATATCTTCATTAAGATGCAGTTCCAGGCGCAAAGCACTTGTTTTAACCGGCTGAAATGTCACCCTGTTGTATTTGTCTATTTCGATGCCATAGTTGCCTGGTTCGTTGACTTCTTTGAAGCTGTCGCCTTGTTTGTAAAGTAGTTTCCATGATTTTGGAACACGATAGGGTCCATCCAAACTGTAATCGTCCATCCAGTAAACTTCGGCAGCTGATACAGTAACTTCTTTTGGGAAATCATATTGCACCCATTCTTTGGTACCTTTTCGGCCCCGAAAAGACAAAAAACCTCCGGTGCGATTGCTTGAGTCTTCAATATAACCGCCGTCATTTAATGCATAAAGGCCGCGGGTTCTTACCGACGCACTTGGCTTGGCGGAAGATAGAAAGCTGGAAATCTCAATCCCTACGTTGTAAGATACATGGTCTTCACCCGATTCAGCAAGGGTTGCTTCTTTAATTGTGGTGTATTGTTCGTCACCGGTATTCCTGAAACTGATTATCAAATCTCCGATATTGTTTCGCTCGAGAATATAATCGGTATCGTATACATCATTAGTTTTTTTCAGGGATTCTATGCCTGAAGTTGAGTACTCTATTTGGAACTGTTCATTTTTTAAGATTCTATTTGCTTGAGCATTACACGTGCAGATAGATACAAGTAGGACTAACAGACAAATCGTTTTCGTGTGCATAACTTTTCCTTTTTTGTTAAACAGGCAAGGTGAACTTGTAAAGTGGCCATAGGACAGTCGAAATAACAAGTTTGACGGCCGCGTTAATAATATCGCTAACCGTTGACGGGAATTTTGAGCGTATTGAGCAACGCACTCAATGTCAAAATGCCCATTTTCGACTCGATCAAATACAAATCCCTATGCTTTTGATGAACTATAGCATATTCAAGGTGGTATGTCAATATTTGTCTCAAGCAAAGGCCCTGAATTTGTCCGATCATAATCGTGTTGGCAAACTTGAGGACGAAACTTGACTTGAAAAACTTGGATTTCAGACGGAGACACTGGGTGAGGTACGTCAAAGAAACGATAGTCCGTGGCCAAATTCGTGTTTTGACTATTATTTTGTCAGAAATAGCCTCAAAATGAAGCTGGAAAGCTTGACTTTTTGAGGTCAATCTGGTATCTTTTTGAAAAAGAGGCTTAGCGGCGTAGCTGAGTTGAAATATATAAGGTTATATGGGAAATCTCAGTTTATAATGCTTTAACAACTGCAAATTCAGCTGTTGATGATTTATCTGAACTGAATTTTGTTTTAAACATATTTTAATGGGGATGTTAGTATGGTTACACCACTACGTAAAAATCATTACCTGTCTGCCGCTATCATCATGGCGGTCTGCTTTATTGTTGGCAATGTCTGTGCGGCTGAGACAGATTACGAGTTCTATAAGGGTAGTCAATATCCGGGCAAAGAGTTACGACCTGGCGTTGAATTGCAGAAGGTGGTCACTCCCGGAGGCGGGGCGGCGGAATATGCCCGGCGGGAGGTTGAGTTCTGGCCCCGAAAGGGCGTCGATTTTGTCAAAATTGAAAAGGGTATGCCCCTTAGAACATGGAAACTCTCTGATGGCACCTCGTTAAAGGCTCACCTGATCGGCTTTAGAGGCGTTGGCTATACGATCGACGAAGAGCCATTTAAGACGGAGGTGGCACCAGCAGTTGTGCTGCGTTTAGGTGACGGCCGCAAAAGATCCTTCCAGCCAGGCAGTTTCTCGCAAGAGGACAAGGATTTCATCATAAAGCTATTCAAAGGCGAGATGAAACGCATCCGCGACGCCAGCGACAAGACCGAATACGCTATACGCGAAAAAAACCACAAGGAATTCCCAAACAACGCAAAACCCGGCGAGCCCGGTACGATGCAGGTTGTAAGCGATCATTTCGTATGGGTATCCGGTTCAGAGTCAGGATCTGACGGCGACCCATGGGTTTCAGCGAAGGACCCCCAAAAGAGCGATCTCTACCGGGCAAAGGCTGTGGCATGGGCAGAGGCAATGTGGAGCCTCTATGAATACAGCGGCCTGTTGATGCCATATTGGGATGCGGACACTCAAATAAAATACGCCATCACCGTCGCAGGCACCAAACGCGATGGTTACAAAGTCATCCCTGGCTATGCTGGCGGCGGACGTGGCGGGTGCATAAACAAAGGTGCGTCCAACGGCATCCTCGGCCACGAATGGGGCCACGGTTTACGTATAAATTCCGTTCATGTCGGCGGCGGTGAAGCCGGGGCCGATACCTGTGCCAGCTTTGTCAATGCCAGACCAAAAGGCGGCAACCACCTGCGACGTCCATCGAGAAATATCTTCAACGGCTTTAACGGCTATGGCTATACTTCATTCTACTGCGTGATCGGCGACGATCCAAACTGGGGTTACGGCTGGTTTTCCGCAATGCCACTTGGCAGAGAAGAAAACAGCATGATGCACACGATCGCAAGAGTTCTCGAGCAAAGAGGCATGGCCGAAAACGGCATCGTCGGCGTCGGCGACATGGTAGGCGAATACGCGGCAAGGCTCGCTACTTTTGACTGCGAAATGGAAACAGAGTTCCGCAAACAATGGCACTGCCCGGCAAGAAACTGGTTGGAATGTGTCGACGAAAAGCAAAACAAATGGCAGATCCCTGCAGATTTTGCACCAGAGCCGTTCGGCATGAACTTTGTCAGGCTCGTCGCTGATAAGGGCGCAAGAGTGATCGAGGTTGATTTTGCGGGCATACACAACCCGGACACCTACAGCGACTGGAGAGCATGCCTGATCGCTGTCGAAGCAGACGGGACCCGCAGATACTCGAACCTCTGGAGCAAAGGAAAGATGACGCTGCTGGTAAAACCTGGCGACGTTTCGCACTGGCTATCGGTTGCGGCTACGCCGACAGCTCTTTATATGCCTGAAAAATTCCGCAAGGGTAATAATCGGCTCTTCGTCAGCGGTCGCCACGCCAGCAGATATCCATGGACCGTAAGGCTAAGAGGCGCAAACCCCGGCAGCCCGCACAAGATCAAAGGCGAATACGGCATCGCAAGCACTTATCGCGAAAAAGGAAAACTCCTGCCAGCCAAAATCGGCAAACAGCATCCAAACGGCGGCGGCTGGGTTGCTGATTCGGCAACTGTTGACGCCACTGCCTACGTTGGCCCTAACGCAATGGTCCTCAACAACGCAAAGGTCCTGGGCAATGCAAGAGTTGAAGACTTTGCCGTGGTCATGAATGACGCCACATTAAAAGACAATGCAAAAGCCTTTGGAGGCGCACTTGTAAATGGAAACGCAGTCATGGAAGGCTATAGCAGAAGCTGGCTGCCAGCTGAAAAAGACATTCCCGTCCCTAAGCTGCTGCATAAAAGGCCAGGCGCAAAAGAACTCCACAAGCACGGCCTCTGGGCAAATTACGCCATGGACCGCGCCGACAGCAATATACTTGAAGATTTTTACAGGTATCCGATCACCGCAAGCAAGGGCTATTCTTTTCCTTTGTTTCCGGTGCTAAACGGAAGTGTCTACGGCGAGCCAAAACTCGTTACACAAGATGAGCGGATGGGATTTGAATTTGGCGGTCGCGGTCAGTATGCAACTCTAAGCCCCAAAGCAATCGATCTTGGTGAAGCTACGATCGTTGTAGAACTTTTGGCCAAACAGAAAAACGATGGCACTGTATTTGACTTTGGAACTTCAAAGAATAACTGCATGGTTCTTAAGATCGACAAAGCGGGAGTACCTGTTCTTACCGCAACTGTAAACGGCAAAAAGACTGTTTCGATCAAGGGCACAAAAGCTGTTGCTGCTGGAAAATGGTCGCAGCTTAGAGTTGCTATTGACGGAAAAACTACATCGCTGTGGCTAGGCGGCGAAAAGATAGCTTCTGCCAAGACAACTTTCCGCCCATGCGATGTATTCGGCCCCGAAGCAGTCAAGGCCAACTTAATCGGAAATTCACGAGATGGCAAAAGCCCTCTGGCGGCAATCTTTGACAGCGTCGTGATCTACCATACGGTCCACGAAGACTTTAGCTTGGTTCCGGCACCGACGACAGATTCGCCTGTCCGCCCAAGCAAGGCCAATCTGGCTATGCACGAAAAGATCCTCGGCGATGCCGAGGTCGTCGCCAAAAAAGCCAAAGTCGAGAGCAAGAAGATGATGGAGCCGCTCTTGAAGTTTAAGGGAGAAAGTATGGCAAGACGCGAAAAGTTGGTCACCAGGCACAAGCCGCTTCTCATAGCCCGGGAAAATCTTGCCAACGCCAGCAAAGACATCTCTTCGAAGGAACTGGGCGCACTCAAGAAAGACGTTGCAGAAAAAGAAAATGAAGCGTGGTTGAAATATCTGCCCGAAGAGCAATGGCTCAATGCATTTGAATATGCCTGCACCGGACGATACTACAATCAACCTTACATGAATTATATTCGCCGTCACGTTATGGCAGAGCTGGGCGGGGGCGAAACACGGGAGAATCTCACGAGCCTTACCGCATTGGTCGAAGCTGGCGGCAATCAAAAGGACTGGCGTACTGAAGTCAACTGGGACTGGCGCCTGCCCGAAGAAGAGAACGGCAAGATCGAAAATCTTCCGCTGACAAAAGCTTGGCTCCTTAAAAACAGAGGGCCAGTCGTCATTGAAAACCCGGCAGGAAAATAAGTTACAACGCTCGCGATAGTAAATGCGAGAACACAATATAATTGAAAAATCAAAAATGGAGATATACTTATGAACGTAATAATTCGCAAAAGCACACTGTCGCTTTTCATACTTCTAACCGCCTGCGCGATTGCAGCGACAGACAAAGACGCAGTAAACGACATGAAAGCATTAAAAGCAAAATCGTGGACCGTGCCGAGCATCGACATGGAAATGAATCTCATACCAAAGGGTTCGTTTACAATGGGCAGTGCCGCCGATGAAGAATACCGCCGCGACGATGAAACGCAGCGCAACATCACAATTTCAAAACCATTCTACATGGGCGTATACGAAGTTACTCAGGGACAATTTTACCCGCTGACTATTGCCGATTACGACCACGAACAATGGAAACATTTTCGCGGCCCGATCGCTGATGGCGGAGCCTTTCATTATCGCAAACAGCCATCCGGGGTCATGCACTTTTACGGCATAGAGCTTCAGCCGAAATTTCCGATGGAATGTTTCTCCTGGATCCGTGCAATGCAGTACTGCAAGGACCTGACGGCCATCGAACAAAAGGCTGGCAGGCTTCCAAAAGGATACGAGTACCGCCTGCCAACCGAAGCTGAATGGGAATATGCGTGCAGAGCCGGGAGTACCGGCATGTTCAACATTGACACGGACCTGGAAAAACTAAAAACCCAGGCAAAGGAAAGCAAGGGTGATTTAGCCAAGCAGAAATACCTCAACACGTTCGCCTTCGCATGGAGCATAAACCCAAGATGGTCAAGAACCGACAATGTAGGAAACGGCCGAAAACCCAACGCATGGGGACTTTATGACATGCACGGCAACGTCGCCGAATGGACGCTGGACACCTACGCACCATACAGCAAACAGAACAAAACAACCGACCCTCTCTATTGCACCGATCAAGCTGGCCAGGAAAAAGTGATCCGCGGCGGCAGCATAGCCGGAGGATTCCCATTCATGCGATCAGCCATCAGATACTCCATCCCATACGACGCCAACTACTACGGCTTCGTAGGAATGCGAATAGTGCTCGCAAAAAAAATCGATATCCCACTACCAAAACAAAACCAGTAGAGATAATAATGGGCAACTATCAGAGTTGCCCATTGTAACATGATTGTCCGCTGCTGCGAAATGCCTTCCCTCATTCATTATTGAACCGTCATTATAACCAGAAGCTGTTGCACTATCGTTAACAGCCCGGAATAGGTATACAACCTTGTGCAGAGCAAACGTGGCAAAACGAATATCAGCAGGTCTATGAAGAGAAGCGATTTACAGAGCAGGAAGAGGCTGAAATAGAACGATTGGTAAGAATGAGAATAGGAGAATTGAGCAGAGGCCAATTCACATCAACGATAATATTCTAATTCGCCCGGCATTCTGCTATTGGCAGCCAACGGGATCAACATCAGCTTCAGCGTCACGCCCTTGCCGAGATCCAGCGTAAGAGCATCGTACGCAATCGCGGCGATCTTACTCGTCGAGATATCAACCTTACCCTTGTCGGCCTTGAACGACAGCTTCGTTTTCGGTCCGAGCGAGCCGACGATTCGGTCGAAACCTAGGCACTGCACGCGAACGCTCTTTCCGGCGGCGGCGGGGTTGATTTTGCGCCCGCCAAACTGTTGCTCCAACGTCCGCAACGGCCTACGATATACGCTTGTTTAAGGACTAGGGTGCTTTCATCGTTGCCGGGATGAAATAGTTGCTGCGTTCTGAGGGCGGAACGGCTTTGTAATAGTCCTCTGTGCCTGCCGTTTGGTACCAACTGACGGCATAGGCATTCAACAAGGGCCAATGGTTGGGATGGTACTTCTCAACCGTTGCCTCGAAACTTTTCTGGAACGGGACGTTGTCGGCGATCTGCCAGCGCACCATGGTGATGTGGCCGATATTGCCCGGACCGGCGCGATCAGCCGTCTTACCAATTTCGTCGGCAGCGCCGTTCCTCGGCTGCGCCTGCAATGCACTGTCAAACGCCTGCGACGTGCCCCAGGCGTAGCCGAAGTAGTCTTCTGTTCCCGTGCCAAAGGTAGAGGGCATCTTTTCACCATCGACAAAGAACTTCTCGTCGCCTTCGCCCCACCAATAGTGCTGAGCAACATCCCGCATATAGAAGTTGTGCAGCTTCCCTCCGGGTTTAAATGCATCGCCTGCGGGGAAGGGTTTTTCATACTTGGATCTACACTCCTTATTCCATAGGTGGTTCGGATTCCACATGTGCGCCTGGAACCCGCAGAACCGGCCGGCCGCGCCATCAATCTTCAACACCGGCCAATCGGGCCACCGTTCAGTTTGCAACTGTTCTTTGTCGAAGCCACTGAAGTCATCGCGATGCCATTTGCAGTGGTAGCGCAGCAGTTTATCAACGTCGCCGCCGTCCTCGGTATGAATCGTGAACTTGAGCGTCTGCGCTTTCTTTCCATCATTGCGAACCACAATCTTGGCCTTGTTGAACGGCATATACCAGTTCGTGTAATAGCCTTCCTTGGTCATTCCCGTTGCTAATGAACGAAATAGATTTTCCCCGGCTGCGGTGCCGAAAAAGTCTCCAAGGGGTGACCAAACGGCAGGTTGGGATTGACCATCCCAGGTGATACTGATGGTCAGCTGACGCAGGATCTCGATGGATTCTTCCCGGTCCATGCTAAGACGATCCAAAACGATTGACGTGATGGCGCCCGGCTTGCCAAACTCAGCAACCGTCTTCTCTTCGCCTGTGGCAAGCGCCACCGACGCGGTCTTGGCCTTGGCTTTGTCCGATACAAACAACTTTGGCCCGCGCTTGCCCCAAATGTCATTGGCTTTGCGCAGGGCAGCTTTGTCAGCATCGGAGAATGTGCCGGTGAACGACGGAACTTGGGTTCCTTCCGGGAATTTCGTGTAAGAGATCTGATAGAATTTCCCCCAGTTCTTTCCACCCTGGATCCTGATCGACTTCTGGAATGGAATCGGGATGAAGTAGTTCTGGCCCCTGGCCTTTATATGGACCAGTTCGGGAAAATCATAAGGCGGTTTCGTGTTGTTAAACATGTCGATAAACGGGCCGTCTATAACCGGCGTCTTAGAGCCATCTATATAGAATTTGACCGAACCCTCTTTCGGCATCGCCGACCAGATCCTCCAGATCACACCCGGTCCGTCCATCTTCATCATAGTGGTGCCGTCCCGGTTTATGAATCCGTTACCGTCACCGTTGGCGTACCACTTGACATACTTGCCCGCCGCCTCATCGTATCTGGCGGCGCGGTCCCAGCTGGCAAAACTGCCACTCTTCTCCCCCTTCTCCGGTTGCGTCGTCAGATGCTTCATGTCGTAGAGCCGGCTTATCAATTCTTCATAACTCATGTCCTTGGCTTCTGCCCAGGGCAATCCAATTATCAAAGTTGCTAAAAATACCGTCATGAGTTTCGTCATCTTAATTTCCTTTTTCATCTTTATTTCCTTTTTCATTGTTATCGTTGTGTTTGATTTAATGCACATTACAGGGCTGACCCCTACGCCCCTTTATTCATAGCTTGTTTTACTTAATCCCAGATCAGCTTCCTTGTGCTTTCTTTATCAGGTCTATCGGACGCCCCTTCAGAGCAGCCGATTTCACGTGATACGGCTCCCATCGCGCCTTGGCGGCTGCGGGGTCAACGTATATCTGGTGCTTTAGCGTCTCCCAGGGGATATGCTCGTCCTTGAACTTCTTCATCCAATCCAGAGTGAGCGCATGGAGCCTGGCTTGCAGATCCTTATGCTCCGGTAAGCCGAACAGGTTCTTCAGTTCGTGCGGATCGTTTTCCCGATCAAACAGGACGTTGATCAGCTTGCTGGCGCTGCTGGGCTCGAAGGCGTAGGTGTAGCGATGCGTGTAGACGCCCCGCCAGTCGCTGTTCTTGCGCCAGAAGAACATCGGCACCGATTCGGTGACTTCGTCCCGGTTGGCCATTATCGCTTTGGAGTAGTCCGAGCCCTGGCAGGTCTTCGGCGGTTTGATTCCCATCAGCCCGAGCATTGTCGGCATGAGATCGAGCGAACCGATCAGCATGTCGCTTACGCGAGGCTTGATCTTCGAACCCATGCCGAGTATCAGCGGGACGCGGCACGATATCTGCTGCGGATGCGACTTGTGCTCCCAAACCGGTATGGACTCGCGCGAGGCGAGAATATCGCCGTGATCCGACGTGAACACGATGATTGTGTTGTCGGCTACTTTCATGGCTTTGAGCTTTTCGATAAGCCGCCCGAAATTGTCGTCAACATTCGTACACAGCGCCATGTGCCCGCGGTAGTTGCGGCGTATCTTTTTCGTGTCCGGACAGCCCGGTCGCAACTTGATCTTGTCTGCGTCGTACAGGTTTTCGTACTTCGCGGGCGCGGGATATCCCCAGTTTGGGCCCGGTCCCCAGTTGTGCGGCGGATGCCACGAGACAAAGAGTGCGAACGGTTTCTTACCGGCGTATTTGTCCAGGAATTCGACGGCCTGATCGGTCTGACCGTCGGACTCGAACTTGCCGAACTTGACCCGCTTGTTGTCGTCGGACCAGTAGAACGCCTTGTCGGCCCCGTAGTTCAGATCGCAATTATTGGTGAAGAATTCGTTGTCGAAACCGTATCGCATCGGCCCGGCCGGGATCCCGCGAGTTCGCACTCCGCCGTACAAATGCCACTTGCCCACATAGCCGGTGTGGTAGCCGGCGGCGTTGAGCATATCGGCGAAAGACGTGCCCTTTGGCGGAAGCATCTGGATGTCGCAGACCACGGATCCGTTGTAGAGCGGATGCTGACCGCTGAGCAGCATTGCCCGATACGGCGAGCATACCGGGCTCGAGGAAACACAGTGCTTGAAACGGAGCCCTTCTGCGGCCAATTTATCTATGTTAGGGGTCTTGATCTGATCGTTACCGTAACAACCGACCATGTCCCACGACTGCTGGTCGGTGAAGACGAACAGAAGATTCGGCTTGGAATCATTCGCCGATTCCTTTCCCGACAATACGGAACTCGCCGACGCCAACGTAAACACTCCGCAGCCGGCAACTTTCAAGAATTCACGTCGCTTCATAACTGTCCTTTCATTATCTTTCAGATTATCGAGAGTCTCAAAGTCGCCCAGCCGCCATATCGCTTGCCTTTGGTCGGCAGGCCGGCGCGTTCGTGATAGGGCCAGAGCATCCGGTCGGCGTCGAGTTCCAGCAGGTATTTCTGGTTGATCTTCATCGCTCTCTCGAATGGGCTCGAGAGCAGTTTCACACGGCCAAGATCGAAAGGATAAGCCTTCACTTCCGCCTTGGGAGCCACCTTCGTCTTTCCATAATAGCCGTCGCTCTTGGACGCGGCAGCGGCCCAGGGCAATCCGATTATCAAAGTGGCTAAAAATACCGTCATGAGTTTCGTCATCTTTGTTTCCTTTTTCATTGTTATTTCCTTTTTCATCTTTATTTCCTTTTTCAGCAGGGCTGGGAAAAGGTGTCAGGAACCTTTTTGGCAAGATAGGCAAGCTTGCTTTATGGTAATGCACAGATGAATACTGCCTAAAACCTAGCGGTCCTGACGTATACGCCGTACGATTCGTCCCTGATGCTATAAAGGGGCTTGAACGTGATCGACTCGCCTTCCGATTTCAGGATGAATGTCAGCGGCTTGTCCTTGACCGGTTTGACCGAGGCCAGCAGTTGGGTCGGCGTGCCGTTGAAGGTCAGCTTGCCGTTGGTCTGGGCGGCTAGAACCAGCGGGCCGAACATCAGCGCCGAAAGGTTCTTGTCGTCGGGCATGGGGTGAAGGTGCAAGCCCATCGGCAGGGACAGCTCCAGCCTGTCGCCGTTGTTCCATTTACGCTTCAGGCTGTAGAAGCTGCCAGCCTTCATCACGTTGTGCTTCTGCTGCTTGCCGTTGATCTTCACCGAGCCTCCGGTCCTGACCCAGTAGGGGATTCGCAGGTTCACGGTCATCTCGGTCGGTTTATCCAGATGGAAAACGAAGTGTGCGGTTTCGGACTCGGGGAACTTTGCGGTCTGCTCGAGCCGGAGTCCCTTGTCTTTCCAGTTCAACTCCGAGGCCACGTAGAGGTTCACCCAGATCGCTGAGCTGTCGTGAAAGTAGATGTCCTTGGCCAGTTCGGAGAAGGCTTCTACGCCCGTACCGTAGCAGCACGTGAATGTCTCGTTGGATCGGCCGAAGCGTTTCTTTTGGGGCGAACCGAGCGGTTGATGATAGATGAACATTCCGCTGGTCGGGTTCTGCTGATTGAGAACGGTATTGAAGTACAGGCGTTCGGCGAAGTCGGCGTATTTCGGGTCGGCGGTCCAGGAGAACAGCTTTCCGGTTACCTTGAGCATATTGTGCCCGGCGCAGCTTTCGCCTTCGCCTCCGGTCAGCGTTTGGGCCAGTTTGTCGGCAAGTCCCCAGTGTTCGGACTTCCCGCTGGTGCCCCGGTTCGGGTTTGCAGCCGGTCCGCTGCAGTTGCCCGTAGCGTAGGATCGCATCACTGCGACCCTTTCCCAGAAGAACTCCACCGCTCGGCGATAGTCTTTCATACCAGTCAGTTCGTAATGTCTCGCCGCGCCCAATACGATCGGTATGTGCGTATTGCAGTGCAGATTCGCAAGGTTGTCCTTGCCTTTCATCAGCGGGCCGAGGAAGCAGTCACGATCGAACAGATGTGCAAGCTCCAGGTGCTGCGGCTTGCCCGTGACCTCATACAGATCGTGCAGGACGTCGCTCATTCCTCCGTATTCGTTGGCCGGGTTACACTTGTCGCATCGAAGCATCTTTTCGATTGTCTCAGCCGCAAGAGCGTCCATGCGCTTCTTGAAGTATCCAGCCATCTTCTCCAGCATGACCAACGCCTGCTTGTCTCCGCACAGGATATGCGCGTCCAGAAGACCGGCCATTATCTTGTGGATCGTGTAGTACGGCGCCCACACTCCGCTGTCGCATTTCTCCTCCAGGATGTCGAACGCCTTGACGGGAAAGGCGCTGAGATAACCGGTTCCCAGGGCGGTTTGGCATTTGGCCAGTTCGGCGACTATCTGCTCGGCGCGATTCTTCAGCTTGACATCGCCGGTCGAGGCAAACATCTGGGAACACGCCGAGAGGTAATGTCCGACAAAATGCCCGCGAAGTCCACAGGTAGGCGATTCCCAACCAGCCAAGGGTTTGGCTTTCGAGCCCAGGCCCGCAGTCACGCGGAAGTTGTGCAGTAACCGGTCACCGTCCAGCGAGAGCAGATATCGCCTGTTGACGTCCTGGGCATGGTTGCTGTATCCGTCGGTAAGACGAACCTGGTTCAAATCAAAAGGGCGCGCCTTCACTTCAACTCTGCCATCAAGTCCGGTAGTCGCTACGTGAGATTCCTTAGCGTAGACGGAGCCCGTCAGTTGGAAGCTGTATGCGCCGGAGCCGACGTCGAAGGTCACCCAGTCGGTATCCCGGCGGGCGGCGGCGATCCCCGCGACACCATCGACATATGAATCGTTCTGCCAAATGGCTTTGCCGCCCTCGGTTATTGCAAGTTCCTTAAGCCCGAGCGTGGGCAGACTCACTTTGGCCGTCGAGCCCACGGGTATCTCGACCTCCAGCACGAACGAACCCTTCGTTCGCTTCCAGCTTGACGAGATGATGCCTCTGACGGTTTTGATTGAAGCACTGGCGTGCTGCAAATCATCGGGAACGAAAGGCCTGATTCGAATCTGCTTGAAGCCGGGTGTCATAAATCCCCGCCCATAGTAATCCGGTCCTTTGATGCCGGCTAAATCGCTGTACATGAATTCATCTATTGTTGCAAACATTGACATGCTTTCAGCCCGGCGGCCACTGCTTTTCATAAACCTCCCCCAGGATTCCCAAATAGTAGTTGCTCCCTGGTCAACCATATATCCCCAGCCCGGATAGGTGGTTCTGTTGACAAGGTTGTACATCACATCGCCGTAGCCGTTCTCGACCAATGCCTCCATCATGGAAGTGGTTCCGATGATGCCGGTGTGAAGATGGCCGTTGTATTTCTCGGTGATGTTCTTTGCGACGTTTGCAGCTACGGCTTTTCGATTGGCCTCTGGTACTACGTCGAGTGCCAAGGCGAAGAGATTGCCGGTCTGTGAACCCAAGGCATATTGATTGGTATCCGTGTTGAGCCATTTTTTGTTGAAAGCATCTTTGATGTTTTCGGCAAGTTCGGCGTAATGCTGAGCGTCATCATGTTTGCCGAGGGTTTTGGCGGCCTGTGAGACTATCGAAGCGTCACGATAATAATGGCCTGTCCAGCATAAGGGCGGCGGCGTTTCGCTCGAAACATACTCCTCTTCGCCCGGGTTAACACCTGCGAGCATGTGGTCGCCCCAGGTCCCCTTAAATACAAGGTTATTGTCGTCGGCTGTACTAGTCACGTAGTCAACCCACTGCTTCATGCTGTCATAATGGGCAGCGAGGATACGCTCATCATCATAGTACTGATATATATACCATACAGCGATGGGATAATTGCCGGACCAGGCGGGGTCAAATGAATAATGACGAGGGTAATTAGGCACAACTACGGGAATAGAGCCGTCGGGATTCTGTTCATTCTGTATATCTCGAAGCCACTTGGTCCAAAACAGCGGCATATGTCTTCTGCTGTAAAGATTGGCTGGAGTCTCCGCAGGCTCAAGATAGGGAAAAGGCTCACGATGAGGAGCATCCAAGGGCATACCGTACAAAGCGTTCTGTATGGTCCAGAAGGTTATATGATGAATTCTGCTTACCAAGGGGTTCGAGCATTGGAACTCTACCGACGTATCGACTGCTGAATGGACGACCTTGGCCTGCAGATCTTTCACTGTCGGCGTGCCGGGGTAATTTTCGAGCTGTACATAGCGGAAAGGATGGAACGTAAACCTCGGCTCGTACACCTCACCGGCGGGGTTTCCTTTCAGAATGTAGTAATCAGTTTCCGCGGGAGGTGGGTGGTTGGTTTTGTCCAACAACCCGCTGTCCCGCTGAATCCGCTCCGAATACTTAATGGTAACTCTGGTACCTTTCGGTCCTTTCACGCGAAGCCGCGCCCAGCCCGACAACACTTGGCCCACGTCATAAACATATACACCCGGCTTCGGATTGGTGAGTTTGACGGGCTCGAATGTCTGATTTACTCTGATTGGGGGCATTAACTGGGAAACCATTTTACCTCCCGGATCATTCGCTGTTATGGAATGATCCCATGTCGAGTCGTCATAGCCGGCCTTTGTCCAGCCGCTTTTCTCCAGACGAGCGTCATACGTTTCTCCGCCTTGGATGCCGTTTCTGGTAATCGGGCCCGCTGAAGCGGTCCAACTGGTATCCGTTTTGATGCTCATGTTGTAGCCATCGATAAACGTTATGTTCATCTGGGCAAGCAGTGTGGGGGAGTTTCCGTATCTCTCTCGGCCTGGCTCGCTGTACCAACCGTTACCAAGCATAACCGCAATTGCATTTTGTCCCCTGGTCAGCATATCCGTAACATCGTGCGTCACATAAGAGATGTGCTTGTGGTAGTTGGTCATGGCCGGATCGAGAACATGGTCGCTTACCCTCTTTCCATTGACATAAAGCTCATACCAGCCGAGGCCGGAGATATACACCCTGGCCTGTTTGACATCCTTGGCAATCTCAAACTCTTTGCGTAGAAGTGGAGAGGATATCTTCTTCTCTGCCCCAATCCACTCGCCTTGCCAGTCGCTTTGTTTCAGTAAGCCCATCTCGAACGTGGCCGGCTCGCTGTAGGCACTGGCCTTGCCGTTCTTATCCCACACGCGCACCTTCCACCAGCACTGCTCATCGCTTGAGAGTGCTTTCCCTCGGTATTCAACGTTTACCGAGCGGTCGGAGGCCACTTTGCCGCTGTCCCACTTGTCGCCGATGTCCTTCTTGAGATTCTCCGGGCTTGAGGCAACCTGCACCTGATAAGCCGACTGACTCCGCCCGCGACGCAACGATTCGAGTATCCAACCGAATCTTGGTTTGAGCGTATCGATACCCAGCGGATTGACGGCGTATTCGCATTTCAGATCCGTCGCGGTCAGACCAAGCCGCCGTTTGATCGAGGCATAGGGATCGCTCGAGCGTTTGCCCGGATCCACATACCTGGCCAGGTCGCGCAGGGCGATTACCGTGTATTTCTCGTCATGGAGGTATTTCATATACCGAGCAAAATCGGCCGGCTTGGTGCTGACCCAGGGATGGAGCGACGAGGGGACACCGTGAAACGCCAACACGCAAATCTTTCCGTCACGGGCCTTCTTGACCGACCGGAGGAACTCCTCCCATCCCCAGTTCGGGCCTGAAGCCCCGGTAGTGGGCACGAGCAGGTGATGGTCCTCCGACGGATCGTAAGCCAACCCGACGTCTTGCTCCTCGGGATATTCAGGCGAAGAACCGCGCCGCGCGAAAAGGTAACCACTTTTCGCGAGCACTTCCACCGCCGCCGGACCGTGTCGCCAGCCGGGATAACAAAACGTTTTGGGCAAGGGGATTCCGTGTTCCTTGAAGCGGACCTCCATCTGCCGAACTTCGCCCAGTATCGCTTCTTTCGAGAGTCGCGCGAGGTTCGGGTGGCTGCGGGTGTGGTTGCCAATTTCAAAACCGGATTCGTTCAGCTTGCGAACTTCATCCCACGTCAGGAAGGCCTTCTTGTCCTTGCGAGAGTTAAGGCCCTCGGTAATGAAGAACGTCGCCCCGAAGCCGTAGCGTTTCAGCAGCGGAGCCGCATAGGTAATGTCCGACTTGTTTCCATCGTCGAATGTCAGCACGACAAGCTTGTCGGGTATGGGCGCACCTTCGAATTTGTCCGCGGCAGCCGGCCAGGGCAATCCGATTATCAAAGTTGCTAAAAATACCGTCATAAGTTTCGTCATCTTAATTTCCTTTTTCATTGTTATTTCCTTTTTCAGCAGATTGCGATGGGTTACTTTCTGCTCGTTTTTCGATTGTATCCTAGACGGTGACTGACCCGTCCGCATCGAGATCGCGGGCGTCGTCGCCGAGGGCCTGGCGCATCTTCGACAAGTCCTTTCCCCAGGTTTTGCCTCCATCCTCACTACGGCGCGCGAGAAGTTTTTTGTCTCCCAGGGTGGCCAGAACCGTCCCCTTGACAGTGACGACAATATTGGGGTGGCGTATTGCCTTGAAGAGCGGCTGGACGTCCATACGGGGCTTGCCCAGAAAGACGCCGATCCGCCCTTCCAGCTTTCTGTTCACGGCCTCGGCCTGCACGGCCGCCCATGCGACTTTCTGCAAGGACAGAGCCTGGGCACGCTGCACAGTGTCGCCGGACTCTTCCCATTGCCGAACATGCAGGCCAACCGGCGACTCTCCGTAGATGGCTGCGAATACCGTGTAGGCATTTAGTCTCTGTCCCAACTCCGACACGTGGCCCATAGCGTCACTGTAGAGCTCCGACTGCTTCTTAACGCCCGGCACCTTGCCATCAATGATCTGCGCCCGCATCAGTGCCTGCCCATAGTAGAGAGGCACTGCCTTGATCACCGTCTTGCCGTAGGCCTTATTGATCTCGTCCACCAGGGCGCCGTGGTGGTTCGCATACCGGTGGGTCTCGTCAATCCAGCCGGAGAGCCTGGCGAGTTCAGCCTTTGTGCGAGCATCCCAGCCTCCCTTGTACTTGCCGTCGGACGGGGTCTTGGTCGTAATGAGGTAGACCAACCCGTCCGGGTTGCTCTCCTGCATCAGTTTCACAAAATTCCGGACGCATCGCTCCTGTTCGGATCCCTTCTTCATCCAGTAGGTGCACACTGTCAAAACATCAACTTTCCCCGCGGCCACGGATTTCCGTGGCTCCTCATCCGCCCCTTTGGCCCACCATTTATCTACGGCACCGCTTCGGCCGCCGCTGTAGCGCCAACCGACAAGCTCGTGCTCTTTTTTCCCTGCCGCCTTGGCAATCAGGTCAACCTTCTTTGCCATATAGCCGCCCAGGATGAAGAAGCTGTGCCCGGTAAAGAAGATTCTCTTGCCCTTTGACTTCGTGGTCGCAGGCGCGACCGGGTTTTCCGTGGCCAGAGCGCGAACCGGGGCCAGGTGCTTGTTTACATGCAAGGTGCGAATGAGATAGCAGGAGAGAGCGTTCTTAAAGAAAGCATTTTTGCTGTAGGCCTCTAGTTTTATTGGTGTTGGCTTGCCGTTGAATGCGTCGATCATGACTTGCCCGTGCAGTTTTGCCCAATGTGTGGCCTTGGTTGAACACGCTGCATCGAAACCGTAGGTGGCTGCAAGGACATCCTGCTTGAACCATTTGTAGTAACGCCCAGCGCGTTGTTTTTCTTTCTTGGTTGGCCAGTAGATCCCACCATCGTCTTTGTAAATACTGCCGCCCGGTTTCATGTAGGGTGGGGCCGTCCACTGATGATCGACGAACATGCGATAGATCGGCGTAGCGTTATAGAGGATCGCTTCTGGCGGCTGCACACCGGCTAGGGCAGAGAAGAAAAGCGTGCGTATATCAAGATAGCTCGAAGCTGTGTAGCCAGGATGGGGGTAGGCACCATGGTTGCCGACAGCATAGTCAGCGGTGATGCAGTACCCGACAAGTCTCTCGGACAAGGGCTTGCCGTCGACGACCCGCTTGCTGTTCACATCTTGAGGTGTGGCAACGGCGTTGAGATAGTAAACGATGGCGCGTTCACGCCAGGCCTTCTCGTGGGGATGGTTGATCAGCATTGTCGATGCAGTCATAATGCAGTTGGCATTCCAGGCATTTTCCTCGCCCTTGGTATCGTTGACACTGTTGGCATTCGAGGTGGGGGGTGCTTTTTTAAGAAACCGGTCCGCCTCATGGGCAAGCATAGCCACGACGAGCTTGTGGTCGTCGGTATTGAGTCGGTCCCAGATGATCCAGGCGAGTTGTGCCGTTTGCGCTGCCCACATTGACGACTGCCATTGGTCGCCCCAAGCCTTGTCTCCAAGTCCGCCGTTGACTTTGTGATCTTTGGCCAGGGAGCGGACGACCAGGGGGAGAAGCTTTTCGATTTCAGAAGCTTTGGCACCGGCCTTGTCTGCCCGGTACTGGCCGAGGCGTAAGGCCAGGGTGCGAGACGAAGTGGCAGTGGGCCGGATGTGTCTCTCGGAATAACCAAAATCCAACAGTCCATCCACCCGCTTTGTCTTGGCGATTCGGTCAAGCCATGCTTTGCCCATCCCATCTTGTGAATGAGCCATAACAGAAGTGCAGACAGCAGCCAATTCGTCGTTACCGGGTCCGTCCCCGAGCATGCTCCAGTCTAAAGGCCGGATTTTCTGGGCAGCAGCGAGTAGCTCCGATACGGTAACTAATTTCAGTCCCTTCGCCTGAAGCGCCTTGATGATCCTCGGCATGGCTTCGATCGTCTTGTTTTGCCAGCTATGCATGAGGACGATGTCGCCGGCCTTTGTATCCTTGGTAGCTTGGTCGAAGATCGACTGGGGGGTGCTGTCCCCACTCCAGTCAGTCGTGAGGCGACTGGCGTTGATGGAGGGCATGTCCTTTAGGACGGTCCACACATTTTCGTCATGGCTAAGGAATGGTGCGCGGAAGAGTAGAGCAGGCTTGCCGATCGTCTCCTTCAGAATCCTCTGAGTATCCTCGATCTCCTTTCTGACCTTTTCCAGATCACCGAGCTTGGCCAGATCGGCATGGGTTGTGGTGTGGTTGCCAAGTTCGTGTCCTTCTGCCAGCATTCTCTTGGCAAGTTCGGGGTGCTTGCCGACACCCCTGCCAACTACAAAGAACGTGGCCTTGGCATCATTCTTCTTGAACAACTCAAGCAGCTTGGGAGTGTTCACGGCGTGCGGCCCATCGTCGAAAGTGATCGCCACAAGCTGCTGTTCTGTTTCGACTCGCTCGACGGGCGTTTGAGCCCATGATGTCGTGCATATAATGGCCATGGCCATGGCCACTAGAGTTGCGGTTCGTATTGTCATCATACTGTGCCTCACTTTAGTTGTCATCATACTGTGCCTCACTTTCTCTGTTGTCCCGTTGGGGTCAGTTGTTCGGCAAACATCTCACTGATAGGAACTTTGATTCCGCGCGGGCGTGCGTCGCAGGCCCGGGGGTGAGGGTTTTTCTATTCTAAGGGCTCACCCCGACGACGGATATAATTTTATTCCTGTCATTTCAAATTGTCGGAAGCTTTTTCTCCAAAGACCTTTCTTACCGCTTCGAGATTGCCCATGCCGAATTTTTCATCAGGTTCAAGGTAACTTCCCTCGGACCATTCGTTCCAGGAGTTGATCGTCATCAGTTTTGGCCGGACCGGACTTTTGTCCATAAATTCCTTTGCCTTGCCCAAAGCATGACCGAACGCCTTAGGTGATTGATTTTTGATGGTGTTCTGAAGTGCCTTAAAGCGTGAATTGGTGTCCCATCCGTTAGAAACGTGCGGGAAATACGGTATTGAGAAATCTTTGCTCACCGATTCCCATTCCTTCATTGCCGTGTCGGCCCAGACTGAATAGTCACCATTTGGTGGGATACGGGTATAGTGAATCCATTGGTAGTGCGTCAAACTGTCGAAACCAAGATAGACAACAGTATTATTTCGGGTCTTGGTCCGATCACCCGGAACGCCGGATGGGATCGACGGAACTTGCCAAAGTATCGCCTGAAGATGAAGGCCGGGGAAACCAGCCTGCTTTACTTTTTGACGGAAGGAGTCCAACGCCTTTTTCGTGTTTTCCACTCCTCCCAAACCCTTGATTAACGTACCCATTTCATAGATCGAAAATACCGGTTTTCCGTCGATTTTGTAGTAAGACGGGTGTTTCATATAGCGTTCGATAACCCGGTCCACAACAGTATCAAAAGTAGAGCGATCGACCGCGCCTGGCCAAATCACCTTGTAATCATGTGACAGATCAAAATCCCAACTGGTCGGAGCATCATGATTGGCCCACATCAGATAGAAGCTGATCTTATCGTTGTTTTTTGCCTTGAGAAAGCCTTTGTTGATACTGTCTTCGAGAAACGGCTTGTTGTTGTACCAGTACCAGTCGAAAATCATAATATCAACGCCATGATCCACAGCCGCGTCAATTTTCTTTTCCATTACTTTAGGATCGGTTGCATCTTCATATCCCCATAACGGAACATGCGGCTGATGATGACCATCAAATTTAGGCTTGGCCTTGCGAATGATTTCCCATTCGCCCTCATTACCGCCGGGGCCTGTGCCTCTAAAGAACGGCCGCCAACGCGGTTCATCGTGGTATGCCGGCCAGTAGTATGCCGCGACATGGTATTCTCCGAGCGATGGAGCAAGCGTTTCATCTGCTTGTGTGCAGTCTTGCGAACAACCCATGAATGCACAAACTGTGACCATACAAACTACGATTAACTTATACATAGCGAAAGTTCCTTTGTCTCATGTTAGATTCGACCGGCTCAAGGTCGAATTAGCCCGTCGCCCCACAACGAATCGGGCTTGTCTACAGCCAGCATTGTTACCGTGGAATCCCGATTTGTCAAGGCAATTCTCAGCTTGTTTCTCTTTTACTGATTGAGGACGATGAATCTAGTTGGGTCTCATTATTTTCCTTTGAGTTCAAAGCGGTAGCTTCCAGAGCCGACGTCGAAGGTGATCCAGTCGTTGTCGCGGCTGGCGCCTGCGATTCCCATGACACCATTGATATAGAGATCGTTTTTCCAAATAGTCTTGCCGCCTTCGGTGACAACAGCATTCTTCAGGCCTATCGAAGGCACGCTCACTTTGGCCGTCGAGTTGACGGGGATTACGATTTCCAGCACGAAGAATTCGTTCATTCGCTTCCAGCTCGATGATATGACGCCTCTGACAGTCTTTATCGAAGCGTTGGCATACGTCAGGTCTCCGAGCACATGGGGCTTGATGCGAATATGACCGTAACCCGGCTTGAACTTCCGTGTGCCATAGAAACTGGGCTCCTGTATGCCGGCGATACTGTCATAGAAGAACCTGCTGACACCGGCCAGAAAGATCATGCTCTCTTCGGCGTGATAGACGTGATTATTCCATTCTTCCACTTTCGTGCTTAGACTCCAGCCTTCCCACACCGTGGTCGCGCCCTTGGAAATCATGTAGCCCCATCCGGGAAATTCAGTGGTGTTTACCGCTTTGTAGACCACCTCGCCAAGACCGTGGTCAACGAGCGACTCCATGAAACCTGGCAGACCAACGTGCCCCACACGCATTCTGCCGCCATTGTCGTTGATAGTTTTGGCAATGTTCTCGATGAGCTGCTGCTCGTTCTTTTGAGGAACAATATCGAGAGCAAGCGCCAAGATTTCGGAAGTTTGCGATTTTGTCGCATAGTGACCCGTCTTGGGATCGAGCCAGGTCTTGTTGACGATGGCGTGGATATTCCGGGCCAGCTTCGCGTAACGTTCCTCTTGCTCCTTCTTGCCCAACACCCTACTCATGTCAGCGAGCACCCTGGCATTCTGATAATAAAAGCAGGTCCAGATATACTCCCTTGGCGTTTCTTTGGTGTAGAAACTCCAGCCAGGGACGCTTCCGGTCTTAGGCAGCATGTGTTCACCAAGCCAGCCTTTTTTTACGATATGAGTGGAATCGGCTAATTCCCGTCCTATGAAATCAACCCAGGCCTTGACCGTCCGGTGATGCTGCTCCAACAGTCGCTGGTCGCCATAGCATTTGTATAAATTCCAGATTAGCATTGGATAAGAGGCGTTCTGGGAAACATCGCTCGGCCGCTTCATACCCGGCAGAACGGGTACCATATCTGAAAGATCGCCGCTGTCTGAACTTGTGAGCTGAATATCACGGGCAAACCGGGTCCATAGATTAGGCATGCATTTGCGTATTGCAAGGGTTGTGAAAATGCCGCACGGCTCATTGTAGGCGATGGGCTCCCTGTGCACGCAGTCGATAATGATGCCCTTCAGGGCGACCTTCAGTGAACGTTGAATGTTGCCGTGAATCCGGTTGAAAAGATCGTTGGAACAGGTGAAGCTGCCGTGCATGTCGACATCGCTGTAGACCTCCCGACCCTGTAGCGTATCGAGTGTCGGTTTTCCTTCGAGCCCCTCGACTCGCACGTAGCGGACAGGGTGAATCGTAAAACGCGGTTCATACGTTTCACCTTCGGGATCGCCTTTGAGGATATAGGTGTCCTTCTCGCCCTCCGTCCTCCAGCCCGCGGGTATCGACTCATAGTGGATCGTGATCTTAGCGCCGGCTTTGCCCTTGGTTTTCAGAAGCACCCAGCCGCTAAAGTAACGGTCAAATTCAAACAACCAGCCGCCATCGGCGTGTTTTGTCATCTTGATCGGCTTGGAAGTATCCTGAACCTTCATGGGCGGGACGGTTTGACTTAGCAGCCGACCCTCGGGCGCCGGAAGAATCGCGACGTCGCTCCACGTGCTGTCGTCATAGCCGACCTTGTTCCAATTCGGCTTCTCGAGTCTGGCGTCATACTCTTCACCGGCGATGAGTTGATTGGCTCCGATTGCGCCGCGAGCGGTCTTCCACGTTTTGTCCGTCAGCAATTGCGTCTCGGTTCCATCATCATGGGTAACGGTCATCTGCAAGATGGCTCGAGGCCCATATCCCCAGGGCCCACCTTTTTCCCATTCCAAGATGGTCGAAGCGCTATACCAGCCGTTGCCCAGCATGATGCCGATCGCGTTCGCGCCCGGCTTGAGGAAACTCGTGACGTCGTAGGTGCGATACGAGACTTCCTTGGAATAGTCGGTAAAGTTGGGAGAAAGCACATCGTCCGAGACCTTCTTGCCGTTGATGTACAGTTCGCTCCAGCCGAGCCCGGAGAAGCGGACCCGCGCTCGCCGGACGCCCTTAGTCACGGCGAACTCCTTCCGCAACAGCGGCGAGGGGGCAGCGGCGGTGGCGGCCGACGCGAAGAAGCGGTTGACTTTGTTCGTCGCAGCGAACTTCGGCGATTTCCCGGCGTCGTAGACCCTGAATTCGAGGATGCCGGTTGAAGCCGTTTCAAGTGAGTCGAATTCTAGCTTGAGTTTTGATGTGGTGATCTCTTCAAAAGTCGTCGTGTTATACTTATTGCCTTCAACGCCCAGCCCGACCGGATTCTTGACTGGTGCGAAAGCCTTGCCGTCCCAGTACAGAAGTCGCGCTGTCTTGGGCAACCGCACGCCGCCACGATCGTCCGACCAGTACACATCGATACTATCGACATGGACCGGCTTGGGCCATTCGTATTGAACCCAATGGGCCCCTTTCTTAGGCCAATTGCCGTAGGCACCGTAGCGTTTGTCGTTGGAATTGGCCGGCTTGAATCCGTCATTGACTGCGTCGAGCGTCTCATGCTTCGACACAAATGACGTCGACGGCTTTGCAACCAATGCGAGATTGATGCGGCCCGGCTTTTCATCATCCAGATGCTCGGCAGGCGGACTGGGAGGCTTGACGCCGATCCATTGCCCCTTCCAGTCGCTTTGATCTAGAAGCCCCATCTCGAAGTTGCCCGACTGGCTCCACTTCGATGCCTTGCCCTCTTTATCCCAGACCCGGACTTTCCAATAGCACTTTTCGCCGCTGGCTAGCGCCTTGCCGCGATAGTCGACGTTCACCGACTGGTCGGAGGCCACTTTGCCGCTGTCCCACTTGTCGCCGACATCGTCTTTGAGCTTCTTCTCACTGCCAGCGACCAGAATCTGATAGGCCGACTGCGCCTGCCCGCGGGCATCCGACTTCAATACCCAGCCGAATCTCGGTTGGACCGAGTCGACACCCAGCGGATTGACTGCATACTCACATGTCAGCCCCAATGCAGTAATATCGCTGCCCCCCTGCGCTGCTGACAAACAGCTACTCAAGACCAGAAGGGACAAGAAAAAAATCGGACCAGCTACGTTTCGTTTCAGCATGTTCATGTTATTACCTCGTAAGTATTCGGGATGTGGAGTATGCCCAAAGGCCAATTCACATCAAAGACAATATTCTAATTCGCCCGGTATTCTACTATTGGCAGCCAACGGCCTTCAAACGCAGGCCCAATCTCTAATAGCGGTACACCGGGTACCTGCCAATGTGGCTAGTTATCCCACTTGGCGTTGAGTTGGCAGACTTCGAGCGATAGCAGTTTTGCATCGCCGCCGTCGCAGAAGCCTTTAACCGATTCGATGTTCAAGTCGTTCTCGAAAGCCTCGGTCATGATCTGCTCGCCGTGGTTGGCACGTGTTGTCGAACGAACATACTCTGGTTTCCTTGTCTGGGTTTGGTGTGTATTCCCTGTTGTGTGACCATTTGGATAATCCGCAGGGTGCTATGCGAGCTTGTGATCAACGCCCCGGCCTTCGCCTGAAGCACTTCCACACAGCGGCGCATCGCTTCGAGTGTTTTACGATGGCGAGGGTAGCTCGCCAGATCGGTTTCATGGTGGTCCTCGATTATATTTGTCCATCAAGTAGTTTGCTCAGTTGGTCGACTGTTTCTTTATACTCCTCGGCTTCGGCGACATTCTCGTTTTCGGATGGATCCTTCTTACGGTCATAAAGCATACGCTGTGCGTCCTTGCCGTATTCTGTGTAGGTGTAATCACGGGTCGTCACCGTAAACCCATTACCGTGGCGGGTGAACGCCGCTTTCTTCCATTGCCGTTTCGGGTTCTCCATGAGCGGCGCCATGCTTGTTCCCTCTAGATGTCCAGGCAGCTTCATGCCTGCCAATTCACACAAAGTCGGATAGATATCCACAAGTTCGACAATGCGGTCAGTCCGGATGTTCCCCTGGAAACCCGGCGCACTGATGATCAGCGGTGCATGCGTGGCATTATGAAGCAGATTGGCCTTGCCCCAGAAGTTGTGCTCACCAAGATGCCATCCGTGATCGCCCCAAATCACGACGATGGTGTTGTCACGAAGCTTCAGTTCGTCGAGGGTTGCCAGGAGCCTGCCAACGAGCGCATCGACGTAGCTGACACAGGCATAGTACCCGTGCCGAGCTGTCGTGTGGAATTCCAGCGAGTTGTACTTGATGCCACGGTCGTGATACCATTGTATTTCTGGGTGCACTTTCAGAGAATCCGGTGCGTTCTTCGGCTTAAATCGGTTTTCTGCAATCGCGATATCCTCCCTACTATACATATCCCAGTATTTCTTGGGGGCATAGAATGGCAGGTGAGGCCGGATGAAACCAACACCCAGGAAGAACGGTTTGTCCATCTTTGCCAAACGCCGCAGATCTTTCAGGCTCTTTGCGCAGGTTTGACCGTCAACATACGTCTCGTCCGGTACGTCAGGGCCTTCAAAAAAGGGGCCGTGCATGGGACCCTTGACAAAATTCTTGCTCGCCGGGTCAAAGAAATCCGCATGGTTGTCGTGACCTGTCGGAGTTTCCGACCAGCTCCGCTTGGCCGCCTGTTCCCAGTCGTGAAATATCTTGCTATTGGAAATCGTATGGTATCCCGCTTGGCGAAAAGCTTGCGGAAGAGTCACGGCATTGGGAGCGAATTTATCGGCATCCCATATGTTGCAGGTTCGCTTGTCGGGACGGATTCCGGTCAGCAGCGATGATCGCGACGGTCCGCAGACAGGGGTCTGGCAGTACGCTCTGTCAAATGCAATCCCTCGCCTGGCAAAAGCGTCAATGTGGGGTGATTTAATGTGTTTGCTTCCGTAACAACCAAGCTCCGGCCGCAGGTCGTCAATGGCGATGAAGAGTACGTTGGGTCTTGATTTTCCAGGTGACTTATCATCAGCGAAGCTCAGTAACGGCCAGCAGAGCGTGGCCGCCCCAGCACCCAGTGTCTTGATGAAACTTCTACGGTCCAATTTTCTCATTACACTCTCCTGAAACCTAACTGATAGGTAATTTGATTTCGCGCGGGCGTGCGTCGAAGGCCCGGGGGTGAGGGGTTTTCCTACAGACTAACCTCTAATCGCTGGCCGGTATATCGTATCGTTTTGGTTGTGCCGTCCGGAATGAGTTCAATTTTGAATGTCCGCTTAGGGTTTTCCTTTGCTTTGGGCTCAAGGGTCAATCGCTTGGCCGAGTCGTCCCACTTGATCAGCGTTTGAACCGAATCGCCCTTGAGATAACCCAGGCTGATGCCATCGTCGTCGTACAACGTGTATTTGCCGTCGGCGCCTCGGTATATCTTGAGCGTCGTCGGTTCGTCGACCTTTTGTCCGGTGTATTGACGGACCGGGTCGACTGGAATGATCGCCCCCGCGCGGACATAGATAGGCATGCAGGAGAGGTCCACCTGGCGGGTGACTGTCTTTCCACCCTCAACGGCCTTGCCAGTCCACCAGTCGTACCAGGTGCCTTCCGGAAGATAGACTTCTCTGGATGTCGCACCCTTTTGATGGACCGGGGCGATCAGCATGTCGCGGCCCCATAGGTATTGATCGCCGGTCGCACTGGCTTTCTTGTCCTTGGGGTAGTGCAGCCACATCGAACGCATCATGGGCATACCGGTTTCGCGGGCTTCCCAGGTCAACGTGTAGTTATAGGGCAACAGCTGATACCGCAGTTCGATGTATTTCTTGGCGATAGGTTCAATCGCGGGGTTGTTCATTTCCGACGCAGGCGGGGTGTAGCTGCCTTCGCCTGTGCCCGGCTTGCCCAGACCCCACGCCCAGGGAAGACGATTCTCCCACCCTCGACCATGACATCGCATCAGCGAATTGAACGCGGCAAACTGCACCCAACGCACATACAGTTCGGCCGAGTATTCAGGCGTCGTATAAAACGCACCGATGTCGGAGTTCCAGAATGGCGACACACTCAGGGAGTGGTTGATGCCAATGACGATATGGGTTTCCAGTGTCCGCCACGTCGAGAGCGGATCGCCCGGCCACATCCAGCCGCCCCAACGCGCGACGCCGAGATAGCCGTTGCGATGCAGGCTCCATGGTCGCACGTTCGGCTGCTTCGAGAGCGGCCCTGTATAGTAGAGTTCGTGCCGTTTCATTCGCTCATGAAAATCGAACCAGTCCCCTTCATCCGGCCACCATGCATCGACCCCGGCATCGACCAGGGCATTGTGCTCATTCCAGTAGTTTTGAATGTGGGTGCTATCGAGTTTCTCACCGGGCTTGGGCGGAATCGTTCCCTGGATCGTTGCCAGACGATCCCGATCCCAAGGGATCATGTGCACCATGACCCTCACGTTGCGGTCGTGCATATCTCCGAGCACCTCTTTGGGGTCGCGCTTGAACACCTTGGGATTGAACTCGAATGAGGGCTGGTTTTTGTTCCAGCCACTCGGGCAGAAGCCTGTGCCCAGGTAGCAGACGCTGTCCAGCGGGATATTCTTGTCGCGGAAGGTATCGATTACCTCAAGCATACGGTCTTCGTCTTCCACCGTGCGGTGCGACTGCTGATAGCCCATCACCCACTTCGGCGGCAGCACCGCTTGTCCGGAGATGGTCGAAATATCTTTCATGAAAGCGGCCGGATTCTGTGCGTCAAAGACGAACACATCGTAGGTGCCCGGGATGAAGTACTCGGGTGGTGGCAAGCCGATCCGACCTTTCCGCTGCTGTCTTCGGCTGACCACCGTGCCAGGGGCAATGGGATCCGCCGGGATGAACTTGCCCGTCTCCGAGTCGCTCAGATCGATAGCGCCCGACGGCGTTGGAATGAACAGCCCCCAGCCAGCCGTGCCAATCATCAGGGGCACCGGATTGTTGGAGCCATAGGTCCCCGTCCCGTACCACGGGGTCATGGGATGCAAACGCCCGCGACGGTCCAGCTCGATCTTGTCGGTGCGCCAGGAATTCCCGGTCTGCTTAGGCCCGCCTTGGCCCATTCCCAGAACCGGCTGGTCATCCAAAACAAAGGACATCTTGCCATCCGGAGCAAACGTGATCTTCTGGAGAAGTCGGTTGTCCAACGAGGTTACCTGCACCGACAACGGGTTGCTCTGTACGGTCACATTCAATTGGCCCACTCGTGCCTTGATGGGTTTGAAGGCCGAGTTGAGTTTGCGCAGGCTGATGGCCGCCTTGGGGTAGTCTCGCTCGACCAGAGCAGGGGTATAGGGAAACTTGTCTTTGGAATCCTGCGGCTGGATGGTGATACGAACCCCGGTTTTGCCTGCGGCACGGATATCGAGTTGCGGTCTGTTGACAACGCGGACAGCCAGCGTGGATGAATCGCTCATCTTTCCCTTGCGGGCGGTCAGCATGAGCACATAGTCGCCCACGGTTGAGAACGTGGCCGTCGTAGCCAATGCCGCGGCGTCGGCGAAGGCGACCTTGCCCGGGCCCGAGCTCTTACTCCAGGTGACCTTCGTCGTGTCTGTAGAAATCGCCCGCAACAACTGTCCGGCGAACGGCATTTTTCGGCCGCGCATCACGATGCGGTCAACGCCAGCCGTGACAGAGGGCGGAAAGTTGGGAAGCTTGCCCTGGTTGTACACTTTCCACTCGAGAATGCCCGTGGAATGCCCTTTGCTGTCGCCGTCCATCTCCAGGCGGAGCTTGGACGTACGGACCTCGTCGAACGTGGTCGTGTTGAACTTGTCCTTAACCACCCCCAGCCCCGAGGAATTGCGGACCGGGACAAAACGCTTGCCGTCCCAATAGAGCACGCGGTAGGCCTTGGGCACGCCGATTCCGCCATTATCATGCCACCAGAAGATATCGATCTTCCGTGTGCGGACAGGGGCCGCCCAGTCGTACTGGACCCATTGGGTACCTTTGGACGGCCAGTTGCCGTACGCTCCCTTGCCGCGATTGTGGGAACGCTCGGGTGCGTACCCGTCGTGGAGCGCCGCCAGCGAAGTATCTCGCGATATGTGGGAGGTCGACGGTTCCGCGACCGGCGCGAGATTGACACCCGTCTTCGCGTAATCGGCTCCTAAAGCAGTATTGACAACTGCCAAGAAAAGGAATAGAAGAGAAGATGAGACCGCCGTGCTTCGTTTGAAGATATTCATGTTATCACCCTAATTTGCGTTGTTAATGAGAGTTTGGAATACACCCCAGCGTTGCCAATCTGGAATGTCCCATATTTCATTGATATGTTAGCTCCGTTACGCCACTGAGCTTTATTCCAATATAATATTAAATCTATCTAAGACAGTCAAGTTTTTTTCTTCTTTTCGAAACTATTACAGCTTAAATAACACCAAAAACATTATCCATGAGACGATTTTATCATAAATCATTGCATAATCAAGAATCAAATGGTATACTCATAGTACGATTCAAGGGAACTATATATTTTTGAACCCCACGTGCATAATCTATTTCCTCCAATAATTCTCAATTGAACCTGATCAGTCAAGTAACTGCGGTACGAAATTTACATTAGAAACGATATATGTCAATACGATACGATCAAACTCTTACCGTTTTAAAATTCATCGCTTCCGCGAAAGCTTCAATTTCTTTTGAGTGATCCCCTGTTCCCAGCGCAATATGGTGTGAAGGTCCCTGCTGACACCACTTATCGAAAAACTCATGGATAGGCTGGTCAA
Source organism: Planctomycetota bacterium (assembly GCA_019456225.1). Taxonomy (GTDB): domain Bacteria; phylum Planctomycetota; class Phycisphaerae; order Sedimentisphaerales; family Anaerohalosphaeraceae; genus VRUI01. Next base: position 28,369 of record VRUI01000023.1, on the reverse strand, counting down.
TCTTAACCCTGCAGTTGGGATTGCCTATATTCAGTATCTCTCCGGGGACAATCTCGCCCACAAAATATATCAACTTAAACGTATCCCCTGCATCAAATTGGGTCAAGTTCAGCAAGGTGGCCGGGCCCTTCACCACCTCAAAATCTATTCCCAGACCGTGGCCGGTTTTGCCGTGCTGGACATCCAGGTGCTGTAACTTGGGTTTGCCATCACTCATATTGATATTGCTGGGACCATCGTGACCCATCAGGATAAAATCTTCATCATAATCGATCGCGAAAAACTCGACAAACATGCCCCCGCTTCCCAACAGATCCAGAATTTTCATAGCCATGGACGTTTTAATATCACCTTCGGTCACGCCCGGCCGACCCATCGACGCCAGACGGGAAACCGCCAGATTCGACTGAGCCCGAATCTGCGTAATCAACTCCTTCTCACCCCACCAGTAATATCCAAAGGCGTAAATATCATGCTTTAAAATTATCTCTTCGTAAGCAACCGCCACTTGAGCCGAAAACTTCATATGTTCATCGGTCACCGTCTCATCGACATCATACATTTCACGGAACTGTTGATACATGCACTCGAGTTGTTTTTTGCTGACTCGATGATACGCTTCTTCTATCTCTTCGACTTCCGGCCTGGCAAAAAGTCTCCCCGATGCCCGAAGCCAGCGATGCTCATCAGTCGGCATATCGACCATGCCCGTATAGGTTTCGCCGATGATACCTACGTTCATAGACTGAAACGCATGTGCCGCCGCCACCCCGGTACAGTCGCCGGCCACCTCCTGCCAAAATCGCTGCGAACTAAAAGGGCCGGTCCGAACCCGGAATTTCCGGCCCATATTGACCAGACCGGCCGCATATTCCGGAACACAACAGGGACCTTCATGATACAGATAATTAGCCGTATCCGCAGTCTTATAGTCATAAGAATTATCCAAATGCGTATTCAAAATACGGATCGGTACATCCAGTTGTTTCACGCATGGAAGCACGACAATGCCGGTAGTATAGCCCAGGGGGCATACAAGCAAAATGTCAATATTCTCCGCCTTAAAAAACTTTCCCGCCTCCCAGGCCTTTTCCGTGGTATCCACCAGACCAGGTGAAATCACATCGCCAATTTGCTCCAGTCGCTGGCGAATTTTCTCATACATATTCAGACCCATTTCTTTTAATCCGGGAAACTGGCCCCAGTAAATCAAGTGTCCAGTCGGCAAAAGCCCAATTCGAGGACGTGCCATATGCTTCGTAAGATCGACCATTAAGCTAACTCCTTATTACCAGAAAACTATGTAAATAATAACAAACATGGCTGTGACAACAGCCCACCATAAAATCAGGCTTTGATACCAAGGGCGATGTATGCCTTCGGTTTCAGCTTTCGGCAGCCTGAGCATTTTGACGTTCCAGGTATATCGTTCGACATGCTCTTTGGATTGGGCGGGCTTGAGATACGCCATCGCTACATGGAAAATAACGACCGGGATAAAAAGCAGTCCCGCGATGTTATATGTGTTAAGGTTGATATTCAATTGGTGAGCTTCGACGTATGGCTCAATCACCTGGTGAAGAACATACGGGAACAGGAATAACGGAATACATAACAGCAGTGTCATAAAAGCCGCAAAATTATTTGCTCTTTTCCAAAATAAAGCCGACACGAAAACCGTCACAGTCGGCACCGCCATGAAAGTGTAGAATTCCTGACAATAAGTAAATATGGAACCCCATGAAGCTACTATCGGTGTCCATAAAACTCCTACAACCATAACAATAGCGGCTGCATATCTCCCAAATCGAACCACCTGCCTGTCTGTAGCTGATTTGTTAATAAGGCGTTTATAAAAGTCTAAGGATATAATTGTAGACGTTGAATTTACAAGCGACTCAACGGTGGACATAATCGCCCCGCACAAACCCGCAAAAACCAGCCCCCGGATTCCATATCCAAGAGGGCCTATCAGATGGTTGACTACTGTTGTGTAAGCCGTGTCGGGATTTTCAAGGTTCGGGAAAAGCGCATAAGCTATAAGTCCCGGGAAACAAACCGCCAGCGTCAGAGGTATCCCGAGAAATGCCGTAAAGATCATCCCCATCTTGGCGTCCCATTCGCTTTTGGCTCCGAGCACCCGCTGATTAATATACTGATTGGTCGCGTAATACCAGACATTGGTGGAGAGAATCACTACCATCATCCCCGTCCAGGGAAGGTGCGGATGAGATGCCGGCAACATCAGATGCGAGCGATCTCCGGAACTTACTATAGCGCTCCAGCTGCCGACTTCCTTAACCCCGAGGATAAATACCAAAAGACCGCTGCTCAAAAGCAGTATCGACTGCAGCACATCCGTCCACGCAACCGCTGCCAAACCGCCGGCTATAACATAAATAGCCGCCACGCTCGCCAGGATAATGATTCCAGTGTAAATGTTAATGCCGAAAATCGCGTTCAACGCCAATCCGCTGCCGTAAAGCACACCGGGAAGATTTACTAATGAAAAAACAGCAATGGACAGTCCTGCAAACAGTGTCCGGGATTCTCCGCCGAAACGCTTTTCAAGCATCTCGGGAATGGTTCGAATCTGATTTCGAAGGTAGTAAGGTACAAAAATACATACCATAATAGTAAGCGCAGGCATCACACCCCACTCCCAGTTACCCACAGCCATTCCATAACGATAGGCGTAACCTACCTCACCGAGGAACTGTTCGACTGAGATACTTGCGGCAATCATGGAAAAGCCTATGACATACCAGGGCAGAGACCTGCCCGCCAAAAAATAACCCTCAGCGGTTTTCTTCTCTCTTTTAGCCACCCACAGGCCAATCGTAATAACACCTGCAAAGTAACACAGAAAAACCAATATGTCCGCTAAACTAAGCTGAATTTTCAAACCTCCCGTTTAATCCATGAATCATGATTGTTACTTCAAGCTCTTCTTGCCGGCGCCTGCGAATCCGGGATCGTGGTAATTCCTGAAAATATTATACATTGTCATAGCATTCTCAACGGATATCTCAGGATGAATCTCGGAAGTAGAGCCCGTCAAGAGCATTTTACCCTCACAATCCTCCAGCACCTGCCAACAGGCAGCCTCGATATCTTCCTTCGTACCGTGAGCCAGCAAAACCTGGCAATCAATCGGGCTGGCAAATGCCGTATCCGGATAAGTTTCCCTGAGTGTCTTAACATCCATCGTAGCCATGGTTTCGCAAGGCTCGATGATATCCGCACCGAAAGATATTATGTCATCCAGGATGGCCCACTTATTACCGTCCGAGTGGAACATTACCTTATAGCCGCAGGATTTCAACGTATCTATAATCTTCTTGATATTGGGGTACTGGACCTCTCTGATGAGTTCGGGACTGAACATCAGCCCGGTATTGTGAGCGGTTTCCGCCGAAAGCATGGCTATCGGGCACCACTCGACCAAATCCGACAGAGCATGTATTCTGGCCACCTCGTAATCGCCAAGAGCGCGATACAACTCCAAAAATTCATCCGGGTAATCCTGATAGGCATAAATAGACATCTCAAAACCATATCTATTGTTCAACGTGTACATGCCAGGCAGGCTTTCCGGAGGAAGCATAATCGTGTCTTCCAGCTTGTTGGCGATTCTCAGATAAAGTTCCTTGATCTCTTCAAAGGTCTTGCAGTGCTCTCCCAGGAGTTCCAAATGTTCCAATGCCTGCCAGCACACCTGGCCTTTTTCAGTCGCCCGGCGTATTCTTACCGCATCCTTCTTCATTAAGTCACGGGTTTGCAGGACCGTCTTATTGGGACGCTCGACAATTTCACGCGTCCACCATTTCTGTCGATACACAAAACCATCCTCGTCTTCGTATGTCTTTTCCTCCAAATCCGACGGAATACAGAAATGTCTTACCACATCGAGGACCTTGCTCACCGCTTTACAAGTCAGGTCTTCGGCATTGCCGGGCGTAATCTTATCGTCGGTGAGATACTCTATCAGATCGACGCTATGTATAATATCATACACCGCAAGCCGATCTACCTCTTCGCCATTGACTGTTCTCAATGCTCTTTCACGTGACGTTAGTGTATCCATCAAAGACTCCTTTATTCGAGATTTCCCATATAACCTTATATATCTTAGCTCAGCTACGCCGCTGTTGCGTCTGAGGCGCAGGCGTTTGACCACAAAATCGGTCTCTAGCGTTAAATAACTACATGAATGTACTGAAAAGAAAACCAAATGTCAAATGTTTATTGATGATTTAAGCCAAATTGAGACGTTTTAAGGTGACCGGAAGGGCCCTTAATTCCAGTAAAAATGCATTTTTAGGTCCTGGTCAGCACGTTTACTAAAGAGCAGATCTCCGCTTTTTTCCCCTTTGGTCACCTCAAAGGATTCAATTTTTTCGTTCCTAAACTTTGATGGATCGTCTTTAATTTTTACGTTTCTCATTTCTTATTATACTGCTCCCGATTGAAAAATCCCGTATTTTTCAATCAGAAAGCACTTTATGTCCGATAATTAATATATATGACGGATTACACATTGTCAAAAGAAAAAATAGCTGAATTAGAAAAACTTCATCGTTCCTTGCGTGATAAACGCCAGACAGATCGTGTCAAGGCGGTAATCGCCCTGTCTAAAGGATGGCCGGCTGCTCAGATTGCGGAGATCCTTCTCTTTGATGAAAAAACCTCTCGCAGTTACTTCGAGCGTTACCAGCAAGGCGGCCTGCCGGCATTACTTGATAATCACTATAGAGGTGCTGAACCCAAGCTTGATGAAAATCAGGTGAGCGAACTGCAGGCACATCTTGAAGAAAATATTTTTCCTGATGCCAAATCGGTCATTGCTTATATTCAGAAGCAGTAAACCTTCTCCGCAACCATTCTCCCAAGTAGTAATGACATATTCATTTACTGCAGATGGAACCATTTGGCCGTTTAGAATATCCTCAAGCAATGTTTTGTTTACTAATGATAAGAATTGCTGAAAAACTTGAGTTTCAAAAAGGGGCACTGGTTGGGGTACGTCAAAGAAACGATAGTCCGTGGCCAAATTCGTGTTTTGACTATTATTTTGGCAGAAATAGCCTCAAAATGAAGCTGGAAAGCTTGAGTTTTTGAGATCAATCTGGTATTCTATTGGAAAAGAGGCTCAGCGGCGTAGCTGAGCTAAGATATATAAGGTTATATGGGAAATCTCGAATTAGCCAGTCTGGTTCTACATTTAGCAATTTTTCAAGTACAAGGAGACAAAATGAAGTTAAAAAGCCTATTGATCGCAGCAGTCATCGCCATGGTCGCACTGACCGGATGCAAGAAAAAGATTCCATTTGCAATTGAAGATTACGGAACTCTCTCTGACGGCACATCAGTTTACCTCTGCACTTTAACAAATGATAATGGCATGGTCGCTAAGATCACAAACTATGGCGGTATTGTAACCGAACTCCACGTCCCCGACCGCGATGGCAAAATGACCGATGTTGTTCTGGGGTATGAAAACCTCGACAAATACGTCGAAGCAACTCCTTATTTCGGAGCCCTCATTGGCAGGTACGGCAACCGCATCGCAAAAGGCAAGTTCACGCTTGGCGGTAAAGAATACACACTCGCCACAAACAATGACGAAAACCACCTCCACGGCGGCGATGCCGGTTTCGACAAGGTCGTCTGGGCTGCAACTGCCAAAAGAACTCCTAACGGTCCAAGTCTGGAACTTAAATACATCAGCAAAGACAGCGAAGAGGGCTATCCAGGCAACCTAACATGCAAAGTGATCTACACGCTCACCAACGACAACGAATTGAAGATCAAATACGAAGCGACAACCGATGCGCCGACAGTAGTAAACCTCACCCACCACAGCTACTTTAATCTCGCCGGCCATGACTCTGGCACAATTCTAGATCAGCAGCTTATGCTCGACGCCGACAAATACACTCCCGTTGACGAAGGCCTCATCCCGACAGGTGTCCTTGCACCAGTCGAGGGTACCCCGATGGACTTTAGAACCCCCACAGCCATCGGCGCAAGGATCGCACAGTTAACCGGCGACCCCGGCGGATACGACCACAACTGGGTGCTCAATAATTCAGACGGTTCGTATGCAAAAGTCGCCTCCCTCTACGAACCGAAGTCTGGAAGACTGATGGAGATATTTACATCCGAACCGGGCCTGCAGTTCTATTCAGGCAACTTTCTCGACGGAAGCAACAAGGGCAAAGGCGCAACATATAACAAGCACAACGGCCTCTGCCTGGAAACCCAGCACTTCCCAGATTCACCGAATCAGCCCCAATTTCCATCAACAGTGCTAAGGCCAGGAGAAAAATACGGCTATACAACATCATACAAGTTCTCAACAAAATAAACGTAATGTCGGCATCTTGTCGACACCTTAAAAACGCGGGAGCGTAAGGGCGTGTTGCCCAAATATCTAAGCACTAAATTCTAAATACTAAACTGTATTGCTTCAGTCGGAATTGGACATTTCCTGAATTTAGATTATCACTTAAGAAATAGATTCAGATTTGGTCAAATCATCGATTTCTCTTTTTTCATCATCCTTCAGTTCCTGTATTGGCCGTAGAGTCTTTCCGCTACCTATGCCCAGGGAATGCACCCCATACATAGCGCCAGCTAACCAACACTTGTCACCCATGAGAAGTGTTTCCCTGACTGCCATAATGCGTTCCTGCAGTTCTGCCAGTAGGGCTTCACTCCCATCCTGGCTGGCACGCCATGCAGCGGAAAAAAGGCTCGGGGCATAATTGGCACATACCGGAACCATACCTTTTGCACCGATTGATAATCCCCATGCAATATCGGGTTCGTTTCCTTGAAGAATCGTTGCACCGCTTCCGGAAAGCACTTTGGTTAATTCCAGGAAATAATCCTTGTCGCCCGAACTCTCCTTGATAATACTGGTCCATCCCTGACTAACCATCTTACTTATAGCGCTCAATGGGATAGAACATCCTGTGCATGAAGGAATATTATAGGTGATCATGTTCATATCGGTCGCCTGACGGCAGGCGTCGAAATGGGACAAAAACTCCTCTTCCTTTGTCGGAGTAACGTAAAACGTAGGAGTGACGACCATGTGCTTGAATCCGATTCGATCGAGGATCTTTATGCGGTTAATGGCGCGAACTGTGGAAGTTGCAATAATGCCACCCAAGAGGGGCACGGAATCCCCCACTTCATCCCGTGCAATCTCCATCAACCGCTCCCATTGATCATCGGTCAACAAAGGACCGAAACCAGAGGTGCCGCCAACAAAAATCCCATCGACGCCACCCTTGAGACAATGGCGAATGAGGTCACGCAAAGCGGATTCGTCAACGCATTCTTTGCTGTCTATAGGTGTCAATAATGGAACAATAACACCCTCAAGAACATTTTTCGATTCTGACATCACTTAAATACCTTTCAATTACTCAGCGAAGCTGAATGAGTAGATTGTTGCATTTTTGAACTCAAATTTGATTTGAGCTGATTTACTTTCGAGTTTTTCAAGCGAAAATCCATCTCGCCATTTTATTTTCTTATCCGAAGAGCTACGCTTCAGCACTTTGCTTTCAGCAAGTACATTACTGTCTCCGTCAACTAATTTAACTTTAACAAATCCGCCAGATTCGACGTCCGCGGAAAGTCGCAACGCACCCTTGCGATTGGCTACAGGAATTGTTGTTATTGTGGCTGGTTTGCTGGATTTTTCTTGTGCGTACCCAGCGAAGCCGTCAGGCCTCAATGTAGCCAGGCAGAAAAAGCCATTACGCCAACCGAAGTGATAACCGTCGCTACCGCCGTAATACAACCTAATCTCATCTTCCAGGAATACAGGACAGGCAGCTGCATATACGCAGCCCCAGTCATAGTCACCTTCCTCACCGGTGTTCGGAATTAGCGGTGTTCCCGGCAATACGCGATGCCACTTAATCGTATCAGGACTCCAGGTCAATTCTGTCCAAACTCGGTCATCTTTCTGATCGTGGATGGCAACCAAGCCTAGATATATGCCACCATGAAAAAAGACAGGCATGGCATAAGTCTGGTAACGCGGGTTCAAACCCTCGAGCACGATCTCACATTTTTTCCAGTCGATAAAATCTTCACTTACAGTCCGTGCAACCTGTCGGCCATTAGGGTGACCCCACTGGCGGGTAATGCCTACATATTTGCCCAGTGTCGGTGCCCAGAATGCGTTATTGTGAGTGTCTCCAGCACTATCAGCCTCAGGACAGGCGATTGCCTTGTCCCAGTGGATGCCATCAGGGGAAAATGCTACAGAGAGAATATCCGACTTCAGGAAAGCCTTGTACCTGCGTTTAGGGTCCGGATCGCGGAGATCCTTAAAGACGCCTGAACCATGAGGTCCGCCCCAGTGTTCTCCCGCTTCTCCTTTTCCACGCCACAGAATGTTAGTCTTCTTAATTCCTTCATATTCAACAAGATCCAGTTCTGGTTTTGCCCATTTTATGCCATCTTTAGATGTGGCATAGCAGATAGCCATTTCCCTTTTATCCGGAGGATCATAACCATTGTCTCTTCTCTGGGCAATTGTCATTTCCTTTGCTGAGTCATCATAAATGAATGGGCTGTACCAGCATTTGTAGATCTTCTCCTCTTTGTCGTATATCACGTTGGCATAGAGGTTATCGAAACGCTGTTCCCAAGGTTTATCCTCCTCGAAAAGAGGATTACCTTTGTGTTTTTCTACTTTGCCGATAGTCAGTTTGGCGTTTTCTGAGCTTTCAATAATCCGGTCGTCAAGCAACAGATACCTATCGCGTTCGTATACATCAGCCTTGCTCGCCTGTAAGCTTAAGAGGCTTATCACAAGGGCAAATATTGTTACTGTCAATACTCTTCTATTGGTAAATCTACTTGTCTGTTTCATCGAAACATCTCCTAATTGTTGTCACTTCACAACATTACTTACTGCGAGTTCATGTGCAATTACTTCTTGAAGCTGAATGAATAGATTGTTGCATTCTTGAATTCAAGCTGGATCTTGACCGACTTACTTTCAAGCTCATCCATCGAAATCCCATTCTGCCATTTTACCTTCTTATCCGAGTAACCGTTCACGGGAATTTTGAGCGTATTGAGCAACGCATTCAATGTCAAAATGCCCATTTTCGACTCGATCAAATACAAATCCCTATGCTTTTGATGAATTATAGCATATTCAAGGTGGTATGTCATTATTTGTCTCAAGCAAAGCCATGTTGCGCATATTCAAAAACATACCCCTGCTGGAATTGATAGAAAGGCCGTTTTTTATCGATTTGATGCGAAATTTTGCTTGACATACCAGTAAAAAGGTGCTAAATTATAAATAAGAGTTAACAAAGGCTGCATGAGAACGAGAGAATTGAGCCATCTGTTCCTGACAGCCATCGGATCCAACGGTTGGGTTCAAAAATCATTGTGCAACAGGCTCTAATGGTGTGTTTTTAAAATTTTGAGAGAAATTTCACGGATTTAGGATATAATAGCTTTATAGATTTAATGGTCAGGCGAATAGGGGTCTAGAATAAATACATTTTTCAAATCAAGTAAATTTTGGAGAACATTATGAATCAAAAAAAAGGTTTTACGTTAATTGAGCTTCTCGTAGTCATCGCGATAATCGCCCTTTTACTGGCAATTTTGATGCCCGCCCTCAACACCGCAAAACAGATCGCCGCAACGGTGGTATGCCTTTCAAACCAGAGACAACTTGGCTTGGCCTTCGTCCTTGCATCGGAAGACATGAATGGCGATATTTTAGACGCAAAGCCGACCGGTAGTGGATACATAACAAGTAACGGCAAAAGATACCCAACCTTTGTCGCATCCCCTGTAAACGGTACACTTGACGGCAAGATTGAAGGATTAAAAAAAGGCGGGCTCTGGCCCTACCTGGAAACTCATAAGGTTTTTAATTGTCCCTTTGACAGGAGATGGAGAAAATCCCGTGGAGGTAATAACGTTGGCGGATACCGCAGCTACTCGATGGGGCAGACTTTGTCAAGAGTAACCACCAATCACGGTACAGATGAACCCAAGTATGCCATCAGTAAGTACGGCCAGTTCTCCCGCCCCAGCGACAAGTTCATATTTCTTGAGGAAAACGATAACGCAGGAATTTTCAACGATAATTACTGGAACATGTTTCTCAATTCACGCAAATGGTATGATCCCTTTGCCGTAGTTCATAACCGTTCGTCCACATTCAGCTATGCCGACGGCCACTCAGGCAAGTTCAAATGGACAGACGAGGGGATGATAGAAATGTCCCAGGGAATAAATCCTATCAAAATACGACTGGCAGACACCGAATCTGGTGACTATGAACTGATCAGGGCAGCATACATACCCGGTAGATTGTAAAAAAGTACCTTTTCCGAAGAAATTAAAGGGGTCCAGTACTTTTGTTTATTAAATCGCTGTTTGCGCTACCTTAAACGCTGATTATTTAGCTCTTTTAAGAAATAACTATTGGATTTGATGCTCATTTAGTTATCCTGGCTTCGAACCTTCGCACTTCGCTTGCGTCCCGGCTTTACGTCGGAATTCGCACCCTCATTTTCACACGTTCACTTTCGCACGAGTATTTTCACACGTTTTCTTTCAAACGTTTTCGCTGCCCGTTGCCCGCCGAACGCTGTCAAAAAAGAAAAACAAGCCCAGCGGCAAAAAGTTGTAAGCAACATCCCACAAAACAAAAACCACTGTTTTTTTACTTGGTTATTGGTTATTCCGTGTTGGTTATTGGATATTCGCTTTTTTCCCCTAACCCCTAGCCCCTAACTACTTTCCAGATAAACATACACTGTAGCGGTAAAGCAGGTCGAAACTCACTTTAGTCACTCCCAAAATCTCACCACGCCTCATATATCAAAAATACGGTTTACACAAGATATTCCACCTTTGTTGAATTTATATATCCTCTGATTTTACACCCAATAAAACACCCTAAAACGTGCAAAAATTTCAAAAAAAGTCAATTAATTTCAAAAAATCACAAAAAATGCAAATATCCGCCCGTTTCCGCCCCTAATTTTAGGGCCAAACCACAGGTAGGAAATATCTACAATGTCCACTTCGAACCAATTGCGTATGCACTATCTTGCTATATCCCAAAAAAATAAAAAAATTTAATCCCCTACCAGCAAAGCACTTAGCGATTTTGACCACAAAAAAAATACCCCATTTTCGCACCAAACGTGCAGGTTCGTGCTAAATATGTAAGGGCAATTAATACCAGACAGGTACCAGGCATTAAGGGTATTGTTTTCTGCTCTATTTTAAAAACGGTCAAAAACGGTAAAAAACGGTAAACCCCAACGGGGCCCAAAAATAATAATAGCCCGCCAAAGGCGGCTCAAAAAGCTTATTGCTTATTGCTAATTGCTTATTGCTTATTGCTAATCGCTAACTGTTATAGGCCTTCCACGTCGGTTGTCCTTAATATTTTTTTAACAATTTCAAGCCTTGGATTATCGATCAGGTTTTCGAGCGTACCTGTCTGAACAATAGTAACGACTTGCTTCATCAAATCTTTTCCCATCGCCATAGCTGCTTCAACCAATGTTCGCCTTTCATCATCGGTAAAGATAATACGTTTTTTGATCTTGGACTTGAGAAGTTTGTTTTCCTGTCGGAGATATTCGTTCTGGAGTGTCAATTCACGGCACAATAACCGAGTAATCGTAGCAATGATCGGTATACTTAACCATTTGTTGGCAGATTGTTGGTTCGCTGCATTTCCCATGAGCTTATTTTATCATAACTTCTTGATTCATCAAGAATTAACTGCTATACTGTAAGCATAATTTGGGGTAGCTATATATATTTGTACCCCACGCGTTTTGGTAAGATTACAGATGTTATAGGAGACAATTATGTTTTTCAACATAAATTGCAATAACTGGAAGGTTTGAAATGTTAAGATCGTTCAAAATGTCACAACTGGTCCTGATGCTGTTGGTTTTTACCGCTTCGTCAGCAATCGCTCAGCGCAATACACAGCTTTTTGATGACGGCTGGAAGTTTATGAAAGGTCAGCCCGAAAATGCTCACAAACTTAACTTCAATGATTCTTCGTGGCGAACCGTAAATTTGCCTCATGACTGGACGATCGAGGACCTTGAGCCCTTGCCCCCAGCTAAGCCATCTTTATCGATCACTGAGGGGAAATGGCGATTTGTCAAAGGCGATGACATGGCATACAAGGCCGCCGATTATGACGATTCGAAATGGCAAGAAGTGCAATTGCCTGGCGCATGGGAAATGTACGCCGACTATAAAGATTATAAGGTTTATGGCTGGCTTCGAAGAACGATTAAAATCCCCGATCATTTGAAAGGCAAGAATTTCGACTTGGCAGTCGGTTGGGTACACGAGGCTGATCAGACTTTTCTTAATGGAAAAAAAATAGGTGAGACAGGTTCTTTTCCGCCTGATTTTAAAGGGGCATCGACAACGGACAGAAACTACCCTGTAACACCTTCGATGTTAAAAGGCGACGGCACAGATGTTGTTGCTGTTCGCGTTTACAAACATGGCGGATGGGGCGGCGGGATATTCCGCTTGCAAAGGGCACATGAGCGATCAGGGCCATTTGATACCGAGGCGACCAATGCTCCATACGTTGGCTACACCGTAGGCGGCATCGGTTGGTATCGCAATACATTTACCATCCCGCAAAGCGATAAGGGTAAAAGGATTCGCATTCAGTTTGGTGGCGTGTATCAGGATGCGGATATCTTTGTTAACGGCAAAAAGATCGGCAATCATCCTTACGGCTATACGAGTTTCGGTCATGACCTTACGCCGCATATCAAATTCGGCGAAAAGAATGTGATCGCTGTAAACGCAAAGAATGTCGGCGTCAACTCCCGCTGGTATTCAGGTTCTGGTATTTACCGGCATGTATGGCTAATCACGACCGACCCTGTACATATCGCAAACTGGGGAACATATATTACTACTCCTGAAGTTACAGATGACAAGGCAGCCGTCAACATCAGGACAAAAGTTATTAATAAATCCGCCGCCAATGCAAAGGTTACTCTGCGTACAAAGATCGTCGATCCTGCTGGTAATACGGTTGCAAGCGCAGAGGCAACTTCAGGCATTACGCCAAATGCAAGGCATAAATTTAATCAGAAGCTTAATGTCGAAAGTCCTGCCCGCTGGTCGCTTGAGTCACCAAATCTCTATTCGGCAATCCAGGAAGTTTTAGTAAACGGCAAAGTTGTCGACACTACCACCGAACGATTCGGCATTCGCACAATATCGTTCTCGGCGACAGATGGTTTTAAGCTAAACGGCAAATCGATGCTCTTAAAGGGCTCGTGCATGCATCACGACAATGGTCCATTAGGTGCTGCCGCTTTTGACGATGCCGAATACCGCAGGGTAAAGATCACCAAAGAAGCGGGCTTTAACGCCATACGCTGTTCGCATAATCCACCATCGGTTGCGTTCCTCGATGCTTGTGATGAACTTGGTGTAATGGTTATTGACGAAAGTTTTGACATCTGGAAGCATGGCAAACCTGGCTCAAATTTTTACGCTGAAATCTTTGATGAAAACTGGAAATCCGACACCGAGGCAATGGTCCTGCGTGACCGCAATCATCCCTCGATCATCATGTGGTCGATAGGCAATGAGATAGAACAAAACGACAAGGAGCCCGTCTTTGAAACTGCCCGCATGCTGGCCGATTTCACAAAAAAACTTGACCCAACCCGCCCGACCACCTCGGGTGTCCAGGGCGTAAACCCCAAAAAGGACCCATTCTTCGCCGCTCTCGATATTGCGGGCTATAACTATGCCCTGAAATGGAACGAGGGCCACAGATACAAAACAAACGCATACGAAGAGGATCACCAGCGTTATCCGGAGCGTATTATCGTCGGTGCCGAATCCTTCCCGGACCACGCATTTGACTACTGGATGACAGCTATTGACTACCCATATGTCATCGGAGATTTTGTATGGACCGGCTTTGACTATCTGGGCAATTCTTCCCTCGGCTGGATAGGTGTTGGCTATCCCGTTTACTGGCCCGTTGCCTACTGCGGTGACATCAGCATCACAGGCCGCCGCCTAGCTGCCTCCTACTATCGCCAGGCCCTGTTCGGAGGCAAACCCCTCGTTGCCGCATACGTCAGATGTCCGAAACCAACATTTGAACATACTCGCCGTTTTGATTGGGGATTCGACGATGTCAAGAAAAGCTGGACCTGGCCTGAGCATGTTGACAAGCACCTTAATGTTGTCGTCTACTCATCATGCGATGAGGTCGAATTGTTCTTAAACAACAAATCTATCGGCAAGCATCCAACTACCCGCAAGCAAAGATTCAAAGCAGGCTTTGGCCTCAAATATGAGCCTGGTACGCTAAAGGCAGTTGGTTATAAAGATGGCAAAGCAGTAGCTGAGTGGACATTAAAAACCGCCTCAGCACCTGCCGCTGTTCGCTTGCTGCCTGAGGTTTCAACGATTAAAGCAAATGGTCAGTCGCTCGTTTATGTGCCCTTCGAGATCACAGACGAAAACGGTGTAGTAAACCCCAACGCTGACAATCTCGTTGAGATCAGCATCGATGGCCCAGCAACATTAGCTGCCGTCGGAAACGGTGATCCGACAAGCCTCGAAAGCTTCCAGCAACCAAAACGTAAAGCCTATCGCGGCACCGGCATGATCATTCTCAGATCAACACAAACGCCAGGCACGATTAAGTTGACAGCAAAAAGCAATGACCTAAAAGCTGCAACTGCCACAATAATTGCAAAATAGAGAATCTAGTTTATCTGTAATTTGTTTTTTTGCAAAGTGTTGAAGGAGGCGATGTCAGCTAATTCAGATGGGTTTTGAATTCCATCTATTAAAACCCATAGAGTTCTCTTGATACCTAATTCTTCAAATCTCCTAGATATTCTATTCAATGGAGGCCCATAGTCATGGCCCCAAATATTCTCGTTAAATACTGCGGCAGCAGTATTTAAGTCTTTTTCAGAGTCTCCTTTGGAATTGATAAATATTGCAATTTTTTTACACACGGCTAAAATGCTCTAATTGCTCTATTCAGTCTTTAGGATAAAAAAGGGTAAAGCGCTGTTTCTGCTTATCTGTCGGCACAACGTTTTTATGAGGCCCTCCAACGGTGAATACTTCTCGAAGGACATCAAGATAGCCGAACCCCGCTGATGCCGACGGTATGATAAAATGCCCTTCGCCGTACTCGTTCCAGTTGGGCAGCAAAACCATTCTACGGCCAAGACTGTTTTCAGCCATCAGCGGCATATAATTTCCCCTGGTCCATTTTGCCATTGCCTTGTAGTCCACCGGAGACATCATTCCATCGCCTCCGCCTCCCCAGGGTGCTGTCTGCCAGCCAACACAAAAGCTTGGTATCACACCAAGGCCCAGTTCATTGCCGACCTGACGCTGCTTGGCCATCTTCTTCTTCTGTGTATCTGTATTGCAGGTGCCCCATGTGTAAGAGTAGCAATAGTCTATTCCCATAGATTTCATCTGCTGCAATTTTGATTTTCGAGCTGAGCGATCCTCCATAAGAACGATAATTCCCGGGAATCCCGCATCGCGACATGCCTTGCGCAACACCGCAATGGCCTTAGCGGCGCCCTCTACTCCGCCGAAATCGATCAGAAAGTGAGGTAGCCAATAGACAGACAATACCGGCTTGCCGTTGATTTTCAGGTAGCGAGGGTCCTTAAAGAAATACTCGATCCAGTAAGGAATAATGTTACGGCTCCAATCATTGGCATTGGTTCTGCCGGCGCCTTCATTCGTATACATGATTGTGAATTTTTTGAGTTGGCTGTACCGTGCATTGAACAACCCCTCTCGAATACCATGTTCCAAAAGGCCGTCCTTGATCGGATGGTTGATACCGCTATCGGAGCGATACCAACAGTATTGCTCGAAGTCGATCCCGTGCTCCAACTGCCACTTGATCTCCCAGTCCGACACCTCGGGATTCCCCTCATCGTACCAGCCAAGGTATGGTTTACGCTTGTCGGCATAGGGCAATATGTAGTCCCAGCCCGAGTACGAATCGCCTTCTTTCCAAAGAGAGCAACTCTGCACCCCGACAAGGTAGTTATCTGCCGGTTTGGGCAACTCTGGTTCCGGCACGTAATCGGCCGGATAGTCACGCCAGGGGTATATCTTTATATCATCCACCCACATAACACTCTTTCTATCCTCGACCGCAAAGCGAATACCGTCCAGCTTTTTGGCTCGTTTGCAGCAGTAAGCGTCTTTTGTAACCTTTTTGCCATTGACATACACATCAGCTTTGCCTTTGGCGGAATCCAGAATTAATTTGATATCGTACCAGAGGTTGGGCACATAGTTTCGAACAAATGGGACTGCATTGTTATGGCTGTCTATAATACACAGATTTTTACCAAGGGCAGCAACCCTGACAACAGGTGAATTGCCATTTTTCAACTCTACAGACGCATCTGCTCTGACCGGTATCATAAAGCGAAATTCAAAAACAGCTTTTTGTTTGAGGGCTGGGAACTTACTGCCGGCAGCGCCACCGTCAAGTTTCAAACTGTAGATATCCGGCTTGGCGGTAAATGGAACGGCTTCAACGATAGAATTACCCTGAATGCTTACTGTCCAGTTCTCTGGCAATGAACCGGCTCCATTAGCCACAAAGGTCTCGTACAGATTATAGCCTTTGTAAATGTTAATGGGATTAATATACAACTCGCCAATAGACTTATCGCCGGTCTTAACCAGAACATAGTCGATGGTCTTAATCCGATTAAAAAATGGAACGTTTGAGGCACGAAGTTGCCCATCTATATAAATATTTACCCAACGCTTCTTAAGATCAGCCACGGCTTTAACGCCGTATTCACGATTTAGCTCATAAGCGATGAGAACCTTTAACTTTCCGTTCTTGGTCTGGTAACAGAGATTCTCACCGCTTGTCACGATACTAAGTCCCGGCTGTTCCAGGTCACGAAGCTGCCAGGTTGCCCCCTCCATTCTGGCCGACAACTTAAAGCGAAACTCCAGAGTAATCTCGCCGCTGCTCTGCCGCGCAATCTTTTTCTTGATAGTCACGGCATAATCGCTGGATGTATCAATCAGCTTGAACCAATCAACATCAAATGAAAAACCCTTCGGCATCAATCCATTGGGGAACGATTCCCACGAACCGCCTCGATCATCTGTCTCCCATCCGGTCAGCAACACTTTTTTATTCCACATATAAGGTCGTATCGCTCTGAAATTGCAGTTCAGAAGGTACCCAGTATCACAATCACGCACCAGAGGCGTTACAGTACTCAACGCTCCGGTCTGCCCTGCCGAACCCGAGAGGTTCGTCTTGAGCGCATCGGCGTGTACGGCAGTAGTGACAGCTAGTAGTAGAAGTGCGGTGAGTATGGTGATCGAATGTTTCATAGTTTTTCCTTTGCAGTGTGCGGGTTCTGTTGAGTAGAAAGTTCGGCAGCCGCCTCTGGCCCGCTCGATGCGAGTCCAAGTTCACCTAGCAACATCTATTCTTACAGCCAGCTTGTCGTGTTTGATCTTCAGCAGGAGCAGGCCGTCGGCGCTGACTTTCCATCCCTCGTCGGCGGCCTCGAGGTCGTCGGTCCGGGCGAGGACGCGACCGTTCTTCTTGACCTTGACATCCGACCCCAAGCCGGCAACGACCGCATAGCTGGTTTCGCCAGCGGGGTATTCGAGTTCGAAGGAAACGCCGCGGTCGGTCTTGACCAACTCTGCGGATTTCAGCACGCCGCCCGTGCTCACATGCACGCGCCGGTCGCCCGCGTGCAGGACTTTGGTGTCCACCTCGACGCCTTGTCCCTGGGAGAGAAAGATGGCCTTCATGTAGCCTTCCGGTTCCCAGGCAGAGCCTCCGCTGATGTAGGGGCCTACAAACTGTATCCAATCCGCATATAATCCGGGTTTTTCGTTCACAACGAACAACATCTGCTGAATGGCGCCGTCCATAATTCCCTCGCCGAGAATTTTCCAGGGGAAGCTCTGGTCGTATTCAGCCAGTTTTATCATATTGTATCCCAGAGGCAAGCCGCACCACTGCACGGGCCGGGCAAGCCAGTCGATGAAATCATACCAGGTGGCGCCGAAAACGGGGATGGTGGAGTACTTCATCACGTTAAGGCCGGGCTGTTCCCAATGATAGATAAAGGGCACACCTGTTTTGGCCCAGTACTTGGCTTTTTCGATATATTTTTGATCACCGGTGATCTCGTAGGCTTCCAAATTACCCCAAACGGATAAACCTGCGGCTTGTATGTCAGGAGTGTACTTGGAGACTTCCCAGGTATTCTGGCCGCGAGGTACGATAAAACTGTTCATCACTTCCAAGCCCTTCATGCCGGCATCAAAGGCCTTTTTGTCGCCTGTGATTCGCGCATACTTCAGTAGGCCGCCCACCAGTTCGGCTATGGTTCCGCTGACAATATCATCGCCCTGCCTGATATCTTTCCTCATGTCGCCGGCGTATTCCCAGGTTCCGTCCAGGCGTTGGGTATTGATAAGTTCTTCATAGACCCGGGTTTTCCAAGCTGCGATTCCTTCCTCCAAATAACCGATGTAAAAAGGCAACATGTGAGTTCGCAGCAGGCAGCCCGCGGGAAATTTTGTGTCAAAGGGAAAATGCCGGCCGTCTAGCCAATCCGTAAGCCCCCTTACGCCTTCATTGCTCAGGGCTCTGTTTACCATCACATCGACGCGGTCCCTTATCACTTTCTTTTTGGCCGGGTCGGTGATGTCCAGCGATAACCTGAACAAAGTCGCGATGGCTCCAGGTGCCGGATAAGAAGGAGACTGTTCCCAAAGTCTGATTCCATTGGTGGCAGGATCATAGATAGTTTCCATGTAACCTACACGCCCCCATTCCAAGGCCTCCTCATAGGTAATAGACAGATCATCGATCTTTTCCGGCATGCCGAAGATTGCGTAATACTGGTCCAACATATCGAGTACTTCTCCAGGAGCTTGTGCTACTATATAGGCCTCAAGCGTGACTTGGCTATTTGCCGTTAGCGGATAGGGACTTGAAGCTGCATCATCGTTTTCCGGGACAAAGTCCGGAACGGAGGGTAAGAACAATCCCATCAAATGGTTTTCCTGTTTTTCGATGTAATTGGGAGAAGCAAATCTCGCAGCAGGTCTGGTATAATCACCGCCCCATTTTTGCAGGGGGTCCCACATCAGTCCGATGAGTCCATTGTTCTGCTCAAGGCCCATGAGCGGCATAGTTATTTTATGGGGATGGGGTACATAACGATTGCCCACTGCATTTTTATGAAAGGTAATGAAATTTGCCATGTCACGGGTGGAGGAGGATTGTTCTTCGGCTTGAAGGTATTCCAGGCCGGGAAAGATCGCCAAGTCCTTGCTGGAACCGAAACTTCCCTCACCAGCATATAAATCGGGTCCCTGAAAATAAAGCAGTTGTCTGTTGTTGTTGGCGAAGGCCTGGTAGTTGGTCTTGATGTTACTCTTATCTGCTTCAAGTTCGAATGTATAGGCAAAACTCCAAGTTACATTATCATCATCCACCAATTGAGAGGTGAAACGTACCCGCGCCACAGCTCCGCTGGGATTTAGAATCTCGTATTGAGTTGGTATAATAACGGTCTCCACTGCGAATCCCGCATTCGCGCGGTAGGAAATTTTTCCGATTGGCTGACTGACGGCCATCTGACGCCATTGCTTACCATCGTAAGCGGAGACGACGGCGGCCGTGTAGCCGTGAAGGTTCTTCACGAAGACCATGCGCAGATTCTGGTTTTCGAGTATGACATTGTCCTGGGCATCGATCCGCGCTGCAGCTTCCTGGGCCGGCTGGGCCGATATGACCGGCGAGGCCGGGTTGACCACATAGTCGACGGGTATCTTCCTGGCAACCGGTAGACCGTCATAAGTGACAGCGATCTGCATCCGGGCCGCAACGGCTTTAGTCGTCTTGACCTTCCAGGAAAACCAGCGGTCGGCGCCGATCTTCAAGGTCGAGCTGGACAGCGTGGGGCTGCCCTGCACAAGTTCCAGGCCTGGCGGTAAGGACAGCGTGGCCTGCATATTCGCTGCCGACTTCCAGCCGGTATTTTGGACGTGGACTTTGACGTCGAAGGACTGGCCCGTAGTGATCATCCGCGGTGGGGCTAAAGGCTTAATCACAAGTCTAGGCTGCAGGTTCCCGGGGGTGGAGATACGGATGTTGTCGACCTGAAGATGTTCGGAGCCAGAGCATCGAAACCCGAAGCGTCCATCCTTAAATGGCTTTTTTTCTTCCCACTGACCGACCAGTTCCATACGGTCAGGACTCCGAGTCTCACCAAGAAAAATCTTGAATCTGTTCCCCCTCACCTCAAACTTGATATGGAACCATTCTCTCATCGGGAGACGGCGTGTCAGGGGCTGTTTGACATCGGCGGAGTATTTGCCGTTTTTTTTGGTGTGGGGATAAAACGAATCGGTCAAAACAGGCGACTTACTCCGGTCCCAGGGTGCGTTGTCGGAGACAAGGCGCAGCATATAGAGGTTATCGGAGTCCCGGGCTCGAAACAGAAACCCGCCCCCTTGCTTGACTACACGCAAATCAGCTTCGTAGTCGAAATCCGCCAAACCCCCTTGGACACTCAGGCCTTCGTTACCACCTTTTATATCAAGGACTTTGGTCTTGCGGCCGTCGATCTGGCCCTCCATCAGCGACCAGCCGGACGTTGCTTGCCATCTTTTCTGATAGTCCTCCGGCGATTCAAAGTCTTCCTCAAAGACAACCTCAAGAGAAGACCCACTGGTTTTTATTTGTTCCTGGCAACCGAATACCCCAAATACAAGAAAAATGATTGCCGCTGACAGTTTAAATACTGGATTCACTATGATTATCCTTAACTGGGATTTCCCATATAACATTGTATACCTTAGCTCAGCTACCCTGCTGAGCCTCTTTTTCAATAGAATATCAAATTGATCTCAAAAACTCAAGCTTTCCAGCCGCAACGCCAGTGGCGACACCACAGAAAAACACGGCAATCGCCATCAGTGGCATTATCATTCGTTTCATTGTTCGATTCATTGTTATCACTTTTTCGTTTTTAAATCAGTTCTTGATCACGGCTGCTGTCATTATCATTTCTGTTTGTACGCGGGGTTAGGCTTCATCATCTTGGCGTCGACTTTTGCGCGCCAGGCGTGCAGCCTCTTTCTCAGTTCGGCTGCCTTGTCGGGCATGGATGCTGAGAGATCCTTCTTCTCCCCTATATCGTCCCTCAAGTTGTACAACTCCACGCTGTCATCGTCGAAGAATTCGATCAGTTTGTAATCGCCAGCACGGACCGACGAGCCGGGCCGCCCGCCCTGGTTGCCGTAGTGCGGATAATGCCAATAGATCGCCTTTCGAGCCAGTTTCCCGCCCTTGAGAGCGGCAACAATGCTCACCCCGTCGGCGTGCTGCTTCGGCTTGGCAGGCAGGCCCGCGATTTCCAAGAACGTCGGATAGTAGTCCGTAGACGTCACGGGCACGTCGCAGACGCTTCCGGCCTTTGTCACGCCGGGGAACCGGACGATCGTAGGCACGCGAACGCCGCCCTCGTAAAGCCAACCCTTCCCGCCTCGAAGCGGAAGATTCGCCGTGTTGTGACCCTGCGACGTCCAATCCAGCGGATTGGGACCCTCCGACGTCGACAGCCCGCCGTTGTCCGAAGTGAACACCACCATCGTGTCGTCAGTCAGCCCCAACTCATCGAGCTTCTTCATCAGCTTGCCGACGTTCTCGTCGACGCTGTAAATCATGGCCGCATATACCGGGTTCTGCTGAATCTGCCGCGCCTTGTTCTTGTGCTCGGGGATGAACTCGGGGCCCTTGGGTTTGGGCATCTTGGCGAGCTTTTCCTTGAACTTCTTGATGTACTCCGGCTTGGCCTGCAATGGATTATGTACCGAGTAGAACGACAGATAGACTAAGAACGGATCGTCCTTGTTTGCCTCGATGAACGTGACGGCCTCGTCGGTCAGGCGGTCTGTAAGATACTCGCCCTTGGGCCCGTCTTCGAGATGTGGATTGGCGTACAATGAAAAATACCCGCCCGGCAAGTTCGGGTCTTTTTCCAGCCCGGGATTACCGTATGATTTATATGGAGCCCCGCTCCACCCGCCGCCCTTATTAATGTCGAAGCCCTGCTTCTCGGGAAAATACCCCTCCCCGCCCAAGTGCCACTTGCCCGCGAAGAATGTTCGATAACCATGTTCCTTCAGCGCCTCGGCGATCGTCACTTCCTCCAACGGCAGATAATGCTTGTATGGAGCCGGCAGCAACTTCGCCCGCCGGTTGCCGCCGAACCAGTCGGTGGTCTGCGTCCGTGCCGGATACTTGCCCGTCATGATGCTCCCACGTGTCGGCGAGCACACCGGACAAGCCGCATACGCGCTGGTCATCTTCACACCAGATTTCGCCAGAACATCAATATTCGGCGTCTCGTAGAATTTACTCCCGAAGCACGCGATATCCGCCCAGCCAAGATCGTCTACCAAGATGAACACAATATTAGGTTTGCTTGGTTTCGCGGCTATAGCCGATGCCGATGCCAGCAAAGAAGCACCTATGACAATTAGGGTCATTATTCGTCTCATTGTTATCTCTTTTCTGTTTTTAAATCAGTTCTTGATCAGTGATCACTGGCGCCTACTACTCCTCCATTGCCTTTTTGAAGGCGGCGAGGTCGGATTCGCGAATAGCCGTGTCTTCAGCCTTGAGGACACCGATGTTGTACTCTTTGGGAATGGTCGGTTCGGGAACCTTGATGATCGGCGCGAGCACTGGCCGCAGCCCCACAAAGGGATAGGGCATTCCCGGCATGAGGTAACCCCGCGAGGCCGACCGCACATAGCGCCGCCACTCGTTTGGCGTGCTATAGACTCGGCCCTTCGGGCTGGGGTCTTCGTAGAAGTTGTCAAATCCGCCGCGGATGACTTTGGACTTTCCGTCGGTAAACGCCACCGGGTCAGAAGCATCGCCGCCGGTGTACGGGGCGTAATCGTCGAGCACCCATTCCAGCATGGACATGTGCATATCTTCCAATCCAAACTTGTTGGCAACGCCGCCTTTGTTGAGGATCATGCTCTCTTCTTTGACTGTTCCCGCGATGTAGGCAACTCGCCAGGTGCCGATGGCATCGACCGTCTTCTCGACCTGCGCATCATTGAACGCACCGGTCGTGCCCGCTCGGCATGCGTATTCCCACTCAGCCTCTGTGGGCAAGCGGTACGCATAGCCACTTGGCAATCGGCCGGCGGCCTTTTCACGGGCGGTGAGTTTCTCACAGAACTCCACAGCGTACTTCCAGGAGACACCTTCCATAGGCTTGTCTGTCAGGCTGCGCGAGTCAGCCCCGAGTTCCCCGGGAGTATACGGGCCATTTTGGTGTATCTCGGGAAGCGAGAAACCCCAGCTGCCCTTGCGAAAGAAGAGGGGATCGTAGTTCGGGCGCATCATCGGAACGTACTGGTTCTTCTTGATTTCCTGTTTGGCCATGTAGAACGGCTTGGAAATCGTGATGGTGCGCTGGGCCTCGTCCTCGCGACGGCCGACCTCGTCCTTGGGACTGCCCATGACGAATTTCCCAGCCGGGATCTTCACCATCTCAATCCCATCAGGCAGCGCGAATTCCTTCGCCTGCATCGAAACGATTGGCTTGGCATCAGGCGCAGCAGCGTGCACTGTGGCGACAAGCGTGATGCTCATGGCGACAACGGCGATCGAACTAATTGTCCAGTATTTGTATTTCATGGTAGGTTCCTTTACTTGTACATCCACGGTTTCATTCGTTTTAGGTAGTGTTGCATGACCGGCTGGGCCATCGCTTTTTTGTCGCTTTCGTAGGTTGCGCGTCCGTCCCAATCGACGGTGGTCGGCCAGGGCAGACTTTGCAGCTTCTTCGCGTAATTGAGTTGCTTGACATCATCGGGAACATGGGGCGTATGCCCACTCAGCATCTTCTTTGTGAGATACGTAAGGTCTCTTGACCAGCCGCTCTTACGCAATAGATATGCTTCCAACGGGTTGGTCTCGGCGGCGGCGATTTCCTTGACTTTGCGGATCCCACCGGAGGTCTTCCCGATCATCTTATCGACCTTATTCCGCTCTGCGATGAGTTTCGGATCCGGCTTGTAGCGCATCTGCACTTCCAGTTGACGCCGTTCCTTTTCCAACTTCTGATACGCTGCTGTTTGGCGGGAGGCTTGTCGCAGTCGTTGCGAGAGCTTCTGTGCCTTTTTCCGCTGGCGTCCCAGTTCACGTGCTCCGGGAAGCTGATTGTGACGCTGGTTGAGCATTTCATTCGCCGCCCTGCGTATCTTGTGGGTCAGATCTGACTCAAGTTTCCTGCGTTCACTGCTTCCCTTGGCGGCAGCATGAATCTTCTTCTGCTGGTCTTTGATTCGTGCTTGCAGCGCGATGTACTCGGGATCCTTATTCAGTTCCTTTTGTGCGGTTCTTCGCAGCTCATTGTACTGGCGATTCAATTCACGCTCCGAGGCCACCGCTTCCTTGTAGCCGGGATAGCTCTCCAGTGTCTCATTCATCTTCTTACTGATTTCATCCCGCATCGGCCTAATCTCTGCGGCGATCTTCTGATAGGCCTCGTCGTTCTTCCGGGCTTCGTTGATTTCCTTCTGGATTTCGGTCAGCCGGGTTCTCATCGCTGCGACTTCGGCATTGATTTCCTTGATGCGTTCGGCGGCGGACGCGGCCAGGTCCTCTTTTCGCTTGTTGACCGCAGCATAGTACTTGTCGTAGTACACCGTCAGCGGATGCGTCTTGACCTGGTTATCCACAAACTGTTTCCTCTTCTCCGCATAGCCGGTGTCGATGTACTTCGCTATGAACCGGTCGTACACTTTCGGACAAATACGACGCGGACAGAGAAGCGGTACCTCGACCTTGCTGAAGTCCTCATACACCTCGGTTAGGGCCCGGAAATAATCCACCGCACCGGTCATCGGTGCGTTTCCACCTAAACCGGCGGCCATCGTAGCCAGCCGAATCTTGCCCGGCACGAATGCATCGGACGCCCGGAAGTCGGTCTTGATTTGGTCGATTTTCTTACCGTCCTGGAACAGCGTCATCGTCTTTCCGTCCAGTTCGGCCCGAACGACGGTCCACGCACCCGGTGTGACCTTGCCGCCCCGACACGTCGCTTGCACATCGCCTGCGTTACCTGCCAATACCCATTGCCCACCGGATGCTGCCAGTGACAGACTGTTCTGCTTGTCATTACCGAACATCCACACCGTTTGCGGTTTGTCGGAATCGACCTTCAGCCGCATGTCGAGTGTGATAACTTCCAGGTCGGCCATCTCGCCGGGCAGCTCCGCCCATTGGTTCTTACCGTTGAATGTGAAGGCGCCCTCTTCCGCGCCGTCATCCGTAAAACCGGGGTTGCCGATGAGCACGCCGTCAAAGAAGATGCGGTCGTCCTGGTGGACTCCGTAGACGCCCCCTTCCGGGCGCCCCGTCCGCTCGTTGTAGTGGTCTTCCAGGAGCACGGCTTCGGGTTGGAAACACTCATAGTTCGCTTGGAAGGAGGCAGTACCGGTGAGCGGTCCTAGCCTTCTTTGCGGTGCGTCGGTATCGTCGGCCGGGGTGACCCCCTGGGCGGACGATCTCTCCTCGTTACGGATATACAAGCGGGCCGTGCCGCTGTGGACACCCTTTTCGATGGCAAGCTTGCCGAACGCACGGGCGTTGTCCTTGAACACCACATCACCGTAGGCAATCACGTAATCGTCAATCACTGCGTTGTCCAACACCTTGGCGGTGTCCAGCACCATCGCGTGGGGGGCTACATAGGCGGCCAGTGCAACTTCGGCAGTGTCTGCGACCCATCCGCCACCATTGGGATGACGCTTGCCCCTGGAGTTTCTGAGATGCCATTGGGCGGCCTCATTGTCATCCAGGCCCGCCAGCGCTTCTTCCAAACGTTTGCGCTGCTCGGGGTCGGTCACAGGAATCGATGCCGACAGCATTCCTGCCCCGTCATACCGTTTAACGCGACGCCCGGCGAGCATGCCCGCCTGGCCAGCAACATCATCTTCAAACAGCGTGGTGTGCGGCGTACCCGCACGACAGCCCGAAAGCGTGACGTCATACGGATAGCGATACCCAAATCCGCCCTGATATACCACGTGGGTATAGTGGTTGCGTGTTGGTAGGCCCTTGGCAGGGCTCAATGCCGTCGGCGTCGCGGTGACGGTCAGCCAGTACCGCAGATCACCCGGCTGGACCTTGATGCTCATCTTGCCCTTATTCCACAGTGGTGAGTAGCGACATCGGCCTTCTTTGTCGACGGCGACAATGCATGCCCGCCAATCGCTGAACGTCTTAGGATCGTAATGGCCGGCAAAATCAACCGTCAACTCCGCGGCTCCCTTGTCGGCGACAAGCCGGACGATGTCCACGCCGAACGCTTCGGGGGCGCACTTCTGATCGCTCCGGTAGTGACGCTTTTCGCGGTCGAGTTCGATCAGTGGGACGCGATTCGGCATGCAGAAATGTGCGCGCAAGCCCATTTGTATCTCGTTATCTAATTCGGCGAACCGCGCACCGACCTGCGCGAGCAAGTCGCCCGTTTCGCGGATGCCATCGGTGAATAGGCCGCGTTTCTCACCAACGCGAGCGATGGCGTGCATCGGCGTGGGTTCTTCCATCGACATCATGGTCGCCAAGGCGTAGGGAAAGACATAGCCCCAGTTGGGATCATCACCGATAACCGTCCATGCGTAGGCACCGGGATATTGTCCATAGAAGAGGTTCTTCCACGGCTTGACCATCTGGAACATGCTCTTAGACACCCGCCCCGGCTCACCAATCAGCTGCCCGGCGTCGCTCAACGTCTCGCCGCCACCGAGGCTTCCCGTTGCGCCGGAGGGAATCCCGTGTCCCCATTCGTGGTACAACGCGAGCCAGGATCCGTCGTTACAGCTGCTGCCACCGAAGCCGCCCAGGCTGCCGCGACCCATTTGCACCCCATCTCTCTTCGTCCCTTTGATCTTCACGCGATATTTATACTTCGG
The DNA here is from genome assembly GCA_019456225.1 of Planctomycetota bacterium. GTDB lineage: Bacteria > Planctomycetota > Phycisphaerae > Sedimentisphaerales > Anaerohalosphaeraceae > VRUI01. The sequence continues at coordinate 1,273 of VRUI01000023.1, read as the reverse complement.
CTTCTCTGGCGAGTGATCCCAGTAGTTCATGGATTGTCCGCCGTGCTCGACGTAGGCCCACCAGTCTTCCCAGCCGCGCATGATAAGCTTCCGTCGGCGGGCGGCGCCCTCCTTGTCGTGCCAGTCCAGCCAGAGTGAGCGTCCACCATCGTCAGGCGGTTCACTGCCCAGCGTAGCGGTAAAATGCTTGCTGCTGATGTGCGTGGTCCCAGGAGTGTAGAGCGGGTTGTCAGAAAGGGGTGCATCCATATTAGAGGAAGAGGGAATCCATTCTATTCCTTCCTCAAAGGTGTTGTCGCGAAGGACCTTCATCTGCTTCTCGTAGAGCTTGGTGACATACAGTTCATCCGCGTCGCTGAAACTGCCGCGTGTGAAGCAGCGTTTGCGACCATCGGGCAAGCGCAACACGACGGCCGGCGCGAAGGGCTTTTCGAGATCATCACCCCACGGGTCGTTGATAGCGCCAAGTCCGCGGAAGCCGATCAGGTGCGCTTTGAATTGCGTCTTGCCGCGCAGGGAGAGAGGCCACCACTTGGCCGCCTTTTCATCCTTGGCCGTCATGCTCTCGGGGCGAATCGTCCAGGTGCGGGGCTCGGTTTTGGGTTCCTCGATGTAGTCGACGCCCTTCTTGGGCCACCACTTCACGACGCGTAGCTGATAGCCTTCGCCGTGCTCCTGTTCGATCACATCACGCGAGACATCGTCCCGCAGCGTGCCTCGCATTTTGATCCGCTCAAAGAGCGGTGCCTCTTTGGCCAGCTTCTTGTCGATCTTCGATTCGTCCGCGATTGCGCCAAAGGCAACCAAGCCCACAAGAGACACCATCAATATCAGCCGTCGATTCATGTTTATCCTTTCTGAAATGCTATTTCTTCACTTTATCTTCAACCACCACCCGCTCATGCGCGGCTTTGGCCAGGGCTGCGATTTCTTCAGCGCTCTTTACACCACGCCACATCTGCATCCGGGCAATACCGCCGCCAAAACCTTTACCTATCTTCATCCGATAATCGGGTCTGGCGAAGAACGCCGACCAGTAGACCGAGTTGACCAGCTTGCCATCCACATAGATATGTGACGGCTTTCGCGAGCCTTCGTACACACAGGCTACGTGCACCCACGGGCCGACCTTCGGACGGGGCTGCCCACGCCGTTGCCCGTCGCGAGATTGACACCTGCCTCCTGACCCCAGCCCAACTACTTCGCCATCTCCTGCTTTATCTTCTGAATCTCCTTTGCATGGAGAACAAAAGCGCTTCGACCATGAGTGCCT
>VRUI01000136.1 GCA_019456225.1 Planctomycetota bacterium | reverse complement strand
TTACCAGGATACCGCACGAATAGGATTGAAACTCGGCTGGGAGGAGGTTTTAGATGAACGTGGTGTTATGCTGAAAGGCCACCGAGTTGTACGTCGGACAAGTCAATCAAGCTCCTAACAGACCACTTTTCAGCAAGTAGAAAAAACCGTAAATCAAGGAAGTCGCGTGCCGCGATGGACACCGCCGCAGCAACCCATGCGCAAACAACTTGGCGTGGTAGTCAGAAATCATAAAGGAATGACGGGAATAAGAACGCCAGCTTGACTGTAATTCCTCTCGCCCCTCTACCCTTAAGCGGGATTTCCCGCATCTATACCACATTTCCCCAGTTAAAAGAGAGACAGCCGCTCAGTTGAGTGCCGATTTCATATTCCTTTGGTAAAATTGAAATTGTGTGTCGTTATTATGCCTATTCTCATGCGAATGGATGGGTACACTCGAATTTCTGTGATTGATTAAGCGAGATTCTGGCGCGGAACAAATCGGGGAAAGAAAATTCCAATTGGCCTGTGCGGAATCAGTAATTCATGGATTCCTTGGCAAGGGATGGATTGAGAATTCTTTGAGGGGAGCGCCCGGCGGTTTATTGCCGGGAGCCATTAATTGAAGAGATGTTGAAACAGGAGGGGAGCCAGGAGTTTAGCAGGAAATTTGGAAATTTCCGGGATCGCCAACTCCCGGTCGAGATAGATTCAAGCTTTTGCCCTTTGGGTCGTAAATGCCCCGATGCCCGAAGGTGGATGAGAGGTTGCCTGACTTCTTAAAAATTATTACCATTCCAATTTAGTAGCTAAAATTCCCTTCCCAAAATCCGATTCTTTAACAATACCGAATACAGTTATCTTACAACCCAAACTGCACTTTGAAATCGCATATCGCCGTCCTTCTCTATCCACATTATTTATATCAACCCACAATGGATTTAAGTCCATCATATCGTTTTTCAGGATAAATAATTCACCAAACATCTGCCCAAACCCAGAAACAATAATTTTCTCGGACAATAACTTGTAGTAGTCAATCTTTAAATCTAAAAGGTCAATCATACGGTATGGTATTCCGTCGGAAATTTTTTCATAAAGTAATATGGAATTACATAATTTATCGACCAAAGATACAATAATTAAATTATTTTGAGGAACCCCATTTACTTTAAGAGCTTGCACATTGAATGACCCTGTTTGATCGTCTACCACAAATTGCAACGAAAAATCTACCGGTTTATTGGTGAATTTATATTTCCCAGAAACATCGACATAACTTTTTCCGTCTTCTCCAACAAACGATGACCAATCTGGGAGGTACAAAAACTTATCGATTATAGAGCCAATTTTATATCCTTGACAAGCAGTAAAATTTCCTTCTTTAACAGTAATAATATTATCGTGGAAAACATTATCGTATACAACAACATTATCGTAATAACTGCTAAAATTGTCACCAACACTGGCGAATAATACGCCTACTATAATCGCTAATACGCCAACAAAGGCAAAGACAACAATGCCCCACGTCCTATTCTTCGGCTCAACGGGCGACAGCTTGGCTTTCTCAATGAGTGCTTTGCGCTTCACGATGTAAGCATGAAAACTGATGATCCACAGCCCCAGTATCCATATGGCCCAAGTACCTGCCGACATATTCCAGAATCCTCCGCCCTCCGTTGGGCCTATCTTGTGCTTTGTCGCGTCCAGATACACCCAGAGCGCACTATATACGACAACTACAAGGCTGATTAATTCAATCATCAATTCAGACATGGCAATCTCCTTCCCGATTTCATGTGACTTTTTGGTCGGTTAGCTGAATAGCCGACCAAAAAGATCACGAACTGCCTGATTCCAAACAGATGCACCCAGCGGTTCGGATAATACCGTCATCACGGGCGCTCTTTCCCTGATTTTTTCACTCGTTTTGATTTTTTTCGTTTAACT
>VRUI01000135.1 GCA_019456225.1 Planctomycetota bacterium | reverse complement strand
TAGGCGATACGAACTATGACTGTGAAGTTAACTTAGTTGACCTTGCTGCTTTGGCATTAAACTGGCTGACTGATGAAACACTCTAGTCTAGTTTGTTTTAGTTTTTAGAAGTTTTCAGCCGGGAGTTGCTTTTGCGACTCCCGGCTTTTTTAAACTGTATGCGCAGCACACCGGAGCAAGCCCTTTCCTGGCTTGCTCTGAGAAGCTCATATTTCGATTCTGAACGACTTTATTTACTTCTGACTACTTCCCCCGCCGCGGGATCCACCAAATACCCCAAACAAAACATTTGTCAACCCTTACATAGGTAACACTTTAAACCGGGTACATGGGTGACACGCAACCACAAAAACCCCACACCTAAAACGATCAATAAAGTCCCGAATCGCAAGGTCCGGAGTAATAATACTCATTTTTTTCGCTTTTTTGAAGAAAATTTGTTTTTTTAGTATTTTTCCTTTGCATTTTACTGACCATTATGCTAAATTGCTAATGTCGGAAGGGTTCTGTTATTAGAAGGGTTTGATGGATGTTTGTTATTTCGTTCAATTTTATAAAGTTATTCATTTACAATATGCCTGGCATGTTGGGATACCTTTCTTCTAACCATTCTCTGATAAAGCTTCCCTGTTGTTTGAAAATTGGCTTCCCAGTTTCTCTCTACCTGTCTGTTACTGCTCCATAGATCTGCCCACTTGTAAAAATATATTAGTTTTTGGTTGGTTAGATAAATTTAGTTCGTGTTTAGTCTGGGCCTGTGTAGGTCCAGCATCTATTTAAACTTGAGGTTTGGGTACGTTCCTTTATACCTCAAAAACTTTATTTTTTTTGAAAGGAAGAATGATGAAAAAGACAATTGTATTACTGGCATTAGCGGGATTGGTTCTCGCACTGGCATCGGCCGCACAGGCGGGGCTCATCACCGTCGCCGACGCCACCGCGTCGAGCTTTTTACCCGAATCCACCGCGCCCGTGCCAGACCGCGGTCCCCTCAATCTTATCGATGGCGCCGGTATCGATGGCTCCGGAGATCAATCCACGGCCAACTTCCGTCCGGATATGTGGTTGGGCGCCAATAACGATACAGCTGGGTGGGTGCAGTTCGACCTGGGCGCGGAGTATACCATCAGCAGTATCAAAGTCTGGAACTACTTCGAGGGATGGGGCGGCTCGGAACAGCGTGGCGTTAACGGTGTTACGGTTGAGTACGGCACCACGGCGGCGCTGGGTTCGACGGTTCCTGGCATTACCAACTTTGCCGCCGCCGCTGCTACTAATCCCTACGCCGGGGAAACCTTCACACTGGCCTCGTCGTTTGACGCGCGATATATCAAGTTCGACATCAGTTCCACCCACGGCGCCACTTACGCCGGCATGGCGGATGTCCAGTTCGACGGAGTGCCCGTCCCCGAACCGGCAACGATGTTGCTGCTGGGTCTTGGCGGACTAGTTCTTCGCAGACGCAGACGTGCGTAATTGACGCATAGACAATAGATTAGATTATCCAAAGGGGCGCACCCGCAAGGGAGCGCCCCAGTTTTTCTCTACCTGTCTGTTACTGCTGCAAAGTTGCGGACACTTGTAAAAATATAAAAGAGGGCGCGTGATGATAAATAAAAGTTTGTAAGCGTTCACGCAAATTTTAATAGTTTCCGCCGCCCTGTCCTGAGCCTGTCGAAGGAAGGCGGGGACGGGGAACAATAAATTTCGTGAACAGTTACAAAAGTTTTATAATCGTATGTTTTTAAAAGTTTTCACCCGTGAGTTGCATGTGGTGATAGATAAATGATTTATTAATGTATTTTTTTTAAGGAGTTATTATTATGAAAAAGGCAATTGTATTACTGGCATTAGCGGGATTGGTTCTCGCACTGGCCCCGGCCGCACAGGCGGATTTGATCACCGTTGTCGATGCAACCGCGTCCACCTATTTACCCGAATCCACCGCGCCCGTGCCAGACCGCGGTCCCCTCAATCTTATCGATGGCGCCGGTATCGATGGCTCCG
>VRUI01000022.1 GCA_019456225.1 Planctomycetota bacterium | reverse complement strand
CAGCCGTTTTTTTCTTTAAGGCGGCAGGCCGCTAAAAGCATTTTCTTTAAAAACCTAAAAGAAAGGATTTACCATGGCAGCAAAAAAAGAAATCACAGAGGAAGTCAAAGCAAAGATCGCAGAGCTAATCGAATTTTGCAAGAAGAACCATTTTATCGCCGAGCTTGTCGGCTGTTGGGTTTGGGTTTCGTTTGACGAAAAGCCAGACGAGGACACACGCAAGACACTCAAAGCCGCTGGTTTCCGCTGGGTACGCAAACGCAGCAAATGGGCTCATAACTGCGGACGGCCTTGCAGGTCCAGCAAATCAAACCCGTGGGACAAATACGAACACCAGTATATTTCACAAGCCAGCTAACAGTAATCAGGGCGGGAGCAATCCCGCCCGCCTATTTTGAAAGGGCAGAAAAATGAGTTTAGATTGGGACTTAAGAGGAATCGAAAACAAGGACGCAAAAAAGGAAAGCAATCCATACATTGACGGCCATATATACGCAACAATGTATATCGGTATGCCGACCATCACTGAAAAAAACGTCCTGAAGTTTTATGCAAGGATGAAGCTTTACGATGAAACCGTCGGCGAGATTTGGAGCAGAACCGAGGATGAACACGGCGAACTTCAAAAGAATTTCCCCACGTTCGAGCAAACCAAAGACTGGATCGGCCTAAAAACAAACGCATCGCCATTCACTCCGATGCAGTTTTTAAACCAGATCAAGAAGATTCTTTCTAACCGCTACGACGAGATCGTCAGGGACGTCAAACGCAAGATCAGGGAAGCCAACTAGAACCCCACCGACTAGGGGAGAGGAAAGCACTCTCTCCCCTGGTCTAGTCTTAAGGAAGCGAACCAATGACCGAATTAATGACATTACACGCAAGACTGGAGGCAGCAGCCTACAAAATAAGCGATAACTTCTGCTATAATTGCTATCGTGTGGAAATTGGAGGCAAGTGCATAATTTGCGGCAGTGACGACTTTATGCGTCACGTCGACGGAGTAGGCGCTGAATACGGGACGGAATGGGTAATCGACCACATCATCCAAGACCGCTGCGAATCGGTAGACGACGAAGCTCTATTTGACGAAATGCTAGACGAATGCTATCCGGAGATAGAGCTTGGATGCTGCAGCTGGACGCCGTCCCATGTAATGAGCGAACTTGACCCGACCGCCTACCGAATCGGAGTCCAGGAACACATCGACAGCCTTGTCGAGGACTGCCAGCTATACGAATCAGACGGCGATTATTACCAAGTATTCGACATTGAGGAAATGCTGATAGACATCGAATCGGAATAAACCAATCAATTTAATTTAAGGAGTTATCATGGCCGAACAATTATTAACCCCGACAGAAGTATATAAAAAACTGCGTATTTCAAGGTCGAAGTTCTACCGTATTCGTGCCAAACTGATCGCAAATGGTTTGAAAACGGTAAAAATTGAATGCACTACCAAATATTTAGAGTCCAGTCTTGACCGGATGATTGTCAGGGCAGCCGAGATCGGAAGCGATTTGTGCGGGTAAAACATAATACAAATGGGAGGCTGAAAACGTCACAAGCCCTTTTCAGTCTTCTATTTTTATACCCCACCCCATGCCCGCGGTCAGAGACCGCCCAACCTCAAAGCCTGATTAACAGACAAGGACTCAATGTCAGCATTGTCTATATGTCCGAAAACCTTGTCATACTTATGCGATTCCTGGCATGACTGATATGTCAGGTCGTAACACTCACGACACCCAAACACCTTACCGGCAGGGGGGAGAAACAACTTGGTAACCCTGTTTCCGCAGTACACCCCATCGGCAACGGCAGGGCAGGCGAAGTAATATCTGAACCCGCCATAATTACAGGGCCACTTAATAAGCTCGATCTTTTGCTCAACACGTGTTGCCAATACCCCATGCCGCACTACCAAAAACGAGGTTTTGGCAACGGCAACACTAATAAAAGATTCAACTTCGACACTACCAACCACATCCCCGGCAACATTCTTCCATTCAACCGTACCGGTCTTATTAGAATCAAGAAAACCGTTATCCCTCAACAGCTTGATACTGATCTCATTACATATTTCAACAGATGCTTTTCTCAAACACGCATCTGCCCAATCTCCACTACCGAAACCGCCCATGTTATTTCTCCTAAATAATTAACTCGACATATATTTAATAGCGATTCTGTTTTATACTTGAACTGTCACACAAGAAGCTATATATGGTAATCTTAATAAACCCAATGCAGCGGTTACTCAAAAGTGAATAAAATATGTTGGCATGATTTAGTAAAAATTGGATCGGTCTTACCAATAGTAAATCATAGGCGCGTGACAAAAGTGCGTGACAAGCATGTCGCCACGGCGCTTCTACGGCGCTCCCGTGATTTACCTCTCATGTCTATAAGTCGTTATTGTATAAGTTGTTAGTGCTTTGTTTACAAGTACTTACGTTAACCCCTCTTTCGCACTGTCGATCCGAAGGTTGAGGGTTCGAGTCCCTTCGGGGCGTATAGTGAGGTAACGAATTATGCGAAGCCTCGGGTAAGGTGTTGTGTCAGCCACAACGCAAGTGAAGGTATTGAGCCCCGAAATACTTCTTGTCGCATTGGGCCAAGGGTTTTATCTCCTGGAAGCCAGTATCGGTATACATGTACTTGTTAAGCGTTCGTAGGACAGTTGCAAAAGCTGATATTTCCATAATAATAAGTAATAATTATTTATCTTTTTATATTTCCAACTGATTCACTTAACGTCCAACCGGAACATGAGTAGTTTCCTACATTTACGCGGGGAGTATATAATCAAATCAATCGGTTTTATTTTGATTAATTATTTAAGGCATCACTACTATTTATATCTTCCGCTGAATTAAAGACTATCTGGTGATTCTGGGCAAAAAAACCTTTCGCTAAATTACCGGCTTAATATTTGGTGTTTTTTCAATTAGCGACTTTGCTTATTATTTCGCTACATCCGGGGCCGGTCAATTTACTTCTTCCGCCAGATGTCGGGTGAAGATTTAATTGTGTACTAATGCGTTCCTTCAATGCAGACACATGAGAAATGATGCCAATCAGTTTTCCATCTTGCTGCAGACCTGCTAATGCCTCCAAAGATGTTTCCAAAGATTCCTCATCTAACGTGCCGAAACCTTCATCTAGAAACAGTGAATCTACTCTAACTTTGCGACTGGCCATTTTTGAAAGACCTAGCGCAAGGGTAAGGCTTACAATGAAGCTTTCACCTCCGGAGAGGTTTTTGGTCGACCTGATTTCTCCGGCCTGATAGTTGTCGATAACATTAAGCTCAAGTGGTTGTTCGTCGTCCCGAATGAGCAGGTAGCGATCCGTCATTTTTTCAAGTTGACGATTGGCATGTGAAACCATCAGCTCGAAAGTCAGTCCTTGGGCAAAGTTTCGATATTTCTTGCCGTCCGCTGAACCAATCAGTCCGTGAAGCTTTTCCCAGCGATGACACTCCTGTTTCTGAGCCGTGATTGCAGATTGTTTTCCTATGATCCGCTCTTCATTTGCAGTGTTTTCCGTCAATTTATGTCTCAAGCCGGCGACATCGTCCCGCAGTTGTTTCAGGTTTTCTTCAAGTTCTTTATGGACAGGTTCCAGATCTTCGAGTTTAGACTCGGTAACCTTTTTGGCAATTTCTGTGGTTAACCGATTTCCCCGATCCTTTTGTCTGGCCATCATATCAGTCTGCCAATCATCCAGTTCCTTTACTTTAGCCTTAAGTTCATCCCGATCCGCCGTTAGAAGGATGGCATCGAGGAATTGTCGTTCGTCTACAAATCCTGCGGATTGCCTACTCCCTTCAAACTCCGTCTCCAACTGCTTCAGTTCAGAAAACCTTTTTTCGATCTGTTCTTTTAGCGAAACAATATTAACTTTTGCAGAATTAAACTGTTGCTTGACTTCATCATGAGTAGTTCTTGCATGTTTTTCTACAATCTCTGCCTCGGTTACCGTTTTGCCTAATAAGGTCTCTTCTGCATCTGGGCTTTTGGCTCCAAACAGCTCCTGACGCTCGGCACTTGCAATTTTAAATTCTTTCTTGATTATCCCAAAAGTAGTTTGCTTATCAACCAATGTCTTACTACGGGTCTCAATAACTGCATCGAGCCTTTTTAATTCGCTCTCCAATTCGGATAGCTGCTTTTCGATGTCAGCTTTCTTTTTTAGCTGATCTTGCCAGCCCTTAAGCCGCTCTTTGAGGGACGTTAGCAGTGACGGCACATCCGAGTCTGGGATGTCTTCTATGCCAAGCGGCTGTAGTTTATTCAGAGTAGATTTCTTCAAATCAGTAAAACGAAGGGCTATTTCCTTCAGATCTTCGGTGAGGTTTGTCAGGCTTTTTCCGGCATTTTTCTTATCATTAGCTGCATCGGATTCAAGTTTTTCGCTGTCTGTCAAATTTTTAAGAGCGTCCTTTTCTTCCGACTCTAATTTTTTAATACCAGATTCCAACTCTTCAGCCTTTTGGATCAACTCGGTCAGATTCTCAATCTTTTTCTCGGCCTCATCCGTTTCTGGAATATTGCCTTCGGCAAAGGGATGTTCCTCAGCTCCGCATAATGGACACGGTTTGCCGTCTTCCAGTTTTGATCGCTCTGTTTCAAGGCTAGCGATCTTTCGAAGGAAAGCCATTTCGCGGAGCAAGGTCTCTTTTTCAGTGCGATGTTCCCGAAGCAGGCGATCACCTAGAAATAATGCTAAGTCCTTCTTTTTGAGCTCAAGGCCTTTTTGAACATCTTCCAGTTCTTTCTTTCGGGTGTTTAGCTGAGTGGTACAATCTACTAGTTTTTTGGTGGCAGCATTAAGAATACTTCCGGCTTCTCTTTCGACTGCTTTTTTACTGAAAATGTCTTTTTGAGCAGAGAGGATATTGCCGAGCTGTTCTTCAATGCCTGCCAAGCCACTCACAAGCCACTCATCCCGAGAATTGGTCTTCATATACTTCTGCACAAGTTTCAATTCATTTTGTGAAGTATCGCGATTCTCCTGCTCCTGTGTTTTCAGTTTCTTATCAGCCTGGATCTGTTCCGTATCTTTCCTGCAATCCGCATCACTATTATCAATAGCATTCTTTTTATCGGCCAACTGCTGATCAAGAGAGCGTACTTTCCGAATAAGCGGGACTGCTGTTTTCAGTTCCTCCTTTGCCTTAATAGTTAACTGTTCGGTTTTTTCTAAGGCTTCTTTTTTTTGTCCAGTTGAAGACTCAAGATCTGGCAGTTTGCCTTCTTCAATCCTAAGAGCTTTTTGATTTGTATCCTGCTGATTGCGGACAGCAGTCAATGTGGCATAATCCCCGTCAAGCTCAGCAGCTTTCAGGGCGAGACCAAGTCGTTCCCGCTGTGGCTTGAACAACTCAAGTTTGGATTTCAGTTTTTCAGATTCTTCGGATAAAGAACTGATTTCGTTTTTCAGTCCGTCAATACCGATTAACCAAGCTATGGAATTCCCGGTTTCGGTTGCCTTGGATGTCAGTTTGGTCTCCTGCTTTTGCTTGACTTCCAGTTCCTGTTGGCTTTCCTTTTCCTGTTCGGGTTCAAGAATGACAATGCCCGATGTTTCAGACTGCAAGATGTCCAGCTGTGCTCGTTCATCCCGTTGTCACTCGTGAACCCTACGTGAAATTTCTGTATAGATTTCAGTGCCTGTAATCTGTTCGAGTATCTTGGACTTTTTCTCAGCGTTTGCTTTGAGAAAGGTATCGAAGCCACCTTGGGCGAGCAGTATGGATCGAGTGAATCGCTCAAAATCCATTCCAGTCTTTTCTTCAATAACTCCAGAGACCAGACTTTTTTTGGTTTCAATTGGCTTTCCTGTATGTGCGTCACTGATTTCGTGCCTAGCGTCTGTAAGGTTGCCGTCTGATTTTCTGCGTGCACGGTGCTGGCTCCAATGACAACGGAATTGCCCCGCCTGCGATTCAAACGTTACCTCGGCATAACACTCCCCCGTTTGTCGAGACATAATTTCATTACCGCTTTTAGTGATTTTACCCAAACGAGGAGTTGCTCCATAAAGGGCTAAACAGATGGCATCAAGGATTGTAGATTTACCAGCTCCAGTCGGGCCAGTAAGAGCGAAAATCCCGTTTGAAATATATTCTGGGTCGGAAAAATTGATCAACCACTCTCCATAGAGTGAATTCAAGTTTTTAAATCTAAGTTCAAGGATTTTCATAATCAGCCTTCTTATTCCGCATTTGAGTCTTCTTCATGGAGAGACTTGATAATTTCATTGTAAGAACTGGTTAATTCAGCTTGATCTTCAGGGGGCACATTAAAGGTTTCCAAGCAGCGCTCGAACACATCATTTACATTTAGATCATCGAGAGTTTCATCCTCTTGAATCGTATTGATAACCCGATCAATAATGCGTTTGTTCTTTATCCGCAGAATTTCCATGGATGAATTAGCTAAAACTTCGTTGAGCATCTCTTGCAAATTTCCGACGATATCCCGGCCGGTATATTCAATCTCCAGCCATGCATTGCTTTTATCATGTTTCAGCTGTTCTAATCTTGTAAGAATGTCATCAAGAGAACCGACTATTCTTTCTAGGGGCTGGAAGCAAGGAACTTGTAACTCCTGAATCGAAGGTGTTGTGCTGTTAAACTCAACTACAATTACTTTCTTGCCCTGCGTGGCTTCACCATAGCCCATAGGAATTGGAGAACCACAGTAGCGTATATGCTTTGAGCCTCCCACGCACTGAGGAATATGAAGGTGCCCTAATGCAAGGTAATCAATTGTTGAGGGGAATACATCTTTTCCCATATGCGCCAATGAACCAACATACAGCTCTCTGACTCCGTCTCCATCGATCGTCTTGCCACCGGAAGTAAAGAGATGTCCCATGGCAATAATTGGTATATCAGGTTGGCCATTTACCTTGAATGACGATTGCTTTTGTTCGGCTATTGCACAAACCTCTAAATAATGAGTTCGCAAACCGTCAATGAGCTTGGCATTTTTATCTTCAATGGTCTCCCCAGGTTCAACGGTACGAATATCTTTATCTCGGAGATATGGCACAGCACAGACAATCGCTTCGGGACGCTTTTGATCATCGTTTAAAATAATCACTTCGTCTTCTGAGTTCTCTGTCATTGTACCGACGACATATACATTTAATGCTCTCAGAAGTTCTTTTGGGGCGTTTAGGAACGAAGGTGAATCATGATTTCCTGCTATGACTACGATATGCCGGCAACATGAACCTGAAACCTTACATAGAAAACGGTAATATAATTCCTGAGCACGGTTACTGGGTGTGCTAGTGTCAAAAATATCCCCGGCAACCAAAAGAACCTCAATCCCCTCGGTCTCTATAGTGCCACTGAGCCAGTCCAGGAAGGCTGTAAACTCGTCATAACGTTTCCGTCCATAAAGAGAACGTCCCAAGTGCCAGTCTGATGTGTGGAGGACTTTCATTTAATCCCTTGCAATGCTATATCATTTGCCTTGAGATTTTCAAATTCAACTCCAGTACTATATGGCAATGCTTCATATTGGTTAGCATCTTGTTTTTTAATTTTCTTGATTTGCTTTATTAACATAGTCATTCTAAATACCTGATTTTAAAGCGGAAGATCATAAGCTCTTCTTTAAGTGCCTAAGACATTGTTAGGGTATCTAGTTTAGAGTTATATGTCAACCGTTTTTATTGATTCAAACTGGACAATCACATATACTTTATAAACATATTGGCATTTCGTGACCATAGAAAGCTATATAAATTAAATCTGATTTAGTTAGTCATGGAAAATATTTCTGATTGTAAAATGGAAATTGAAAAGATAAGACAAGAAAGAGATTCTTGGAAGGAGACAGCATTGGTGGCAGGGAGTCCCACAGTGATGCAATCTATTGAGAAATCTTTGAAGCAAATTTCTTCGGGGCAAGCGATTCCATTAGCTCAGTTGTAATTTAAAGGGCCTGTCTGTTTAATGTCGTTTCTTGAATACCGGGCAATTCGGTTCTTTACTTAAAAACACGTCTGATCATCTTTTTCTATGGAAACCAACGTGTCTCAGAATAATAATATTACTATGACTGAAGCATGGAAACGGATGAAGAACTTTTTTGAAAAGATTTGTCGCGAGATTTCAGAGTAGCAATTATAAGCCTAACAATGGCTTGTTATGTAAGCATAACTTCAATGTTTTTCAAGGCCTCTTTGCCGTGGCTGGTTATTTCGAAAAGTTTATTTTTCCAGAAACCTGGTGTTTTATTTACAATATATCCTTTTGATGATAGCTGAGACAAAGTCTTACTGATATGCGGCAAATCGAGATTTAGCTCATTTGCAAGTTCGGTTGGCGATTTCATTCTTTCGTTTAATGCAGACAAAACTCCAAACCTGTATTTACTCATCTTTACCCATTGCAAGTCTGATATTACCACCACAATATTGTTCCGGTATTGTCATTTATAAAACCTTTGTGTCAGGATTATATATACGTTCGTATAAGTAGTCGTCGTAGTAATACAAGATGTTTTGCTGAATGAAGTTACAGCAAAACGAGACGCAAGGTGAATTGGAAATTACAACCTGAGCTACAACCATCTTGTATTTAACTGTTTATTTGATTTCTATACGGAGGTGTATCATGTCTAAATCTAAAAGAAAAACTCGTTCAGACAAATTCCCATTAACTTTACATCCGACTGGCCAATATTGCAAGAAGATCAACGGAAAACTTTATTACTTTGGTTCAAACAAGAAAAAGGCTCTTGAAAAGTATCTAAGCCACACCTTCGCGGGGGATAGGTGCTAACTATTCTTATATTGTAAGGCACAATAATACCCTTTCAGTTGCACTTAGGAGTTGAATCCGCAAGTCTTAAGTTTTCGTTACTATAACATTAAGTTATGTTTACACCATGGACAATAATCCCAGAATTCCGTATCTACAGGCCAGTTGCACCATCCACATGTTTCGGGGAAAGGCCGAACATCCCATGCTTGTTTTACTTTGCGATGGCACCATGGACAATAACGCATAAACCTTACGAGTTTTCCATTACAATGGTTGCATCGACAATGATAATGCACCTTTGGTGAACTGGTTATGTTTTTTGATTCATACCCAGGCCCGTAACACCATGGGCAGAATCGCCATTCGGGCAGAACTCCTTTATGACAACGAGTACAGATGTGGCTAAATTGGCTGCAGGAATCAAACCGGTTTTTGCCACTGCCGCACCATGGGCAGATCTGCATCATCTCGGCTATTGGCTCGTCACAATCTATACATCTAAATATAACAGGAAAAACCCGACTGTACCTGTTTACAAAAGCCTCACGTCGAACCTTGCGCCAATCGGTTTCCTTTTTTTCGGCCTTCGGGGCTAATATATTTTTATGTTTTTTGGGTAAAGCCTCAATCATAGCTGTTAACATTTTGTCTGCATTTGAAAAACGTCGCTTTGGGTCGACTGCTACAGAATTCTTTATAAACTTTACAAAAGCTAAACCGGTTCTTTCCCGTAAACGCTCGTTTCCACGAAAAGGCCAATCAAAAGGCCAGCGAGGAAGCAACCCCGTAATGTATTCATAAAGAATCAAACCAATCGCAAAACAGTCACTACGATAAGTAGGGTAACCATAAGCCTGTTCAGGAGCAACATATCCAGGAGTACCGTAATCATCTACGGTTTTCCTGCGGCCTTTAAGTTTCAAAGAAATCCCAAAATCACCCAGTGCGGCTCTGTTGTCTGGAAACAAAAAAATATTGTTTGGGTTCACATCGCAATGCACTATTCGATGATGGTGGGCATAAGCTAATCCTTCAAGTACTTGTGCAATAATCAATATAACCCTTTTAACAGACATTGGCTTCGAACAATCCGCTAAGGTCCTCATGGATAATTCCGTAGCAAGCACCGCATGATCTGCAACAATATCAGCATTTTTAACTGAAAGTATATTGGGATGACGCAATTTCGAGACAGCTCTAACTTCTCTCAGCAAAACCTCATTATCCCGGTTGCCATTAATGTCTGCCAAGGGTATTTTTAAAGCAACACATATGCCTTCTACGCTGTCTCTGGCCTCCCATACTTCACAAAACCCACCTGTACCTATACGTTTTTTTAAACGGTACTTACCAAGATTAACACCACTTTTAAGGTGCAAGCCAGTGTTATCAGGATTAGATTTTTTACTTTTATTCATCGAACCATTTATTAACGTTTTTCTTTACCATTTAATTATCTTCAAATGAAGTATTAAACGTCAATCCACAAAGGCCAGCAATCATAGCCGATCAAACAGAATCACTTTTGCCCATTCGATAACCATTCTCATGGCCATTAGGTCTTTGACCTTGCGCCATTTCAGCTTGGACTCTTCCGGTGCTTTAACAACTCTAATAATCACCCCATTGAATTCTTGCCGCTCCTTTACAATAACTATCAGCTGACGTTAAAAATTTAGTTTCGTCCGAGCCCGCTCCTAAGCTGACTGAAGAATGCTCATAGCCCTTGCGACATCTTCAGAGGTGTCAAAACCAATGTAAAGAATGAACCTTGCACTTATCACAGCTGCCGAGAGCCCTCGTAGATTGAGCCCTGCTACGGCGAGTTTTTCGGTTAATTCAGCTGCCACTCCAGGTTTATTCTCACCCTCAATGCGTACGGCATGAATACTGCTTGTAACATTAAAACCCAAATCTGCGGCCGCAGCAAGCTCCTTATCACCACGCAACGGGGTGACAAATACAACGCCTGTATTGGGCGTTTTCGTGGATCGCCTGGCAATAATGAATTCAAGGTCAGCACCGGCCTCGCGCAGACCGGTTAACACCTGAGCTAAACCACCGGGTTCATCTTTAACGCTTGCAGCCCATACATCCATACGTTCGATTACTAAATCCATAACGTTACCTCCTAACTATTGTCATAATTCGATTTCACCTAACATTGCCCCCTTAAACTCTTGGCTACGCAACCAAGCATGTTTACCTGATATTAACGGGCCTTCTTTTTATGCCCCCTTGGAGCAATATTGGGGTTAGAAGCCTCTACTACGACAGTTGTGGTTCGGCAATCAATCCAGCCAACTTAATCAGTATAGGAGAAAATAGTAGGGTCGGTGTCAAAATGTTAAGGGATATTTAGGTTTTGTAGGACTAGTGCTTAGAGGGCAATCGGAATCTATCGGGTGAGAGTTGACTGCGTGTACACATGCGGCAAAAGAAAAGACGGTATCCTTGATTAGATCGTATTCAACCTTTTGACCTTCTTTAAGCAAACTTTTTAACCAAATGGCTGATATCATGAGAGTAGGCGAATTGCTATCTGAAAACCACTAGGGATTCCGGCCTGAAACATGTACGAATCAGCAATACTCACATACTTAGTTAGTAGTTCAAGGACTTTTTTCGGGGGGGATTCACGAATGGATTCATCTTTTTTGTTTGCTGCTTCTTATCAGCGCTGCCTCTAACTTTATAAACTTCTTTGTTTTCCTATTGAACTCATCGAGATTAATTCCCAATTTCGCTGCTTCTTGTTTTACGAAGTCTAGTGGCTCAGGGTCTGCCTTCTTCCATACTGATCTTAACTCCCTCAAAAAGATATTCGTTGTAACCGGCCCAATACCTTTAAACTGCAAAAGCATATTTTCCAAGTCTTCGGAGCTTCGAGCCTTTTTGTGTAATTCGGTCAGAGAACTATAATTATGCTGTAAATGCTTAACCAAATTAAGCAATTTCGAAGCGGTTGAAAAGTCATATCGAACATAGCCGCCATCATCTAATATCTTTACCAAACCGTCCCAGCCTGTATCAGCTATGGCTTTAGGGGTTAAGACGTTACACGACTTGAATTGCTTGTAAGTTTTTATTGCGGTCCGGAAGGATATCCGTTTGCCAAATAAAACTGAAGCCAGGAACCATTTGAATATTTCTTCCTCTTTACCTTCCTGCAAGTTGATCCCCAGTTCGGATGAAAACGGCACGCCCAATTGTTTGCTCAATGCTTTGAACTGTTTCTCTTGTTTAAGAGCATTTTTCATTCTCTTTGCGCGATTAACGTATTCTTTCTGAAATAGTGAGTGTGTACAGAATGAAATCCTGCCAAGGCTCAGTTAAACAAAAACTCCCTAAAAAAGTCAGTTCCCAATCCTTAACAATTCAGAGTAGCTCTCTTGCAAAAAAAACATTTAGGTTCAAATTACACGCACACATGCGGCAAAAGGAAAAACAACGTCTTTGATTAGTTTGTATTCAACTTTCTGTCCTTCTTCTAAAGATTGAATGTCAGAATCTGTTTTGATTTGTGACCAATGGACATAGATGTCTTCAGCCCCATCATCCGGCGTGATAAATCCAACACCTTTGAAGTCATCAAACTGATTTACCGTTCCTGTTGACATTACTTAGCCCCAATTAAATTACCTAGAAGATGTTGTATATTCTCGTTAATCCGGCTTGCTGGGTCGAGATCATATTTATCATTCTTTGGCTCGATTTCAGGGAAATCCGAATAAGGCCCCTTCGCCATCCTTCCCGGCTGGCACCCAAAGAGGTTTTCAACCCCAACCCCGGCCATGTTCTGATCGGCAATACTCAGCATCTCCGAAACATCGTCTACAACAATCGCACGGCTGAAACAACTGTACTCATCATCGAAGTCTAGAAGCACGATACATGACTCATCTGTCAGCGTCTTTGGCCTTGAACCAGCCAGCACTTGAAGATCGAATACCGAAAAAGGTCGTCCGCCCACAATAATAATGCCCTTGCTGTAGAATGGTAGACTGGGCGCAGATTTAATATCGAAACAACCGATTATTTTAATATCAACACCTTCCTCGTTACGCTTGAAAGCAAAAGCTGTCAAACGTTTGATCCTTTTACCACCCTCTCCCTCGTTGCTGTTAAACATCGCATTAGCTCTTTTTGCCACTTAGTGCCCCCTAAATAACACAATATACAGACAGCCCCCATGTATGATGTCTTCGCTAAGAATAGTACTCACCGATAAGTGGGCAATGGAGTCAGGATGTCACCATGGACGCAACCCGATTGCCATATTTGTTTGTCTTTCGTATACCAATGTTATCGACGCAACCAAATCAGCAGTGCTAAAGTAAATCACTCAATCGCATAGCATTTTACTTAGCCGCTTCCCTCTTTCGAGCCAGGTTCTCATGAAATCTATCATGAAAGGAAAACTAAAGGTGTCTTAGATACAGAGCAGGTCAGACACCTTTCCCAATTAACATTGCTGCTCTTGGCCTCATGGTTGGATATTATATCCAGATCAAAAAATAATTGCAAACCGCCACTTCTTAGCCGTTCTTCTTTGACGGTAAATCTACAAGGTTGACATTTCAATATTGTCAAATTTGCGGCGATAATACTTCATATATTCCACTTTCTTTTCGATAGCAGCGATGACAGCATGATTGAAGTTTACCTTCTCGAATTTCTGTGCACTTCCAAGCCCGCCTGGACTGAAGACATTGATCTCCATCAACTTGTCACCGACTATATCCAGACCGACCAGGAACATTCCATCCTGCACAAGTTTTGGGCGTACGATCTCGGCTACCCGTAAATGACGGTCTGTTATCTCAACCTGCTTCAACGAACCGCCTGCGTGAATATTACTGCGTATATCATCTCCGGTTCTTACCCTCTGGAATGCCGCATACCTTCCTTTATAACGCAGCGGCATACCGTTCATTAAAAACAGTCGCGTATCTCCCCCCGCGGCATCCGGCAGGTACTCCTGTGCGATCACATACCCGTCCCTGCTGACCGATTCAACCATCTGGTTAATATTCGATAAGTCGTCCTTTCGTACAAGAAAGACGCTCGTGCCGCCAGAACCCTGAAGTGGTTTCAGAACAATATTGCCGCCTTCTTCACGGGCAAACCGACGGATTTCCTCACGGTCTCTGCTGATGATCGTCCTCGGACGAACCTCTTCCGGGAAGAGTTGGAAGTACATCTTGTTCATTGCTTTTGACAGAGCGTCTGGGTCATTTAAAACTATAACTCCGTTTCTCATGGCGGCCCGTCCGAAGATGACACCGGCCATCTGGGCCCAGGGACGCATGCCAGTATCTAAAGACGGGTCATTGCGGAGCATCAGTACGTCCAGATCATCGACAACAATTCTCTGTCTTACAGCTTTATTTCCCTGGAGTTCAGTGAGAAAGGTTTTTGTAGAGTTATACCTGGCCTTGGAGACAGAACTCGCCCGCGCATGTACCTTATCGTCAGTGTCATAATCAAAATCTCCAGCACCAATAAACCATATCTGGTGCCCCTTGTTTATCGCAGCTATTGCCATGCGAACTGTTGTGTATCCGACCTGCTCTGTCCGAATGTCGTTAACCATAAAACCAATATGCATTTTTATCTCCATGTAACCAAATCGTATACTTCAAGTCCTTCCCGTAATGTGGCCAGTTTTCTATCTACATCGGCAGATTTCATATAACGGGGAACCAGCGGCGATGTACAGAGTATCTCCCGAGCCTGGAGCTCTTGGATGATCGGGACATGATCTAAAGCGATCTTACCGCAGAAAAGTATGTCAGTGTCACCGCCGTCTTTTAAATATTCAAGCAAATTTACCAGCCCCCTCAGATAAATGGCGTCCTTAATAAGACCTCCGCCGCGGTATATACGTGTTGTAATGATAAAGGCCGTCTTTTGTTCAAATCCATAGACAGAATTCAGCTCATGAAAGACTTCCAGAAAGGTTGCGCCACACTGCATTTTGTGTGCCGCCAGCACTCTCCCCGCCAAAAGCCGAAGTCTCTGAGGACTTAACTGACCCACCAGATACTCCGAAAGAACAGCCAATCCCTCTTGTAACTCGTCGTACCCGGCGAATCCGCAGTAAAGCTGCTGAAACGGCTGAGCCTTGCCGTTATAATACGTAAGAACATGTGTGCCAACCTCATGACTCAACATCGCTTCAACTCGTGCCTCCGGTATTTTTATGTCACGTGCTATGAGCAGATTTCCTTGCGAAACCAGCAGGCCGAGAATGTCGTCTCGAATCTGGACCTGGCTGGCCATTTCAGGGTACATTTGACGATAATACTCGATCTCCCCACGTGCTCGTTCGGCAATAATTATCGCGTTCAGCACTTTCCTGCCGCCATCTTTTTTATTACTGTAATCCGAAAAGCGATTCAGGATTTCCCTGGCGGTATCTGCCAACTGGTCGGCAACAGCTCCGTATAACTGTAAACCACCATAGTAGAACTCCGGCTTTCCACGGTCTTGAAGCAAGCCAAGCTGCCGATCAAGCTCCTTTCGCTTTTCTCGAAAAAGAAAACCAAGTGTGGCATCGTCAACACGCTCTATCGGTATTTGATACAATTTCCGTTTCACTAAAGCCGGGTCTATCGGTTGCGGCCGATAGTAAAATATCGGAACTTTCTCGAAATGCGATTTCTTAAAGGCTCTCCAGGCCTTTTCGGTATTAACGGGCGTAACCTGAAGCAGAAAATCAAATGACTGGCTGATGTCAGCCAGTTTTTTATCAGTATCCCAGACCGACTTAACAAATGCCCTTCGTCCCAAAGCCTGGTAACTGACAAGCTTACGAGTTGTCCGATTTCTGGCAAACTCAAACGCCGACTTCTTAAACGCTACTGACAGACTGCGATGCAGTCGACTAAGGACTAGCGGAAACACCTCATGTGTCTGGGGATCTCTATAGAAGGGGTCTATTTCGAGCCCAAGGATAAAACAATTCATCTTACGGGCAGTCGCTTCGCTCATTACAGGTGCTCTGAGGTCGGCACCAATTTCAATTTCAGGGACAAGCTCGACGACCGCCGAACGCTTAAGGATTTTAATGCGTTTAAGAGAACTCTCCAAAGCTTCAATAGCCTCGGTGGGAGGACGATATTTCGGGATGGATATCTTGAATGAAGGTCTGGGGACAACCATTTCAAGAGTATTTGACGGTTCCTGCGGTATGGCGGACCAGACATCTATGATCAAACAGGCACCGTACTCATCCGAGAGAACTTTAGTGATCTGCATGATCAGATTCAATATCCCCGATCCGGATATATGAGGCGAAGGAGCGATCAGATAAGAAGCCTCACCTTTAAT
Source organism: Planctomycetota bacterium (assembly GCA_019456225.1). Taxonomy (GTDB): domain Bacteria; phylum Planctomycetota; class Phycisphaerae; order Sedimentisphaerales; family Anaerohalosphaeraceae; genus VRUI01. Next base: position 45,717 of record VRUI01000022.1, on the reverse strand, counting down.
AAGGCGATCCATTCCGGGATCAGGACAATTATCAGGTCTTCTATAGACAATTAAAAACGGCAGAGTCCGGTCTATATGGAGTCTACCCGAATCGAGTAAAGCTTCTCTTACACGCTTACCTTGAGAAAGCTTTTCGGTTATTTCGCGAATAAGCTTACGTGATATTTTTGCTTCTGCCATAGAATTTCCGATCCTGTCTATCGCTACGTATTCTTTAATTCCTCTAACAGCCCCGGCAATGCCGACTTTAATGCGTCTTTAACAGCATTGAAAACATGCTCATTGATCGTGCCCGACCATTCGTCCATGAAAACCTTTTTGATCTCTATTGCCAGGCAGCAGCCCGTTTTGGGGAATGTTTCATGTACCCATTGAGGAAAACGACCGCCACGAAAACGAATATTTTCACGCACGTCAAGTGGTTTACCCGGAAAAGGATAATTCTGCAAGTCTGTCATAAAGTGATTTACCAGATTCGCCCACAGTAACTTGTCAACTGTTGCCGTGCCTATATTAATGTCAGGATTTTCTTCTGAGGGCTCTGGCTCAGTATCGGTGCCGTTTCGCCGGTGACAATACGAGTGTAGATCAAGAACTACAAATCGGCCGTATTTATCTTCAAGATGCTTTAAAAATCGGAATGCCTCGTTATAAAAAGCATCGTACCGGGCAAGAGACCGCTCGATAACATCTTCAGGCAGATCCTGCGTCCAAACATTAAGCCCCCAGGCATCATCTGGAGTTCGGTAAACAGCATTATCGCGGGGCCGGTTGAGATCGACCTCAAATCGCGAGTTTGTCACGATGATCCGATTGCCTGTGATTTCTGTCAGCTTTGCAGTAAATGGATCTTCTTCACGAAGACGGTCCTTCTCATTGATAGCCAGAAGACCGGCTAACTCCGACCGTATGCCGTGTCCGTCATGAATCGCGACTGACGCTACCGGACCTGATCCTTGCTCGATTGTCCAAAAGCCGTATTCCATAAGCGATAGTATTCATTTTGTCGAGGCTTTCTACTGTGACAATTCGACCTCTCGTCTACAAGAATCACAGTATTAGTCTTTGGTTGAGTAGATTCTGGAACTATTCGTCTGAGATTTTCAAAATTTCTTCAAATGCTAATTATAGCCAGAAAGTTTCTTATTAGTATGCCATGCATACAAACCAACTCTTACAAACAAAGAAAACATTCAGGCTAAAACCACATTTACATTTGCGGCAAAAGGAAAAATAGTCTCATCAATTAGATCGTATTCAACTTTCCGACCTACTTCAAAAGAATGAATATCAGAATTTGTATCGGTCTCTGACCAATGGACGTAGACATCCTCACTTCCGTCATCCGGTGTGATAAATCCAAATCCCCTGAAAGCATTAAACCAGTTTACTATGCCGGTTTTCATTTTAAACCCCCATTAACATGTTTGGTTATCGGCATAAACAAACATGATGCTTAATATAAATTTGATTCAGCTTTGAAGGGCTTTTGCCGAATTATGGGCAGTTTTGACGGGAATCAGAATATTAAAGAACTTAAGAGGGCAGAGACTTTTTACGGTTAAGTTTATTGTCAAGAATTACGACACTGTTATTCGGGGGCTGCTTTATGAAGATCGCTGTTGATCTGGATGCTACTATTACTGCCTATCCTGGGGTATTCGAGGTGCTTACCGCCGCGATGGCAAAGGCCGGCTGCAGGGTGTACGTCGTAACCGACCGCATCCCCGGCTCCGAAGAGCAGGTCATACGAATGCTCGAAGAACTTCGCATCAGCTACCACGACCTTAAGATCACCAGGGACAAAAAGCAGTTCATCCTCGAAGAAGGTATCGACGTTCTTTTTGATGATACGGATGAATATTTTGTGGAACTTCCCGAACATGTAGCCGTTTTTAAGGTCAGGGAGCATTATAACTTTGATTTCAAACAAAGCAAGTGGCTCTACACCGAAAAGACCGGAAGAAAGGTATAAAGGCCAGCGAACTATGCCCGAAATCTCTGTCGATACCAGTTTATTTAGCCAGCCCCTCCGACTTCTTTGGGATAATATGGAATCGTGCACACTTTGCCCGCGAAGGTGCAGGGTTAATCGTCTCGCAGGCCAGACCGGATTCTGCGGGATCGGAGCTTTGCCAAAGGTAAGTTCAGCCGGGCCGCATTTCGGTGAAGAAGATGTTCTGGTCGGATCGGGCGGGTCGGGCACTATCTTCTTTGCAGGCTGCAACCTCAGGTGTATGTTCTGCCAGAATTACGAGATAAGCCAGTACCGCTGGGGAGAACAACTAAGCATAGACCAGCTCGCCGAACAGATGCTGATACTGCAGAAACGCGGATGTGAAAACATCAACCTGGTAACGCCAACGCATGTAGTCGCAGCCGCGATGATGGCTGTAGAGCTTGCAAAAAAGAACGGCCTTTCCCTGCCCGTTGTCTACAACACTGGAGGCTACGATTCTGTTGAGACACTCAAACTATTGGATGGGCTGGTCGACATCTACATGCCCGACATGAAGTATTCCGACGCGGATATTTCTTCGCAGCTTTCCAGTGCGGATGACTACCCCGAGGTAAACCTCCAGGCAGTCAGAGAAATGCATCGCCAGGTCGGTGACCTTCATGTCATAAACGGCATCGCTGTAAAGGGACTGCTCGTCCGTCACCTGGTCCTGCCGAACGGACTGGCCGGCAGCAAAGAGATAATAGACTTTCTTGCAGACGAAATCTCCCTCGACACAACGATAAACATAATGGGTCAGTACCGCCCATGCTATCTCGCATCTTCAGATGAACGGATAAACCGCCGACCCACAGCAGAAGAGATAGCACAAGCTCGAAGGTATGCCATTAAAAAAGGTCTTAATGTTTTAAGATAGTCATCCTAAGTACCTCCATTTTAATTAAGCGTTCATATTGATCGATACATCTCCTATGATCAGGCAGCTTATTTGCCGTATATCTGTCTCTGGAGCTCTTATCCGTGCAGTCTCTTGATCAACATCCCAGTCAATCACCAGGCCGATAGCAATGTCTACACCCATGCTGTCACGCAGTGCTGCCAAACGGCCGGTCATATTTTGCCTACTTAATATGCGTGACCGCTGTACCGCGATACTGCTTAAGCTAATATCGTAAACGATTGCACCATGGAAATACTCTTTAAAGATGCGTTGGCGATAGCTTTGCCTTTTCTGTGGCGATTTGATATTGATTTTAGACGGACATTTAACACGTTCGCAATTAATACCCTGACCCTCAAGCCCGGCCAGTATCCCGGCCATCTCATCTTCGATCTGAACGGCTAATATCAAATCAGGCTGGACCAATCGCTGAACTGTCCACCATAATATTTCCGCTGTGGGGCCCGTCATAAAACCAGGAGTATCGATGATGATTATGTCGGCATGCTTGGATACGGCTTTAACGGACTGACAGATTGCCGCGGTAAGCTGCAGCAAATGACCTGCCGGAGTTATGTCACCGACAAAACTGATACCTTCAGCCGAAAGCTGGCCAAAATCTGCGACAGTCTTGTCAGCAACAGCCCAGCCTACTGTAGTAGGCGGACCAATATGTGATTGCCCTATGTCAGCATCAATGATACCCACCGGGGCGGTTGTTACGCAGCAATTAGTCAGAGCCTTAGCAAGGGTCGTCTTGCCGGAATCAGCCGCTCCCAGGATCAGGCAGATTCCCTTTTTAATCAGCCCCTGATCTCTGAGTCGATCCGCAGTCATTTCAGCCCAATCGTATGGCATTAAATGTTAGCTCCTGATTATTTTTGATAATATCCAATGACAAGCATATACAGAGGGTCGAGCTGATTTGGAAGTGAGAGTACTTTACTGACCGCATCATCATCGAAAGCACCGACAGCAACCGAACCCAGCCCCAAGGCTTCAGCTTGTAAACTTACATTTTGTCCGGCATGGCCGGCTTCCATATAGACATAGCGAATCCCGCGTTTGCCGTAATAGCCTGTTGTTCTGGTAAATTGTGCTGCAAAGATCAGTGTTAGTGGTGCGGTTGCGATGAAATCTTGTCCATAAGCAGCAGAGGCAAGCTCATAGCGCAGGTCTTTGTAACTGAGTTGACTTAGGGCATGATCTTTTGCCAGGTAATGATACAGCCCGTCGCAGGTTACAACAAAGACTTCCAACGGATATGTTGCTCCTGCCGAAGGGACTGTTCGGTATTTGCTTTTGGTATCCTGACCTTGTGCTGCCCAGGCCAACTGACCGATCTGCTCAAGGGAAACAGGTTTGGCCAGAAAGCTTCTTCGTGATCTTCTGGAAGCTATGGCTTGCTCTAACGAGATCGGCCCATTTTTATTAGGCTCAGGAAGATTTATTACTCCGGCCATTTCTACCCCCAAAGTATTAATAAAACCGGCTAATCGGTTTTTATGACAGTATTTGTACTATGTCTTCTACTATTCTATCGTGATTTTTTCTGGTTAATGTGAATAACTTTGCCTCGGGGTAGTTTTTTACTTTAGAGATAATTCCAGGCCCTTTCTGGGCCACTGTCGCGATTACTGGCTTGTCTGAAGCAAACAGCCGGTCTATCGCGGCTACAAATTGCTCGGACATGCATTCCATCTTTCCGATTTCGTCGACTACGAAAATCTCTGCGTTGCTTTTTTCAATATCCAGGACCGGCACAACGGATTTCTCGAAACCTTCAATGTCAACACCGTATTTGCTTACCCTGTAACGACTCTTGATCTCGACATGGGCAAGTATTCCCGAACTGCCGTCCAGCCGGTTCCACTTAAAGCCTTTGCGAATATTGTTACGGCGGATTTCCTCTGTATAATAACCGGCGAGTTTTTTGTGGCTGAGCCTGGAAACTATCCGAAGCACGGTGGTTGTTTTCCCACATCCCGGGAGACCCATTAGCAAGATTTTAGCTGATTGTGTCAATATGAGTCTCGAAAAATATAGATGTACAGGGCAAGTTAATTCATGTCCTGTACATCTCAGCTAAGCATTTTAATGCGTCTTATGAATATCAACATTCTTTTCAAGGAAATCTCGCATTAGATTTGCAATTAGATTTCCATCCTCTTCCAGTGCGAAGTGTCCAGTATCCAGCAAGTGGTAATCGACATTGTGCAGATCACGCTTATATGGAGCAGCGCCCTCGGCGGGGAATATATAGTCATTCTTCCCCCAGACGATCAATGCAGGCGGCTGGTGCTCGCGGAAGTAAGCCTGCCATTCGGGGTATAGCGGAGGATTTGATCCGTAGTCATAAAACAGCTCAAGCTGGATTTCTTTGTTGCCTGAGCGATCCATCAGGGACTGATCGTGTATCCAGTTATCCGGATTAATCGCTTCAAGGTTGCGGACGCCATTGGTGTACTGCCATTTTGTTGCTTCGATGGTAAGCAGGTTATCTCTCAAGACGTTGGCATTTTCATCTGCCTTGTCAGCCCAATACGCCTTTATCGGAACCCAGAAGTCCAGCAGGCCCTCATCGTAGGCATTGCCGTTCTGGATGATAAGCGATTCAACTCTTTCTGGGTGTTTTGCTGCAAGGCGGAAGCCTACTGGTGCACCATAGTCCATCATGTAAAGGCTATATTTGTTCAGTCCCAGTTTTTCAGTAAATTGGTCGATGATCTCAGCAAGGTGGTCGAAGGTGTATTCAAACTCATCGACCGTCGGCATTGAGCTGTTACCAAAGCCGGGGTAATCCGGAGCGACTACATGATACTTGTCTGATAGTGCCGGGATCAGGTTTCGGAACATATGAGACGATGTTGGAAAGCCGTGCAGCAGGAGAATGGTGGAAGCATGCTCAGGGCCTGCCTCACGGTAATAGATGTCAAGGCCTTCGACTTCAATTGTTTTATGCATAGTGTTAAAAACCGGGTTTGCTTTTTGTTTCGTTTCGATCATGATTTTCCTCTTGTTTGAATCTGGACGGATAGTTTAATTACAATGAAAATTATATCGACAGGGGGGCTTGATGTCGTAATGAGTCAAATGATACTTTAGAAAGTTTTTTGCTGGAGATGTAGGAATGGACGGCTTGATTTGAAATTAGATAGTAACCGACACTGTTTGATAGCCGAAGATAAACACAGATTGTAATTATTGAGCAGGGGACCAAATTATGGAAGTTATCAATTTCTTATCAATCGTTATCGGAATTGGAGTTGTGCAGGTGATTTGCTGCGGAGTTTCCTCTGTCCTCCATAATTTATCCAACGCACCAAATCATTCAAGATCAGTATAAGTTAAGTTAAGCCAAACTATCGAACAGTCGGGAGGTGAAAAAATGAAAATCGCATTATTTAGCAACAAATCTTATACTGAACGTTTTTTTACGCAGGCTAATAGCAGATTTGGCCATGAGATCCTCTTTATTGCTCAACGGCTCAACCACCACAACGCATCAATCGCCCAGGGATGCCAGGCCGTCTGCGTATTCGTTAATGACATACTCGACAAGCGAACTATCACTGCCCTTGCAAAAAATGGTGTCAACACAATTGCACTTCGATGCGCAGGCTTTAACAACGTTGACTTGAAAGCTGCTCGGGACAGCGACATTACTGTCGTAAGAGTGCCGGCCTACTCGCCGCATGCCGTTGCAGAACATACGATCGCTATGATCCTGGTACTTAACCGTAAAATCCACAAGGCACATGCACGCATCCGAGAAGGTAATTTCTCACTTAAAGGCCTGATGGGATTTGACCTGCACGACTACCCCGTCGGCATCATCGGAACAGGACAGATCGGCCAGGTCGTTGCACGGATACTGCACGGCTTCGGATGCCGTATTATGGCTTACGACCCGCAGCCAAACATCAAATGTATCGAATTGGGAGTGCAATACGTCTCCCTGGACGAACTATTTAGAAAATCATATATTATCACTCTGCACTGCCCGCTTGTACCCGAAACTCACCATATCATTAACGCAAACTCGATCAGCAAAATGCAGGACTGCGTCATGATAATAAACACAAGCCGGGGCGCCCTCATCGATACTAAAGATGTCATAGATGGGCTAAAAAGCAGAAAGATAGGATACCTCGGCCTCGACGTCTATGAAGAAGAAGCTGACTTATTTTTTGAGGACCTCTCAAATGAAATAATACAGGACGACCAATTCGCTCGACTGCTGATGTTCCCGAACGTCATCGTTACAGGCCACCAGGCCTTCTTCACCAACAACGCCTTGCAGTCAATCGCACAGACAACGTTGGAGAACATAACAGACATCGAGCAAAATCGAATTTGCCCAAATCTTGTCACGGACGCCCTGATAGTTCATTAAACCTGCCTAATGATACTAATAAAGGGCAACTCCTTCGGGGCTCGCACTAAGGCTGAATGACCATTAAGGGTAGCTCTAATAATTGCTTTTGAGCGGCAAGTAGTCCCGATGTACATCGGGATTGCATTCTGGCAAAGAAGGAAAATCAGCCTTAGCAGTAGCTAAGGTGGATTTTTCCTGACGCCGTCCACAATCAAAAAGATTCGCTTGTCCGCCAAAATGATTTTTTAGAGGTTCCCTTAAGGGTAAATTAGCAAAACTCTCCATAAATGCTGTCCAGCCGTTATACCACTTCCTCTCTTTCAAAATAACGAACAAACCATTTACGTGCGGTTTCTGCAACGATTTCGAGTTTTCCGGGCTCTTCGAAAAGATGTGTTGCCCCCGGAATTATTACAAGTTCCTTTTCGCAATTAAGCTTGGCAATCGCCATTTTATTTAATTCGATCACTATAGGATCATCGCCGCCGACTATCAGCAGTGTGGGCGACTTAACTTCTCCCAAACACGCCTCTGCAAGATCGGGCCTCCCTCCGCGAGAAACTACCGCATAGATATCCTCGCCAATCTGTCCAGCGGCAGAAAGTGCTGCTGCGGCCCCAGTACTAGCTCCGAAATAAGCGATTGGAAGTTTGCATGTCTGGTCATTTTCCTTCAGCCATTTCGTCGCCCCGCAAACTCTTTTCGTCAGCAAGCCTATATCAAAACGCAAGTGTCGCGTCTGCAAATCAACTTGTTCTTCTTCAGGCGTAAGCAGATCTATCAAAAGCGTCGCCAACTGCCCATGGTGAAGCATTTCGGCAACAAATCGGTTCCGCGGACTGAATCTGCCGCTGCCGCTGCCATGAGCAAAAACCACTATCCCCTTGGCATTGTCAGGAATACACAGCGTTCCATTGATACTTATATTTGCATCGACATCTACCGTAACATCGGTAATTCGCGGCTTGTGAAAACCTTTTATATTCATTTTTGTCCTTACTATCTATTCTTCAATGTCGCTATGGGGAGCAACGCTGAAATCTAAAACTCTATCAACACAAATTGTGATCCGCCTTTCAACCTGCGGCTTCGGGATGCCAACATCAAGTTCGGGTGAGTACCCATTTAAAATGGCCTTATCGCAGAGTTTTTCCATATTCCCCAGAATCTGATAACCCATGTCGCTGTCAGCATCCCAGACAACTATTGATATCGATTTGTTCACCTGTAGGTTAGATACTGTCACCGGGCAAAACCACTCTGTAATTTCAACAGAACAGTCCCCCATAAGTTCAAGCATCTTCGCTGCCGTAACATGCGGCATAGCCTCGGCATTCACTGTCGCAACAAAAACATGTCCTGTCTTATCAAAAAGCTTCGCTGCATCTTCAAGTATAGTCCGGTTCACTTAACAACCCTCCTTTCGGCTTCATGTCGCAATATCTCCATCATCTCAAAATCTTCGACCTGTTCAAACCTAAGGTAAAAACTCCCCAGTGCCCCAAAATATGACGGCGACTGCAAACATAACGTCTCGTCTGCGTATTCAGCGATCGTATGCAATGAATCATCGGGCCCAACGGGCAATGCTGCTATCAGTTGCTTTGGCCTCTCCTGCCTCACTGCCCACAACGCCGCCTCCATCGTCGCGCCCGTAGCTATTCCGTCGTCGGTAACGATAACGATTCTTTCTTCAAGGTCGATCTTGCCCAAAACACTGCGACACTGCTCGGCCCTTTTGTCAATCGCTTTGAGCTGCGAGTTTTTTTCGCTCTCTATATACTCATTCGTGGCACCGACATAAGAAGCTATCGATTGGTTAATAAAAAATTTACCGCTTTCACAAACGGCTCCTATCGCCAGTTCCGGATTCATAGGGGCGCCCAGTTTATGAGTAAGAACTATATCAAGATCGCCATGCAGGGCTTCGGCAATTTTGGCAGCGACAACAACTCCGCCCCGGGGAATACCCAAAACAACTGCATTTTTATCATGGTACTTCTCTAGTTCAGTTGCAAGCCTTCTCCCAGCATCTAAACGAGTCGAAAAAGGCTCACTACTATTGGACAAAATCTTAAGTGTCCCCATTTACCAGTTCTCCTTTATCTGGCCCTGATTATTCGACCATTGACAGTTCCGAATAACTTATTGTTTAGCCATTACGAATGGCCTTAATCCACCGGCAAATGTTTTTGCCGCAAGCGAAGAGTTTTCCAGAACCCCTTTTTATTATTAATTGTTTCTTGTCTTTCTTCAGGTATCCCTTTCTTTAAAATAAAAATGTTCCGAAATATTCCACTATGCGCATTTAATCGACGTACATTCCAAACCATATAATTAGCGAATTGCTATAATGCCCAGTATTTTCCAACCCAAAGAATGCGATTTGCCCGATAACACAAATATAGTGAGCATTACAGACTGAAAAGACATGTAGACCCAGTCTGTTTACATCTGGCTGACCGGTTACGATGATACTAATGATGCAGAGCGTTAATTTCTTGCCAGTTCAAGGTTATTTGGTAGAATTATTGATGTTGCAAGAGAAAATCATGCTGCTTAAACGTGTGAAATGAGAAATGTAAGATTTAGTTGGATATGTAGAAGATGATGCTTTCTATTTTGTCAATGCTTATCTTGACGGCCGCTGCGGTGGTTTGTTCTGTTATCTCGGGTATGACCGGGATGGGTGGAGGGACTATCCTGCTGGCCATAATCGCCTCGATGGTTCCAACAGAATTTGTCGTCCCCCTGCATGGGACAGTTCAGCTTATAAGCAACAGCACAAGACTGGCTCTTTTCTTCAAGCATATCAGGTGGAAGATCATAGTATTCTTTCTGATCGGCATAGTTCCCGGTGCGATTTTTGGAATATCCATATTTAAAATGTTAGACAAAAACATCATAAAACTTTTGATGGGTATCTTCATTCTCGCCGTCACGTGGATTCCGAAAAGCCGTACCGAAAGAACTTCATCTTTTGCATTGTTTTTGCCGATCGGTTTTGTTTCCGGTTTAATTGGAATCTTCTTCGGCGCTATCGGACCCTTCATTGCACCATTCTTTATGAGGAAGGATATAATCAAGGAACAACTTGTTGCGACCAAGGCTGCATGCCAGGCTATTAGTCACGTTATAAAGATAATTCTTTTTGGGTTTATTGGAATAAACGTCTTTGCAAACTGGCAGCTGCTCATCGCACTCGGGATCGCGGTTATCTTAGGAACAATGATCGGCAAGAAACTCCTCGGAAAACTCTCCGACAAAACATTCAAAAGGATATTTAAAATACTCCTTACGATAATAGCCTTCAGAATCGTTATACTTCAGATCATAAAGCTGATTTAGCTTACTAAAAATAAACAAATTTTTTTCCGTTAATATGAGAGTTGGACTTGTGAATTTAACATGTGTATCCTTAGACTTCCCATTAGGCACAGAATGGGTTTTTATTATTGCTTTTTATAATACATATTTATATTCAGGAAGAGAAAAATGATTATTATAGATGGATCTTTCGGTGAAGGCGGCGGACAGATTTTGCGTACATCGCTAGCGTTGTCGCTAGTGACTGGCAAGTTCTTCCGTATTGAGAACATTCGTTCGGGTCGTAAGAAACCCGGGCTTATGCGACAGCACTTGACGTGCGTACACGCTGCGGCAAATATCGGCAAAGCCAGGGTTAAAGGCGATTACATAGGCTCTGAGAGTCTGTTTTTTGAGCCTACTATGATCAGATCCGGCAGTTATAACTTCTCGGTTGGAACCGCTGGCAGCACTACGCTGGTCTTGCAGTCGATACTGCCGGCATTGCTTATTGCTGACGGAAAGTCGGAGATTGTCCTTGAAGGCGGCACACACAATCCGTTTGCACCGCCTTTTGATTTTCTGGAAAAGGTTTTCCTGCCGATCATCAAAAAGATGGGTGCAGAGGTTAAAGTTACCCTTGATCGTCCTGGGTTTTACCCGGCTGGCGGCGGCAAAATAAGTGTAACCATCAAACCAGTCAAGAAACTTGATCGCATAGATATTGTTGATAGAGGCAGAATATGTGCACGGTTTGCAAAGGCAGTCGTTGCTAACCTTCCGCTGTCAATATGCAAAAAGGAACTGGACACGGTGTGCAAAAAGCTAAAATGGGACAGACTCTGCACAAAAGCTGAAGAAGCTCAAAACTCTCGCGGACCGGGTAATATCATTACTCTTGAGGTCGCCAGTGAGAATGTAACGGAACTGTTTACAGGCTTTGGCCAGAAAAACGTCCGTGCAGAATATGTTGCTCAGGAAGCGATTGATCAGGCTCGTCGTTATATCGCTGCTGAAGTGCCTGTGGGCAGATACCTGGCTGATCAGATCATGATACCGATGGCAATGGCTGGCGGTGGAAGGTTTCGTACATTGCCGCTGACCGGTCATTCGATGACTAATGTCGAGGTAATTAAAGAGTTCGTTGATATTGATGTTGCGGTAACGAAGATCAGCAAAGATGTATATGAAGTAGAGATTAAACAATCGTAAGATTGGAATATAAAAATGAAAACACGAGAACTTTCAAATCTTGGAATTCCCAAGGGAGAAGTAATGAAAACGGCTCAAAAGGCCGTGTGGCTTCCCTGCGTTCTAAAGGTATAATACTCATAGCCTTTTTTTGCGTTTCGGACTCTGCCAAATCCGTACAACCTTTCTACAACTCAAAACACAAATAGCGTACAAGATCAAAATAAACACAAATCCATAAGTTTTGTAATACCAAAGACTTAAGGAATCCTAAAAAGATGGTGAACGTTTTATATATCCTGTGCTCATGCGGCAGCTATAATTCTCAAAGTCACCCGGATTCAATATACTATTTCTGCTAAAAAAAACTTTGGATCGGCTGTTTTGGGACTGAAACCGCAGATGTTTTTTTGTTGATCTGGTGTTAATTGAAACTGATGGCGACAAAATGGAGACATCTTTTTTTAGATATTTTCAGTCTCAGTAAGCTTCGTTACTAAATTTGAATGCATAAAAAAACCGCTCAAGAACTATATTGTCCCTGAGCGATTTGTACTTTGGATCAGAATACTAAAGGGACGTTGCGTTAAAAGTTGTTTTTGTGTCCTTGTCCCAACTTGGCCATAGAAAGTCTTCGTGCTTGTTGTCTGCGATCAGTCTTAGTGCGTAGCGGGTCTGTTCTTCGTAGAACTCACAGAATGCACCTGTCTTGTCCATGCCGCCATTCATTTCATGGGCTTCTGCTGGACATGGTGATCCGCAGAAATGTCTGATCGCACAACGATTACACGGTTCAATGTCTTCGACTTTTCTTTCGGTTACAGTTTTGAAGGCTTTGCTCTCCAAGACTTTCTCAACGTCGTTTCTGAAAAGATTGCCGCCCTTGAAGTCTTTTAAGCCAATAAACTCACTGCATGGGAACATATCGCCGTTTGGAGCCAAAGCAAAGAAACTTCTACCTCCGCCGCAAGGTGAAATGTCACACATTAGCCTACGTGCAGTTGGAGCCAGGATGCTGATCAGGATATTTGCAAAGTTGGCAACAATTAGTTTTCGGCCAGTCTTCTTATAGAGTTCGTGGGTTCTGTCCATCGCAGCAATAAAATGCTTTGCTACGGTTGCATCTTTAGGTTTGATATCTCTGGAGCGAGGCATTGTGCAGCGAAGGACATTCAGCAGACAAGTTGGAACTTCGTTTTCATGGAAGAAGTCTACCAGCTTTGGAAGCGAACGCATGTTTTTTTCGGTCACAGTGCAAATGACACTCCATGAATGATATCCTTTGAGCTTATTCATAGCTTTGATGATCAGGTCATATGTTCCTTCACCGGCCCAGTTGGTTCTTGTCTTGTTGTTGACATTTGCAACTGGTGCATCGAGTGATATTCCGATGCTGACATTTCTTGCTTTGAGGAATTCTATGGCTTCATCGTCCAGCAGTGTTGCATTAGTCTGGACACCAAAGAGGAAATCTTTCTTATACTTTTCGATACCGGCAAACATTGCGTCTTTGTTGAGCATTGGTTCTGCTCCATGGAAGACGACGTTTGGCTTGCGGCCTTTATCCATTGTCTTTTTGAAATACTGCTTGAGTATCTCCAGGGACTCCATTAACTTCTTTTCGGACATGTGTTTGCCATCTCGCCGCATGTCTTCTGGGATGTAACAATAGGTGCAATTAAGATTGCATCGTTCTGTAGGATTAAAATAAACGCCGGACGGTTTCAATCCAAATCTTAGCGTTTCCATCTCATCTGCAAACTTTTTAGCCTTGCGTTTATATGTCTTGAGCAGGTCACTATCGGTGAGATGCTCTGCAAGTTGTTTTTTCTTTACAAGTGCCCAGAAAGCCGTATCCGGATCTATTATCGCCATGTGGCTTTTGTGGCCAATGTCAATCGGCTGAAGAGTGGGGCCATTGCCCATATTTACATAAAGCCCTCTTGAAGGTGCTTTTGTTGTATTTGTATTACTCATATTATTATTTACCTTTCACCATTTTGATGGTGAATATGCGCGTACATTCCCTGGTATTGATCTGTTTATCCTTGATCAATTACATGACGCTAAATTATTGTTTGTTCGTTTTTACTACTTTGTCTTCTTATCCATCAGGATGTAGTGAGACAGACCTGTACCGTCAGTTTTGCAAGCTTTGCGGCTGGCGATAACATCGTTGTTTACGTTTTTCTTTTCATTCTTCTTCATAGTAATACCTTTCAAAAATAAATTTCCATATTAAAATTAAACCCCAAAAAAAGGGCTTCGACAGAGCGCAATTACTCTGTCGAAACCCTTTACCGTTAGATTTCAAAATATATTATTCCAGCAGGTCTTCTGACTTACGGGTCAACAATGCGTTTTAACCTTCCCTTTGAGGTAAACCTCAAAAGTGGTCAGCTTTTGCTACAAAACGCATCTCGCCGATTACAGCAGCGGGTCTGCCACGGAATTTAACCGTGTTCCGGGATACTGGAATTACTTAAATTAATAACACCGAAAAACATAAATGCAAGAGGAAAATAAAAAATTAATAAAAAGTGTTGACTTAGCAATATAAAAGTTGTATTTTTAGATCGTCCCAAATGCGGGACAGGGAAGCTGGTGAAAATCCAGCACGGCCCAGCCACTGTGACCGAGTACGAAAGTCGCAAATATGCCACTGGCAGTAATGCCGGGAAGGCGCGATTAGTAGGATGATCCGGAAGTCAGGATACCTTAAGTATGCTCAATATTGGAGCATGCCTTCTAGGGAAGGTCCTGACAACGGTCTAAGTCTTAGCCAGGATCCTTCAAACGGATTACTGGCTTTTTTTACGGCTTTTGACTGATATGAAACAGCTTTATTTGGTTAGACATGGAGTTACGGCTCTAAACGAGCAGCGGCGTTACTGCGGAATAAATAACGTTGGACTCGCGGAAAAGGGTTTGAAGCAAGCTCAGCTCGTTGGGCAGCTTTTCATCAAGTCTAACGTCTCATCGGCATTTACAAGCCCCCTTAAGCGATGCCTTGAAACTTCCAATGCAATTTCCCTCTCACATGATATCCCCACAGAACCTTTAGCGGGCTTAAGTGAAATTGATTTTGGTTTATGGGAGGGATTGACGTTTGAAGACATTCAGGCAACCTATCCTGATCAATTAAAAGAATGGTTTGCAAACCCAGAAAGCTTTACATTTCCAGAAGGCGAATCTGTTTGTGGTTTTCGTAAAAGAGTTCTTGGAGCTTTGGAGGAGATAATCCAGCAGCGAGAAAACTGTTTGATAGTTGCTCATGGCGGTTCGCTCAGGGTGATCATATGTCATCTTTGCGGTTGGCCAGTGGAAAGTATGCATAGTTTTGAACTTGGCCATGGAAGTCTAACGATCCTGAATCATTATGGTGAATCGACGGTTGTCAAAGTTCTCAATAATACCTGTCACCTGCGAAATGGAGGTGTTAGCTGATGGCAGTTACTTTGTATACAGGCGGTTGCAGGAGCGGCAAAAGCAATCTTGCATTAGAAATGGCCCGGGAGGTATCAGAAAGCGTGTGCTTTATTGCGACATGCGTTCCTCAGGACGATGAGATGCATTTACGTGTTAAAAAACATCAGCAAGAAAGACCTTCCAGCTGGAGGCTTATTGAGGAACCTCTTAATCTTGCCGGTGCGATCAGTGCAGTGGATCGGAAAAATTTTCCAGTTGTGCTTGTCGATTGTCTTACGCTTTGGATTTGCAATCTAATGTGTGCAGAAAACGATCCGCTTGGCTGCGAAAACCAAATGGCAATTGAAGCTGAAAAAATTATTGATTCGGCGAGACAATACGGTGGCGATGTGATATTCGTATCGAATGAGGTGGGCATGGGTATCATGCCGGTAAACGCCATGTCCAGGAATTATGCAGACCTTGCAGGCCGATGCAACCAGGTAATAGCAAAAGGTGCGGATAAGGTGATCTTTGTTTCATGCGGTATAGGAATAAAATTAAAATAATATCGGGAGTAAACAATGCAGTTGATTGAAAAGACAGTTAAAGCAATTGAACCACAGGATCAGGCGTGGCGTAACAAAGCCACAGAACGTCTTGAGCAGCTTACAATGCCGCACTGGGCACTTGGAAGGTTAATGGATATGGCTCAGGACCTTGCGGGCATAACACAATCTATCAAGCCTGATTTTGGCAATAAAACAATTGTTACTATGGCAGGAGACCATGGTGTTACAGCTGAGGGAGTCAGTAGCTTCCCTTCAGAAGCTACAGTTCAGATGGTTCATAACTTTGTAAATGGCGGAGCAGGTATAAACGCTCTTGCAAAGCTCAATAATACCAATGTTGTCGTTGTGGACATGGGTGTTGCAGGTGATCTTTCTGACCTTGCAAAAAGCGGAAAAATAGTAGATAAGCGAATAGCCGACGGTACTGAGAATATGGCTAAAGGTCCTGCGATGAGTAGAGAGCAGGCAATAGCTGCCATTGAAGCGGGAATCGAAATTGCTCTTGAACTTGGCAAAACGACTGATATTTTCGGCACAGGTGACATGGGAATCGGCAATACCACGCCAAGCACTGCGATAGTAAGTATGCTTACAGATGCAACTGTTGCCGAACTTACCGGCAGAGGAACAGGCATTGAAGATGATCAACTAAAAAACAAAGTAAAAGTTATTGAAGCTGCTTTGGAACTGAATGCCCCTGATGCTTCAGATGGCATTGATGTGCTTTCAAAAGTCGGTGGTTTTGAGATAGGCGGCATTGCCGGTTTGATACTTGGAGCTGCTTCTTTGAGGAAGCCCGTGGTGGTGGATGGATTTATTTCAACGGCTGGAGCTCTTATAGCCCAAGCGATTGCTCCTGATTGTACGGATTATATTATTGCAGCTCATAACAGCGTTGAACCCGGGCATAAAGTCATGCTTGGTAAACTCGGCAAGCAGGCTTTGCTGGATTTGAATTTGCGACTTGGCGAAGGGACCGGAGCTGCACTTGCTATGAACATTGTAGACGCTTCGGTCAGTGTGCTTACCGAGGTTGCTACTTTCGAAGAGGCACATGTCTCTGAGGGCAACTAATGAAATCCTTGTTCGCCTCATTACGATTTTTGAGCATATTGCCGGTTCCGCAAAGCTGGGCGGGTGACACCAACAGTCTGTCTAAGAGTGTCAAGTTCTTTCCTGTTACAGGATTGATCATGGCAGCTATCGCGGCAGGATGCGTTTATCTGTTCAGTTTTTTGCTGCCGCAAGTCGTTGTTGCTGCTATTACGGTCGTCTTAATAGCTGCATTGACCAGAGGGCTGCATCTGGATGGTCTGGCTGATACTGCTGATGGATTTTGGAGCGTGAGCGACCGCAAACGTACTCTTGAGATAATGAAAGACAGCTTTATTGGGGCAATGGGAGTAATCGCTATAGCATCTGTTTTGCTGCTTAAATTTGCATGCTTGAACGCTCTTGATGATGGGCTGCTGTGGCGAGGTGTTTTACTGATGGTTTTATTCGGCAGATGCATGATGGTACTGCCGATATCGCTTTTTCCTTACGCAAGGAAAGAAGATGGGCTTGGCAAACTATTTTATGAAACGAGAAGCGTGTTTAATGCCATATGGGCGATAGCGATAATAATTGTAGCTGGATGGTTTGTCGCTGGCATAGCGGGTCTTGCAGCGGGTTTTGCAGCAATACTGGCGACGGTTGCGTTTGGCTTTTACTGTAAATGGAAGATCGGCGGAGTTACCGGCGATACGATTGGTGCAACGTGCGAGATTACAGAGGTTGTAACGATATTGGTAATGTGCGGATGGTCCGCATTTTAACGGCATAATAATGAATTATAAACACGGCGGAAATTTAAGAGAACTTGCCTCAAAGGCTGGTCTGAGCGAATCTGATATTTGTGATTTCAGTGCAAATATCAACCCGCTTGGCCCGCCTGCGTGGTTACGCCCTGTTATTAGCAGAGCGGTTGATTCGGTGGTCAACTACCCGGACCCTAAATGCAAGAAACTTGTTAAGACTATTGCCGATCATTTAAATGTCGCCCATGAGGAGATTCTTGTTGCCAACGGTTCGGCTGAAATCATCTCCGCAATACCGCAGGCACTTGGCCTAACGAGAGCGATCATTCCAGTACCAGCTTATAATGATTATGCGGTAGCTTGTGAACTTGCGGGTATGAGTGTCGAAAAGTTGGATATGACTGCAACTGAAAAGATCACGCTTGATATGGATATCCTTGGAAACCGCCTCAAGGGGCGAGAGCTTGTTTTTATTGCCAATCCGAATAATCCCACAGGTTTACCTATAGACACAAGCAAGTTAAGAGAATTTACTAAAAAACATAAGGATACGACTTTCGTTGTCGATGAAGCATTTATAGATTTCATGGTTGATGAGCAGTCTCTTCTCTTTAATCGACCGTCTAATGTAATTGTGCTTCGATCTATGACCAAATTTTATGCAATCCCTGGGCTGAGGCTTGGCTTTGCTGTTGCCGATAAGAAAATAGTTGAAAAAATACGAAAATTCATTGCTCCGTGGCCTGTCAATTCATTTGCACAAGAAGTCGGGGTAAGAGCTATTGAAGACATGCAGTATGCAGCAGAGTCCGTCGAACTCGTCAGTGAAAATCGGCAATGGCTTTATCGAGAGATTTCCAAAATCAATGGGCTATACGTTTATCCTGGACAGGCAAACTTTTTGCTGATTAAGATTTCAAATGCCAATATAAACGCCCCGGCATTGGCAAATCGGCTTCTCGAAAAGGATTGTATTTCGATACGTGTATGTGATAATTTTGAGAGGCTCGACAAGAGCTATTTCCGTGTAGCTGTTAAAACTCAGGATGATAATCAAAGACTTGTTGAGGCGATAGGCAGAGAGTTTGGCCAGTCGGTTAAATATAGCGTCTCGAAGAAGAAACCAGCAATCATGTTTCAGGGTTGCAGTTCAAGTGCAGGTAAAAGTTTTTTATCGACTGCTCTTTGCAGAGTCTTGTTGCAGGACGGCGTAAAGGTTGCTCCGTTCAAGTCGCAGAATATGTCACTGAATTCATTCGTCACTCGTGATGGCGGAGAGATGGGACGAGCACAGGTAGTTCAGGCTCAGGCTTGTAAACTTGATCCGGATGTGAGAATGAACCCGGTTTTACTAAAGCCTAACAGCGATACTGGTTCGCAGGTGATCGTATTGGGTAAGCCTGTAGGTAACATGAAAGTCGCCGAATATACAAGCTACAAATCAAAACTGTTTGATACTGTTAAAGAAACCTATGATTCACTTAGCCATGAAAATGATGTCATTGTCCTTGAAGGTGCAGGCAGTCCAGCTGAGATCAATTTAAAAGCAGACGATATTGTCAATATGAGAATGGCCCAGTATGCACAATCGCCGGTGTTGCTCGCAGGCGACATCGACCGGGGCGGAATATTTGCATCATTTATCGGCACTATGGAAACCATGCAGCCGTGGGAGCGTGAGTTGATGGCTGGTTTTATCGTAAATCGCTTCCGTGGCGATGAGTCTTTGCTTGGACCAGCGTTGGAATATACTTTCAATTACACATCAAAGCCTGTATTGGGCGTTGTGCCGTATATCACCCAGGTCAGTATTCCCGAAGAAGATTCGGTTCAGTTCAAGGCAGGCGGCTTCAAAAACAACACCTCGGCTTCTGATGCCGTAGATATTGTAGTAATTGACCTTGGGCACATTTCTAACTTCACTGACTTTGATCCTTTTACTAATGAGCCTGATGTTAATCTTCGGGTTGCTCGTTCGCCACAGGATATTGGTTCTCCAGATGCATTGATCGTACCCGGCAGTAAGAATGTGATCGCCGACTTGCTAAGATTAAAAAACAGCGGCATGGCTGATGCGATTAAAAATGCTACGATTAATGGAAAAACTGAGATCATTGGGATATGTGCCGGATTCCAGATGCTTGGCAAACACATCAAAGACCCGCATTGTATCGAGTCAGACAATGGTCAGATTGACGGCATTGGCCTTTTGGATGTTACAACTGTCATGGCAATAGAAAAGACTCTACAGCTTGCATCGGCTACACATTTGAATTCAGACCTCACTGTTAAGGGCTATGAAATACACCATGGACAAACGAAACTTGGCAATTCAGAAGTGCTCATCAAGCGAAGTGATGACGAGATCATCGGTGTTAAATCAAATGCAGGCAGGATATGGGGAACATATCTGCATGGCATATTCGATGACGACGAATTCAGAAGATGGTTCATTGATGGTTTGCGAACCAGCAAAGGTCTAAAGCCAATGAATAAGATATGTGCGGTGTATGATCTGGAAATAGCCTTTGACCACCTTGCAGATGTCTTCAGAAAAACTATGGATATGAAACGAATTTACGAATTATTGAGACTGTGATGCAATTGGAGCTTGTGATAATTTCAGCATTTTGCCTTGATGCCTTAGTTGGTGACCCGCGATGGCTCTACCATCCGGTACGTGCCATAGGTACGCTGGCGATGCGTCTGGAGTCCCCGACCAGAAAGGTGTTCGGCTATGAATATCTAGCTGGAGTAATTACCGTGCTGGTTGTTGTCGGCTTGACAGGACTGGGGACATGGCTGTCGTTGGCAGTTGTAAGCCAACTCCATTGGCTTGCATACTATACAGCAGCAATATTTATAGTTTATACAACGGTTGCAGCTCGTGACCTCACTTCACATAGCAACAAAGTCTACAAAAAACTTTTTGCCAATGACCTCGCAGGCGGAAGAGAGAAGGTGGCATTAATCGTCGGCAGAGACACAGCTGACCTTAACGAAGCGGAAATCACAAGAGCTACGGTAGAATCTGTTGCTGAGAGCACCGTCGATGGCGTAACAGCACCTATCTTCTATGCTTTGGTCGCAGGTCCAATTGGTGCGATGATCTACAAGGCTATCAACACACTCGATTCGACATTCGGATATAAAAATGACCGCTATATGAAATTCGGTTGGGCATCGGCGAGGCTCGATGATATAGCCAATTATCTTCCCGCAAGACTGACATCGCCTGTAATGTGCCTTGCAGCCGCTCTTTTACGTCTTAGACCGAGCAATGCGTTTAAGGTCATGCTAAGCGATAGACAAAATCACACCAGCCCCAATTCGGGCTTTACAGAGGCGACCATGGCAGGAGCTTTGGGTGTGCAGTTGGGCGGTTTGAATTACTATTTTGGTCAGGCATCTGAAAAACCTCTGATAGGGCATGCTATTGAACGATTAAACAGTGACCACATAAAAAAAGCAAACCAGCTTATGTATCTTACATCAACACTGTTCCTGCTGATTGGACTTGGACTTAGATTTGCAATTGTAAGCTTATGGAATATGGGGGGTTTCAGATGATGACCGATCAAGCCAGGATATTGATTTTCACAGGTAATGGCAAAGGCAAAACCACGGCGGCACTCGGAATGGCTTTCAGGGCTAGCGGTCATGGTTTGCAAGTGCTTGTAATTCAATTCGTTAAAGAAGCCGATACGGGCGAAATCATTGCAGCCAATGCGATGGCAAATATGGAAATAATTCAAACAGGTCAGGGCTTCTTGCCGAAGGCAGATAGCATGGAATATTGCAAACATAAACTCGCCGCCGAAGAGGGTTTAGCTTTAGCAGATGAATCAATTCAATCGGGCAATTACGATTTAATTATCCTTGATGAAATATGTGTCGCAGTTAGTAATGGATTGCTTAGCGAAAAAGAAGTTGCACAGGTAATTTCTAAGGCCCCGCCTGAAATATCTTTGGTATTGACCGGCCGAAATGCCTCACAGGGATTGATTGATCTTGCAGATACGGTCAGTAATATTGGATGTGTCAAACACGCTTACCACAGAGGCATAGCGGCTCAGAAAGGGGTGGAATTTTGATGAGCAACTGCCCTAGAATAGTCATAGCCGCCACAAACAGCGGTGCAGGCAAAACATCTATCAGCCTTGGTTTGACCCGAGCATTGGTTCGCAGAGGCTTGAGAGTGCAGACTTTTAAGGTTGGGCCTGATTTTCTGGACCCGACTTACTTGTCAATGGCATCGGATAGAATATGCTACAATCTTGACAGCTGGATGATGGGCAAGGATTATCTGCCGAAACTTTTTGCGAGAGCAACTAAAGATGCCGACATTGCGATCATTGAAGGCGTGATGGGACTATACGACGGTGCAAGTCCGACCTCACTTGAAGGCAGCACTGCCGAGGTTGCCAAAATATTAAAAGCACCGATTGCTCTTATAGCAAACGCCAAAGGACTTTCCAGAAGCTTTGCAGCTATGGTCAAAGGGTTTACGTCTTTTGAAGAGGATATTACTGTTTCTGCGGTAATTGCCAATCGATGTGGGTCAAATCGACATAAGAAATGGCTTGCCGAATCTCTTGCTGCTGCCAAACTACCTAAGATGATAGGAGTCATTGAAAGACAGACTTTCCCGGAGCTTCCAAGTCGACATTTGGGACTAGTAACCGCAGACCGTGAGACTCTAAGGACTGATGTCATAGATAAGCTGGCAGATATTTGTCAGCAGAACATTAACATTGATGCCTTGTTGGAATTAGCGTCAAAAACTCCTCCAATAGATATTGATGATGAGCAAATGCCAAACACTCCTGCAAAGTTTCGTCTTGGGATCGCAAAAGACTCAGCTTTTCATTTCTATTACCCGGACAATCTTGAAGCCTTGGAAAGAGAGGGTTGCCAGCTTGTTGAGTTCTCTCCAATCAATGACTCGCCTTTACCTGATGATCTTGATTGCTTATATATAGGCGGCGGATACCCTGAGGAGTTTGCAGAGTCGTTGTCTGCCAATCACGGCATGCGAAACAGCATTGTTGACTTTGCCAATTCAGGTAAAATCATATATGCTGAGTGTGGCGGGCTGATGTATCTTGGCAATAAGCTGATTACTAATTGCGGCAAAGAGTACCCAATGGCAGGTGTGCTGGATATTACCACAAAGATGCTCAGCCGGTTCAAGGCACTTGGTTATGTCCAGGTCGATATCTTACAGGATTCACTCTGGGGGCAAAAAGATACAAATATTCGTGGGCATGAGTTTCATTATTCAGAAATCACAGGAGATGTCACCAGTAATACTGATTTCCAAAGGGTTTATTCGATCAAAAGACGCTCCGGAAGTGAAAGCTCAATAGAAGGTTTTCAAAGGCAAAATATACTTGCTAGTTATACGCATCTACATTTTGCAAGCAGGCCACAAACAATTAAACATTTCATAAATACATTGGAGGCAAATCGTGCCTAAGCAAAATGACATTTTAAATATTGAAAATTTTATCGCTGAAGAACCGCGACCAAGTTTGATGGGTGCAGATGGTCTTGCCCTTGTCGGCGGTGAGATTGCCAGAAGAAGCCATGAGTACATTGATCAGATACTCGAATCTGAAAAACTCGACAGCGGCTCAAGATCGATCATACGGCGTGTAATTCATTCGACTGCTGACTTTTCTTTTGCAAAGAGCATGAAAGTACATCCGCAGGCTTTTGATAGAGGTTTGGAGGCTCTCGCTGCAGGAGAACCTATAATCTGTGATGTCAATATGGTCAAAGCTGGCATTACAAGTGTTGATAACGATGTTATTTGCAAAATAAAGACGAAGAAAGTTTTCAAGACTGCAAAAAAACTCAATCTAACCAGGGCAGCCGCTGCAATGGAAGTATTAAAAGACCATCTTGAAGGCAGTATTGTCGTTGTCGGTAATGCTCCGACAGCTCTTTTCAAAATCATGGAAATGGCAGCCAATGGCGGACCAAAACCCGCTGTTGTAATCGGTCTGCCGGTTGGTTTCGTTGGTGCAAGAGAATCCAAGTTGGCACTAATAGAAAGCGGACTTTGTTATATAACAAACACAAGCTGCAAAGGCGGAAGCCCGGTTGCCGCTGCTGCGATGAATGCCCTCGCTTATTTAAGAAAGGAAGAACATGTTATCTAAAATAACTACCATCTCGTTGATCTTGTTAACATTTGCATTTTCCGGTTGCGGCAATCCTGCTCAAAATAACAGTTCGGATAAGCCCGCTATAGTAATGGTAGCTTTTGGGACCTCCAAACCGCAAGCAAGAAAAGTTTACGACTATATCGACAGCAAGGTAAAAGGGAAATATTCAAGCCATGAAGTCCGTTGGGCGTTTACTTCTGAGTTCATACAAAGAAAGCTCGCAAAACAGGGTATCGTTATTAGAAATCCGCAGCAGGTAGTCGCTGATCTAAAAAGGGAAGGTTTCAAATCGGCAGTTTTTCAGTCACTTCATGTCTCGCCCGGGCAGGAATTTAATGAAATAGCAGCGGTCTATGTTTCCGGCTTTAAGATTGCTGTTGGCAAGGCACTACTCAGTAGTGATGCAGATATTGAGGCGGTTATCAAAGCTCTAGGCAAAGATATTAAAACGGGTTCGGCAAATATTATTGCTTCTCATGGGAACAGGCATCACCCAGAGTTTAATAAGCAACTGTTGGCTTTCGCTAAAAAAATTGAACCTTTGTATTCAAATGTTTTTGTTTGCAGTGTCGAAGGTCAGCCGGGCACAGAGAAGCTGAAAAAGGCTAGTCTCTTAACAAAGAAAACAGGCTCGGCAAATTTCATACCTCTTATGATTGTCGCAGGCGACCACATTATGAATGATGTTGTCGGAGATGAAGCTGAGTCATGGAAAAACATTGTTGGTGCAAAACAGAATTTCCGTGCCAGGCCCCTCGGTTATAACGACAAGGTAATTGACATTTACCTGGAACATTTAAACTCTGCCCTTAAAAGCATTGAAAATTAACTTATATAAAGAAGAAATATGCGTCAGATAATCATAATATTATTACTGGTACTGCTTGTCACAATGCTAACAGGTATAGCTTTGGCGGTTAACAAAGCCCCAGAGAGCAACACCGAATTAGTCAAGTTACAGGTTGCTGATCCCGAATCAGCTATAGACAAAACGGTCGAACCAACTCGGGCAGAAAAACTCAAAGCAGCAAGGGCAAAGAAATCCAAGAAATTTAGTTATAAACGATGGAAACGCCGTTTACCCTTCTGGCCGAGGAAGACTTACATCCTTGTTGAACTGATCATCTATATAAGCCTTGGCGTCCTATTGGCACAGATACTTGAAGTGTCCGGCCTGATAAAGTACTTTGCGATTCTCGCCTGGCCGGTCACAAAGCTTGGCAACCTGGGACAAGCTTCAGGTCCAGCGTTTATCGCAGCTTTCCAGTCCGGTGCCGTTGCCAACAGTATGCTAGTAGCATCTACCGATAGAGGGCTATTAAATAAAAGACAATTGTATAGTTCTGTTTTTATTGTGTCATGTCTTTCGCTTTTTGCACATCTGCCTACATACGTAATTCCTATTGGTTCGGTTTTTGGTATGAAGGCAACAGCAATGCTGTTCGGGGTCAGATTTGCCGCGATATTCTTTGAGATAATATTCATTCTGCTCGTTTCTAAATTCGTAGTTCGTTCGTGGGCAGACAGGAAATATCCCGCAGCGGCGATTGAATCTCCAAGCGATGCCAGAGCTTCCAGAAAGCGAAAAAAAGGGTTCTGGGAAACCGTCTGGTCACGTTCCAGGCGAACTCTAAAAAGGCTCATCATCTTTCTGCTGCCGACTTTTGTGATAATGGTCATCGCTGAATATTTTGGTTTCTTCAAGTGGCTCTCCGATGCAGTGCCTTCGTTGTTTACGCTTTCATTTTTGCCTCCACAAGCCACAGTGATCATCCCTGCACAGGCTATGAGTTTGTATAACGGTGCAATAGCCGCCGCCAATTTCCTTGACGATGGTTCTCTGACTGCGAAACAGGCAGTGCTGATAATTCTCATTGGTTCATTGATAACAGCACCTATAAGAACGGTCAAACATGCATTGCCGACCTACGTCGCTGTCCTTGGACCTAAAGCCGGAGTTGTCATGGCAGTCAGTGCTCAGGTTTTAAGATCAATCTTTTTAATCATATTCATAGTGTTAATGTGGTCCATCTGGAAATAATACCGGAAATTATAGGAATAAATAAAATGAATAATGGCAAAGCAAAACCGGGACATTTTTATGCCGTGGGCGTTGGTCCTGGATCACCTGACCTGTTAACATTCAGGGCTGCCAATCTGATTGAATCAGCTGACATTGTAATAGCACCACGCTCAAAACGCAGTGAGACAAGCCTGGCTCTTAAAACAGTTGAGCACCTTATTACGTCACAGCAAGTTGTTGATCATGTTTACGCCATGAATCGTGATTACACTGAAACAATGAAGCTGTGGAATGAGATGGCTGAGCTGATCATAGAGCAGTCTGCAAAAGGCAAATCAATCGTCCAGATAACACTTGGAGACCCTATGGTCTATAGCACTTCCTGTTATCTGCTCAAACTGCTGCATGGCAAACTTGACCATGAAAACATCTGCGTAGTACCAGGGATCAGTGCGTTCCAGACTGTAGCGAGCAAATTTGGTGAAGCGTTAACTATTCAGGAAGATCGCATGGTGCTGATGCCTGCAACCAACATTGATCAAGTTGCAGAGGCTCTTGAGCATTGTGAAACTCTTGTGCTATATAAAGCAGGAAAGAAAATCAAAGAACTAGCTGATTTATTAAAAGAAAAGGACTTGCTAGAAAATGCCAGGCTCGTCTGCTATGCCGAACAAGGTGAAAAGGAATTTATGGCCCATGACATTCTCGAAGCAGCCGACGGCAAGCATGGTTATATGTCAACTGTTATAGTTTATATCAACCGACAGGAATGGAAGAAGTAATTTAGCGATGACGGCCAGCCAATTAAAATCCGGGTATACGACAGGCACATGTGCAGCCGCAGCAGTAAAAGTGGCAACAATGGCATTGTGTCAATATGAGGTCAGAAAGTCAGTAGATATTGAACTGCCGGATGGAGAAATTGTGTCTTTGCCGATTTTATATGTTAAATTTGAAGGACAAATCGCTGAAGCTGCAGTAATAAAAGATGCAGGTGATGACCCTGATATTACAGACAAGGCGATAATAAAGGCAACAGTCACATGGGGCGACAATGATGACATTATTTTTATTGCCGGTAACGGTGTCGGAATCATCACAAAACCGGGATTACAAATTCCACCGGGCGAACCTGCGATCAATCCGGCTCCAAGAGAAATGATTAAAAAAGCCATTCGTCATATTACTGATAAGGGATTGGAAGTCACTATTTCCATACCAGGCGGCGAAGAGCTTGCTCAAAAAACATTCAATCCCAGGCTTGGCATCGAAGGCGGCCTTTCAATAATCGGAACATCAGGAAGAGTAAGGCCATTTAGTAAACCGGCTTTGCGTGATGCCTTGAAGTGTTCGATAGACATAGCCGCTGCCAATAAAGTTGAGAACCTCGTTTACGTACCTGGTCATATTGGCGAAAAGGCAGCAAGACGTAATTTCAATCTCACCGATGAACAAGTAGTAGAAGTCAGCAACGAGTGGGGATTCATGCTGGATTGTCTGTCTGATTATAAATTCGCCAAATTGCTAGCAATGGGACATCCGGGCAAACTCGTAAAACTTGCCGCCGGTGACTGGGACACCCATTCCTCGCGTTCTAAAAATGCTCTTGGCCTTATCAACATGACTGCAAAAGAGATCATAGGCAGAGAATTAACCGAAGCTGTAACCGCGGAGGGTTTCTTCAAAGAACTTGATAAGACGCAAAGAAAACAGTTAGCAGATACGCTTGCGAAAAAGATTCAAACGGCCATATCTAAACGAATAAATTGGAGTCAGCAAAATCTTGCTGTTGTTCTAACAGATATGCAAGGTGATATTCTAGGAAGTGCTGGAGACACAGAATCATGGAGGTAATTAAAAATATCATTACAATTGTAGGCTGTGGCCCGGGTTCACCGGATTACATTACACCTGCCGCTAATAACGCCGTTGCAAATGCAACTGTTTTAGTCGGAGCCCAGCGTCTGCTCGACCTCTTCCCTGACAGCAAAGCGAAGCGAATAATCGTCACCGGCCAAATAGAAGACGCCTTGGACAAAATCCAGCATGCTATAGACATACAACCCGTAACCGTACTTGTCTCTGGTGACCCTGGACTATTTAGCCTGGCAAAAACCGTAATAAAAAGATTCGACATTTCAAAATGCAAAGTCATACCCGCAGTAAGTTCTGTCCAAACCGCTTTTGCCAGAATTGGCGTTGACTGGTTCGATGCGAAGATAATAAGCGGTCATCACAAGTTGGCCGACATTGAAAAGCTGGACTTAAAGAATTGCAGAAAAATAGCCATACTAGCTGGGCACAAAGATATAAAACCATGGTTATCAGAACTGGTGAATAGTTTGCAACGCGATTCTGATATTTTCATCTGTGAAAATCTCACCTTGGAAGACGAAGCAATACGAAATATCGATAAGTCGAAAATAGATAAAATTGAATTTAGCTCAAGGACAATAGTCTTAGTCATTGACAAGGAGATAAGATAATGAAGGTTTACTTCATTGGAGCAGGTCCCGGTGATCCGGATTTACTAACAGTAAAAGCAGCAAATATGCTCAAAGAATGCAAAATCTGCATATACGCAGGGTCTTTAGTGAGCCCCGACATTATATCATTGATTAACAGTGATGCTAGAAAATATGATTCAGCGAAAATGTCATTAGATGAAACCACTGAAATTACTCAGCAGGCAAATGAAGATGCAATCGATGTAATTCGGCTGCACACAGGCGATCCTTCCATCTATGGAGCTATCAGCGAACAAATGAATCGATTCGACAAATTGGACATCGAATATGAGGTCGTTCCCGGCGTAAGCTCATTCCAAGCCGCCGCTGCCGCTCTTAATGCTGAACTAACCTGCCCTGAAGTGTCACAGACGGTAATCCTTACCAGAACATCTGGCAGGACTCCTATGCCTGACCACCAGGACATCGTGACCCTGGCACAGTCAAGAAGTACGTTATGCTTGTTCCTGTCAATTCATAAAATTGGCGAAGTAGCAAAGCAACTTGATAAATACTACGGCCAGGATTGCCCAGTTGCAGTAGTCTATCACGCCTCATGGCCTGACCAAATTATCATCAAAGCAACGATCAAAGACATCGAAAGCAAGATCAAAGACTCTGGCATAACAAAGACAGCAATGGTCATAGTAGGCCGTGCACTGGACAAGCCTGAAACTGAATCAAAGCTATACGACAGCCATTTTACACATGGCTACCGCAAAGGATCGAGCAAGTGAAAACAGCAATTATAACTCTATCTCAAAAGGGCCTGGTTCTGGCCGAAAAGCTGAAAGAAACAATGTCTGCTGCCGACATCTTCGTCCATAGTGATATTGTTGCGGATAGTTCCATTCAAACTTTTGATAGAGTCATAGCTCTTACAGACCAAATATTCACCTGCTATCAGGGAATTATTTACATCATGCCAATCGGCGTTGTCGTAAGAGCAATTGCTCCAAAGACTAAAAGCAAGCTAACAGACCCTGCTGTTGTAGCGATTGATGTAGCGGGTAGATTTGCCATAAGCCTGCTCAGCGGGCACGAAGGCAAGGCTAATGATCTAACTCTTGATGTCGCCAATATATTAGATGCCGATCCAGTGATATCGACAACAACCGAAGCGGAGAAGATACACATAATCGGCATAGGTTGCCGCAAAAATGCCAAAAGCAGCGATATAATCGAAGCGATAATGCAAGGTGTTCAAGATGCAAAGATTGATATCGAAGATGTAAGACTGCTGGCCTCGGCAGACATAAAAAGTAACGAAGCAGGCCTGTTGGAAGCTTCGCGGAAACTAAACATACCAATTAGATTTATCAGTTCAGATCAGATACGAAATACAAGGAGAGACTTTAAATGTCATCAGTTCGTTCAGAAGAAAGTGAATTTACCGGCAGTAGCCGAACCAGCGGCACTACTGGCGGGAACCAGAACAAAAATAGTTTTGCCGAGAACAATAAACAATCATGTAACAGTGGCGATAGCAAAGGAAAGCTGTATGTGGTCGGAATAGGCCCAGGCGGAATACAAGGCAGAACCCACCAGGCCGAAGATGCTATCAAAAAAAGCGATGTTATCTTTGGCTATACTCGCTACATCGAACTGGCAAACGACCTTCTTGATGGAAAAGAAGTTATTCCTTCCGGAATGAGACAGGAAGTCAACAGATGTCTAGCTGCACTTAAAAAAGCAGATCAAGGCTACACCGTTGCAATACTATCTTCAGGCGACCCAGGCGTATACGGCATGGCTGGATTGATATTGGAATTAGCTCAGGAAAAAAACTTCAAATTTCCAATCAAAATTATCGCTGGCGTATCTGCTGCAAATGCCGCTGCCGCAAGTTTTGGAGCACCTTTGATGTGTGACTATGCATGCATAAGTCTTAGCGATCTCCTCGTACCATGGGAGCAAATAAAACACAGGCTGAAAAAAGTCGCAGAAGCGGATTTAGTAGTTGCTTTATACAACCCAAGAAGCAAGAAACGCATAAAACAACTTGAAGAAGCTGCGGAAATCTTCAGACAATCCCGTCCGCCCGAAACGCCGGTAGGCATCGCCACTTCAGTCGGCACAAAAGATGAGCATACGATCATCTCCGACCTCGGAAGTTTTCTAGACCTTGAAATAGGCATGCGAAGCACAGTGATAATAGGCAATACCACCAGCAAAGTTTATGGCGATGTATTCCTAACCCAAAGAGGTTATAAGATATGATACTGCTACTTGGCGGAACAACAGAAACACCACAAATAGCCAATCTCCTCGCGGAAAAAAACTGCAAGGTGCTAATTTCAAACTTAACAGAGTCCAAAGTTGACTGGAATCTTAAAAGCGGCATTCGTATCCGCCGGGGTAATCTTGACATCTGCACTATGTGCACCCTAATCGCTAACGAAAGCATTACTGCAATAATAGACGCAGGCCATCCCTATGCAGAGAAACTTCACAAAACCGCCATAGAAGCAGCCCTTGAGTCAAATATTCCATACTATAGATATGAAAGACCCGGCTCTGACTTTTCCGGCTATGACGTGGAATTTGCCAATTGCCATAATGAGGCAGCAGAAATTGCATTCAAAATTGGCCGAAATGTTTTGCTAACTACTGGCACAAGAAATCTTGAGCCATACGTTAAAATTGCCCAAAATACAAATTCAGAGTTATATATGCGTGTGCTGCCGTGCCAGGAGTCTATGGATATGTGCGAAAAGTATGCGATTGACAATAATCATATTATCGCTGAGCAAGGACCTTTTACCGTTAAAGATAATATCGAAGTAATTAGGAAATTCTCCATAAACATCCTTGTAACCAAAAATAGCGGCGTTGCTGGAGGTGTTCCCGAAAAATTGGAATCTGCCAGAGAATGCGAGATAAAAGCCGTTGTTGTCAATAAGCCTGCCATCGTACAAATAGCAGAAAAGACTTTTGAAGACATCGCTGAACTAATAAAAGAAATATGCAGTAGTGTTAATGAAACAATGGCCGGATAGTTAAAAACTACACTTTAATCCATAAAAAAAATCATAGCCACTTACCAACCGGCAATTGTTCCACAGCCTCTCGCAAAACAGGATCAACGTTTGTATATACTTTATTTGTCAGATTGGGCGAAGAATGCTCCAGCAATCTTTGAGTTACTGCGGTAGAGACTCCATTTTGAGCAAGCAAAGAACAGAATGTCTTCCTAAGATCATGGAATTTCAAATCAGCCAATCCAGCTTCTTTACAAACCTTACGCCATTTTCGATGATTAAATTTCGCGTGAAACAGTTTCTCCTGGCCAACATCCAAACCACAAATATAATTTGAAAGTTCTGAAATGATTTCCGATGAAACAGGACGAGAAGCCATACTCTTTTTGGTTTTCCTACTGGAAGTTGTAATGCTGTTCGTCTCAAAATCAATATCGCTGATTTTCAAGGAATCAATATCTCCGCGACGCAAGCCTGTGGCTAATGCCAATAGCACGCGTATTTTCATTGATGGATATGGCTTCATTGCCTTAAGCAATTCCTTTATCTCAACATCATTCAGTGATCTAACTGGCTTTTCCTCTTCTTTCAGTTCTTTGAGTTTCAAGTTGCCGTTCAAGTATCTTTTCCCCTTGCACCAATTGATAAACGTTTTCAGATTTCTGATGTCTTTGTTGAGCGTTGGACGTTTTACTTCGGTTCCTCTTTCGAGTATAAATTTGTCCATGACGTGTTGCGTAATTTGTTTTGAGTTACATTTACCAATAAGCCGCTCAAAGTTACGCAGAGACAATGCAATTTCATAAAGCGTACCTTCGGTGACACCCTGAACTTTTTTGGCTTCCCGGTACTCATCGATCATCTGCTGCCAATCGGCGGCAATCATACCTGTAAAAACATCAGAATTGAGTTGGCTGTATTTTAACTGGCAAAAATGGTCCGCCAGTTTTTTATTGGGCAGAGCTTTGGCTTTTCGGCAACCACTTTCGTACCAGCCAACCCACCAGCCTTTAATACCTTTTCTTTTGTAAATCCACGTCTTTTTCATAATATCTATTATATCGTAAAGATGGGGGTGCAGTTCAAGCTGAAAATACGATTGAGAAAAAGCAAATCAGTGTCATTTTGGAGACATGGACCAAAAACCATGAGACATATTTGCCACAAGTCTATTCAACTAAGACACTTACATGTAGAGGTTTTTCAGTGTCATCCGGATTCAATATCTGTTAGCTGTTTATGTAGTGTACACAAATTTATAAGGCCCCAAAGATTTAGCAGAAAACAGGGGTTACTAATCCTCAAATAAGCTCTTTATCCAACTCCATAACTTTCGTACAATTCCGTATCGTTTACGATCAAGTACATCATAGTAGGCATGTCGCCGTTCTTCCTCATTACAGCGTCCGGCAGCGACTTGCTCAGGCGTCCAGGAACTGGCCCATATAATTTCACCATGTTTTATCCAATAGTGCGATTTGCAGGGTAGTTGCCAATTTCCAATTGAAGGAAATAGACTTGGACCTTTGTCGGTAACTTTAAGTGACCACTCAGTTGAACCAAGCGGAGTTCTGATTTTTGAACCACATCCACAAGGACAAAGGTGTGCCACTGCACCGAATTCTTCTGAAACATATAGCACCCCAGGTTCAAGCTCCTTTGGCATATAAGAGACACGTTCTAGTCTAATATTAATCATGTTCTGTTTCACTGATAATTCTAAGATCTTGTATTCCAAAAATTGAATGGTATATAGAATTTTCTTCATGATAGAAACCACGAACTTGTTTGAATTTAATAACAGCCAAACACGCATTTAATGCATTCAGTTCTGCAATCTGGATATTCGTTTTATACACATCCTCTTCACTGTCTGTTAGTGGGGCCATGTTCATATCCCGAACTTCTTGGGCTCTTTCAGCAGAATAATATGTCATACGTGCCATGCCGCTGATTGGGCCATGTTTTCGATTAAGGCCCATTCCGACATCAATAAAGGGGATGCTTTGGGAAACAAGTAAGTCAAAAATACCTGACCGCGATG
Source organism: Planctomycetota bacterium (assembly GCA_019456225.1). Lineage (GTDB taxonomy): Bacteria > Planctomycetota > Phycisphaerae > Sedimentisphaerales > Anaerohalosphaeraceae > VRUI01. The sequence continues at coordinate 12,435 of VRUI01000022.1, read as the reverse complement.
TCCCTTTGTCGACACAGACAAAAGCAAAAGTCACATCCTTTATTTCTTCAGAACAGGAAATGTCAATATATTTAGGTATGGCTTTTATCCCATTACGGAAATTCTGATAGCGTGACATATAGACTTCAGACTTTGGTTTGCCAAACTCAGTGTCCTGAATATGACCTGGTGACCGGAAAGCATTATGTATGTGGAATGGGTCTAGATCAAAAATACGAATTTCTTGCATCGGTGTTTTCATAAGAAAATCTAGTACATAAGCCCCCGTGCCTCCCGCACCAATTACAGCAACAATGTCGTTCTTGAGTTTTTCAGACAGATCGGTAATCTCTGCTCTGCTTGTTAGTGTATCCTGGAACTTAAAAACAGTATCTGACGTAATATCCGAAACCACACGAAATGTATATGGGGTAGCTTCATGTAATTCCATCGCTGGTCCCGATATAATGCGAACATAACTTTCGATTTTATCAAAGAAATCTTCAAATTTTCCGGCCTTCTTCGGTTTGTTTGAAAATGACCTTTGAACCACTACATCTTCACATGCCTCGCTTAAAGCGAGGGTGGCTTGGCCGCCACCAAGATTTGAGATTGGCTTGGCATCTAATCCATATGGTACAGATCCAGCAAAAAACACCTGATGATCTGTTTGTTTAACGTGGTTCTGATCGACAAAGTCCAGCTTTGATATGATGGCTCCCATCTGCAATTCGCGATTGCTGTCCAGATATGGAATATCCCGTACAACGAGGTAGTTGCTGTCAAATGTGGCAGCATACCCTTTATCGACCAACTGTTTGATGTCTTTATTATGATTGACCAGTTTCTGAAACATTGAAAACCATTCCTTTCTTGATTTTTACAGAGGCACCAGGAACCAGAATCCCTTCGGGCTTGTTACCATGACCTCTTTTATACGTTACTGAGTATGTAATTTCAGGGTGTTGTGGATAGTTCGGTACTTCAAGCGTGACTACATCGCTGTATGAGATATCACCCTTAGGCCACTCGTGTGGAGTTCCTTCTACGACAATTGTGATCAATTTCTTTGCATCTACTGATTCTTGCTGATTGCTTTTTTCAGCATTTTCTTTAGACATGACAAGTCTCCTTCTTTTAAGTTGTTACATTTTTCGATAGTTCAGTGTTCCCGGTCTCTTGGTGGGCAAGGATCATTTCCTGGAGAGATAGTGTCCTTGCTTCTGATCTTCCCATTCAGGCCTTTGGTAATAAGTTCGCCACCGCCTTGATTATGAAGCATCTCCCTAGCGGTATTTTCTGCCGCTTTTTGAGTATCGTGAATACTCGAAGCCCGTTCCGAGTCGTTTCTTTTGTTGGCCCAACTGCCATCGGAACGACGATACACCATACGATCTTGATTTTTACTCATTTTTTAAACCTTTCTTAATACGTGTTAATACAGTTATATTTCGAATACCAACTTAAATGTACAGCTGAAATGCTTCTATTAGAGTGATTCAGCATCCTTTGCTGACACAACCGTCCATTTTGACTCAGTTTCGCTTTTTCATCGGCTCCTAACAATATATGCCGGTATAAATTATTATTTTGCCGCACAGGTGGAAATTTTTTTGTTTTTCTCGGCATATATATGTAGAATGCCATTAGTCTTTTGGAATACAGACAGAGGAAAGGGCTTGTAAATGCTTGAGTTTTCTAAACTTACACAAGATCAGCAACGAAAGCTGCTTGATCGTTTAACGATCCATGCCGAGCGGAAGTATAAGCGGCTGGGATGGTATAATGACAACCGATATAGGATACCTTCTGGTCAAGGGCCGGATGATGTCGCTGCCGAAGCGATTATTAGATTAGTCGAAGGCAAGCGTAATTTTAACGAGGATAAATATCCAGATTTGCTGACCTTCTTAAGAAGTGTGGTCGATAGTATTGTCTCGCATATAATTGAATCAACTGAATTTGTAAAACAAAAATCAATGCCCCATGTTTTGACCGAAGATGGAGAAATTGAAGAGATTGAGTTGGTAAGCGAAATCGATGACCCTTCCACTATATACATAAAAAAAGACTTAGTCGAAAAAATTAACATTATTCTTCAGGAAAAATTTGCCCAAGACGAGATTGTTTTAGGCATCATAGAGTGTATTGAAGCAGGAATCTACAATCGCTCAGAAGTGATAGAATATCTTGAAGTGAAAACCAAAGATTTCGATAATGCGAATAAAAGGCTTAAGCGAGAATTTGATAAAATAAAAAGCACCCTTATAAATAAGGAGTTAATATGATGGATAAAATCGACAGCCATACTTGTAATAGGTTGCTTTCTTTCGTATATCCAGATGAGAGCAAAATGACCGACTCCGAGGTTAATGCTGAATTGAAAAGATTAAGAATCAACACACAGCCTGCTATGGATAAAATCCTTTTTGCGTTGCAAAAAGAACAGAAAAAAGTACAAGCACAGGCATCACTTGTAAGTGCGAAAGAGAAAAGACTTCAAATGCTTAATGTGATTCAAGGGGTTGGTACAGCAATCTCGAATACACGTGAGGGTATTAAAGAATGGATTATGGAACACTTAACCGGTTCTCAGCAAGCTTTATATTGCCGTAAGTTAGAAGAATCTTCTGAAGAAGATCTGAAAAGCTTGGTTGAAGATATACAGTGCTTAGAAGAGTTAGGCAATCATTTAGATAATGAAGAATAGTGAATATAAAATTAGAGTTGCGCAGTGGGAAGCCGCTCAATTCTGGGAAAATTATGGGATTTCCAGCCCAAAAGATTTATGCCTTGAAGATATTGCTCTGGCAAGAGGAGTTTTAGTGAAAGAAGGTCCTTTGCAAGGGATGGATGCACGCTTAATTCGCAAAGGGAATAAAGGGTTGATTCGTGTCAAAGATGACATTCCAGAATATGGTCGTAAACGATTTGCTATAGCGCATGAACTTGGTCATTGGGAGTTGCACAAAGATATCTCTCAGCTGTTTACCTGTACAGAAAAAGACTTTATGGCAAAATACAAAGGAAGCATTGAAGAAATAGAAGCAAATTATTTCGCGGTTAGCTTGTTAATGCCAGAAAATCATTTCAAGACACGTTCTCAGGGCCTACCAATGTCTTTGGGCACTGTAAAGGAATTAGCTGATTATTTTATCACTTCACTAACTGCTACAGCGAGAAGGTATACTGAGTTAAGTGAGGATTACTGTGCCATTGTTTGCTCTGAAGGTGGCCAGATAAAATGGTTCCAGGCCAGTGACAATTTTATGTCATGCTTTTGGATATCTCCTGGTCGTAAACTTAATAAAAATACCATAGCTGGTGAACTATTTAGCCACGATGGAGCATGTCTCACAAAGCCTGAAAAAATAGACATTTTAGCATGGTCTGAAAAAAACGACTGCAAGGGGCAGAATGAATTCATCGAAGAATCGATATACATGCCAAAATATCAACAAGTTTTTTCCTTGCTGTATTTACCCTAAGTCTGATTTATTATTGTGATAAGCCTTTCCAGAGCGTCGATTATATATCCTATAGCAAATTACAGGATTTGTTTTGGGCAGTTCAGTTCAAAGCTTATAATAACACTCCCATAAATAAAAAAGCTTAGCGACAACCATTAAAGTTATCACTAAGCCTGAATCATCACACCTGTCCTACATTTATCTCCGAAGCCAGAAGATTTACCTGTATATCCGGATCGACTGGCATCAAACGTAAATACTTTGTGAATTGAGCCAGCATGAACCCTGCTGCTATGTTTGCACAGTAGATAGTGCTTTTGGCTGTACAAGGGCCAGCGTGAGCCTCTTCGGCGGCAAACAGGGTTGTGGTGTAGTATGACCTGCTTATGTCGTCACAGGCGGTCACTATGCGTAATGCCTCTGCACTCATGCGGCCATCTACAAAGAAGTTGACCTTGTCTTTGACTGCGTCCCAGATGTGCTTGCGGGCAGTGATACTATCTACGCAACAAAATACCGTATTTCCCACTGGTGTTGACCGTTTGAACTTATCCAGCACAACCTCAACTTGCAGATCGTAATTGATCTGGCGGCAAAACTCAGCAGTCACGTCAACTTTGGGGTGTTTAAGGTCTTTGTACATATACCCTTGTGTTGTTAGGTTGCTGATATCCACTAGGTCAAAATCTACCAATTGAATATGCGGTACACCGATGGCCGTCAGTTGGATTGCTACCTGTCTGCCGATGGCACCAACGCCGATTACCGTTGCTTTGCAATCTAATATTCGCTGTCTTGGCACAATATCTGCCTGTCTTGAGTATCTTTCACTACTCATATAACACCTCGCTTTCGTCTTCATCCCAAAATTCACTTCTTATTGACAATTCTTTCATTAAATACTCTCGTTCCACCGGATCCAGGGAGTCGATCTCGGAGAGCATATCCTGACCATCGAAAAAACTAAGACCCTCAGATCCATCGCATCCGAAAACTTCAACTTCTTCTCTAGCATGCTTTCTTGATTTGTTAGTCAACGAGATGAATCTGTCTTCAGTAACACTGGCAATGTACTCCTGCTGCCATGTCTCAATCTCAGATGCGTCAAAATCACAGTTGTAATCGACACTGATCGGGATTTTCACTTCACCGCCTGGACCCGCATTGAAACGCAGTCTTGCGTATGTGCTTGAGTCCTGGGCGACTATCGCCATAATGGACCAGTTACAAGAGCCAAATACACGCTCAAAAGTTGATTCATCGGTGCAGCTTGGCTGTGGTGAATTGCCGGGGTGAGTGTGAAGCCATATGCGGGCGAATTGTTCGGGTCTTCTGCCTGCTTCAACCTGATCTTCAAAAAAGTCCGCCACCGCTTCATCATCAAAAGAAACCGAGACAGAAGTTACATTTTGTTTTACAAGTACGAAATCTGTCACAAAAAGCAGATCATCAGCTTCGGTAACCCCAAAACCGCCGACTTCGTTATCCGTAATGTCACGCAGAAATACGAGTTTCGCCCACGCTGTCGGACTGAATCTCAGGCTCGGCCTTTGGTGTTGTTGATTCTTCTTTGAGTTTTTCATCTTCTTGTTCCTTTCTCTGCTCTTGGCAGTTATTACATAATCCTTCATTGTTAAGACAATCTTTACAAAATTGCTCATTGCACTCGACACAGACATCTGTGCAATGCTCACAAACAGGCTTGTTACAACCGGGGCATTCATAACTACAGCCCAAACACACCGTTGTATCGCATATTTGACAATATGTGCTGCAATTGCTACAGTAATCACGATCACATTCTTCACAGTAATAGCAGTCATCGCCGGAAACAGTGTAGCCACAATCGTAACAGGAGGTGCCCTCCCAATCGTCCAGCGAGACATATGGACTATCCGGGTTGTAGGTTTGCAGAATCTGTACAATAATCGTAAAGAAATCGCTAAGCCTGCCTTGCTGGATTGCCTTTCTAATCGGAATGAAACCATCGCCTTCACAAAGTTTTTCATGGCTAACGTGCGGATGGGTAACATCGTAATCGCTGCCTGCCGGGTTAGGGTCAAGGGCTATGATCTTGTACGGGCTTTCGAATGCAAGCTTTTTGATATCGTTTAGATATAGACGAATTTCAAAAGATCCAAACGTTATCTCTTCAAGTGCGATTGTTTCAGTTATTATCGAGATCGTCATTGCCTTAAGATCAAACTTTATCTCACCGAATTCATCTTCAATCTGTAACATCTCCGCAACAACATCGCCAAGTTTGGGTAGCCTAATATCCTCGGCATTGATGGTATTAATGAACTGTTCCAGTTGATGCGAAAAATCATTTAGGTCTCTACTGATCCTTGATCGTATCTTTTCAGCAGACTTATACCAGCATCTGCTAACCGCCATACTGTATTTGCGAGAGTGTTTAGGGATGCCGGAACATTTGCAGCTGAAGCCCTCAAATTTTTGTTGTATTACCAGCAGCCGTTCCTGTTTAAGCTCATATAGAGCCTGCACAAGCATATTCGCTGCCTTTACATGCATTTTGTGTTTCTTCATAATTTACTCCTTATGAATAAAATGGATTAATTGACATGGCCGTTAAGAAACGGACGATTCATTCGCTGTTGCTATTTTCTTTTGAAGCTCAACGGCATGGATTAACAGTAGATTGGTCATGTACCTGTAGTCAGTTAGAGTCATTTGTATTCTACACATTTTGACGCACACGGGATCGATGTCCTGGCCGAAAAACTCGAAGTGGTCAAGTCCCGAAAGACCGGCTTCTGCTATAATGACCTTTTTGCAGGCAAGCAGCATCGCTCCTGAACCTACGCAAGGTTCCATAATTGACACTCGACGGTTTTCCGTTTGAGATTTACTGATAAGAGTTTTTATGTCACCAAGTTGTACTCTGGCCATCATCTCGCATATATGAAATGGCGTAAAGAATTGCCCGAGTACCTTTGATTTGCTCATTGAGGCAATTTGCATATATACCTCTCCAAGATAATCCCAGATGCAGTAGTCATAGCATAACACTTTCATTAATATGCCAACAATTTGCGAAGTAACGGTAACTGATCGTTTATCCATCTGCCGGACTGTTTTCATATAGTTTTCTTCTTGGCGATTAAGTGCATACAGCGTAAGATCTAGCACTTGCTCAAAGGCACTTGTCCAGCCGCCAAACAGATAATAATTCTGCTCAATCAGTTTTACGATTTGATGAACTGTACTCCTTGGGTCACCATTAGGTATGATCGGATCGCACCATGGATTCTGTTTTATACTTTTAGTCATTTGAAATTCCTCTCAATAAAAATGGGCACCTGCCTACAAGTAAACAGATGCCCATGCTGCAAGTTACAGGATTAATTTCGCGCTCCATCTATTTTTGTTGGCGTAATCGTAACCCGGTCATTTTCCTTAAGAATATAATCTTTGGGGACGGGTTGGCGGTTAACGCGAATTAGATAATTGGCAGCTTCTTCGTGTGGCATTTTTTCCGCAAAGAGCTTTGCAATACTCGTACCTTCTTCGATATTCATATAATCGGCAAAGCCCCCACCGCTATTATTAATGTACATTATCTTCATGTCACTTTTCCTTTCGGTAAATTGTTTTTGTTTAATTTGATTTTGCCTGTAATATATCTGTCTTTTCTGGCGGACTGCGCGCAACGGTATTATGACAGTATTTCATAGAATGGCCTTTCAATTGGATTGTTTGGAGGAAGTATTTAGTCTTTGAACATTTCCGGTGCAATCTCTTGAAGCGTTTTCGGTTGCCAGTATAAATCCCTTTCAATCGGCAGTCCCATCGGACCGTTTACACTTTCCAGTTCAGATAGACTGAAATAACCGAGTTCTTTTTCATGTCCATCTACAAGCCCAAAAAATGTATCCTCGCCATCGAATTCCGTTGTGTACCATGTCCAGCTTGAATCTGGTGTAAAGAATTTCACTTGCACGATAGCTTTACCGCCTTTGTCTTCCTGTCCGCCGAGAGCCGGCAGTTTCTTTCTGATTTCCTGTGTTAATAATTTCATACTACAACCTCACTTTCTTTTGATTAATTTGATTTGAATTAAAACTACGAATTGCTGTTTAAAACTAAGTTGTATTGGGATTTCCGTGCGGAGATTCATACACCTTTTCAGTTCCATTCTTGTAGAGGATCGTAAGAGCTCCATCTTCTTCAAAGATTATTTTCTTCCAATCCTTAATTATACCTGAAAGACATCCCCGTATTTTTGACCGCAGATACTCGGCAGGTCCGATGATAGTTGCCCAGAACTCTTCCAAATCTTGCTCAAGGTAATACAACTGCGTATCGTAAGTATCGCCTTCGTCATTCCAGCCGCCGAGATGGAACCAGATGTCAGTTGCACTCAGTTCTTCCCTGGCCTCAAGCGTGACATATACATTCACATAGCCCCAGTTTTTGCCTTCTTCCTGTTCTTCAAGCACTGCAATAAGCGTATTTGATTTGAAAATCTTTTTATCACTTGTATGCACTGCTATTTGCAGCGAATCCACAGCAACGAGTGTTTCGCTGAAAATACCTATGTGACCGAGTTCTTTGCCAACAGTTACTTCAACTTTGCTTACCACTGGAAGGTCTGCCCAGATGTATCCATCATAAGAAGGAATAATCCTTACCGGAACAAAAGGTTCTTTGAGTTTCCCTGTTGCCGCCAGTAGATGTACATTAGCTTCGTTAGTTTCACAGCTATTCTCGCAATCCTTGCCCAGCCTGTAACATTTACTTAAAGGCAAATCTTTCGGTTTCGTTACCCTTATAGGCTCTACGACATCACCATACAGAAGACCTACTTCAAACACAGGCTCAGCCTCAGGCAGATTGATACCGAGTTCTCTGGCACGTTCGTATTCCTTAAAGGGCAGCTTATGTGAGCTTTGTTTCTGTATGAAACGATAGGCCTCAACTTCAATAGCAGCTTTAAGTTGCTCAAATGCATCATTTTCGATAAGCTGTGTACGTGCCGGAAGCATCAGTCTGATACCTGTCGGCTCTCCGGTCATATCCACAAGAAAGGCAATATCCGTATCACTTACCGGTGAATCTCTAAAAGAGATCACCTGACCGTGGAAGTTGACCAGAACGTCGTTGGAATAACAGCCGTGCCTGAAATATGTATGCCCGTTATTCAGGTCTTTCCTAAGCCGCACTTCAATCTTACAACCCAATGCCTGATAATCGGCTGCATCTTCAGAGCAGAAATTTTCTTTTGCACATTGCTGTTGGTCAACCGTAACTGTCAAGCCACTGAAAACTGCATGTTTTTCAACAGTGTTAAATTCCCACAGCTCATCCCTAAACATAAGAATTGTGCCTTTTACGGAATCGCCATTTTGCACAACTTCAATCGGCTCACCTGTCCAGGCCTTCTCGGTTATGCAGACTTTCCTGCTGCCGCTAAAGATTGTTAATTCACGCGGCGAAAGACAGAAGAGGCCAACACCGGCAGGATCTTCAGCCATTTCCATATTCTCGTCCCAGTCGGAATCGCCGAGGTCAAGTAATTTCTGGAAATCGTCAATACCTCTGCCATTGTCACAGACAGTAACGAAACCGTTCTTGTTGATAATATTTACATGCGTCGCACCAGCCCGCCTTGCGTTTTGCAGAACCTCAATTATCCTGCCCTCAAGTGTGCCGGTAAAAAGTCTACTGGCTTTCGATAATAATCTTTCACTTACTTTTGCTCGGATCGTATTCATTTGTAAAATTCCTTTCATTAGAATTGGTAACACCTCCTTGCATGCATGGAGATGTTACCTAAGTTGTAAATATCATTTGCATGCGCATAAAAAAGAGCCTCGTGGAACACCCGGAAGCTCTATAATGTTTAGGGGGATATGCTTACGAAAAGATTTAAATAGTGTTATATCCATTGATATAACATGGAAACAAAGCAAGTATTGCGTTATCCAAGACTGGATACAGTTTTGATGGTAGAAGACGCGATAAGAAAATATGACGGTGAGTTAAAGAAAAGAGCCTTGTGGGAACACCTTCCTAAGAAAATGATGTATCAAACATATTGCGTCATTATTGACTATTTGCTTTATTCGCGAAAAATATCTATTGATTCTGTGGGCAAGATCGGGTGGATATTTTATCCAGAAAAAGCAAATGAGCACATGAAAGATAAACACCTCTTCTGGAGAAAATGAAGCTGCCTTCAAAGATTAAATTCAGGGATAGAAAGACCCGGAAGGCATTCGATGCGTTGTTAACAAAATACGCAGATCAAACGAAATTGCACTCCTGGCTAATCAGAGCTTTCAAAGATATAGAGGAGGACGCTTTCTGCGGAACTCAAATCCCAAAACAATTGATTCCAAAGTCTTATGCCAAAAAATATAAAATCAAAAATATATGGAAATATAATTTGCCTAATGCATGGAGGTTGTTGTACTCAATCGAAAATAACAAAATTCTTATTGTTTCCATAGTCCTGGATTGGATGGATCATAAGAATTATGAAAGGCGATTTAATTATTAAAGCTGTGAGGGTTTTCCGGGAGGTATTTCGTTACCGTCGAGGGTTTCCCACGGCGGAAATACCCTGAAAGATCATAATTGGGAATACAGTTCCAACTAGAGAAATGATTCTAGCATTTTTGTAGCAACGGGTCATTTCCTAACCTGTTACATTTTCTATAAATCGCTGTTTCTGGAGTGTCGCTATTTTTCTATGTTTTATAAAACACAGAGTAGTTGTCAGTTGATCAAAAGTACTAAAGTACTGATGCGATTTTGGCTTAAAGCCGGTTTTGTTTTAATGATAGAATTGCGAGAAGAAATACTATTTAAACGATTGAACTGAATTACTCTGCGTTTGATTTAGCGTAAATCGGTCGAATGCTTTCAAGGGATGTCAGTAATATTAGTAAATGGAAGAAATGATTAAGGACGAAGGTCTGGGGGAAGTTATCAATACAGTCAAAGATTTAATTGCCCAGACTGACGGAAAAATACGGATCAGGCAATCAGAAGAATAAGAGACCCGTTTCCGCAAATTCTCCCAATGCCACAATATTTTTATACAGGCCAATTGATATATATCTATGAAGCAGCAAGTAAGCGATACCGAAAATCATGGAGTTTGGCGGTTTAGGTCACCTACCTTAGAAACCGTAAAAACAATCGAAAAAGTCATTCATAAATACAGCGGGAAATTCGAGAAAACACAACTCTGGCAAAAACTCCCCATGAAAGTTATGTGGACTACCTATCTTGTGATTTTAGAATATCTGGAAGAAATAAATCGAATCGTTATTTCAGGTAACGGTGTTATCACATACATCTGGAATCCAGAGTTAGCAAAAATGTATCTTGCAAAAAAACATCTCCATTACGATAACCATGAACATTAGCGGTCTGTTGGGATCTAGCGGCTGAAAGATTTATAAACGGTTGGCTCTATTCTTCTATATGGCTAAGGACGATGAAAACTATTCTGCTTATTTGACTGCGAACCTGGAAAAGTTCAAAGGTAAATGGATTGTATTATGCGACAAGCGTATAATTGCCTCTGGTAAGGATGTTATAGAGATTGTCAGTCAGACCCAAATGAAATATCCAGATAATAATTTTCTTCTGGCAAGAGTATCCGAGGAAGGGGCTATGGTTTTTTAGAATGGCTCCGGTGCAAGGTCGTCTCTAGCACTATGAACAATTAATGCGTCGCGGAAGTTATAATCATTGAGCCTTATTCATACCCAAATCTCCTTCCATAGTCCTTATGACGAGTAAACCATTCTAAAATAATCGCAACAATTTCAATTTCTGAAAATGACTTCAATGAATAAATCAGCCGCCAGCCCCTTCCCTTGCTTAACTCAACCCAGAATGCATTATCAACCACTTTTTTTCTTGTATTCTTTTGGGATTAGTCGTTTAGCGATTGGCTGACCAAATATGGGCTTTTCTTTAATTCGCTCAATGACAGAATCTAACTTTTTCTAAAGTGGTTCTATTCTGAAAATAATCATTTGTCACCTAAAACATTAAAAAGAAGAACATCTGATTTACATTATGAAAAAGGTCAAGATGATTGTGACGAAGACTTATCTGGACAGCTTATATAAATTAAAAGACAACTCTGCGATTGTGGCTGTTGAAAAAAAAGTTAAGAAGCTATTAGACAATCCAGACATAGCCCAATCCATGAAATTTCAAAATGAAGGTTTTTTTGAAATTAAAATTGGCAGCAAATATAGAGTTTATGGAATACGAACTGACGATGTGATTATTGTTTTCTTGTTAGGAATTGTATTGCATCATAAAAGTAATTACAAGAAATCTAAAGCATATCAGAAACTTTTCGGTTATTTAAGAAATGTCAAAAAGGAATTCGACCAAAAATTTAGTAATTAGTCATGACAAGATAGTTGCCGTTTTTGACATCTTCAACTGCGGAAATAAGACCTTTGACGATTTTCTTATTAGATAGCATTTCGATTGTTTGCCTTTGCTCATCGATCTTCTTTTTCAGTTTTAGTAATTCTTCGTTTTTCACCATTATGAAAATAAAAGTAATCTACATTATTTAAATGTTCCTAAGTCGCTGACTTTGCATTATCGTAATGGAGGTGTTTGCTCTCAAGATACCGCTTTGCTAGCTCAGGATTCCAGATGTATGTGATGACGCCGTTAGCTGAAATAACGATCCGATTTATTTCCTCCAGGTATTCTAAAATTATAAGATAAGTAGGCCACATAACTTTCCTGGGGAGTTTTTGCCAAAGTTGTGTTTTCTTGAATTTCCCGCTGTATTTATGAATGACTTTTTCGATTGTTTTTACGGTTTCTAAGGTAGGTGACCTGAACCGCCAAACTTCGTGATTTTCGGTGTCGTTTGCTTGCTGCTTCATAGATATATGTCAATTGGCATGTATAAAAATATTGTGATTTTGAGGCTTTCAGGTTTACCAAAAAGCTTTAAATATGCGGTATTGTT
>VRUI01000134.1 GCA_019456225.1 Planctomycetota bacterium | reverse complement strand
TGCTGGAGCGCTAGATGAATGATTCATCTGCCCGCGGCGTGTTAAGCCGCTCTTTTCTGTGAGTGCATGGGTTTATCTAGCAGCCGATGCTGGTAATTTGGCCCCTGGAGAGATAGACCAAAGCTTTTCCCAATGGCCGGGGCTCGGGACGGGCAGGCCGCAAAGGAGAGAAGGGACATGCGCAAGCGTTTGATTTGGACACTCGCCCTCAGCGCGGCTTTCGCCGTCGCGGTCGCCGCCGTCGCCGTCGCCGCGAAGCCGACCGTGATCCGGGCAGGCAACCTGGTCCTCAAGATCAACGGCGGGTTTTCGCCGAAAGCGTTGTCGAAGAAGAAGCTGACGCCGATCAAGGTCAGGGTGAACGGCAGCATCGCGACCGTCGACGGCAGCCACCCGCCGGTGACGAAGACCGTCATCGCCGAATTCGACAAGAACACCGCGGTCCATGCCAAGGGCCTGCCGGTCTGCAAGCGGGGCCAGCTCGAGGCGCGCGACACCAAAGCCGCGAAGGCCGCCTGCAAGAAGGCGATCGTGGGCAAGGGCAAGGTCAAAGTTGAGGTGGAATTCCCCGAACAGAAGCCGTTCACCGCCGAAGGCCCGCTGGTCCTCTTCAACGGCGGCGTCAAGGGCAAGACGACGCTGCTGCTGATCCACGCCTACGTCGCGGTGCCGGCGCCGACCGCGCTCGTCACGCCGGTCAAGATCACCAGGGTCAAGAAGGGCCGCTTCGGGATCCACACGGAATCGCCGATCCCGACGGTCGCCGGCGGCAGCGGCTCGCTGATCAGCTTCAGCCTCACCGTCAACCGCAAGTTCATGTACAAGGGCAAGAAGCAGAGCTACACGCTGGCGAAATGCCCGGACGGGCGCATCTTCGCCCGGGGGAATTTCTCGTTCAAGGACGGGTCGCGCCTCATCGGCACCGTGATCCGGCCCTGCAGGCCGAAGAAGTAGGCGCGAGGCGCCTCAGCTTCACTCAGGACGAGAGAGGGGGGAAAGGGCGGCCCGCGCGGGCCGCCCTTTTCGCGCCCTTCCAGCGGGCTCTGGAACGGTCCTTCGCGCGACGGGCTATCCGCCCTGTTCGAAGCTGTGCTGGTAGGTGGTCGCCGGACCGCCGCCGTAGATCGGTTCGAACGGGGCCTGCTGGCTGCAGCCGGGGGCGGGGATCGAGCCGGAGTTTTCCTGGTCGGCGTAGGCGTACTGCTTGAGCCGCTCGAAGAGCTCCGTCGCCTCTTCGACGTCGCCGTCGGTGCGGGCGTTGAAGCTGGGGTCGTTGGGTGTGTCGGGATCGAGCGAGGCGGTGATCCCGGAGCTGCACTGGCGAGTGTCGAAGTTGAGCAGGCCGCTGGCGAGGCGCCTGGCGGCGCGCGGCTGGCTGTAGGCGCTGTTGCGGTTGGTGGTGAGGCGGTTGGAGAAGGTCGCCAGCGATTCCGGGCCGAACGGGCCCAGCGCGCGGAGATAGTGGATCTGCTGGCCCTTGGCGTTCGTGGGCAGGACGGCGTTGGTCGCCGCGGCGACGTTGGCGATCACGGCGGTGATCTCGTGCTTGTAGAGGCCGAGGCCGGCGAGGATCGGGTTGAGGTTGCGCAGGAACGGGTCGAGCGCCCGCAGCAGCGGCGGCAGATCGTCGCGGATGAGCTTGCGCAGGGCCGGGAAGGCGGTCGGCGCGCGGTCGATGACGACGGAGAGGCCTTCGAAGAGGCCCTTCGCCTGTGGCGCCAGCTTCGCGAGGGCGTTCAGGGTCGGCGAGAGCTGGCGGGCGGCGGGCATGAGCTGCAGGATCAGCGGGTCGGTGTTGAGCGCGAAGGCTTTGAGGCGATCGAGGGTCAGCTTCGACTCGTCGAGGAAGGTCGGGAGGACGCGGAAGAGGGCTTCGAGGTCGCGGCCGCGCGCCGCCGTCGTCTCGAAGACGGCGTTGCCGTTGCGGACCAGGTTGGCCAGCTCGCCCCGGCGGCCGCGCAGCGCCCGGAGGGTGACGGCGCCGTCGCGGAAGAGCCGGCCGACCGCGCGCCGCTGGGTGTCGAGGACGCGGAATAGCCGGTCCAGCTCGACGAAGGTCGGTTCGAGCTCTCCGAGCGCGTTGGAGAAGTCCTGGCCGCGGCCCCGGATCGC
>VRUI01000133.1:266-2222 GCA_019456225.1 Planctomycetota bacterium | reverse complement strand
AAACCTTTCGGTTAAACTTAGGGAAAATTAAAAGAGAAAATTAAAAGGGTCAGACACAATACTGTTCGGCACGATATTTGCTCTTTGGTGAATTCATATAGTGTTTGGGTTTCTTTTGTTGATTTTATGGCGGCGCCGGAGTGCTTGCAAGCTACTTTTGCGCAGCATTGATTCAGGCTTCGGTTTTGGGTACGCCCGCCTTTGATGTGTTAGTCTTGATTTTTTTGCGTGGCTATATGGGCCTCTAATTCTTCCAGGTCGGCCATCCCCACGAAGTACCAGCAAATCATCTCATACGTTCTCAGCGTAGGTTTTCTGCCGGTCCATAAGTTTATCAGCATGCAGGCGATTATCGCCATGTACATTTGTATCTCGATGCCGTTTTTGTTGTGGCTGATCAGATGGCGGCAGCCGAGTATGTGTTTGAAGAAGCGGAAAAAAATCTCTATTGTCCATCGGTTCTCAAAAATTGCAGCTATAGTTTCCGCTTCAAGATCGAGACGGTCCGTCGCTATCAGTATTATTTCTCCCTGCTTGGGTCCGCCCCTTCCTCCGGAGCGACAGTTCTGAGGTTTAGGATTGCATTTGACAGCAACGATACGAATGTTATCAAGTATCAACTTTTTCGGGTCACTGCCAAGATTAACGATCTTGTCAAAGACAACTCCTGCTTTAACTGCCTTGTCACTTAACGGTTTATCCTCATTGATCTTATATACAGCGTTGTCACGAATGCGGCATACGAATGAACTTTTGATGTTCATTATTTCCTGCAGCAAACCGTATTTGGCATAACCGCGGTCAGTGACATAAATCCTGTTTGGTTGCAGTTTAGCGGCCAGAACAGCCTTTTCACTGGTGTTTGCATCTGTTACTTCAATATCAACAGGAACGCCTCTAAGTATCTCATACTGGCAGTGTACTCTGATCGCGTTGCGATCTGTTCGCCATAATGCCCATGCTACATCACCGGCTGCTTCTATCACAGAACCATCGACGGCGGTGAGTATTCCTGTCGAGTTATCAAAGCCCTGGATACGCGAAACATTGTTTAGTTTTTTAGAAAGCTCGGCGATGATTTCTTTAAGAAGTTTGCTGTCAAATACTGTCGACGCTTCTGAAAGACTTCCCAAAGATGCGCGTGCTGCGCCGAACTGCTTTTGAACTTTTTTAAGTTCGCTTATCTGCTGAATGGACCGAAGTGAAGTACAAATCGGATTGAACATGTAAAACAGAATCAGCGCGGCGTACTGGTCCATGTGAAGAATGCGATTGCCGGCAATATCACCCTCACAGCCAGCATCATGAAGACGTTCCAGCATTTTCAAGGTTGCCTTGAGATATTTAAAGCCCTTAAGCTCACTGTCTTTGATTTTCTTGCGTGTTGGTCTCATAGCAATAAATTTTACTATAAGTAGTGGATCGCGCAAGTCTAAAATGCGGATTTTCTGAAAATATTTAAAATATCAAAAAAGGTACAAAATGGGTTCCGAACAGTATTGAACCGGGTTTCTTTTTGGGGGGATAGGTGATTTAGCGAAGTCGAATGGGCGGCTAACTATTGAATTTCTTATATGATTAATTTTGGCGTTACAGAACGGAAATCCCGCGAGCTTGCGCGGCGTATGCATAACTGCAATCTGCTTGAGAATGATATTGAAGAAAAATTCGTTCGTAGCAGTGGCCCCGGCGGCCAGAAAGTTAATAAAAGTTCTACCTGTGTGCATTTAAAACATATTCCCAGCGGGTTGTCAGTGAAGGTTCAAAAGAGCCGCACCCAGCCACTGAACCGTTATTATGCGAGAAAGCAAATGTGTGAACTGCTGGAGAATAAATTACTTGGAAAAGAAAGCCCTCAAGCAAAAAAAATAGAAAAAATCAGGAAGCAGAAAGACAGAAGAAGGCGGAGAGGAAATTAAAAACGTCTAGATAACTAAAGGTTCCTGGAACCTTTTC
>VRUI01000133.1:0-256 GCA_019456225.1 Planctomycetota bacterium | reverse complement strand
AAGCCTTCGTGTCCTTCGTGATCTTCGTGGTGAAATCTTTTGTTTTTGATTTTATTATTTTAATCTATATTTAAATCTTAGTTTCCTTCGTGGCAAAAAATTCGCTGACTCCAGCAACTACTATACCCATAAATTAAAAAAAGTCACAAATCCCCAAACCCAAAAATCTGCGTAATCTGCGAAATCTGCGGCTAAAATATCTTTTGTTTTATAAGCCTCGGCCAAGCCGATTCCACCCCTTATGCCTAGTGCCTTT